>DVJY01000032.1 GCA_018716485.1 Candidatus Scybalocola faecipullorum
CTACCGACTGAGCTATCTGGGCTTATATTTTTTATTTTCTTTAACCCTTCCGCTCAGCCGGTTGTGTCGTTACGTTTCGCTCCGCTCTCCGTAACTACCCTCCTACTAAGCTGCGCTCCGCTCGCTAAGTATCCGGGCATGAGCTATCTGGGCCTATACTTTTTATTTTCTTTAACCCTTCCGCTCAGTCGGTTGTGTCGTTACGTTTCGCTTCGCTCTCCGTAACTACCCTCCTACTAAGCTGCGCTCCGCTCGCTAAGGATTCGGGCATGAGCTATCTGGGCCTATACTTTGCTTATACACTTTCAAATTTGTCGCTGTAACGGAATAAATTTTATCACAACACGTCTTTTTTGTAAAGTATTTTTTCCTGTATCTTCCAAATATTTTCCTGATCATCTGTCAAGCAGCCATAAGATGCCGTCTGCCATACGGCGGGCAGTGTCCTTAAAATGATTGCCCGGATTCAGACGGAATACAGTATCGATACCCATATTTCGATAGCAGGCCTCTATTTCTTCGGTATTGCTGCGGACAGTTCTAAGACAGGCATTGTTTGTTTTGCTTTCTTTGTTCCCCAGCGAAAAGTATATGTATTCCGGTCTGCATTTCATTGTATGGGAAAAAATAAATGACTTAAATTCCGGGAACCACAGGGATCCGGATACACTGGCTGCTCTTGAAAATAAGTCCGTACAGTAAAGGGCATAAATGGCAAACAGTCCTGCAAGTGAATATCCTGCAATCCCCCGCCATGGCGGGCACCCTTGAATTTCCTTTTCAGCTTTCGGAATGATCTGTTCTGTCAGCAGACAGGCATACGCCTGCGCCCCGCCGGTATAAGGCAGGTCATTTTTACGGACAGGCGGAATATCCCACGGCACAAGATCATGATTCCATTCAAGTTCACTTACAGCCACCAGCGAAAAATCATACTTCCCGCTGTTCTTGACCATTTCATAAACAAGTGCGCCTTCCTCCGGAAATGTATTCAGATAAATCACCGGCTTGTCCGGACCGCTGCCGGGCCAAATTTGTACTTTCTTACCCGATATCATCATAAATAAATCCACTCCTGTCTTTTCTTCTATTCATTATAGGGCCATATCACAGTCAAAACAAGTTATGTCCCTGAAAATCACTGAAAATTCATACAAACCTATGTGATTTTTTGCACAGCTGTGTTAAAATTAAACAAACTTTTACTTTGATAGATTTGTTACGGAGGCTCGTATTATGAAAACAACCATTTATACCATTCCGGTGATCGACGCATTTAAGGCCAATGATGAATGTCCTTTCTGCTATATTGAACGTCAGCTGGAACAAGAAGCCATTTCCTTTATTTTAGGTCCGGCGTACATGGAAGCGGATATCCGCGAAGATACAGACCGGCTCGGATTTTGCCGTCATCACCATAAAATGATGTTCGACTACGGCAATCAGCTTGGCGTCGCTTTAATGCTGGATACTTATTATCAGAAAATGACGAAAGAATTAAAAGAACAGATTAAACATTTTTCACCGAAAAAGACATCTTTGATCAGCCGCATGAAATCTTCAGATGTCCACGAAAAAGCCCAGACAAGCATCGGACAGTGGGTTGAAACAAAAGAATCTTCCTGTTATGTATGCAATCATTTTAAATCAAAATATCCTCGATACTTAGACACATTCCTTCAGCTTGCGCTTAAAGACAAAGATTTTGCCCAACTGTTTGAGAATTCCAAAGGATTTTGTCTGCATCACTTTAAAGACATTGTAGAAATGGCTGAAGAAAAACTGAGCGACAGTCAAAAGAATCAATTCTATCCGGTACTTTTTAAAGTCATGGAAGAAAATATGGACCGTATGGCCGGGGATGTTTCATGGTTTGTAGATAAGTATGATTACCGCAATAAAGAAGCTGACTGGAAAAATTCAAAAGACGCCAATCAGCGGGGCATACAAAAGCTTCGGGGCGGTTATCCTGCTGACCCTGTTTTCAGAAAACTTAATTAATCGAAAAATACAAAACAAACATTCCATAATTAAAATAAGCAGGCGATGTTTCATATATCGCCTGCCCATTTTGATCATCTGCAGATTAAGCCAGCAGTTCGTCTGCCAAAGCTTCCATTGCTTCCACATTATCCGATTTCATCACAGATTTAATAGTCACGGTTGTATCACAAATCGTTACATTTTTCATTGTTTCAAGAATTGCCTTCATGCATTTTGCCGCTGACGGTGCCCATGTCCCGTTTTCAATAACGCCAACTTTGCGTTTCTGGAAGTTTTTGGATTTAAGATGCATCAAAAATTCTTCCATCGGCGGGAATACGCCGGCATCGTAGCTTGCTGCCGCAACGACCAGTTTGCTGTATCTGAAAGCATCTTCCACCGCTTCTGCCACATCGCATCTTGCAAGGTCTGTAAGAACAACTTTGGCAGCGCCTTTTGCTTCCAGCATTTCTTTCATCTTTTCTGCCGCTTTTGCCGTATTTCCGTGAATGGAGGCATATGCCACCAGCACGCCTTCATCTTCCGGTTCATACTTGCTCCAAACGTCGTATTTGCCTATGTAATAACCGAGATTTTCTTTTAAAATCGGTCCATGGAGCGGACAGATCATGGCAATTTCCAATGCTGCCGCTTTTTTAAGAAGAGCCTGAACCTGAACGCCGTATTTGCCCACAATGTTAAAATAATATCTTCTCGCTTCGCATGCCCAGTCTTCTTCCGCATCCAAAGCGCCGAATTTTCCAAAGCCGTCGGCGGAGAAAAGAATTTTTTCAAATGATTCATATGTAACCATAACTTCCGGCCAGTGAACCATCGGCGCCATATAAAATGTCAGTGTATGCTGTCCGAGAGACAGTGAGTCGCCTTCTTTGACAACAACTTTTCTGCTTTCAATATCAAAATCAAAAAACTGCTGCATCATTGTAAATGTCTTTGCATTGCCCACAATTTTTGCCGAAGGATACTTCTGGACAAATTTCTGAATATTGGCTGCGTGATCCGGTTCCATATGAGACACAACAAGGTAGGATACATCTTTATCACCAATCACTTTTTCCAAATTTGCAAACCATTCATCTGTTGCTCTGGCATCCACTGTATCCATCACCGTCAGTTTGTCATCCAAGATTACATAAGAGTTGTATGACACACCGTTTGGAACTGGATACTGACTTTCAAATAAATCAATTGTTTTATCATCCACACCGACATAAATGACGGATTCTGAAATCATGACGTCTTTCATACTGTTTCCTCCTATATATTGAAATACCGATGCTATTGTATCATTAAACATTCACGATTTCCAGAAAAATATGATTTCATATTTGATTTTATTTCTCATTCTTTTATTTTATTCCGCGTCTGACCATTTCCGTCACCGCAAATGTAGCCACATCATCTGCATATTTTCCCGGTCCGAAGCCAGCGTCATAACCAAGTTCCTTCGCAAGTTCATGGGTAATACGCGCGCCGCCGCAGCATAGCACAAACTTGTCTCTGAGTCCTTCAGCTTCCAAAAGCTCTACAAGTTCTGTCAGATTTTGAATATGGATGTCTTTTTGTGTCACTGTCTGTGAAACAAGCAGCACATCTGCTTTTAATTCTGCAGCCTTTTGAATAAACTCTTCATTTGGCACCTGACTGCCCAGATTATATGCTTCAATCATTTCATATCGTTCCAGACCATAATGGCCGGCAAAACCTTTTCGGTTCATAACTGCATCGATACCGACCGTATGGGCATCGGTTCCTGTCGATGCTCCGACAATAACGACTTTGCGCCCGATATGTTCACGGATATAATCATTGACTTCTTCCATCGTCATTGTTTCTTCTTCCACGGTCTGAACATGGATGTCTGTATAGTCCACAGAATAAATGGTACTTCCATACACTATATAATAGGTAAATTCTGTATCAAGGGTGCCTTTATAAGCAATATTGACATCTTCAAATCCCATTTTCTTCGCCAGACGACGAGCTGCTTCCTCTCCCCGCTCATCATTTTTCACAGGGAGTGTAAAGCCCAGCTGTACTTTACCGTCATTCATCGTATCGCCATACGGGCGTACTTTCGTCAGATCCAGTGTTGTGTCGAAATTCGCCTTATGCATATTATAAAGTCCTGAACTCATACTTTGGCTCCCCCTTTCATAACTTCGATAAACGGGTTAAAATAAAATGTGTCTTTTTCTACAACGCCGTCCAGTCCTTTACCGCCGTCTTTCGGACGTTTAATATCAGCAAAAATACCTTTCTCCAACGTTGCGAAAACACCGATGCGCTCGATTTCTTTTAAAAGATCGGCTGCCTTTTGAAGCACTTCATTGGCTCTTGTTTCTATAATACCGCCCTTTTTAAATTCAATTTCCTCGCCCAAATGCTTCATTGTTCTGAAAATGTACTGCGCATTTTCAATAGAAAGGGCTCGGTCAGACATAAACGGTGTATGAATTGCTTCGGTCAGCATGCCAAGCAAATGGATTTTCTGACCGGTCAGTATAGTAACCATATTAAACAGGGCATCCTGAACATGTCCCCGGAATATATTGCCGGTCATAAACTTTGTCGGCGGCATATATTTCAGCGGCGCTTTCGGGAAAATCTCCCTTGCCATCTGTGCCTGCGCCAGTTCATATAAAAACGTATCTTCGATATCCGGATCCATTTCAAAAGCATGTCCGAGTCCCTGCTGTTCCTCCGGCAGTCCTGCCTTTAAAGCAAACTGTTCATTTAAAAATTGAGATGCCAGCACCGTATGGGCCGCCTCTATGGCATCATCGGTCGTCAGATAATTGTCCTCGCCTGTATTAATGATCACACCGGCATATGCATTGATAATTCTTGAAAAATACTGATCCACAAGGGTTCGCTGCATATTAATATCCCGGAAAAGAATACCGTAAAGCGCGTCATTGAGCATTACATCAAGACGCTCCATTGCGCCCATGGCCGCGATTTCCGGCATACACAGCCCCGAGCAGTAATTGCAGAGACGGATATAGCGCTTTTCTTCTGCTCCGACCTCATCTAACGCCGCCCTCATCAGCCGGAAGTTTTCCTGCGTTGCGTATGTTCCGCCAAATCCTTCTGTGGTCGCACCGTAAGGCACATAATCCAAAAGCGACTGTCCTGTTGTGCGGATTACCGCAATCACATCAGCGCCCTGCTTGGCTGCAGCCTTCGCCTGGGTAATATCCTCATAAATATTTCCTGTAGCAACAATCAAATAAAGCAGCGGTCCCTCTTTATCGCCGTATGTCTCTAAAAACTCATTTCTTTTAGCCACATTTTGCCGTATGCGTTCACAGGACTTTTCCACAGCCGGCATTATAGCTTCACGGATTTCTTCCTCTGAATAAATCGGGATTTTTGTCAGATCAATTTCGCCGCTGTTGATTTTCTCTGCGATTGTCTGTGCGTCAAGTCCTGTATGCGCCATGGCATTTCCGAGGTAAAATGC
Source organism: Candidatus Scybalocola faecipullorum (assembly GCA_018716485.1). Taxonomy (GTDB): domain Bacteria; phylum Bacillota; class Clostridia; order Lachnospirales; family Lachnospiraceae; genus Scybalocola_A; species Scybalocola_A faecipullorum. The sequence continues at coordinate 5,471 of DVJY01000032.1, forward strand.
CGCGCCTCCGGCTAAAATTTCTTTGTCTTTCATATGATCGACAACAACATTCGGCAGCGGCACATCCACTTCATTAACCCCGTCAATGCCGAGCAGACGGCAGATTGTCCGTTCCACCGATGTTGTTGTATGCACATCAATAAACTTTTGAACATCATCGGCAGCGTGTGCCGCACTGGCACGCGCCTGATCGATCAGTGCCTGATTCAGATGCAGTTTACTTTCCATTAAATTCCCTCCAGTCCGTCATTACGCGCCTTGATGCATTCTTTTCAGACGCTCCAGATTATGGGGCAGGATCGACATGCCTTCGCCCTGTTCCAAGCCAGCTACCCCAACAAGATGAGGCATTTTCCCTGCACGTTTGGCGCGGCATACGCTGCACTGACAGTTTTCTTCATAATGTTTCGGCTCCGTATATGTGGTAATGACACCCTCAAAGTTTCTAAGTACAATTTTATGCGGTGACTGTGAAATAATATAATTCGGCATCACCGGTGTTTTTCCGCCGCCGCCCGGCGCGTCAATGACAAAAGTCGGCACTGCATATCCTGATGTGTGCCCTCTTAAACCTTCCATAATTTCAATTCCCTTAGCTACAGGTGTGCGGAAGTGTTCAAGTCCCATCGAAAGATCGCACTGATAAATATAATACGGGCGCACACGGATTTTAACAAGCTGCTGAACGAGCTGTTTCATTACATGGACGCAGTCATTGACACCGGCCAGCAAAACAGACTGATTGCCTAAAGGTATGCCCGCATTGGCCAGCCTGGCACAGGCTGCAGCACTCTCTTCTGTAATTTCATTTGGATGGTTAAAGTGGGTATTCAGCCAAATCGGATGATATTTTTTGAGCATATCACATAATGCCTGTGTAATGCGCTGAGGCATCACCACCGGCGTTCTCGAGCCGATACGCACAATTTCAACATGAGGTATTTTTCTCAGTTCGGAGATAATATACTCCAGCCGTTCGTCACTGACAAGCAGCGCGTCGCCGCCGGACAGCAGCACATCTCTGACTTCCGGGTGATTTCTGATATAATCGATACATGCATCAATCTGCGCCTTTGGTACGCCCGCATCGGCATGTCCTGCAAAACGTCTTCTTGTACAGTGACGGCAGTACATCGAACACTGATCTGTAATTAAAAACAATACTCTGTCAGGATAACGGTGGGTCAGCCCTTTCACCGGTGAATCCGTATCTTCATGGAGCGGATCCACCAGATCTTCCGGCGACTGGTACAGTTCAAAAGCCGTCGGTATCGCCTGTCTTCTGATCGGATCCAGCGGATCATCAAGATCGATCAAAGAAAGATAATACGGCGTTACTGCCATTCTTAATTTTCCAAGGCACTGTCTGACGCCTTCTTCCTCTTCTTGCGTCAATGACATATATTTTTTCAAATCTTCCAGCGTCTGAATGCGGTTTCTTACCTGCCACTTCCAGTCATTCCATTCTTCCGGTGAAACATTTGCAAATAAACCATTCTTCGTCTTCATCTCATAAGTCCTCCATTTCTAAGCAAATCAAAGTCGAATCAGTGTATCAACATTATACATATTTCTGGTCAAACAGATTTCTGATGGCAGCATTTTCCCGCAGTTGTGCAAGAGTAATCTGCGCATGCCCTTTTGTATAGCCGTTGCCGATGATCATCGTAATGTCCTTGCCTACGCCTTCAGCGCCCAGCGCCGCTTTGGCAAAATCTGTAGCCATAGAGAAGAAATAGACGGTACCTTCATCTTTGACCGGAAGAATGGCCGACATTTCACAATTTTGCACATTAACACAGCAGATTGAAAGATCATATTCTTTACCGTTATTGGCCGCCAGCGCTTTTTCAAGCACATCCACAGGCATAGCCGCGCTTGCCTGAAATGTCTCGTGGCACACGCCCAGTTTCCGCAGTTCTTCAAGACCTGCCTCGCTGTAATCCATCGCCACAACACGGCCGGTCGGGCCGACCCGCTTCATTGCCTCATAGCAGACCAGTGTTCCCGATTTTCCCGCGCCGCCAAGCACAAGCACACTTTGTCCCGGTTTTACCAGTTTGGCTGTCTGAGCCGGTGCGCCGGCCACGTCAAGGGCTGCCAGTGCTAGCGCTTCACTCATATCTTCCGGAAGCTTTGCATAAAGCGCCGTCTCAAAAAGAACAGCTTTTCCTGTAATATCCACGCGGTCAATATCCTTATGAACAGCCTTAATTTCATCAATTTTCAGCGGTGTCATCGACAGAGAAACCAATGAAGCGATTTTATCGCCGACTTTTAAATCAATATCCAAATCTTCACCGATATAAGCGACCGTACCGATAAACATACCGCCGGAATTGGTCACCGGATTCTGCATTTTTCCTCTTTCATCAACAATGTCCATGATCATGCGGCCGATTTTTTCCTCATCGCCGCCGCATGCTTCAGAAATTTGATGAAAAGATGCGGAATCTACGTTCAGCGCGCTGACATCGCAGATGATTTCATTGGAATAAAGTTTTGTCATGTCATTATCTATTTTCTTTGCCGCCTGTGTCAAAACACCCTGAGGCTCAATCACGCGGTGAATCCCATATTTATTTCCTTTTAACGCCATATCTTATCTCCTCCCAGTTTACGCTCTGCTTTTAAGTCCCAAAATCTTTCTGGCTTCTGACGGCGACGCAATATCTCTCCCCAATTCTTTTGCGATCCGCACAGCTTTGGCAACTAGTTCCCCATTAGTTTTTGCCAAAACACCTTTTGCCAGATAAACATTATCCTCAAATCCGACACGAACATGTCCCCCCATAAGGATGCCCATCGTTATCATCGGGAATTCATACCGTCCCACACCTGCAACCGTCCATGTGGCGTCTGCCGGTATACTTTCCCTCATAAACAGCAGGTCCCGCGGTTCCCCTGATATACCGCCGTTGACCCCCATCACGAAATCAAAATGCATCGGCGCCTGAATATACCCCTTTTTATGAAGGCGCAGCGCCATATCGATCATACCCTTATCAAAGACTTCGATTTCCGGCTTGATGCCTCTTGCCGCCATCTTCTTGGCAAAATCTTTGATCATATTCTCCGTATTTACAAAAATCTCGTCGCCGCCGAAATTACATGTCCCGCAGTCAAGGGTTGCCATCTCCGGGTTTAATGTAATCGGCTGCAGCCGTTCATCATTGCTCATTCCCACAGCGCCGCCTGTAGACGGCTGAATGATCACATCCGGGCATGCCGCCTGTATGGCCTCCATGCAGACTTTAAAACGTCCGGCATCCTGAGTCGGCGTGCCGTCATCTTCACGTACATGCAGATGGATGATTGAAGCGCCCGCGTCATAAGCGGACTTTGCTTCCCGCACCAGTTCATCGACTGTATAAGGTACTGCCGGGTTGTGCGCTTTTGTCACCTCTGCACCGCAGATACATGCTGTAATAATCAGCTTTTCCATCTTCTGTCAACCTCCAATCCGGATCATTTTCTGCGCTGCTTATCCTTAGGCACGACACATGTGCCAGTTGCACGGCAGACAATTACCGGTTCAGGCAAAACATCACACGCAGAGTCATTAATATCCGGTCGCGGCGCAATCACTTTTCTCGCTTCAAACTTCATCTTTCTTGACGTATTGCCCACGCTGGTAATTTCTCCCACTGCTTCAATATAATCTCCGGCGTAGACAGGATTTAAAAATTCCACATTGTCATAAGCACAAAACAGTCCTTCATCGCCGTCATGCTGAATCAGCAGTTCCGTCGCGACATCGCCGAACAGTCCAAGCATCCTTGCACCATCCACCAGATTGCCGCCATAGTGCGCGTCATGAGCGCTCATCCTCATTCTGATCATTGATCCCATATTGTGTCCCTCCTTAAAATGCGGCAAGAGTTTCTGCAGATATCCGGCTTTTTTTATCAGACACAGCAATTCACATCCGTCTTCCTTGTCCAATAAAAAAAGCGCTTCTTGTACTGCGAACCACTCTCGCAAGTATCAATAGCGCTTCATGTTTTCCTGAAATCACATGACAAAGACCGGGTACTGAACCAGATCTTCAAGCGGCAGGGCGGCCACTTCCCTGACACTTTCGGCAGAAACCACATTCACTACCGGCTTCGGAAGTGCCTCCCTTGGCATCCGATAACTACCTTAGCTTCTGCGCCTCTATTGTAATTAATTGGTTATATTGACAGTTTTTTGTCCTGCAATATAGCTTCATCATACTATTTGACGAAATTTTTGTCAATAGCTCTTTTCGATAATATTTAAAACGTCTTCATCAAGTCCCAGCATGCGGCATATATTCAGCGCGTCTTTCGGACAGTCGGTTTCTCCGTAAACCTGATATATACCGTAATTCATATGACTGGCAATCAGATCCACGCCTTTGCGCGCGCCTGCGGCGGCAATCTCCGACTTCAGTTTCTTCATGTCGACTTCTTTAAGACCGATGACCTGATAATGCCTTCCGGCACACTCGGCCACATGATCATAATGGGTCGTCAGCAGCGCCACCGACCGGGATGCGTTTAAATATTTTGTCACTGCCCTGACAATACGCGCACCCTCATCGGGATTTGTCCCTCTTGCAAATTCATCGAGAAAAATCATACAGAAAGCGCGCTTTGATGCCCTGATCACTTCATCCAGCATCACAATCTCCGCTCCAAAGCTGGACAGGCCCTCTTCTGGCGACTGCTTATCTTCTGCGATGAAATAAAATTCTTCAAATATAGGTACACCGGCCTTTTTGGCAAACGGATAAAATCCGCACAATGTCAGCAGCACGTTCAATGCAACAGTCTTAAGCGTCACACTTTTCCCGCCCATATTTGCGCCTGTAATAACGCTGGCGCCGCGGCCGGCGGCAATAGATATGGGCGTAAATGTTTTGCCTTGTTCCTTCAGGCACCGGGCAACATATGGATGAACGGCATCTTCAAAATACACTTCAGCGTCTGTAATTTTTGGCTTTGCACATCCGCAGGTCTTGGCCAGACGCGCTTTTTGTAGAAGCAGATCCAAATCCGCGGTCATTTTAATATTTTTCTGCATATCCGTCAGGGCAGGCCCAAGTGCCTGTGTAATTTCTATGCGGATGTTTTTTTCTTCTTCCTCTTCCCCCACAACAATACGCAGACGCTTCGCTTTAAGCATCTGCTTTTCTTCTTCAGAGACTGCTTTTCTGATTTTAAGTTCAATTTCCTTTTTATCCTGCCGGATATCCTTTAACTTCTGTGAATAACGCTCACTGATATAAAATCCCGGGATACGGCGCCGATCCGGATCCACTGCATCAAGCGCCTGTACCGTATTTTCAAAACTGAAGCCTTGAAGTTTACATAAATCATTTAATTTTTGCCATGGCTCCATCATCTTTTCCGACTGTATGAGAAAATATTTAATCTCAAACAATTCAATATCATTAAAGCCAATGTCCTCAGTTTCACGGGTTAATGTGGGACGTATATCCTTAAAATGACCGAATATGATGTTCAGCGCGTCTATATACGGCTTTGCTTCATCAAAATGGGCACAAATTTTTTCAATATTGTCCAGTTCTCTCAGCAATTCCTGCTTTTGTGACACTGTGTACGGCATCAGTCGTCTGCTTTTTTCCCGGCCGAAACATGACGCCGGGTTTAAAAGTTCCACCACAGCATTCAGTCCCAGCATCTGCTTTTGTTCATACGTCAGTTGAATCATTTATTCCCTCCTCCACATTAATCACCGGAACCTCCACAGCTTCAGACATCCGGTCAAGAAATTCCTGTTTATCAAAATGATATCCATATGCCGAAAACGGATTAATCGTCACTGCTGCCAAAGAAATCGGATCAAGTACTGCCAGCCGCGCCCCCTTAACAAACAGTTTCTCACAAACCGGCGGACTGAGAAGAATTTTGCTGCTGTCTCCTGTGATCACCGTCTTATCCCTGAATGAAATATTGGACATAAGCAGCGGTTTTAAAATACCGTCGCTTAAAGCGCCGTCCACAAAAATATAGTTAAAGCCGCTGTTTTCCCTGCTTCCCAATGCTGTACTCATCTCCTTCGCCGTCTTTATCCTCCGCACATCGCCCTGATCATTGGCAAGCACTGCTTTGGCGCTGCCTGCGGCGGCACGTATGGCGCTGAGCGCCCTGCCGCATTTTGGCGGCTGCAGCGACAACAGGCGGCAAAAATAGGCCGTATGATTCACAACCGTCTGCATATCCTTGTGATAAGAGGCGCCTGTGCACAGCACTGCCGCTTCCGCCACCCGCGCGGAACCGAGGGTTTTCCTGCTGACAGCGCCGTCGATCAGTATTTTCTGCGCGCCGAATGCTCTGAACATGCCTGATATTTCTATAATTTGTTCATTCATGGACGGTCCTGCCAGTTGGACATTGCCGTCGCTTAACGCCCTGATCACAACGACTTCTCCCATTGGAGTATTCATCCCCGTTACCGCCAGTATTTCTTTTGTAATATCACACCATTCAAGCAGCCCGGCTGCCGTTGCGATCAGCGTACCTTCATGGATATAAATACCCGGTTTTTTCGTTCCCGTCACAACATCGGTGCTCTCACCGTCACGGCCCACCGATGTCACGGCAAAAGTCTCATGCCGGTCGTTAAGATCTGCGATCAAATGATTCAGCGCCGTTGTCTTCCCCGCGTTTTTACACATGCCGATCATAGACAGCGATGTGTATTTTTCTGTCAATAGACCTAAAGACGTCATAAATACCTCCTCCGGATGATTTAAGGCTTTACGGCAAGACTTGCCCAAAAAGACGGTATGTTCATTTCATGCAGGCGCCCGCTGCCGTTTGTATCCTCATAAATATCTTTCAGTATAAATCCTGCCCTCAGCTGGCCGCCGATCTGTTCTTCAACGCCGTGGGAAAACTGAAAGCCTTCATTGCATGCCATACTCTTTTTCAAATGCGCTTCATTTTTCAGCGGATCAAATGGCAGTTCATAAACAATCCGTTCCTGTGCATCGTCAACTATAAAGTTCATGCCATTGTCAAGTCCGGCAATCAGACGTCCGCCGCTTTTAAGAATTCTGAAACATTCCAGCCATACGTGATAAACATCCTGAATATAGCAATTAGATACGGGATGAATGATCATATCAAAGGACTCATCTTCAAAAGGCAGTCTTTTTGTCATATCCGCCTGTACAACTGTAATATCATAACCTTCCCGTGCGGCAACCATCCGCTCCGTCTCCAGCTGGACATCTGAATAATCAAGCACCGTTACGTCAGCACCCAGCGCCGTCAGTATCGGTCCCTGCTGTCCGCCGCCTCCGGCCAGCGCCAGCACTTTTTGGCCCGCAGCAGGCTCAATCCATGCTTTTGGCACCGGCTTGGCCGCCGTAATACACAGTGCGTAATCTCCCTTTTTTGCCCAGACAAATACTTCATGAGAAATCGGACGTCCCCATTCCCAACCGTCACGGCACCAGCCGTTAATCACTTCTCTGTTTTTATCTGTATAATCTGCCATTAATTTTCTCCTCCTGTACACTGATGCTATCATAAATTCCTCAAAGCCACAATGTTTATTTACTTCTCTTTGTTTATTTGCTATAATTTTTTCATGATTGATTTTTAAGGAGGAGGTTCTTATGATAGACCTTACAGGTATCGGCGGTGCGGATTCCAATGCCAACGCAGGCATACTGTCCATTATCCCGCCTATTGTTGCCATCGTCTTGGCACTGATCACAAAGGAAGTGGTCTTTTCCCTGATTCTCGGCATTTTATCCGGCACAGTCATCTATTCTTTACTCATGGGCTACGGCCCTGCCGGCGTTCTTGCCTCTACAACACAGCTGATGGCCGAAAAACTGGCAGAAAATACATCGATGATTTTATTTCTCTGTCTTTTGGGTATAGTTGTCGCCGTCATTAACAAGGCAGGCGGCTCAAAGGCTTACGGAGACTGGGCATCTGCCAAGTTGTCGACCAAGCGCTCTGCCGGCCTTGCAACGTCAGCGCTTGGCGTCATCATTTTCATCGACGACTATTTCAATTGTCTGACGGTGGGCACGGTTATGCGTCCTGTCACCGACAAACTGAAAATGTCCCGTGAAAAACTGGCATATATCATCGACGCGACTGCCGCTCCGGTATGTATCATTGCGCCCATATCTTCATGGGCCGCTGCGGTTATCTCCTATTTTCCGGCAAGTTCCGGCAACGGCATGACCGCATTTTTAGAATCCATCCCGTTTAATTTTTATGCCATGCTTACCATTTTCATGGTCTTTTACATGTCCATTAAAAAGAATGCGGACTACGGCCCGATGGCTCTCGCCGAAAAGCGCTGCGTGGAAGAAGGCTTTTTTAACACCGCCAACGAAGGCCGCGCCGAAGAAGAATTCGAAAAAATTTCCGGCAAAAAAGGCAGAGTCATCGACCTTGCCCTTCCTGTCATTGTTCTTGTTGTTTTTTCTGTCATCTCCATGCTTTATGTAGGAGGTATGTGGACACCGGGCAGTGCCGGATATATGAATTTATTTACAGCTTTTGGAGAAACTGATGCAGGTTCCGCCCTTGCTCTTTCCGCATTCGCATCGCTCATTTTTATTTTTATTTATTTTATGCTCCGCCGTACACTGAACTTTAAGGAATTTTTTTCATGTATTAACACCGGTATCAATAACATGGTTCCGGCATGTGTCATTTTAACGCTGGCATGGACGATCAGCGGTGTATGCCGCGATCTGCTCAAAACCGGTTCATTCGTTGCGGATTTTGTACAGCAGTCCGGCATCCCTGTACATATTATCCCTGCCTGCATTTTCCTGATCGCATGCCTGCTTTCATTCGCTACAGGCACCGCATGGGGTACTTTCGGCATTTTAATTCCGATTGTCATCGCAATCTGTGAAGTGGCTGCGCCTGAACTGGTCATTGTCAGCTTATCTGCCACACTGGCCGGCTCTGTTTTCGGTGACCATGCTTCTCCGATCTCAGATACGACAATTCTGGCCTCGGCCGGTGCGGAATGCAATCATCTGGCTCATGTGGGCACACAGGCGCCATATGCTGTCACCGTTGCCGTATGCTGCTTTATCGGCTATCTGATCGCCGGCCTGACCCGCTCAGTGCTGGGTCATACGCTCAGCCTGATTTTAAGTCTCGGCATCGGACTGGTGCTTTTGATCATTCTGCTCCAGATTCTTCCGAAAGTCTGGAATACCGATTCCATGAAAACTGCAAAAGAAAGGAATTAGACCATGCAGACACGTATCGCCGTTATCGGCATTATTGTTGAAAATCCGGATTCTGTAGCCAGACTGAATGCGCTGCTCCACGAATATTCCAACTACATTCTCGGACGTATGGGCATCCCCCACAGAGAGCGTGGTCTGTCAATCATCAGCATCGTCCTCGACGCGCCCAATGATATTATCAGCGCCCTTTCAGGAAAATTGGGCATGCTGCCCGACGTCAGTACAAAAACAATTTATTCAAAGGTATGACTAAACATGATACAAACATTGATTGAACAACTGGAAGCAGAACACATTCTGCCATTTGAAGATTTGATCCGTCTGCTGACCGAAGCCGATGATGATGACCGGGCATTTCTTTTTCAAAGAGCCCGGGCCGTCACCGACCGGTATTACGGCCATGATATTTATACCCGGGGACTGATTGAATTTACAAATTATTGTAAAAATGACTGTCTGTACTGCGGTATACGCAGAAGTAACCGCCATGTGGAGCGCTATCGTCTGAGCGAAGACGACATTCTCGCCTGCTGCCGGGAGGGACGGAAATTGGGATTTTCCACTTTTGTCCTTCAGGGCGGTGAAGATCCTTTCTACACCCGCGAACGGATGTGCCATATTGTTTCTGCCATCCGGGAACATTTTCCGGAATGCGCCATTACCCTTTCTATCGGCGAAAAAAGTTATGACGACTATCTGGCCTATTATAAGGCGGGCGCCAACCGGTATCTGCTCCGCCATGAAACGGCCGATGAACTGCACTACGCCAAGCTGCATCCGCCGGAACTTTCTCTGAAAAACCGTATGCGCTGTCTGTATGACTTAAAGGCCATCGGCTATCAGACCGGCACCGGCTTTATGGTCGGCTCTCCCGGACAGACGCCGCAGACACTGGCTAAAGATTTACTGTTCATTCATAAACTCCAGCCGGAGATGATCGGCATCGGCCCGTTTATCGCCCACCATGATACACCGTTTAAAGATTGTGCCAACGGCACATTGGATATGACAGTCTTTCTCATTGCCGTGCTGAGGCTTATCCGCCCAAATGCTCTGATTCCGGCGACCACAGCCCTTGGAACCATTCACCCGGATGGCAGAAAAATGGGGGTGCTTGCCGGCGCCAATGTGGTCATGCCCAATCTTTCACCGCTGAACGTACGCCATCAATACACTTTATATGACAACAAAATTTACATGGATGCTGAAGCCGCCGAGAGCCGGGGCCGTTTAAAAGAAGAAATGGCTTCCATCGGCTATCGCATTACTGATGCGCGGGGCGATATGAAACCGCTCTAGGCAGACTTCAAATGCGTCAGAAGGAGGAACTTATGAGTCTGAATGATACACCCAGATCCGAACGGCTTCACATTGGCCTTTTCGGCAAAACAAACAGCGGCAAATCATCATTGATCAATGCGCTGACCGGACAGGATATTGCTATTGTCTCCGATGTTGCGGGAACCACTGCCGATCCGGTCTATAAATCTATGGAAATTCACGGCATCGGCCCTGTGGTATTTATCGATACCGCCGGCTTTGATGACAGCAGCATCCTTGGAGAGATGCGTGTCCGCAAAACAGGCGAAGCGCTTCAAAAGACGGATATTGCTCTTGTCATTTTCACAGACACAGACATTGATCAGGAACTGGCATGGATTGAAAAATTAAAGGCGCAGAAAACGCCGGTGATTCCTGTCATTAATAAAATCGACCTTCTTGGCAAAAAAGCTGAGGATATCGCCGAAAAAATTCACTCTGCCTGTCATCTGCGCCCGGTTGCCGTCAGCGCTCTTGACCGCAGCGGCATTGCAGCCATTCGTGAAGCAATCATGCGCAGGCTTCCGGAAGATTATGATGTGCCGAGTCTGACTTCTCCGATTGTTAAGGAAAACGCCCTCGTGCTTCTTGTGATGCCTCAGGATATTCAGGCGCCTAAAGGACGGCTTATACTGCCTCAGGTGCAGACCATCAGAGATCTTCTGGACAAGCACTGTGTAGTCGTTTCTGTAACGACAGACGGCATTGACCGCGCGCTGGAATCCCTTGGCCGGGCGCCGGATGTTATTATCACAGATTCTCAGGTCTTTAAGACCGTCTACGACAAAAAGCCGGCCAAAAGTCTTTTAACATCTTTCTCTGTTTTGATGGCCGCATACAAAGGGGATATCGATTATTTTACTGAAAGCGTCCGCGCTATCGAATCGCTGACCGAACAGTCCCGGGTACTTATTGCCGAAGCATGTACCCATGCGCCGCTGGCTGAAGATATCGGCCGTGAAAAGATTCCCCGTTTTCTCCGGAAAAAAGTGGGCAGCGGTCTGACTGTCGACATTGTCTCAGGACAGGATTTTCCTGAAGATTTAAGCGGTTATGACTTAATCATCCATTGCGGCGGATGTATGTTCAACCGAAAATATATGCTGTCACGGGCAGGTCAGGCAAAGGCTCAGCATGTGCCGATGACCAACTACGGCGTGACCATTGCTTATTTAAATGGCATCTTAGATAAAATCAGTTTTTAAGAGATATCAAAGAGACGCAGCCAGTCATCGCCGGCCGCGTCTCTTTTTCATATACATTTATTTGATTTTTAAATGCTTCGCCATCCGCTGGTTCAATTTTCTATTTTTCAAATACTCTCTGATCACTTTGACGATACCTTTGCCCCACTGTCCTTTGGCTTCCATGACGATACCGTCAACCATCCCCATGCTGACCATGCCGCTTGTCATTTTGGCAAGGGCGCGCAGCGGCATATTATAAACAAAAAGAATATTTAAATCCGGTTTTCCCCGCTTCATACTCCGCCTAAGCAGAAGTGTCAGTATGATCCAGACAATCCAAAGCAGCGGACTTTTGCTGTGATTCAGTTCTCCAAAAGTCATATTGCGGTTTATCGTACTGCGTTTTTCAGGAATCTTTCGTCCCAGAAGCGCCTCAAAAGCCTCATCGGAAACATTTAAAACATCTCCGCGCGCATAACTTTCCACCGGTCTGCCCTCATAAGGCGTCGGCGCCCCTGTACCTGAGACTTCAACTTGGGCACTCAGGCGGATATCCTCGCTGGAAGCGCCGATACCGATCACATATGCGCCGCCCTCCGTTTCCCATCGGTTTGTCCGCACATTCCAGTAGCGGAATGCCTTATCATCAAGCGGGATCGTCACTTCTTTAGATTCCCCTGCTTTTAGTTCCACACGGGCAAATCCTTTCAGTTCTCTGACCGGTGAAAACACTTCTTTGCCCGGCATTGAAACATACAGCTGTACTATTTCGGCGCCGTCATATGCGCCTGTATTTTTCACAGTAAATACCGCCTGCTTTGTATCTGCCCGCAGCTGACTATAGGCAAAAGCTGTATAGCTCATGCCGAAACCAAAAGGAAATGCCGCTGGCACGCCGGCTTTTTGAAAATATCTGTAGCCGATATATATGCCTTCCCTATATTCTGTCGTTTTGTCCTTTCCCGCAAAATGCTTTGCAGACGGTACATCCGTATAGCGCTTCGGCCAGCTTTCCGCCAGTTTTCCGCAAGGATTGATTTTTCCCGTCAGTGCGTCGGCTACAGCCGCAGCGCCGGCCTCGCCGCCAAGTCCCGCATGCAGCAGTGCCTGACAATATTTCTGCCACGATGTTTCTACAGCGCTTCCTGAAAACAATACAACAGCAATCTGGTCATTCACCTTTCTTAACATGCGCAGCAGCTGAAGCTGATTTTTATTCAGCCGCATATGTCTGCGGTCCAGCCCTTCACTCTCCTGAATTTCATCAAGGCCCATACAGACAATAAGCATCTCCGAATGTTTAGCCAGCTGGATGGCCTCGCGCATCAGCAGTTCATCTTCTTTTCCATGCCGGTCAAAGCCCTGCGCATAACCTGCCAGTTCAATGCCGGAATCTTTTAAAGCATCCAAAAGATTTTCCACATGCACCGCATTCACGACACTGGAACCTGCCCCCTGATATCTGGGATGCTTGGCAAAATCTCCAATAATACCGACGCGCCTGCCATGCCTAACCGGCAGTAAATTTCCGTCATTTTTCAGCAGGGTAATGCTCTGAGCTGCCGCTTTACGGGCCAAGGCGTGATGCCTTTCAAAGTCGGCCTGTTTTTTGGCGGCTTTCACAGCCCCATCAGTTTCAAATACAAGTGTCAAAAGTTCCTCAAGGCGGGCATCAATGTCGGCCTCGCTCACTTTTTTATTCTCCACTGCACATATCAGTTCCCGTACAGAATCCAGTCCCGGCGCAGGCATTTCCAGCGTCGAACCTGCCGCCACACCTGCCGCATGATCATTGGAACCGCCCCAGTCTGTGACGACAGCGCCGTCAAATCCCCAGTCTTTCCTCAAAATATCACCCAGCAGATGCTTATTTTCATTGGCATAGGTTCCGTTGATCAAATTGTAGCTGGACATAATACATTTCGGCTTTCCTTCTTTAACCGCGATTTCAAATCCGGTTAAATAGATTTCCCGCAGTGTCCGCTCATCCAAAACACTATCTGACGCCATGCGCCGCGTCTCCTGATTGTTGACCGCAAAGTGTTTCGGGCAGGCGGCCGTACCGTTTTTTTGTATACCGCGGATATATGCCGCCGCCATTTTTCCTGCCAAATACGGGTCTTCAGAAAAATACTCAAAATTTCTGCCGCAGAGCGGGTTTCTTTTCATATTCAGACCCGGTCCCAAAACCACATGGACATCTGAGGCTGCCGCCTCCTGTCCCAGCGCTTCGCCGATTTCTTCGCCAAGTTCAGTATTCCAGCTGCACGCTGCCGTCGCTGCTGTCGGAAAACATGTGGCCGGTTCACTGGGATTTAAGCCGAGATGATCTGCCGGCCCCGCCTGCTTACGCAGGCCGTGAGGGCCGTCAGACAGCCATATGGAGGGAATGCCCGCCTTTTTTATCTCATATGTTTCAAAAACATTTTTGCCGGACAGCAGCATACATTTTTGTTCTAAAGTTAATTTTTGGATGATTGATTCATATGCCATTTATTCAGCCTTCCCTTCCGGAAAAATAATTTTGTAAATCGGAAAATAAATCACCATCTGCACGCCGCCGTTGATAATCGTAATCAAAATATTATACAGCGCCGGCGGGAAAAACCGTCTGCATAAAGGCACATACAGGCCCATCAGAAAGCTGCATACGATGGTAATCAGCACGAACGCCACGATATACCATGCGATCTGATAAAAAATATTGCCTTTGGACTTAAAGGTCACATTGCGCTGCATCGGAAAATTGATGCACTGGGCAATAAACAGTGTAATAGCAAAGGCCGCAAAGTATCCCATGCCGCCTGTGGCGTCTCCGGTCACCGGATAATTAAATACATATGTATCTACCGGTCCGATATCCAAATGAATCAGCTGGCACGGGATACTGCACCAGTCTGTCATCGTATAAAACAAATTGGGCAAAAATGTCAGCAGCAAATACTGCAGCAGCGTTACAAGCATGGAAAATACATAAAATTTTACAAATTGGGCGATAAGCTTATGTTTTTCTTCAAAATGCTGCCAAAATGTCTGCAACATTACGCTTCACCTCCCTGCCCGTCTTTTTCCACCGGAATCACAACTTCTGTCTCGTGTATGCCGTCAGAAGCCTTAACTTTCACAGTCTGTCCGCTGCCTGCGCGCACAATGGCAAGCGCCTCGCCGTAATAAGTATCTGCTTCATCGCTGCGGTAGCTGCGCTCATAGAACGGGCATGCACTGCCCAGCCCTTCAAGTGTGCCGCCTTCCACACTGACTTTAATAATGCCCCGTTCCAGCGGTTTTGTAATACCGTGAACATCGGCATATTTAAGCCGGATATAACTTAACCGCCCTTCCCGTACTGTTTCTTTTTCCGGCAGCGCCCACAGTCTGGTCTCTTTGTCTGCTGTTTTTAAGGATGTCCTGCCGATTTCGCTGCCCAAACTGTCGTAAGCCACAGCCTCAATCATTCCGGATTCATAAACACATGTCATCTTGGCAATACAATCCTTTTTCATCACTGCAGTGCCCGCCGGTTTTCCATTAATAAAAACTTCCACCCGGGCAGCTCTTGCATATATTTCAATATTCGCCTTTTTTCCCTCGCAGCCAGCCCAGCTCCAGCTTTCAATGGCATTGGACATTTTCCATGCAGAAGGACTGTGCTTATCGCCGGTGTGGCTGACCGGGCACACACCGATATACGGCCCTTTTGCTTTTTCTAAAGCCACTTTCGTATACAATGCCTCGCACAGCGGTTTACCTGTCAGATCGATACGGCCCGATCCTGCGGAAACCCAGCCCATGCCGCCGTCAAATGTCTTGGCATAATCACTGTATTCCCATGAACCGACCATGACTTCTCCCAGATAATCCATGCCTGCCCATACAAAATCACCGATCAGGCGGGGATTTTCTTTGGCCATTTCATAAAACTTATAGGCATCATTGCAAAACGTCTCACTGCCTAAAATGAGCCGGTGCGGATATTTTTTCAGATCATGGGCATATCTGTAAATGCCGTAATTATAGCCTGCGATATCCATGTTGGCAAAGGCATCTCTCGTCTTGACATCACAGCCATAAAATGTGGCGCCCCGCTTCATAAATTCATCGCCTAAAATACCTGCCAGATTATTGAAAAACTGGCTGCCCACGGCTTTTTTCTTTGATGTCTTCCCGGCTTCTTTAGCTTTCTTTGCCCGTTCAGCCTCTTTTTTAGCTTTTTTATCGCTGTAAACACCGAAGCCCACAGAACTTAAAAAGTTAAAGAAAATATTGATGCCGCAAGTGACCGGACGGCTGTCATCAAGGCTGTGAAGAAAATCCGTCATCTTTTTTGTCAGCGCAATGCCTTTAGGCTGCGCCGTCTCACTGACTTCATTGCCGGTGGAGTACATGATTACACACGGATGATTATAGTCTTTTTCCACCATATCCTTTAAGTCCTGTTTCCACCATTGTTTAAAATAATCCACATAATCATACTCTGTTTTATGGATATACCAGTGATCAATGTATTCATCCATCACAAGCATCCCCTGACGGTCACACTCCCGCAAAAATGCTTTGGAGCAGGGATTATGGGCGCTTCTCAATGCGTTGTAGCCCACATCTTTAAGCAGCCGCACTTTTCTCTCTACCGCATCTTCATCACAGCAGGCGCCTAACAGACTATTATCATGGTGAACGCAGGCGCCGAGCACGATGACACGGCGGCCGTTGATGCACAAGCCGTCATTCCCCCATGAAAGGGTTCTGATACCGAAGGTTTCGCAAACTGTGTCTTCGCCGAACGTTACTTTGCATGTATATAAATTCGGTGTGTCCACGTGCCAAAGTTTGGCATCGGGAATGTTCATTTTAACACGGACGCTGCCGTCACTGTCCGCCTGTGCTTTAGCAACAGACTGACCGCCGTCTAAAACCTCTATCGACACCCTGCCCGGACAGCTTGTTTTAACCTCCACTGAAATCACCGCCGGATCAATAGCTTCTGTGCGTATGCGCACACCGTTGACCGGAATATAGACTTTCGGATCGCCGACCCAAAGTGTCACCGGCCTGTAAAGGCCGGCGCCAGAATACCAGCGGCTGTTTGGCTGATCCGCATTGCGGGCAATAACGCGTATACTGCGTTTTTCTCCATGCTCAAAATATTTTGTCACATCCACATAAAAATTCGTATAGCCGTAAGGGCGAAAAGCTGCCTGCTCTTTATCAATCCATACTTCTGCATTTCTGTAGACACCTTCAAACTCCAAAATCAATTTTTTCCCGGCAAAATCTTTTTCGGGCGCCCAGACTTTCTCATAAACATAATCGAAACCTTCATACCAGCCTGTATTTGTACCGCCCGCTGCCGTGCGGCTTTTCGGCTCTCCCAGCATCGCATCATGAGGCAGTGTGACGGGCATCGGACTTTCATCAGAGTTATAATGCTTATATGTCCATCCTGTATTCCAAGGAATTGCTCTCATATATATTGAATCCTCTCTTTCCGGCGGCTGCATGAAGACGCCGCCCGCTAGATTTTAAAAATCCCACCCGAAGTCTGGCTTCGGGTGGGTCTTCGCTGCTGCCCGCTTAATTTTACTTTTCTGCCAAACGTCTGACAAAAGCTGCAGCAATCATCGCAACGTCTGCAACGACATAAAGCGCGATGCCGACGATGGAAATATGCAGTGCTGTTGCTTCGGAAGCCGGATAGTTTACGGGGATAAAATAAACATCGGCTGCCAAAGATACACGTCCGAGAACGAATTCATAAAAGCTGTACAGAAGCAGCGCCACAGCAGCAAACATTGCAATATCTGTCACTGGCTGGGGTAATCTCTGATTCACAAACATCACTGCGATCATAAGTACAATAGCGATCACTGTACTGACAATCGGAAGAATATTTAACGTAGATGATGCCAGATAGCCTGTCACGGAAGTGAAGATGTATATAATCAGGCCGACAATGGCCGCAATGGCTGCAAGGCCGACAATATATGTGATTTTTTCAACACTTTTTTTCATATCATTTCTTCCTTTCCTTTGGTTTTCTGACACGGCTCACACTGTAAGCAACAAGGCCTGCCAATGTTGCTGCCGCAAATACACCGATACATGTCATATAAGTTGCTCTCCACCATGTCATCACATCAACACTGTGTGTTGTTGAGTTGACACCGTTCATGGCTGCGCTGTTTGCAAGGGCATATAAGAGATAATGTAAATTTTCTTTAATGGCAAGAAGCATATCTCTGTCACCGCTGAGCGCTTCTTCATTCCAATATGTAATTTCTTCGGAAATACCGAAACCGCAGAATGCTGTTGTACCTGCAAGTATGGATTCCTTCGGAGACGCTTTTAAAGAAACGCCGGTAAAGTCTGTGACATTGTAGCCTTTAAAGCCCCATTCATTGCGCATGATCTGCACCTGAACGCCTACATTGGCACTCGGTGCCACTGCGCCGATACGGTTGTAAGAACTCATCACGCCAAGAGCGCCTGTTGTATATATATCCGCCTTTGTTTCATCATTGACAAATGACGCCGGTTTTCCGTTGGCTTCAAATGCCTGCTGAAGTCCGCGAAGTTCCATTTCACGAGCTTTCTGCTCATTCATAAATACGGCGATACCGGAACGGTTAATTTCCTGATCATTAAATGCCGCATGTTTAATATTGACAAGTGTACCTTTGGACTGTGCGCCCTGTACAACTGCGCTGCCGATGTAACCTGTTAAAATCGGATCTTCTGAATAATATTCAGCGCCCCGGCTGTTGTACGCATGACGGTGAATATTCATGCCCGGTCCGATCATAATCGGAAGATTGAGTACAAGTGTACTTTCACCCAATGTGATTTCGCCGTTTTCATAAGCCAGCTCTTTGTTCCAGCTGTATGCAATGTTCTGAGGTGTCGGGCCTACACGTGTGGCATAATCATAATCTGCAGCATCTTCGTAAGGAACACCCTGATAAGAACCTTCTGTCAGATAATGGGAGTCAGAACCGTTCGGGCCGTCATCTGCTGCATACTGCATCAGACCGATGGACGGAATAGCTGCAATATTGTGGAAGGCATTGGAAGCGAAATCCAAAAATTCCTGAATCGTTACTTTATTGATCAGTTCTTCCCAGCGAGGATCGTCAAACTCCGCGCCCTTCATGTCATTGATCGTCAATTCGCTTGTTGTATCACCGAAAATAATATCCGATGTATCTTCATCGGTGGCAAGTTCAATAAAGTCATTGCCAAGCAGTTCTGCCAGACGTCCGTCCGCGCTCAAACCTGAAATTGTTTCCGGGAATGTGCCATCCCAGTCGCTTCTTGAAAGATATGTCACTGTATCCGGGATAAATGCATTAATATCCATCGCATAATCGCCTTCAGACAGTGCATTTGTAATTTCTGTGCCGTTTTTGCTTACAGAAAATGTGTCGGCATCAACTTCGCCATCCCATGTCCACTCATAAGTCTTATCTGCATTGCCGTCAGATGTCATGCCGTCGGCTGTTGTATAGCCCTGAGCCGCAAGAATATTATTTAAAGCTTCATGGGAATCATCACCGATTGCAAAATAATAGGTGCCCGGATCTACAATATATGTCTGCGCATTTTCAGAGTCATAACTTGCCAGATTGGACATATCGATTTCCATAGTGATCGTCTGGCTTTCGCCCGGCTGCAGTGTATTTGTTTTTTCAAAATCCATCAGCTGAACTGCGGATTTTTCAATATGATACTGTTTATCATAATCTGTATACGGAGACTGAGCATAGACCTGAACAACCGCCTTGCCTGCCACATCGCCTGTGTTTGTCGTTGTAACAGTCACTGTCGCTGTTTCTTTATTGCCCATAATTTCTACAGAATCCAGTGTCTGCTCAAATGTTGTATACGACATGCCGTAGCCGAACGGATAGACAACTTCATTGGCATAGTCCCATGTGCCATCCTCTGTAGCTACAGTACCGTCAGCATTGGCATAAGTGCCTGCGGAAGCCTCCGAACCGCCGTTGCCCATAACAATATCCGCATATCTTGTTTCATAGTAACGATAGCCTGTATAAATACCTTCTGCCTCGATCAAATAAGAATTCACATTGGCTGTCTCGTCAAAGTCACTGGCATTTTCCCATGGAATATTGCCGTAGTTGGCCATGGCCGGCGCAAGGGCGCTGTTTTTGGCGAATGTATCACCAAGGTGCGCTGACGGAGATACTGTGCCGTTTAGCACATCAGCCACGCCGTAAAAACCGTATGCGCCCGGGTAACCGATCCATAAAATAGCATCAATATCAGGGTCATCCTGAAGGTTGGCAATCTCCATCTGGTTTGTCGCATTGACAAGAACGATGACCTTGTCAAAGTTTGCCTTTGCTTCCTCAATGATGGCCATTTCTTCGTCACTCAGGCTTAAAATATTTCCGGTCACTGTTTCCACACCGTCAGCCCGTCCGGCTTCGCCCGGATAATAGCCGTCGCCGTTCTCGCCGCCGATACGTCCGACAACAACGATGGCCGCATCGCCGTATTCCGCATATTGTGAATTATAATCCGGATTCAGCTGTGCCAGTTCATCAAGGGTCAGTTCGCACGGATCATTGTAAGATGTCACTTCCGCATATGCCGGCAGAATACCGCCGCCAAACTGCGGTGTTGTCCACTCTTTATCAGCAAAGTAAGCTTCATACGCCGCCAGCATGGACGGATTGATCTGGAATCCTCTCTCGGCGAATGCATCAAAAATTTCTACCGTTGATTTTCCGTCAGGCACGCTGCCGCCGGTATTTCCGTAAACAGGCGCATAACTGCGCATGCCCATCAACGTGATCTTTGCATCTTTTGCCAAAGGCAGGGCGTCATTTTCGTTTTTCAATAACGCAAAAGTTTCCTGAGATGCTCTGATCGCAAACTCCTGAAAACCTTCATAAGCTTCTTTGGCTGTTGTAAATTCCGACTTATAAGTCCAGCTGTCTTCTTCATTGTCTGAACTTTCAGTCACTGTCATTTGGCTTCGTGTGCCCACGAATGCGTCAACTGATGTACGATAGGTTTCCAAAATATTGCCCGTCAAGATAGATACAGTCAAAAGAGAAGCGGACACCATGGATAACCCACGCCAGACATTTGATCTTTTCAACTTGTTTTCCTCCTCTGTTTTAAGATAAACAGAGATTAACAGCTTTTAACAGCATGTACAAGATAATCTTCCCAAACTGTCTTTTTTTCAGCGTAAAATGCATCACTTGCCTGCCGGAAGAATAATATTCAGTGTAAATAACCCATCGTCGGCCTTGACTGACATATATCCTTTGTACTTATCAGTGATCATACGGATACTTTTCATACCGAAGCCGTGATACCGTTTATCCTGCTTTGTTGTTTTTGGCAGTCCTTCCTGAAAATCCAGCATGCCTGAATAATTATTTTCAAAATGGATCACCAGCATGCCTTTATCTTCTCTTACTTTAATGCGGATATGCCTGTAGTTTTCATCAGAAAGCTTATCGACCGCTTCTATGGCGTTATCAATAGCATTTCCGAACAGGGCGTAGACATCAGCCTGGCGCATAAAAGAAAGGCTCTCGCCGCGGATCACACAATCCAGGCGGATGCCCCTGTTCCGGCACTGCATCTGCTTTTCCATCAGTAACACATCCAAGGCTTCATTGCCTGTCTTTTGGGCTGTATCATAAATTTCAACCGCCCGCTCCAGCTCCTCTACTTCATCTTTTGGAATACGGCTGCCCAGCATGGAAATCTGATTCTTAATGTCATGGCATTTAATATTGATCAGCTCAATATTTTGTTTGGAAATTTCCATCTGTTCTTTTTGCTGATGCAGCATCTGCTTGAGTACTGCATTATTTCTTTGTTCATTTTCTTTTTTGGCAAATTCACACTGCAGCGCCAGCAGGAAAAGGCAGTAAATCATATCAAATAAATTGAAAATCGTATAGACTTCCAGTCCCACTTCAAAATTTTCCAGCACATTCTGAAAGATATTTGTACATAGCTGCATACCGATCATGAGAAACAGGATCAGCGGCGTACTCGTCAGATGGTCTGTATCCTCCCTTCGGAATACCCGACCGAAAATTAAATATGCGGCAGCTACAAACAGAATGAACAGCACCGGATATCCCCAGTCTAACATCAAAACTCTGATATCGGACATTGTCCCGAAAGCCCACAGCGGCATCAGCACTGTTCTTGCCAGTTTAAATGAACAATGCTGTACTGCGCCGGCAGCTGTCACATGAAATACCGCACAGATCGCATCCACACGGTAACAAAAAAGAACACCCGCCATACACAAAATATAAATAAGCACAACCCGCACACTCTGCGTAAAAACACCCGGCAGCGGCAATACTTGCGTGACTCTCATCACTGCCAGCAAAACGATGCCGACGAACACAGTTCTGAGAGCATAATATTTTCTTTTTTCCATCCACCATGTAAAAAAGCCTATGGCAAACATCATTTCAAAAACATAACCGTAATCCGTAAAAAACTCAAACACCATTCTCATAACACATTCTCATTTCCCATAGCTTCCGCCAGTTCGCTCATAAAAAGTTTCTTTCGGGGCCGGCTGATCTGCAGTTCCTCTCCCCCGGTCATTTTCAGTGTATAGCCGTCTACCGCAACAATATGACGCTGATTGACAAGGTAACATTTATTACATCGCAGGAAGCCTTTATCTTTTAACTTTTCCTCAGTTTTTAACAGCGTGCCGCTGCCTGTGATCAGACCTGTTTCCGTATGAAATGTCAGTGTATGACCTCTGACCTCCACATATCGGATGACCCGCAGCAGCAGCCGTATAAATCCACTCTGGCGCACTACAAGGATTGCTTCATCCTCTGCTTTATACCTTGCCAATATCCGCTTGAGCTTCAGTTCAAAATCTTCATATATAATCGGTTTCACCACATAATCCGCCGCATTGACTTCATATCCTTTGACGGCAAACTGTGCCATATTGGTCACAAATATAAGCGTCGCTTTCTGATCGACCCGGCGCATGCGGCGCGCTGCTTCCATGCCGTTCATCCCCGGAAGTTCAATATCCATGAATACAATATCATAAATTTGTCTGTAGCCATCAAGAAAACCGATTGCTTCTCCGAAAAATACAATTTCAAAAATTTCATCATTTTCTTTGGCAAACTGCTCCAAAAAACTTTTCAGTCTTTCGGCCGCCGCCGGATTATCTTCAACCACAGCAATCTTAAACATTCTATGACCTCCCTCAAATGCTTTTCAATTAAGTGTAGCACGAAACTTCTTTCTGAACAAGAATTTTTAAAATTGGAGGATTGCATAGAAAACCAAAAAAGTTATGAAATCTATCATACAGAGGCTATTGAAAATGCCTTTACAGATATAGACAGTCTTATAGCAAAAGGAAAGCCTGCGCGGTAAGCGCAGGCTTTCCTTTTATTCTTCCGGCGGAATATATTCCATCGTAAAATTACTTGAAATCCTCATGATATCTGTGCCCGGCTGCAGCATGCTGTAAATCTCTGTCTCATCGCTATCTGAAGACAGCGCCTTATAGAAATTCCATGTGGCACTTGAATCATCTTCACTGAAAATATTTGAATCTGTACCGTAAACAGCTTTCATATCATCCAACTCTGTATCCTCAGCTAAAACATCGATGCCCGAATTCAGAATAAAGGAAACATTGGATTCGCTGTCCACACTGACACCGATTACTTTCTGACATTCGCCGATGGTCATATCCTGATCTGTGTCATTGAAAACTTCGATATGGATTGTCTTTTCTTCGTCTCCGTCAGGATGTACAGGAATTAATGACATGGACGTCTGTGCCTCGATCTTCTCTTCCAAATATGTATCATCGATCGTACAGCCATTATTTACAAAGTCATCAATCGTACATGGCAGCGCATAGTGAACACCTTCCAGATCGAACTGATAAATCTGAGCGATATCCTCATAGCTGGTAATTTCAACGGCTTCCGCCGCTTCGGTCTGCGCCTGTGTTTCGGTCTGCGCCTGCGTCTCTTCTGCTGTCTGTTCGCTCTCTGCCGGTGCCTCTGTCTGTGCTGCCGTCTCACTTTGAGCGGTTGTCTGATTGTCCCCGGAAGCGCTCCCGCAGGCTGTCAAAGCAGCCGTAAGCATACATGCCGTGAATAATAATATTGATTTTTTCATCATAAAGCCCTCTCTTTTTATATAAATTTCTTTGATTATAATATGTGAGAGCTATATAGACAAGTCTTTTATCTGTATTTTTCGCCTCGGATAAAGACTGCTTTCACATTCAGTGATTCATCCAGCAAAACGATATTTGCCGTCTTTCCCGGCGTCAGACTGCCGTACTGATCATACACGCCGATCGCTTTCGCCGGATTGACCGCCGCACATTTGACTGCGGATTCCAATGGTATGCCCATCTCTTTAACTGCTGTGCGCAGACAGCCCATCAGGTTTGTCGCCGAGCTTGCGATCGTACCGTCAGCAAGTGTAGCCCGGCGGCCATTCAGCCATACATCAAGACCGCCAAGCTGATATTTCCCGTCAGGCATGCCGCAGGCTTCACAGCTGTCACTGACCATCACAATACGGTCGTCACCAAACATTTTAAAAGCGGCCCGTACAACTGCCGGATGGATATGTATACCGTCGCAGATCAGTTCAACCCGCACATCCTCTCGGTCGCATGCCGCTCCTATAACTCCCGGCTCACGATGCAAAATCGGCGGCATCGCATTGTAAAGATGGGTCACATGGCGGGCGCCGCGTTCAAAAGCTTCCATAGCCGTATCATAGTCTGCTGTCGTATGGGCAATAGATACCGTCACCTTATCTTTAACAGCATCAATAAAATCCATCGCGCCTTCAATTTCCGGCGCAATATCCACAAGCTTGTACAGTCCGCCGGATGCTTTCTGAAGTCTTTCAAACATATCCGCATCCGGCTTTCGGATATAAGCTTCATTCTGCGCGCCTTTTTTCTTGGCATTAATAAACGGGCCCTCCATGTTGATGCCGCATAAAATAGCCCCTTGGGTATTATCGTAATTTTTCGCTGCTTCACTGATTTTGGTCAGCTGCCGCTCACTTAATGTCAATGTGGCCGGACAGATTGTGGTAATACCTTCACGTCCTTCATAGGCAGCCATTTCACGAATTGACGCCTCGCTGCCGTCACCGAAATCCCTGCCCACACATCCATGAAAATGAATATCTGTAAGCCCCGGAATTGCCATGCACCCTTCGCCGTCAATGACACAATCCTCTGATGCCTTTTCTGCGATCAAACCATGCTCAATATAGATTTCTCCGTCCTCAAAATGGCCGTCTTCTCCAAATACTTTTATATTTTTAATAATCATTCAGATATCCTCCCAGATCAGTTCCCCCGCAGGAGCGAAAAAGCTGCCCTGTCACCAACAATCGTCACGTCTGGATGCATCTGCAGTATTGATGCAGGTACCTGCGGCGTTACCGGCCCTGTAAATGCCGTGCGGACAATTTCTGATTTATCCTCGCCGCTGACAACAACAACAATCTTTTTAGCGGCCATAATTGACCGAATGCCCATCGTGTAGGCGAAACGCGGCACTTCGTCAATATTATCAAACAGCCTTGAATTGGCGTCAATCGTACTCTGTGTCAGCGCCACACAATGTGTATCTTTCGGGAAAACTTCCGCAGGTTCGTTGAAACCGATATGTCCGTTATGTCCCAGTCCCAGAAGCTGCAGATTAATTCCGCCAAGCGCTTCAATGACCCGGTCATACCTTGCGCACTCTGCCTGTGCGTCCGCACGTCCGTCAGGAACATTCGTATTATTTTTATCGATGTTAACGTGGTCAAACAAATGCGTATTCATAAAATACCGATAGCTTTGAGGGTTGTCTCCGGAAAGTCCCTGATATTCGTCAAGATTCACCGTCTTAACTTTTGAAAAATCCAGATCGCCTCTTTCATACCACTCGATCAATGTATCGTAGGTACCGATCGGTGAAGATCCGGTGGCAAGTCCAAGCACACAATCCGGGTCCATTAACACGCAGGCTGCGATCAAATGCGCCGCTCTTCTGCTCATTTCCTCATAATCTCTGCATTCTACAAACTTCATTTTTATCCCCTTTCCTGTTTCCTTTAAAGTTATCTCTATGCCGCGTCATATTTCCTTTAAAGTCCGCTTTCCCGTATCCCCATAAGTCTGCGCCGTTACAGTATTTGGCTGTAATAATCGAAGTCCGCCTTCAGACACTGTGTTCTTGTCCCTTCGTAGCTGTGCTCTCTCTCCACAATATAAGCTTCGCAGCCGTTGGCATCAGCCGCATCTTTCAGGACTTTCCAATCTACAAGTCCCAGACCTGCAGGGCAGTTGATCTCCTTTGTATCTTCCCCCGGCTTATCTGTACCGATGACCCTGCTGCTCTCTTTGATATGGATCAATTTGACACGGCCCGAATGCTTCTTGACAAACTCTACAGGTGAAAATCCTGCCGCCGCGCACCAGCCGGCATCCAACTCAATACTGACATTTTCCGGTGATGTTTTGTCAATAATATGTTCCATCACAGTCATATTTTCAAAAGATGCAAACTCCTGCGTATGATTGTGATATGTCAGCGTCAGTCCCGCCTCCCGGCACTGACGTCCAATATCATCAAGCTTTTTGCAGAATGCGCGTACTTCATCCATATCCGGAAATTCATGCCACGCGATTCCGACAAATTTCTGTCCGAGGCTTTTTGCATATGGGATCATTTCAACAATCTTGTCTTCCGGCGCATGATAAGAAATCACTTGAAGATTATTTTTCTCCAGGCAGGCTTTCAGTTCATCCACTGGTGTCTCAAAATTGGCCGCATAAAGTTCCACGCCGGCATATCCCATGGCTGCCGCTTCTTCAAGATGTTTAAGTGTGTTTTCCGGTGTGTGATCTCCAAAAGAATACATTTGCAAAAATAATTTTTCCATTGTGTAATCCTCCCTATAAATTCATATGTTTCAGCTGATCCAGCCGATCTTTCCGAATATACATGACAAATTGATATTCTAAGTCAAAATACGTCTTTTCTTCACTTTCCGCTGCATAAAGCCACTGGGGATCCTGATCAAGATCCGCCAGATATGCATCGGCCTGATAGACATAGTCCATCTTTGTCACATGGGCAACGCTACAGTATGGCAGAAACTGTTCATAAATACTTGCTCCGCCGATAACATACACATCTTCGTCATTGTATCCGGCTGCTTTGGCGAGAGCCTCCTCCACACTGTGGACAACTATGGCATCCCTGACTTTATAATCTTTCTGCCGGCTCAGCACAATATTGACTCTGTTTTTCAAAGGCAGTCCGTTTGGAAAACTTTCCAATGTTTTTCTGCCCATAATGAGCACTTTGTTTGTCGTTGTTTCCCTGAAAAACTTCATATCCTCGGGGATACTGTTAAGCAGCTTCCCCTTATAACCAATGGCCCAGTGACGGTCCACTGCTGCGATCAAATTCATCTCTCATCACCTTCTATTCTTCGCAGATGATGAGTTCTCTGCCATACGGCAGCGACTCGATCCATTCACAGAATGTATGCCATTCCGCCAGCTTATGATTGCGTCTTGCATAGTAAATATTGACCAGGGTCTCATAGTTCATGGAGCATGTCCGCATCTGATTGTAGCTGGACGGAAGCAGCTGGATCATATCATACCAGTCTGCTTTATCCTTTGTCTCTATATATTTCAGACGGATCTGCTCCAGACGGGCAATCACTGTGTCCATAAATGCCAGCGTATCTTCTGTCATATGATCACAGCTGAAGTCCGCTCTTTCAAACGGCTTGCTGTGAATCTTGTGCATCGTACTTGTAGAATTGGCGACTGTCGCTATCTTATATGTATCATATTCTTTCCACCAGTACATCGGCGCTGTAATATCTACAGATACAAAAATCTGACGGATAAACTTGCGGTGATCGCTCCCCGCCCTCCTCAGCCGCTTTGCCAGATCAAGGTCATTGGGTCCAAGTATATACCGGTGATTTTCGTCGTAATAGCTGTCCATGCGTGCCCAGCTGTTCATTGGATTTCTGGCGCCC
This sequence comes from Candidatus Scybalocola faecipullorum, assembly GCA_018716485.1. Lineage (GTDB taxonomy): Bacteria > Bacillota > Clostridia > Lachnospirales > Lachnospiraceae > Scybalocola_A > Scybalocola_A faecipullorum. Next base: position 33,287 of record DVJY01000032.1, read on the forward strand.
CGCATTGCGTTTTCGAGATTCATTACACTTGTTTTCTCTAATTTAATCATAAATACTCCTTTGCGTCTTTGTCCATTTACACGATTATTTTGCAGCATTGTCATGCTCACTCTATTATAATCGATAAACATGCCCGACACAACACACAAATACCTTTCACCGGCCTGAAACGCTTCCTGATTTTACAGTGTATGCAAAATATCGATGACAGTTTCAAGTTCCCAAGGCTTGACAATATCCGCATTTTTGCCGCTGAGCACACACTCTGTAAAATACCGGATTTCATTGGCATAAGCATCGCTCTTTGGCAGATTAATACTTCCTGTATCTTTCTTTTCTCCGTTATCCTGAAGATCATATATATTGCCGGACTGTTCATAAACTGTCAGTTTACCGCCTTCCATGGCAATCACTGCTTTTTCAAACTGAAATCGGAAACTTGCTGTAAACGGATACGGTGAATCATACCATGCTGCCTCACTGTTTATAAAGAAATCACCGAATTGATAGGTCACATTCAAATAATCCTGCTGGGGATGCTGCGCGCGGAAACATGTCACATTTACAGGCTTTCCGAACACATAGACCATGTAATCCAAGTCATGGATATGCAGATCAAACGGTACAAGACCGCTGCGGTTTTCATCCATCATCCAATTATCCCAGCTCCATTTCGGGCGCACGCCGATACGGGACATATTGCCCGACAGTAATTTTCCATATTTTCCGGAATCATAAATTTCTTTGACAAAAACATATTCACGCCAAAACCGCAGCACATGAGCCACCATAAAGCGGACATTATTTTTGCGGGCAGCCTCATAGACACGGACAGCGTCCTCTTTTTTCAGCGAAACCGGCTTTTCGCAGAGCACATGGATGCCCCGGTCCATCGCCTTAACTGCAGTGTCCGCATGCAGATAGGTCGGCAGACATATATCCAAAATATCTATATGCTCCTGATCCAGCATTTCGTCCAAATCTGTATATTTTTTCACACCGTCGTATTTTTCCATCTGCTCCGGACGGATATCACAAATCGCTGTAAGTTCTGTCTCGTTCATCTCCTGCCAGCATGGAATATGTGCGCCGCTTATACCGCCCACGCCGGCAACTGCAATCTTTAACATCTCCATCATCCTCCGTAAACTTCATTAACAAGTTTTTCAAGATAAATTTTAGCTTCCCGTATATCGGCAATCTGCTGATCGCCGTCGATTTCACGCTCAATGGTCATATAGCCGTGATAATCTAAGTCATAAAGTTTTCTGACCAGCGCAGGAAAATCAACTTTACCCTGGCCGATCGGCGTCTCCTTACCGAGATCATGGCCGTTGGTCGGATATAATCCGTCTTTGGCGTGAAGATTGGCCACATATTTTCCGAAAACCTCCAGAGCATCCACAGGATTTGCCTTGCCGTAAAGAATCAGATTAGCCGTGTCCAGATTTACTCTCAAATTATCACGGCCGACCTTCTCAAAACAGCGCATCATCGTGACCGGCGTTTCCTGACCGGTTTCAAACAAAAGATTCTGCCCGTTTGCCGCAAGATGTTCGGCCACCGTCCGAACTGCATCGCAAAATCCTTCAAACAGCGTGTCATATGGATTTTCCGGAATAAAGCCCATATGTGTTACCACATTTTCTATGTTCAGCCGTTTGGCAAAGTCGGCTCCGTCACATAAGTTTTGAATGCGCATCGTTCTGTACTCCTCCGGCACAAGTCCCAGCGTTTTTTGCCCCTCGTAAAAATTCCATACGCATGGCCCTTCCCATCCACACCAAAATGCAGAATATGTAATGCCGTATTTGAGTGCAAGTTCTGATAAAATATGTGCGTTTTCCTCTGTCCAGACCGACGGCGTCCATGAAATAATTTGACAATTATCAAATCCTTCATCTTTTAAAGAACGTACTTTATCTTCTATGTCCTCCATACTGTCAAAGCTGATACAAACACCGATTTTAATCATGATAATCCTCCTTACCGTTGTTTTTTTACTGCCTTTATGATATCATGTATATCACTCATATCATATGAACTTTTTGTCTTTCAATAGGACATTTTTGATTTTTTAAAAGGCGGTGAAAAGCAATGCTGCTGGATTATCAAAAAGAGACAACTCCCGTCTTATACGGCGGGAAAGCCGTAAAAATATTAGATATAAAAAGCGCTTCTGAAGGAGAGATGATCATTCATACCCACTGGCACGAACGTATGGAACTGCTGCTTATTTATCAGGGACAGCTTTCGGTCTCTTTCGGAGATGAGACTTTTTTGGCATCAGCGGGCCAGCTTGTTATTATTCCTCCTGCCCAGCCCCACAGCGGCATCGTCTGTCATGCGGATCTGGGCTATTATACAATCATGTTTGACCCTGCTTTTTTTATGAACAGTATTCCGACCGTATCCCGTTTTTTAGAATATTTTCAGAGCAGGGCATCTGTTTTCGAACGGATTACATCCGAACAGGAAATTATTGCCACCGCGCGCAGGCTCGTTAACGAATATTACCGGTCGCTCCCGGCGGGAGAACTTCTGATTGCCGGAGAGACATACCGGCTGATGGGACTTTTGTACCGTTTTTGTTTTTTGCAGTCCCGCAAGCCTTCTGACAGCGATCTGCGTTTTAAAGAAATCATTGCATTTATCGATGAAAACTATCAAAATGATCTTTCGTGCCGGTCGCTCAGCCGAAAATTCGGTTATGATGAGGCATATTTCTCACGAAAATTCAAAGATATTACGGGTCTGTCTCCTACAGTCTATATCCGCATCCTTCGTCTGGAATATGCCCAGAAACTGCTCAAAAAAGGAATCTCCGTAGCCGAAGCCGCACGTCAGAGCGGTTTTTCAGATGCCGGATATTTTTCCCGCTGTTTCAGAAAACAGTATGCCATGACGCCGACCGAATTTATAATGAATTAAAAAAGGGATGCCGGCTGATGCTCGCCTTACCGGCAAAGCTTCCCGGCAATCCCTTTGGATCAATCTTTTTTCATCGAAAATACGTTAAAAATAGACATATTATTATTAACAAAAGTTTCAAGGATCAAATCATCGGAAATTTCCTCTGAAGATCCCCCATGACCGGCCACCAAATTGATAATGACCGGAATAAATGAAAACCAATGAACTGCAGAATACAAATTAACATATGCGGAATCATAGTTAATATGCTCAGATATCTCGCTGCCTATGGCAATCACAGTATCCTTATGTTTGATAATATCATTATTGATCTCATGAATATACTGATATCCCTGGGAATTCAGTTTTGCCACAAGTTTTTGCTGGCTGATCAGATGAGGATCTTTTGTAATCTGATAATGATACTTATCTGCCACAGACTGAACGATTTCCCCGATCACAGGGCTGTTGTTCATATAAGCAATAAGGGAATCTTTATTAATATCCGTCTTGAGCACTTTCTCCTCTTTATCAATGCTTGCATTGTAAAGAGCGATACTGTAGCGGATGGATTCAAATTCTTCATCAAGAATCTCCAGCGTTGCCGCAAGACGGTTCAGCTTACGCTTGATCTCCATCGGCGGCTCAAAATACGATTTATATCCAAGTCCGTGTTCAACTTCAGCCCATGCATGCTGAAGCACTGTCCGGATCTGAATTTCAAAAAGGATATTTTTATACTTTTGATATTCGACAAGGGCGCAGCGGCTGTCTGTAAACTTTACTACAAGGTGCAGCGATGTATAACCGAATTCGATTCTGTTCACACGATGCTTCTTTCGCTTATCTACAATTTCTACAATCTCAAAAGTTTTCTCCAACAGGCTGAAAATTTTATCAACATCACTCTCAAAAAGCGTTACAATACGGCATCCGAGAATATCGGTAATTTCATCAAGATGATTGTATTTTGCTTTTGAAAGCACTTTATTTTTCAAGGCCTCCTCAGACTTGATTCGCAGCGTCATATTCGAAATTTTAATATGATTCACTTCCAGCAGGGTCGTAATAATATCTGTAACATCCTGCTCCAATTTCTGGTAAATATCATAGTCACGATGGTATTCATCCAAAATTTCAGTTACGGTGTCAATCACAGGCATCAGCTCACTTTCTTAGCAGAAATATATACCATACGGCCTTTTGCCGCATATATTTTTCATTATATCACAAAAAGTTCTCTTCCGGTAGCCAATAAAATATAAAAAAACCCCAAAAACCTGACAAAATTCGCCATTAAAATTTGTCAGATTTTTGAGGCTGTTTATATCATATGTTCGTCAATTCAATTAATCAATAACTTGAATCCAACCTTTCGGCGCTTCAATATGTCCCATCTGGATACCTGTCAATGTATCATACAATTTCTGAGTAATCGGCCCCATCTTCTCCATACCGCTCGGCATACAGATTTCTTTGCCGTGATCGACAATTTTGCCCACCGGGGAAATAACAGCTGCTGTACCGCACAGGCCGCATTCTGCAAAGTCTTTGACTTCGTCAAAGTAAACTTCGCGTTCTTCCACTTTAAGACCGAGATAATGCTCTGCCACATATACAAGTGAACGGCGTGTGATTGACGGCAGGATACTGTCTGACTTCGGCGTTACAACAGTATTGTCTTTTGTGACAAACAGGAAGTTAGCGCCGCCGGTTTCCTCTACTTTTGTCCGTGTCGCAGGATCCAAGTACATATTTTCATCGAATCCTTCTTTATGAGCCGTAACAATAGCGTGCAGACTCATCGCATAGTTTAAGCCGGCTTTAATATGACCAGTGCCATGAGGTGCCGCACGGTCGAAATCACTGACTTTTATCGTCAGCGGCCGTACACCGCCTTTAAAGTAAGGACCTACCGGTGTTGTAAAAATTCTGAACTGGTAATCGTCCGCCGGTTTTACACCTATGACCGGGTTAATACCGAACATGTACGGGCGGATATATAATGTGGCGCCTGATCCAAACGGCGGCACATATGCTTCGTTGGCACGGACAGTCTCAATGACTGCCTGTACAAAACGTTCCTTAGGAAATACAGGCATTTCCAGACGTTTTGCCGAATTTTCAAGACGCTCGCCATTTAAATCCGGACGGAAAGTGACAATGTGGCCGCTTTCAGTCGTATAAGCCTTTAAACCTTCAAAAACCGTCTGCGCATACTGAAGCACGCCGGCACACTCACTCATTGTAATCATATCATCTTCTGTCAAAGTGCCTTCATCCCATGCGCCGTTTGTATAATTGGCAACATATCTTTTGTCTGTCTTAATATAGCCGAAACCTATATTCGCCCAGTCTAAATTTTTCTTTTCCATCACGATTGCCTCCTTCGATGGACTACGTTATCAATGTAAAGTATAAAAATTCTTTTTTTTATTATACATCAGTTTTTTGTTTTTTCAATATGCATTTTATATAAGATTCACCGGCATATCTATAAATCATCTTTCATTTTTCATGAAACGTGCATAAATATCCCCTGGCACCCATGCTTTGACTGCAATACCGTCGCCGGTATATTCTTCTGCGATCAGCTGACCGTGCTTTCTGATCATGGCAATACTTCCTGCTTCCTGATAATCAAAAACTTTTTCCAAGTACATCCGTCCGGCCTTTAAAATATCTTCTGCCGCTTCCAGCAGACGATCCAGTCCGATACCCTGCTTTGCAGAAATATACACTTCTTTATCCGCACGGAAATCTCTGATGCCTGTCCTGTCTTCTTCCGGAATTTTATCAATCTTATTAAAAGCTGTAATGATCGGCTTTCCTGAAATATCCAAATTCTGCAGTGTCTCGTAAACCACTTGGATCTGTCGGATCATCTGCGGATTGGATACATCCACAACATGGAGGATCATATCTGCATACTTCGCTTCCTCCAGCGTCGAACGAAAGGCATTGACAAGATGATGCGGCAGTTTGCGTATAAAGCCGACCGTATCTGTCAGCAACATCTGCTGTCCGCTCTCCAAAGTCAGACTGCGTGTCGTCGGATCCAATGTGGCAAACAGCTTGTCTTCCTCAAGGACGCCCGCCGATGTCAATGTATTTAAAAGCGTTGACTTTCCCGCATTCGTGTAGCCGACAATAGCAGCCACCGGTACAGCAGTGCGGCTGCGCTGCTCTCTTGCCACTTCTCTGTGACGCTTGACTTCTTCCAGTTCCCGCTTAAGCTGGCTGATCCTTGATTTGATCAGACGCCGGTCGATCTCAAGCTTTTTCTCGCCGGGACCTCTCGTCCCGATACCGCCGCCAAGCCGTGACATTGCTGCGCCGAATCCGGTCAGACGTGTTGCACGGTATCTTAACTGGGCCAGTTCTACCTGAATTTTTCCTTCCCGTGTGGACGCCCTTGAAGCGAATATATCCAGTATAACCAATGTCCGATCCATAACTTTCGTCTGAAGGATATCTGTCAGATTGGCCATCTGTGCCGGGGATAACTCATCATCACATATAATGCCATCCGCCCCCAGCGCCTCGATCATCTCGCTCAGCTCTGCAATCTTACCTTTTCCCAAGTATGTCCCCGGATGTATGGATTCCCTGTTCTGGATAAGCGTGCCCACAGGCACTGCACCCGCAGTCTTTGCCAGTTCACCCAGTTCCTCAACCGACTGGCGCGTTTCATCTTCATCAGATGTAGATACACCGACAAGAATGACCTTTTCTTCTATTGTCCGGTTTTCAATCATTTCCGTCATCAGTTCACCCCTGATTCTGTCTCGTTGCTAAAAACGCAAGTTCTTTTTGTGCTGCCGTATCTTCGGGATATTTCTCTATATAGGCCTGAAGCTTTTCATAGGCCTGATCCCATTGTCCCAGCTTTTCATAAGCATTTACTTCATTAAAGCGCAGCTGCATATCCACAGTTCTGTCATTGAGCGCGATCCCCTGCGCAAAAGCCTCCGCTGCCGCTTCATAGGCGCCTGTCTCAAGCAGGCACATGCCGTACTGATTGTACGCAAGAGCATTGTCCGAGACTTGGGCAAAAAAGGCTTCAAAGCTGCTGATCGCATCGTCATACAACTCTTGGATCATAAAGTTCTGCGCCTTTCCGAAATTCGCCTGAACATAATCCTTCTCCAGCGCCGTATTAAAAGATGCATCCGCCTGCTCATAATTACCCATATACATATAGATCAAGCCCTGATTGGAATAATCTTCGCCGCTGCTCGCCGACAGACCGATGGCCTCTTCAAGCACAGCCGCTGCTTCGTCCTCTTTTCCCTGTGCACTCAGCACATCGTATAAAGATAAATAGACTTTATAATTTTTGCGGTTCATTTCCAGCGCCTGATACAGATCCTTTTCCGCACTTGTATTATCACCGACAGTCTGATATGCCATGCCGCGAAGCATATATGCATCAGCATCACCGGTCTGATCGATAATTTTTGTATAAGTCAGCACCGAACCGACGGCATCGCCGTTTTTATCCTGTGTCTCCGCCAAATAGTAAAGAATATCCAGTTCCTGCTGCGTATATTTGCTTCCGGCAAATTCAAGGGCACTGTTAAATGCATCCAATGCCTGTGCGTAATCGCCTTTATACAGACAGGCAATCCCCTTGCCCCGTCTGGCTGCCTGAATTTCATCTTTTTGACGTGTTCTTGATTCTGCCTCATTAAATGTTGAAATCGCATCATCAAACCTGGTCAGCTGAATCTGCGCCATGCCAAGGTGGATATAATAACCGGCATTTGCTCTGTCATAGCTTACTGCCTGTGAAAATAACTGTGCCGCCTGATCGTAATTTCCGCTGTTATATGCGGTAATACCCTGCCGGTCACTTCGCGTTCCCGCACCGAAATTTCTTATAAATAAAGCGCAGACGACAATAATAACGACAATAAAAATAAGCGCCATCGCCTTAAATGCCGCCGATGTCTTCTGACGGCGCCGCCGGCGCGTGTATGCTGCCTGACGTTTCGCCGGCGCCGAAGCTTTCGTATAAGTTCTTCTGTTTGTCTGTCCCGTACTGTTTTTCTTGCGCTGCCCGCTGCCGGACGCCGCCCTCTTTTTGCGCTGCGCCGATGTCGGACGGGAATTTTTTGGAACAATCGTATCTTTATCCGGATCAAACCGTTGCTCTGTATGGTTCAAAAAAACACCTCCGTACTGCATTCATGTATACCCATTATATGTGGTGCATTTTTAAATTGCAAGTCATTCATACAGATTTGCACGGCTTTTTTCAAAGCATCTCCATATATTCCTATCCGGCCTTACTTCGCCTCCGGCGCCCATGTCTTTTACTGTACACTGACACCGGAATCAGACCCGATAAGAAGACCGCCGCACATAAAGCTGCTGCCGGGGTCACTGCCATTGCTGCTGCCGGCGCGCACAGACATACAAAAACACCGGTGCCCATTTGCTGACGCCATGTTGTGCCGCCTGCCCGCCATCGCTGCAGCAAAAATACTGAAATAAACAGGCAGGCCTGAACCGGCAATTTTAATACGGCGCTCAAAAACAACGCCGGAAATACCGACGGCCAAAACGACACAAGCTGCTTCTCCCATAAATATATAAATCCGGCGGCTGTCAGAAGGAAAAAAGCCCACCGATACACCGGATAAAAGATTAATGCACTGTCGCCCCTCCACAGCATTAAAATTAATGCGGTCAATGCAGCCGGCACATTGAAATTAAGACGAAAACGGCCGCACATTTTCTCTGTAAGCACAGCAGCCAGCAAAAGACCCATGACGCCGGCGGGAGGTACCGACGGCGGTATAAGCAGCCCGATCATCAGTCCGTCTGCGGCCGCCCTGACCGGATGACTGTATTCAAAAAAAGACGGAAAAAAACCTGAAAGTATTTCGTGAAAAGCGGCCGTAAAAAACGCTGAAATCAGCAGGAGCACTGCTGTCTGACGTCCGCCCGCCGCCGAGGCAAATATGGCCGCCGGCAGGATTGCCGCAGCCAAAGATAAATATATTTTCATATTCGTATGGCCCGAATGAATGTGCGGCGGCGCATCACTGGAAGTCAGCATACCGATTTCAGATGCTGTCTGGCGGTTCAGTTCGATATAATGGCCGCCTGAATCTTGGGAACGCTTTTTTTCAGCGGATTTTTTGCTTTTCCCGGGAGTTCTTCGGATTAATTCTGTCAGCGGAATATGTTCGGGACAGACAAAACTGCAGCATCCGCAGCCGATACATTTTCTCTTCGTACGTTCGTTCATAGTAAAAGGCGCCAGCCTGACCGGACAGATTCGTTCGCACAAACCGCAGCCGATACAGCATTCCAGACCGTTTTTCTCTATGATCGCTGCATCTGCGGAAGCGCTGACCTGCTCTGTGTCAGGCGCCGCACATGCCGTATCCGGCCGTTTTGACGCGCCGCCCATCATACCGCCGATAATCATCCGTTTCGTCCGGGCGGGATTTTTCATCACCGAAGCAAGTATTGTCCCGGAAGGCACACGGATATTTTCTGACACATTGCCGTCGGTCAGTGTCAGCCACGCGCACAGTGCCGGCTGATGTTCATAATAACCATTGTAGGCATGCAACGCGGTATGCACCGGCAGAACGATACGGCTCTTCGCTGACCGTTCCGGCGGATAAGCCCGTTTCACCCGTGAAATGGCAAAGGAAATGTCTTCACTAAGGAGCACTCTGTACTTTTTTATATATTTATCCAATAAAAACTCAATATCATCCCATGTTTTTTCAATACGGAAAATAACAGTGCCGGCATGATAACACCGTCCGAGAATATCTCCGCCCATCACAATTTTCGCTGTCTGCTCCAGCAAAAGCCTGTATCTGGCGCTTCCAAAACTTTCCTCCTGAACACCGTCAATATAAAGTGTATCCGCATAATCTCTCTGCCCGGCATCCAATCCAAGCTGCCGCAGGAAATAACTTCCTCCGGCATTTTTAAAAAATGGAATTTCCGACCATAGTATTTTCCCATGATTTTCCCGGCATACTTTAATATCATAAACCGTTTTCCAAAAATCCAGTTTTCTTCCGGTAATACTGACAATCCGTCCGTCAATTCCGGAATATACCGGCACATGGCCCATATAGCCCATGCAGCTTCCCCTGCTGACGAGACTGCCCTCACTGATGCGCTCCAGCGGCCGGTCACATGTAGCGATCATCATGCTTGATTCTATTGTTTGCATCGGTGCGTTCATTATCTGCGCCCGGTTTTCCCCGTCATAGGGAAACACGCAGCGGCGGCTTTTCATTTTCATCGCCTCCCGTACATTATGATGCGTTTATTATATGATTCTGAGTCAAAAACAATGTACTGCAGCGCCGATTTAACATCTGTCAAAAACTGTCTCTTAAACAAAGTGCGCCGTAACCCACTTTATTGTTCGGATAAAATTCAATACCCGGCAGTTTTCTCACCCCTGAAATCAGATACGCTTTCACCTTTTCTCCATATAAGTAGGGATCATTTCCCATGATAATACCGTACTCCATCATCAATGCGCAGCTTCCGGAAACAAAAGGCGCGGCAAATGAAGTGCCGCTTACCTGGCGGTATCCGCCTGCGGCGCTGACAGTGACAATATCCACCCCCGGCGCCGCAAGATCCGGTTTTATCCACTGATTAAAAATAACTGATCCTCTTCCGGAAAAATCTGCATAAGCATCCGTATAGCCATCGTAAGCTGCGGCGGCAATCGGCTTAAATGCTGTGGAAGGGATGGTCATCGTTCCATCCGGCTCCGGATACAAAAATCTGGTCTGCGGGCTTCTGGCCGTACTGCCGGGCATCCACAAATGAAATTCTCCATCAATAATTCTATTCGGCCTCAGCCGTATTTTCCATATTCCGGGAGATACATACGTCTCCGACGGAAGGAAATCAATATAAATCTCCTGAGCCATCGTATACGGGCTGGCTTCCCCATAATAAAGCAATAGCTCAGTGTTCTCAATGACGAAGCGCTGTGTCCCCAGAAAATTTTGAATTGGCCCCGCGCTCTGCCCGCTTGGCGCAACGATTTCTATATCCGCACCGTCAAAAAAATTTTTCCAAAGTTGTATATTCATTGTCGTTTCATAATCGGCAATCGAAAAAGGAATTTCCGAAATCTGTCCCCGTTCCAGTCGCCCCGATGTATGTCCTCCGGTGCTGCCTTCATTGCCTGTGCCAATGACAATACAATTTTTCCATACACTGGCCATATCATTTAAATAGCTTTCCAAAAGGGAGGCGCCGTTATGTGCGCCGTAAGCATTACCGAAACTGATATTGATCACTGCAGGCTTTCCCATCGCAGCCGCTGTTTCCAGCACAAAATTCACTGCCTGAATCAATTCTGTCGTTCTCGGAAAACTGTTCGGTCTCGGTGTGCCAAGCTTCACAGCAATAATACCGCTCTCCGGTGCTACGCCGGCATATTGCCCGCCGCTCTGGCTGCCGTTTCCTGCGGCAATACCGAGTACCGCTGTCCCGTGCCCTGAAAGATCCGCCCCCGGAACAGCGGAGGGCGGTACAGGCCGGGCTAAAATATTGTCAATCATCGTCTTTGTATAATAAGACCCGATATAATATCCCGCAGGAGGCATAGCTGACTCAGATGTCAAAGTTTGATCCCACAGCGCCTCAATACGTGTCGTCCCGTCGGCATTTCTGAAATCCCGGTGATAAATATCGATGCCTGAATCTACAAGCCCGATCAGGACGCCTGCGCCCGTCAGCTGTCCTGACGGCGGTGTGACCGGATTGACACATGATATGCGCCGTCCTTCATTGACCGCAAAAAAAAGCCTTTTGGGCTTTTCCACAAATTCAATCTGCGGCGCCTCAAAAAGCTTTTGCATATCCGTCTGCCTGACGGTGACGATTGCATAATTATTTAAAAGCGGAACGATTTGAACCATATCGTTTTCCAGCGCAAGGATATCTCCTGAATATTTGACGATCAGCTCCCACGTGCCTTCCTCGGGATTGTAGCCGGTATTCAAGTTCATGGACCGCGCCCGCTCCCCGGCAGTGGCATCCAAAGCCAAGTTCAGGAGATTATCGATTTTCTGATCATTCATATGCAGTTCCTTTTATTTTTAGTCTATGCCTGTGTTCCCAAAAGTTCCTTCAATATACGAACACCTTCAAGTACATCAGCTTCGGATGTTGTCCAGCCGAAACTGAATCTGACCACCCCGGTCTGTGATGTGCCAAGCGACCGGTGTGCCAAAGGCGCACAGTGCGCCCCTGCACGCACACAGATACCGCGCTCTGCCAGCGCTTCGCATAAATCATCGGCACTGACACCGTCAAAATTCACGGGCACAGTGCCTGTGCGCCGGCAATCTCTCCGATAGATCACAGCACCATCAATGGCGCTTACTTCCCGTATAAACAGCGCCGCCAGCGCCTGATCATGGGCACAGATATTTTCAACGCCGGCTTCAAGCACATATTCAATGCCTGCTTTCAGCCCGGTGATCCCATGGACATTTTGTGTCCCTGCCTCTAAAACATCCGGAAATGTATCCGGCTGATGCAGTTCATAGCTTTGAGAGCCGGTACCTCCCGACAGCAGCGGCCTGACCTTATGCACACGGGACCCTACATATAAAATGCCCGTGCCTGTCGGGCCAAATGTCCCTTTATGACCGGAAAAAGCAAGCATATCCGCCTTCATCTTCTGTACATCGACCGGCACACAGCCTGCCGTCTGCGCCGCATCCACAATAAAATAAATACCTCTGTCCCGGCAGAAGGCTCCTACTTTTTCCACATCATAAATTTCTCCGGTCACATTGGAAGCATGGGTCATGATCACCGCTGCCGTCTGTTTTCCGACAGCGTTGATCACATCCTCGGCTCTTAGCCGTCCTTTGGGCGCCGGCACGACACGCACGCCGCCTCTGGCATAACAGGGCCTTAACACTGAATTATGCTCCATGGCCGTCGTGACAATTTCTCCATCGATCTGAGCAATCGCTTCATTTAAAGCCATCGTGGCATTTTGCGTAAAGCCGATCCGCATCGGATCTTCTGCATTGATCAGCGCAGCTGCGGCAGCCCGCGTCTCAAAAAGTTGTTTCAACGCATGAACGGACAGGGCATACGCGCCTCTGCCCGGATTTCCCATCGTTTCCATGGCTGTTGTACAGGCGCAAAGAACCGCCTTCGGCTTTGGAAAACTGGTGGCAGCAAAATCAAAGTACAGCATTTTATCTCCTTTTCCCGGGCAGTCAAATCTTTGATCCGCTGTCCGCTTTAAATAAAATACAAAAAAAGTACAATATTTGTCATAAAGTTCATGTATAATAAATGTTGCTTGTACCGCCTTTGGGCGGTTGATAACAATACTTACAGGAGGGATTTTTTTGAATTATTTATTCCAGTTCGCATTAATTGCAATCATCACCTTCATCGGCGAAGCTCTGAATTTTTTCATCCCCCTGCCGATTCCCGCCAGTATTTATGGACTGATCATTCTTTTTATCGCACTCTGTACGAAAATCATCAAACTGAATCAGGTGGAAAAAGCAGCGGACTTTTTTCTGACAATTATGCCGATCATGTTTGTTCCCCCGGCAGTCAATCTGATGACGCAGTGGGATATTTTAAAAAGCAATCTTATTTCCCTTTTGCTGGCCTGCCTTTTATCCACAGTAGTTGTTATGGCAGTGACCGGCCTGATCTCTCAGGCGCTGATGCGCCGAAAAGGCGAAACAGCGCTCAGTCCGCAGGCGCTTGAGGAAGCTGAGGAAGCTTCCGACGAAATGCTTTATCCTGAAGGCGCGGACAATGACGCAGCCGATACGCTTTTTGAAAATACATCAGAAGATAAGGAGGTTCGCTAATCTATGGCAGAACTTTTAGAAACATCATCTTATTTCGGTCTGACACTGACCCTCGCCATTTTCTGGATATCCCATATCGGATGCCGAAAGCTGAAAATTTCCATACTTAACCCGATTCTCATATCCTCGGCCATCATTATTATCATTCTTCTTTGCCTTGACATCAGCTATGATACTTATGAAGCCGGCGCTGATCTTATTTCCAAACTTCTGACACCGGCGACAATCTGTTATGCCGTGCCGCTCTACCGCCAGATAGAAATATTAAAAAAGCAGTTTGTGACCATTATGATCAGTGTTGCCTGCGGCAGCATAGCTTCTGTTCTCTGTGTTTTCGGCTTTTCAAAGTTGTTTCATTATCCGCCGGAAATTTATACGGCGCTGCTTCCGAAATCAGTGACTACAGCTATCGGCATGGGTGTTTCCGAAGAACTGGGCGGCATTGTTCCGATTACTGTCGCCGCGATTATTGTTACCGGACTGTTCGGCAGCGCCATTGCTGTGGCTATCTGCCGCCTGTTTAAAATTACAGATCCTGTAGCCAAAGGACTTGCAATCGGGACAGCCTCCCATGCGGTCGGCACTTCAAAAGCCATCGAACTTGGCGAAGTCGAAGGCGCGATGAGCGGTCTGGCCATCGTTGTTGCCGGTCTTCTCACAGTCGTCCTTTCCCAGATTGCTTCAGGATGGATTTAATGAAAAGGAGGAGTTTTATGTCAACTCTAAATGTACAGCCCGATCTTCAGGATGTGATCAATCTCGTGCTTAAGACTAAGCCCCTCATCATGGATGCCCAGTCTTCCCATGATGTGACCGTTAAAGGCCGTGCAGACTTTGTTACCCGGACAGACACATCTGTTCAGCAATTTTTAAAAGAACATTTGGCTGCCGCTTGGCCTCACATTCAATTTCTCGGTGAAGAAAACGGCCAGAACCATGCCGATTTTTCAAAGCCGGTATGGATTCTTGATCCGATTGACGGCACGACCAACCTGATTTATAACTATATGCACAGCGCCGTATCTTTGGGCTACTGCGAAAATCATGAAGTTACGATGGGTGTCATCTACAATCCTTTCCGGGAAGAACTTTTCTATGCCCAAAAAGGCCGCGGCGCTTATCTCAACGGACAGCGCATCCATGTCAGCAGTAAAAGCGCCCTAAATGACAGTCTGATCGCTGTCGGCACAACACCTTATGATAAAACGATGGCGCCGGTCAACTTCAAAACATTTCAGCGGATTTTTGAGAATTGCCTTGATATACGCCGCAGCGGCTCCGCGGCTCTGGATATCGCCTATACAGCCTGCGGACGCCAGGACGGTTATTTTGAACGGGATTTAAAACCGTGGGACTTTTCCGCAGGGGCTGTCATTCTTTCGGAAGCCGGAGGGACAGTGACCGGCTTTGACGGCCCTATTGACTTCTCAAAAAACCAAAACATTATTGCCAGCAATGGCCTTATTCATGATGAACTGACAAAAGCTATTCTATTTTAAAAACTGTACAGCTTCATCAATCCAGCCCTGTGCCGATGTATTTTCTCCAAGACCGATGCCATGACCGCCGGTCGGAAACATATGCATTTTGTGCGGGGCCTTTTTATTTGTTAAAGCCGCATCCATCATTTTCGTATGACTGCACATCACCACCGGATCATCTTCACACGCCCACATATATGTCTTAGGATAATCCTTTGAAAGAATCATCTCTGCGGACAGCGCGCGCCGGTCTTCCATGCGGTCCAGAGAGCCAAGGAAATTTTCAATACACTTTTCATGAATATCCGTCATCAGGCTGACCAGCGGATAACAAAGACATATTTTATCCGGCCTTGCGCTGATATCATCATACCTGTGGGTCTCATCTTCATACCGGTCATACAGCGCGCCCACTGTGGCACATAAATGTCCGCCGGCAGAAAAACCCATAATCATTACATTTTCCGGATCAACCCCCAGTTTTTCATGATTTTTTCGTACAAACCGAATGGCGCGGATCAAATCCTGCTGAGGTTTCGGATACAGATCCGGATAAACTCTGTAATTTAAAATAAATGCCTGATAACCCAGGCTGCGCATTTTTTCGGCAACCGGGATTCCTTCGTTATGAAATGCCACTCGGTTATACGCTCCGCCGGGACATATGATCACACATGGCGCATTTTTTCTTTCTTCTTCCATAAACGGAACAAGCACAACTTTTTCTCTCTGAACCATCTCATGTTCTTCAAGTCCCTGCCAGATCGGGATTGAAATCAATTCTCCCTTTTCTCTGCGTTCCAGCAAAAAATTGGCGCAGCGCAGCAGTCCCTCTGCAGGGAACGGCCTTCCCCACGGTGTTTTCACAAAACGGACCATATGTTTTAACTTCATTTTTTTAAACATCGGCCGGACATTGCTGTAATACAGACTGCTAAACAAATAATTCAGTTTTTTATTAACCCGCTCATTTTCAAGTATCTCTTTCAATGAGGAATTCATCGTAAATAATTCTGCCATCATTTCGCCTCTTTAAAAATTTTTCTTCTGAAATGTATAAATGTCCCTCTGACGGACAATACTATGATTGTTCTAATAATCAATGACTTTATTAGAATAACACAGCTGCATATGCGCAGGCAAGTCGTTGGATTCCCCCTCCAATGAATTCAAAGCACAGTAAATCGGCGGGACAAGTTCCAGCCTGATCGCACAAATGATAAGTTGTGAATACTTATCCTCCCCTTTTGTATGCGGAGTGTCTGATACGTCGGATGCTCCGCATTTTTTCGCGGCAATTATATACGCTCTTTGCTGTAGACAACATTGCCGCACTTTCCGTCAATTCTCTGATCAAAGGCATCGACTGCTTTAGCCAGCAATCCCGGACTTCCCAAAAACCGGAAAGGAATGTCATCAGCCCTGCCCAAACGGATATCTTCACACACCTCAAGAACCTCCTCAATGACTGTCTTGGTCAGTTTTCCGTCGCCGTGAAAAGAAAATACGGTGTCATATTTTCCGTCTGTTTTTTCCTTCAGCTCTTTCAAATTTTTTTCATATTCACTGATTGTCAGCGAATAGTCCTGAAACATAAAAGTCCGGCTGTTGCAGGCATCTCCAAGAAACAATATCCGTTCTTCCTCCAGAAGAAATACCATCGACCCGCGGGTATGGCCATAGCAGGCATAAGTATTTAATGTGCAGCCGCCAAGATCAAATCTGTCGCCTTCTTTCAGCGGATAAAATCGTCCGGCATCCGCCGTTTCTATATAATCAGACGATACAACTTCCACATATTCCTCAGACATGCGCAGACTGTCCCACCGGATTGATGACTGACCGTGTTTTTTAAAAATATCATCATCATTATGATTCATATACACCGTTTCAAATTCGCCGGCGCCCATGGCATGATCCACATGACCGTGGGTCAGCAGGACAATCACCGGCTTGTCCGTCAGTTTTTCGACCGTCTGTTTCAGTGAACCGAATCCGCTGCCTGTGTCTATCAGAGCCGCTTTGTCTTCCCCTTCCACAAGATACATTAATTCTGTGCATATTCCAAAAATTCTTGTAACTCTGTCTGACACCTTCTCTGTTTTAAATGTAACCATCACTCAATTCTCCTTATACTCACATTATAATTTCATTTTAATGCACCATCACCGATTTTTAAATAAAAAATTCAAAAGATACTTGACAACTTTATATCGCAGTGCGATACTATATATAGAACTACGATATATCGCACTGCGTTAGGAGGTGGACATATGGATGCGCATATTAAAAAAGTTTATGTTCCTATGACAGAAACAGGCTTTTATATACTAATGTGCCTTCAGAAAGAATCCCACGGATACGGTATTATCCAGAAGGTCGATGCTCTCACAGATGGCGCCGTCCGTATCAGTCCGGGCACTATGTACGGAAGTTTATCCAAGATGGAAAAGGACGGACTGATTGAATTTGTTCGTGAAGAAGATAAACGTAAAATTTATATCATTACGCCGCTTGGAATGCAAGTACTGCAGTTGGAAATAGAGCGGATCAACCGTCTGTACCATAATGTCATGGAGGTGAATGCCCAATGAAAGATAAGTCTTTTAAAACAACATTACGCTATTTTACAATCGCCGAATGGGAAAAAGAACAGGAATATCTGCGCAGAGAGCACAATAAAGGCTGGAAATTCACCGGAGTGACCCTCCCGGGATTTTACCATTTTGAAAAATGCCAGCCGGAAGATGTGGTCTATCAGCTGGATTATAATCCTGAAGGTATCGATCACAAAGAAGAATATGTACAGATGTTTCAAGACTGCGGCTGGGAATATGTTACAGATTTTGTCGGCTACAGCTACTTCCGCAAGGCTGTCTCACAGATGCACGGGAATGAAGAAATCTTTTGCGATACACAATCACGGCTGGATATGATCAGGCGTGTATTTAAAGGCCGTATGGTTCCGCTGATCATCATTTTCTTTCTTCTCGTTATCCCCCAGATCTTTTATCACCCATGGACCGATACACCGGCAGACTACATCTTGGCCGGAATGTTTTTATTGATATTTATCATTTACAGCCTATTATTTATTCACTTTGCCGTAAAATATTATCAGTGTATCAAGTCAATGCCGTAATTTAAAAAGTCCGAAGTATTGCGCAGTGTTAGCAGGCATGCTTCGGACTTTTTATTGCTGTTCAATTCTTTTTTAATGAATCAATTTTTAAAGGGGATAAATTTTCAAGGCCAATCAGCAGTGTGGACAAATTATGGAACATGGCCGATGTCGCCGGCTGCATCATGCCTGTCAGCCCAAGGCCGATCAGCAATGTATTGAAGCCGATAATAAACTTATAGCTGCGATGGATGCGCTGCATTAACGCCGTGCTCAGCTGTTTTAAGCAGACCAGTTCATACAGCCGATTGCTGCTGATGGTCACATCCGCAATTTCTCTGGCAATCTGGGCGCCGCTGCTGACAGCAACCCCCACATCAGCTGCCGAAAGCGCCGGCGAATCATTAATGCCGTCGCCCACCATAATGACTCTGTGTCCCTGCCGCTGCATTTCTTCAACATATCCCGCTTTGTCTTCGGGCAGTACTTCCGCGTAAAATTCATCAATGCCGACTTTTGCGGCAATTGTACGGGCAGTTTTATAATTATCGCCGGTCATCATGACCACACGCTCAAATCCGCACTGTTTCAGCGCCGCTACAACTTCCGGCGCTTCTTCCCGCAAAGGATCTTCGATTAAAATGGCAGCGGTCAAAACGCCGTCTATAGCCAAATACAAATGAGAACAGTTCTGTGCAAGCGCATCAAACTTTTCCTGCTCATTTTCAGGCACACGGCACTGCTCATCTTCAAAAACAAAATGATAGCTGCCTATGACAGCCTTTTTTCCATCAATCTGAGATGAAATGCCGTGAGCGACAACATATTCGACTTTCGAGTGCATTTCCTTATGAAATAGCTTTTCTTCTTCAGCCTGACGGACGACTGCATTGGCAATGGAGTGGGGAAAATGCTCCTCAAGGCAGGCCGCAGTTCTCAGCATTTCATCCCGGCTGCTGCCGCCGAATGTGACGACCTCAGCCACACGGGGCTGCGATTTCGTCAGTGTTCCCGTCTTATCAAAAACAATCGTATCTGCTTGGGCCACGGCCTCCATAAATTTTCCGCCTTTGACCGTTATCTTCTTTTTGCTGCAGTCTTTCATGGCCGATAATACAGCAACCGGCATAGAAAGTTTCAATGCACATGAATAATCGACCATCAGCACAGAAAGTGCCTTTGTCACATTCCTTGTCAGCAGCCATGTCAGACCTGTACCGAAAAAGCTGTACGGCACAAGCTGATCCGCCAAATGCTCATACCGGCTTTCTGCGGCGGACTTTAATTTTTCCGACTGCTCGATCATCGTGATGATCTTTTCATAGCGGGTATCGCCTGTTGTCTGTCTTACTTGAATTTTAATCTGGCCTTCTTCGATCACTGTGCCTGCATACACATAACTTCCGGATTTTTTCAGTACAGGTTCCGATTCTCCCGTCATCGATGACTGATTCACCGTACATTCACCGTCAGTCACTGTGCCATCCAGCGGAATCATGCTGCCGGCTCTGACGATAATGACATCATTTTCTTTAACTTGACCAATCGGCATCAATACTTCGCTTTCACCGCTGACCGCCCAGACTTTATCCACATTCAAAGCCATGCTGCCGGCCAGATCGGCCACCGACTTTTTATGGGTCCATTCTTCCAAAAGTTCCCCTGTGCCAAGCATAAACATTACGGAAGATGCTGTAGAAAAATCTTTCCGCACAAGTGATACAGATACAGCCGCGGCATCCAAAACAGGCACTTTCAACTGTCCGCCTAAAAGGCATGCTGCACCTTCTTTAATGTATTTAACCGCTTTCATCACCGAAAGACATGCCCGCACCGGTGCCGGAACCCAAAGCTTCATCATCGCCCGGCGCAGTATGGAAAAAATAATTTTTTCCTGATATTTCCGGTTGATCATGCGGGGTGAATTTTCCGACAGACGGTCATCGCTGCTGTTTTTATCAAAAACATAGCGGCAGACTGCAGCCAGTACAGCGTCCCTGTCCCCCTGAAAACAGACAACCGCATCTGCTGTACGTTCGTATACCTTTGCGCTTGTTACACCGTCAATCTGCGCAAGATAAGCTTCATAGGCATCTGCCTGCCCGATGGACAGCTTTTTGTACGACGATAACGAAAAGCGGATCCGTCCTTTAATTTCATGTTTAATTTGAATGCGCATCTTTAAGCTTCTTCCTTTTCACAATCCGTCTGATCCTGCATTTCTTCCCCGGCCTCGGCCAGTTCTCTTTCTTCATTGACCGCTTTGGCTTCCGCAAGCACATCTTCTGCATTTTCCTGAACTTTCGTCACTGTTTCCATGACAGATTCTTTAGCTCTCAATGCCGCAGCCACCGTATGCACATAGGCTTTCTTCGCATCTTTGCTGGATAAAAGTTTGATGCCTGCTGTTCCAAAAAGAACACCTCCAAGGAAAAGTCCTGCTTTCTTCATGACGTCTGAATTTTTCATTTTAATCTTCCTTTCTTACATTTTTTCTATGGATAAAACGGTATAGCCGCTGTCTGCAACGCACTTTTTCAGCTGATCATCAGAAATCTCTTTTTTCATTCTGACAAGTGCGCTGCCTTCACTTAAATTGACCTCGGCCCATACGTCCTCCATGGCATTCAAGCTGTTTTGTACACGATTTGCACAGTTGCCGCACACCATCCCGTAAATTTTCAGTTTTTTCACATAGGGATAATGGTCGGCTTGTTTATCCCGAACTTTTATTTTTTTTACATTGGCACCTCCTGTACCGCAGCATCCGCTGGACAGCCGCCTGCAATAGCTTCGGATACCAAATATGGCAATAACAATAATCATCAGACAAATAATAATGGTCGGTCCGTTTAACAACTACCTCTCCCCTTCCATATCAATCAATCACAATCGTTACCGTAAAATCCTGCTGATCAATATAACCGTTTTTCTGCAAAATCTGCTTAATTTCATTATAAATATCTTCATGGCCCTGATCGATGACTTCACCGCGCCGGACAAACGACACGCCCTGCATACAATTTTTGCACTGTCCTGCCTGTGACACGCCAATTTCTTCCATCATATGAACCATCCTGTAAACGGTTGCCAGACCAATAGATTTATCCTTTTGAACAGCCTCATAATAGATTTCTTTACAGCTTTGACAGTCTCCCGCCAGTATAACATCAATAAGCAAACTCCTCTGGGCGGTAATCTTTTTTCCACGACGTCTTAGCTCTTTAATAACCTGTTCTTTCTGCCACATGATACACCTCCTGAAAACTTTTTCGTTACCCGGCAAATATGTGCCCGTACAGGTATGGCAGCTGCTTACCGGGTGTATCACTTAAAACGCCGGCCGGCCAGATTAAAATCAGGCCGACCGGCGCGTGACGCTAATATTTTACTTTTTATGTGAATGACACATACCGGCACTCGGGCAGCCGCCGCAGCTCCCGCCGCAGCTGCAGGATTTTCCTGACTTTTTTGTCTTGCGCATGGATCTTATGGCAAGGCCGACAATAAGTAAAACAATGAGCAATACAATCAATGTTGGAATATTCATCCACTCACCGAACATTTAGTTATGCACCTACTTTCACTTTGACATTCAGCCGGTTCGACTCTTTTGCCGGACGGAACAGCAGGTAAATGAACAGTGCGACAATTGCAAACGCAACAACTGTCCATACAGTGAAACCGCCGCCTGTAACAAGGGTGCCGATCTGATAAATGCAAAGTGAAACCGCGTAAGCAAATATTGTCTGATATCCAATGGCAAACCATGTCCATTTGGCACTATTCATTTCACGTTTAATTGCGCCGATGGCTGCAAAGCACGGTGCGCAAAGAAGGTTAAATACAAGGAATCCGTAAGCTGCAATCGGCGTAAAGCTTGCTGCAAGCGTTCCCCAGATTTCCTGTCCGTCCTCGGCCACTTCCGCAAATCCGTAAAGGATACCGAATGTACCGACAACATTTTCTTTAGCGACCAGTCCTGTAATCGCTGCCACAGCTGCTTCCCAATGTCCCCATCCGAGAGGAATGAACAGATACATCAGCACCCGGCCGATATAACCGAGGAAACTGTGGTCGAGATCATCACCGACATTTGCGAACTGTCCGTCCACAATACCATAACTCTGTGTAAACCAGATAAAAATTGTTGAAAGGAGAATGACTGTACCGGCTTTTTTAATAAAGGACCATCCGCGCTCCCACATACTTCTGAGTACATTGCCTACAGTCGGCAAATGATATGCAGGAAGTTCCATAACGAAAGGCGCCGGATCACCTGAAAACATTTTTGTCTTTTTCAAAATGATACCTGAAACAACGATTGCCGCAACACCGACAAAATAAGCGCTTGGAGCAACCCAAGGCGCACCCCCGAACAACGCGCCGGCAATGAGGGCAATAATCGGAAGTTTCGCACCGCAAGGAATAAATGTTGTTGTCATGATCGTCATACGGCGGTCACGCTCATTTTCAATCGTACGGGAAGCCATGACACCCGGAACGCCGCATCCTGTACCGATAAGCATCGGAATAAAGGATTTGCCTGAAAGACCGAATTTTCTGAAAATTCTGTCCATGATAAAAGCAATACGGGCCATATAGCCGCATCCTTCAAGAAAGGCAAGGAAAATGAACAATACAAGCATCTGCGGAACAAATCCTAAAACAGCGCCGACACCGGCAACGATACCGTCAAGGATCAGACTCTGAAGCCAATCTGCACAGTTGATTGCTGTCAGTCCATTTTCGATCAGCACCGGAATACCCGGAACCCAGATGCCAAAATCTTCTGTCGCAGGCTCAGCCGCCTGAATTGAAACCGCAAAGTCATCTGCAGTAACATTAAAAGTTTCTGTTACATTGCCATCTTCATCGGTCATCTCTGCAACTGCGGTAATCCCCGCCTCTGCCGCTTCTGCTTCAAATGCAGTCAGCGCATCATTGTATGCGGCAATATCAGAATCTGCAGCTTCTTCAGCCTCTGCAGCCTCTTTTAATTCAGTCAACGCACTTGTATCGATGTCCGCTTCCTGGGCAGCCGCCAAATAGGCATCCACTTTTGCTGTATCTTCTTCGTATGACGCAGCCGCTTCTTCATATTGAGATGTGCCGATGCCAAACAGATGGAAACCTTCGCCGAACAGACCGTCATTAGTCCAGTCTGTTGCCATCGTGCCGATTGTTGTTACAGAAACATAATAAACAACAAACATGACTGCCGCAAAAATCGGGAGGGCAGCCCAACGGTTAGTAACTACTCTGTCGATTTTATCAGACAGTGTCAGCTGATTCTTACCGCGTTTTTTAGTATAACATTTAGAAATAATCGATGCAATGTAAACGTAGCGTTCATTGGTAATAATGCTTTCAGCATCATCATCCATCGCATCTTCTGTCTTTTTAATAATATTTTCAACATCAGGAACATTTTTCATCAATGCCTGAATTTTATCATCACGTTCAAACAGTTTAATGGCGTAAAATCTTTTTTGTTCTTCTGGGATATCGCTTCCCAAGTATGTCTGAATTTCATCAAGCGCGCTTTCTACAGTTTCGCTGAATGTATGTACAGGCGCTTTGGCATGACGTGATGCTGCACGAACAACCATATCCGCCGCTTCTTTAATACCTGTGCCCTTTAACGCCGATATTTCCACAGCTTCGCAGCCAAACTGTTTTGATAATTCTTTAATATTAATTTTATCGCCGTTTTTTGCGACAACGTCCATCATGTTGACCGCCATGACGACCGGAATGCCCAATTCTGTCAATTGTGTTGTCAGATACAGGTTACGCTCAAGATTTGTACCGTCTACGATATTTAAAATCGCATCCGGTCTTTCTGTGATCAGATAATTTCTGGCAACAACTTCTTCGAGTGTATATGGCGAAAGTGAATATATACCCGGCAAGTCCATAATAACGACTTCCTTATTTCCTTTCAGCCTGCCTTCTTTCTTTTCAACCGTAACCCCAGGCCAGTTGCCGACAAATTGATTTGCGCCGGTTAAAGCGTTAAACAATGTTGTCTTGCCGCAGTTTGGGTTGCCGGCTAACGCAATCTTAATTGCCATTGCTATATCCTCCTTAAAATACGCCGCTTTAGCCGCGGCAATAGTATTAGCTTTCGCTAACCGTCAGACAGATTTTGACAGCTTATGCGCTGACTTCAATCATTTCTGCATCTGCCTTTCTTAAGGACAGTTCATATCCTCGAACCTGAACTTCAACAGGATCTCCAAGCGGCGCTACTTTGCGCACATATACCTGAACACCTTTTGTAATGCCCATATCCATAATACGGCGTTTGACAGCACCTTCGCCATGGAGCTTTACAACCATTACCGTTGCTCCCGGCCTGATGTCTTTTAAAGTTGTCATTTTTCGCATACTCCCTTCAAGAAAACTTTAAATCATAATTTTATTAGCCATCTCCCGACTGATCGCCACTCTGGATTCCTTGACACTGACAATCACATTACCGCCGTTTTTAGAAACAACAGTGACGTCACCGCCCGCAACAAAGCCAAGACTTTCCAGAAACCGCCGGACTTCTTCTTTTCCGCCGACTTTTTTAATTATATTAACTGCTCCTGTTTCTGCCATCGTTAAAGGCATCATAATTCCTCCTCACGCTCCGTTTTGTCAAATCATCCATGATTTACCATAGTAAGAAATGCCTAACTTAAAGTTTTTAAAAATAGTTAGATTTCTCTAACCATTTTATAGATTATCACCGACTAACTGATTTGTCAATAAGATTTTCCAAAATTTTCCCATCTTTTTTCAGCCGCAAACATCAGTCTCCCTTTCTATTTATAAAAATTTGAATTTTCCACGATTTTATGATATGATAGATATACTATTTTTCCATCATGGGGAGGGATAAAACTTTGAAAATACATGAATCTGCCGAAAATTATCTTGAAACAATCCTCATACTCAGTCACCAAAAGCCGCAGGTACGTTCGATTGATATTGCCAATGAATTGGGGTTCTCAAAGCCAAGCGTCAGTGTTGCCATGAAAAATCTGCGTGAAAATGGCTATATCACCGTGGATGGCGACGGATTTATCCGGCTGACACAGGCCGGCCTTGATATTGCTGAGATGATTTATGAACGCCACACATTGATTTCTACATGGCTCATTCGTCTCGGTGTCAATCCGAAAACCGCAGCCGAAGATGCCTGCCGTATTGAACACGTCATCAGCGCCGAAAGTTTTGAAGCTATCAAAAAACACGTCGGCCCTCAGCCGGAATCAACGGCTGCAAAATAAAAGCAGCAACTGCTGCTTTTATTTTGCAGCCCTTCTGTTCAGCAGCACAGACTTCTTTCTGAAAGAATTTCCGTCAGCGCATTTCCGCTGCTTGTATGGCTCCGCACAATTTCAATATTCGCTTTTTTCGCTTCCTCTACAGCGCACCGGATCATTTTATGTGATGCTGTATTTGTAAACAAAACGAGCAAATCCGGCGCTCCGATTTTTTTATCCAGTTCTGACGGCATTTGTGTAAAAACTTTTGCTTTGCATTGAAATTTTTTACATATTTTTTTATACTGACAGACCATACGGTCATGCCCCCCGATAATTACAATACTCATCGTATTCACCTCCCAATGCCGCTTAGCCGGGTATACGGATTACAGACTGTTTCCGGAATCCATATACCCATGACAGCAGCATTTTTATGCGTTGGCAAGCTGTTTTCCCAAATCTTCACAATTTGCAAGAGCTTCTTCATCCGGCGCTTCATTGCAGATCACACCTTCATCGCCGATCACAAAGGCGCCCGAATCCTTCATTCTCTGAACCCATGTGCGCATCCATTCGCCGTCGCCCCAGCCGTAAGATCCGAAAAGGCCGATCTTTTTGCCCGAAGCAAAGCTTTCCACTTCCTGAACGAAAGGCTCCATCTCTGTTTCTTCCAGTTCTTCACTTCCCATGGAAGGGCAGCCAAGCGCAAATACATCACACGTTTTAAGAATGTCCGGCGTAATTTCACTGACAGAAACAACTGACGCCTCTTTACCTGCATCTGTAATACCCTTGCCTACAGCCTGCGCCATTGCTTCTGTATTGCCTGTTCCGCTCCAATATGCTACAATAATCTGACTCATCACTGATTCCTCCTGTTTAAACCTTTATTAATCTATACAAACCCGCTGTCTGCAGGTCAGCACGCATTGACAATCTGGCAGAATTCTTTTCCGACCATAATCTCTTCGACTATAAACTTCCTGACTTGATTATATATATCAAACACTCGCTTTGCTTCCTCTGCATCGTCATATACTTTCCAATAACCGCAAAGCAGGCTGTTTTTCCCTTTATTTTGAATATAACCTACCACATCTGCAATGGGATAGCCGAGCAGCAGTCCCATTTCATGAGGAAAATCTCTTCGGCTCTCCAAATACGCTATGTAACGCCGTCTCAGCCGCCCGAGCACAGCATGAATTTCAGTTAGTCTTGTATAACCGCATGTTTTAAAAAAAGCTGCCGACTCCCCATCGGCAAGTATGTCTTTCAGCTGATCTTCTCGATAAATCAGCCATACCGATTTTTTATTACTGCACCAGAGCACTTTTTTAGATACAGGCGTGCCCTCCAGCTTTTTTACAACGTATCCGATATCCGTATTTTCAAGAATCAGAAGATTTGACGGTTTAACACCGGCTAAAACCGGGGCGCACTGCTGTGCTATTTCCAGTTTTATTTTTCTGTCTTCATCACGGCTCATGGCAAACGCTCCTTTCAAGTTTTAGTTAGTATTAACTAACTTCATGTTATATCATATATAAAATATGGAGATTTGTCAATGTCTTTAATTGATAAGTTTTATCAGCTCATGCGCAGCCATTTATTCCTATGCATATAGTAAATTTCTGCGCACAGTAAAGCGATGCAGATAATTATACATACAGGATAACCGAACTTCCAACCGAGTTCAGGCATCTCTTTAAAATTCATGCCATACCAGCCTGTAATCAATGTCAGCGGCATAAAAATCGATGTAACAATCGTTAAAAAAGTCATAATCCGATTCTGACCAATATCCAACCGCGCCTGATACATTTCTAAAATCTGCAGTGCATATTCTCTCAGCTGCTGTGTGTGATCCGACAGCCGTTCCATCCGGTCTGAAAACAATTTAAATAAAAGGCAGGACTGATCATCCAAAAGGTTATTATCATTTTCTGATAGTGTGTCGCTGATATCCTGAAGCTGTGTATAATAAGCATTAATCTTCGACAATTCTTTGCGCATATTCAATATTTCTGAAGAAATTCCCTTTGTCTGTCCGTCACCGCTTTCAATACGCTCTTCTATATCCGACAATTTATCTTCATATCCGAGTAAAAATTCTACTTCATCATGAATTAAAAATTCCAGCAGTTCAAAAAAAAGATGAAAAATATCACTTTTCTCAAATTTTTGATAACGTTCAATCTGATGGAGCATACGCTGAACATAGTGACTGTCATCAATAAAGATCAATGTTTTGGAATCCATATAATAACCAAACATTGCTTTTTTATTTAAAATATCCTCTTTCTGAGGAATCACAAAAGTCCCGATAATACATTGGCTCAAAAGTTCCGCTTTCGAATACTGGACATTTCTTAGCCCGGAAACAAGAAGATAATCCTGCATATGCTGATGATGCTGTTTCTTAAACATATCCAGTGTCATCACCTCTACTACACTGTCTCCCGGTTTTGCACTTTCACCGTCTTTGAGTACATAAAGTTTTTTATTCAATCCGTATCTCATGCAGCGCACCTCCTGCGATCAAATCCGCATTCTGTCTGTTCACTTCATTTATTATTGACCTGTTCTGAAACGTATTATACAATAAGACTGATATAAAATAAATAGCTTAAATCCACATTATCGGCTTTTCCGGTCGTAAGAAAGGTGAATAAAACTTATGAAAATCCAACGCATTCTCGCCATTGCCGGCATCGTTCTCCTCGTTGCCATGTATGCTTCAACCCTTGTTTTCTCTCTGATGGAAGGTCAGCTGGCAGGAGACCTGTTCAGAGCTTCTATTCTATGCACACTGATTGTGCCTGTTTTTATTTATGTTTATATGATGATTTATAAATATGTGAAAGATAAAAAGGACCCTCCGGAAGATATGTAAACCGTCAGCCGATGAGCACACTGCCTCTTTTCTGCTGATCACAAAAGTTTTTGTTAAGAAACACTTTAGATTGTTTTTATTCTTTGGACAAAATTTGGACACATTTACAAAGTATAATAAAACCATAGTAATGAAACCGACATTACTAAACAACAGTTTGATTTTTTCATAACATTCGCCCGGCGGAACTGACCACTCTGCCGGGCCTCCCTCGTTTATAAGGTTATATTGACGTTTTCTTTGACGTCTGATTCTCGCGCTCAGCAATTTCTAAAATTGCCTGAAGCGCTTCTTTTTCATCGGCGCCTTCACAGCGCACTTCAATCTCAAACCCTTTTTTTGCACCAAGACTTAAAACACTCAGCATACTTTTTCCGTTCACACTGCGCCCGTTATGACTCAGCGTCACTTTGCATTTAAACAATAAAGCCGTCTCTGCAATACTGCTTGCCGGCTTCATATGAATCCCCAAATAATCTTGAATAATAAACTTTCCCGTAACCATAATATCCCGCTCCAATTTCTTCTCAATCAAGTCCTCTTGTCTGCATCGTACCACGCGCAGGGAAGTCAGCGGCGCGTCAGCGGCATTTTCTTCCCAAGCTGTGGGATTGCCATTATTATATCATAATCATGTTCACATTTGAAGTTTGCATGCATATATTTTTTATAACACTGCGGTTATTTTCAGAAAGGAAACCGATATGCGCATTTCGCAAATGAACCCCGCCGACTTAACAACCCAGTCTTTCGGGCGCCTGAAAATTTCTGTCACTGCCGAACAGACCTATGCGCCCATTGAGGATGCTACAGTCAGCATATCCTATGCCGGACAGACCGCTGCGATCGAACAGCTGACGACGGATAATTCCGGACAGACTGCTATGATTGATCTTGAGGCACCGCCGGTCGAATATAGTCTTGACCCTGAAGCTGCTCAGCCTTACAGCGAATACACGCTGACGGTCAGCGCGCCGGGGTATGAGACCGTCATTATTAACGGCACCCAAATTCTTTCCGGGCAGGACTCCGTACAGCCGGTACGCCTGCTGCCGCTTGCACGCGCTGCTGCCGATATTATCATCCCCGCCCACCGTCTTTACGGTGACTATCCTCCGAAAATTCCGGAAGCGGAAATCAAGCCGACCAATGAAAGCGGAGAAATCGTTCTCAGCCGCGTCGTTGTCCCTGAAACTGTTGTCGTTCATACAGGGCCTCCCAATGACAGCGGCGCTGTCAATTATTATGTCCCATATAAAGATTATATTAAAAATGTGGCCAGCAGCGAAATCTATGCCACTTGGCCTGAAAGTACAATTACTGCCAATGTCCTTGCCATTATGTCATTTACATTAAACCGTGTCTACACCGAATGGTACCGCAATAAAGGCTTTGACTTTACCATCACCAATTCCACCGCTTACGATCACTTTTTCGTGCCGAACCGCAACATTTTTGACAGCATATCCGCTGTTGTAGATACTATTTTTACAAATTTTCTGTCCCGTCCCAATGTCCGCCAGCCAATCCTCACCCAATACTGTGACGGCAAGCGTGTTTCATGCCCGGACTGGATGAGCCAATGGGGTTCTAAAGATCTCGGAGAACAGGGCTATGAACCAATTGAAATTATCAGATACTATTACGGCGATAATATGTACATCAACACCGCAGAACAGATCAGCGGCATTCCGGCATCGTGGCCGGGCACCAATCTGACCATCGGATCCCGGGGTCCAAAAGTGCTCCAGCTTCAGGAACAACTCAACCGTATCGCCCAAAACTTCCCTGCTCTGCCGACCATTGCTGCTGACGGCATTTACGGCCCTGCCACGCAAAATGCTGTCCGTGAATTCCAAAGGATATTTGATCTGCCGCAGACCGGTATCGTCGATTACCGGACATGGTATAAGATTAGTGAAATCTATGTAGCTGTCAGCAGAATCGCCGAGTTGAATTAACTGAGTAATATAAACAAAAAAACTGCCTCATCAATCATCGGGCAACCATCGATGAGGCAGCTTATTTTAGAATTTATAGATCTGCAGTTTTTCAATGCACGATCTGCAAATAAACTTTATAAGGTTTACTTCACAAAACGGCGCATCAAAATGACAAGCAGTTTCATGACAATAATAATCAGCCAAATAATCGGAATGACAAAAATCAGCCGCCACATAAACAATGACGTAATACTGAACAATCCCGGTGCAATAAGCAGTGCCAGCACAAACAGTGCCACGCAGATAATACACAGCAGTTTTCTCTTTTTATTCAGCGGCATGCACACATAGACAAGCACCGCCATACTGATCGCACCTGCCGTCAGCAAATTGTATGTTGATAATATTTCCGCATCAAACCCAAACACAATGGCAAGCAGCTGATTCAAAAGCATGGTGCCGACCATCGTCAGCGCGCCCGGCAGACTGATTCTCAAAACATGCTTGAGGAAACCATTTTGCGTCACCGTTTCCGTCTGTTCCAGAGTCAGCAGGAAACTTGGCAGGCCAATAGCGGTTGCACTGATCAGGCTCAGGTGAATCGGTATGAACGGGTAGGACCGGCCGATTAAAATAAAAATAACGGAAAGAAGTACCGAATAAATCGTCTTTGTCAAATAAAGTGCGCTGACTCTTTCAATATTTGAAATAATCATACGTCCTTCACGGACAATATCCTGCATACATGCAAAATCCGAATCCAGCAGGACAATGTGCGCTACCTGTTTTGCAGCGTCAGAACCTGCTGCCATCGCAATACCGCAGTCTGCATCCTTCAGCGCAAGTACGTCATTGACACCATCGCCCACCATGCCGACCACTTTGTCATTGGCCTGATAAGCTTTAATGATCCGCTGCTTCTGCTCCGGTGTAACACGGCCAAAGACGGCATAGTCACAAATCACATTGCGCAGTTCGGCATCATCTTCCGGAAGCTGGGTGGCATCGATATATTTTTCTCCATCCTGTAAGCCGGCTTCCACGGCAATATAAGAAACCGTCGCCGGATTATCACCTGAAATAACTTTGACATCCACACCCTGTGATGCAAAATAATCGAACGTAGCCTTCGCTTCCGTCCTGATAATATCCGAAATCAAAATAAGCCCCAACGGTTTAATTCCTGTGACCGTATCCGAAACGCTTGAAATTTCCTCAGCCGATGCAAGCAAAAGCACGCGCAGTCCCTGATGGGAGTACGGCTCAACAAGTTTGAGCACATCCGTATATACTGTATCCTTTAAAATAAACTCCGGCGCGCCTAAAACATAAGCACCGTGGTTCAAAAAACTGATGGCACGGTATTTTCTCGCAGATGAAAAAGGAATCAGATCCACAATTTCCCACGCCTGAGTTTTCGTAAAATAATTCATCAGCGCTGTCTGGGTGCTATTGACATCGTTAAAAGCAAACGCAATTTCGTTCATAATCGTTTTGATCTGTTCGACCTGCGTTTCTTTTTCCTCCAGATCATCCTCAATGCTTTCTTCATATGTATCGTCCGCAAGCTGTTCTAAAAGATTTTTACTCAGGGGCACAATATCTTTGACCTTTAATTCTCCGGTCGTAATCGTCCCTGTCTTATCGGTACAGAGTACATTGACACGAGCCAGTGCCTCGATTGCTTCCATTTCCTGAACGAGAGCTCTTTTTACGGCCAGACGGCCGACACCGAGAATAAACGAAATACTTGTCAGCAGTACAAGACCTTCCGGAATCATGCCGATCACGCCGGCGACAGTATTGACCATAGCATCAGAAAGTGTTGTTCCCTCTACACTGCGCTGTGATAAAAATAATAAAATTCCTACCGGTATAATGACAAAACCGATCACTTTAATGATTCTTTTAATAGAATCCTGCATCTCGGATGTTGCACGTTTTTTATCTCTCGCTTTATTCGCCAGTTCTGTTGCATAATTATCCTTGCCGACATGAATGACTTTAGCCACGCCGCTTCCGGCGACAAGGTAACTGCCTGACCAAAGTGTATCTCCGGTCATCTTTTTCACCGGACGTGATTCACCTGTGATCATCGATTCATTGACTTCAATGCCTTCTCCGGAAAGGACGGTACTGTCCGCCCCGATCTGATTCCCGGATTCCACTACCATTACATCGTCCATGACAAGCTGATCAATCGGTATTTCTTTTCTTACACTGTCTCTGATTACTTTAACTTTGGAAGCTGTAATCACGGACAAACCGTCAACCAGTTTCTTGACCTTTAACTCCTGAATAATTCCAATAATAGAATTAATGATAATAACGCCAAGGAATGTCAGGTTTTTAATCTGTCCCGAACAAATGACAATAACTCCTAAAAATATATTCAAAAAGTTAAAGTAAGTCAGCGTATGGGTAAGAATAATCTGCTTTTTTGTCTTTGAAACATTGTTATTTGTTTCATTGATAAGGCCCTGTTCCTGCCGCTGCTTCACTTGGGCAGCCGTCAGCCCCGTATAGCTGCTGTTTTCCATGAATATTTGATATCTCCTTTAATATGGGCGCTTTTTATCTGCCGTTTCGCTTAATTCATTGATATTAATTAATATAACCTTTTTGCGCCCAATATTCAACCGGCTTAACGAAGGTTTAAGAAAATCTTACAACATCTTAAAAGATTCAAATTCAGCGAATGTGGCCGGGTTTGAGTTCATACGGGGTCGTCTGATAAACGAAATAATTCAGCCAGTTTGAATATATCCATGTGCCATGTGCTCTCCAGCGCATCTGCGGCTTTTGAGACGGGTCGTCATTTGGAAAATAATGCGCCGGAATCTTGGGATTCATCCCTTTTCCCAAATCTCTGAAATATTCTTTTGCCAATGTATCCGCATCGTATTCCGAATGCCCCATCACAAAAAACTGGGAACCGCTGTCATTGCCCACAATATAAACGCCTGCCTCCGGTGAATCTGCCATAATCTTCAATTCAGGTACTTTCAAAATATCCTCGGCCCGCACCTGTGTATGTCTGGAATGAGGCACCTCAAACACCTCATCAAAACCGCGAAACAGCCTTGACTTGGGATTAAGCAGACGATGTTTGAACACCCCTGAAATCTTTTCATCAAGAATATATTTCGGAATACCGTAATGATAATAAAGTCCCGCCTGCGCACCCCAGCAAATATGAAAAGTAGAATGAACATTTGTCTTTGACCACTCCATAATCTGACATAGTTCATCCCAATATTCCACTTCTTCAAAATCCATCATCTCCACCGGCGCCCCGGTAATAATCAGTCCGTCATATCTGCGGTCTTTCACCTCATCAAACGTCTGATAAAAAGCCAGCATATGTTCTTCTGATGTATTTTTTGCCTGATATGTCTTCGTCTGAAGCAGATCAACTTCAATCTGCAGCGGCGTATTAGACAGACATCTGAGTATCTGTGTCTCCGTCTCAATTTTTGTAGGCATAAGATTTAAAATCATAATTTTTAACGGACGAATATCCTGAGTCAGCGCCCGGTGCTCTGTCATCACAAAAATATGCTCATCTTCCAA
Organism: Candidatus Scybalocola faecipullorum; assembly: GCA_018716485.1. Lineage (GTDB taxonomy): Bacteria > Bacillota > Clostridia > Lachnospirales > Lachnospiraceae > Scybalocola_A > Scybalocola_A faecipullorum. Next base: position 67,335 of record DVJY01000032.1, read on the forward strand.
AATTTTGCGTGCGGGCAAATCATCTTGTATTTTAATCGGCATTTTTATTCGCTCCTTACTGTTTCAAAATCAACTGTCGGCGCTACCTGCCGACGCTACTATTATATCGGTATATTTTTTAAATATCAACTTAATTGCTGGTCAATTTTCCGATGTTTTTAATCATGACTGAAATCGTTCCGTCAGGATTGGTAAAAAACTCAACATTTTCGTTATTGCCGTACTGATCCATAGGAATTGTAATTTCTATGCCCGTATCCGTTTTTAAATGCTGGCGTTCAAATTTACGGACTGTCTGCTTATTCTGAGGTTTGATTTCCACATCCTCCAAGTGGTATTTTTCGATTTTTTCCTCGAAATCTTTTTTCATATCTTCATTGTCTTTAAAAACTTTTTCTTTAATAACCTCAACATTTAATGCTCCTTTATCTTCCAGCTCATTATGAATAATTTTTTTGACTTCCATTTTTCGATCCACATCTTCTTTGTCAAAATATTTATTATTCACCTGCTCTACCGCCTTTGCCACAAGATTCAGGCGGGCTTTCTGCGACAGCGGCGCATGGCACTGCAGAAACAGTTCCGACATATAATTAACCTTTGTCCCGTTAACATCGTATTTTTTCTCCAACAGCAGAATCTCCATCGTTTCCAGATCAATAACCGCGGCCTCCGAAAGACGCTGGCTCTGTGACGGCAAAAGTGCTTTTTGCATAATAATATCATTGGTATTCTCACCCAAGTCTGAAACGGTATAATGGGTATACGATGATTTATAATTCATTTTCAGCAGGCCAATGTAATCTTTTTCTTTATACCTGAACAAAAGTACGGCCAGATCTGCCGCCGGAATTTCGATGTTTGTATTCATAATCCGGTACAGTTCTTCCGCCATCGCCTGACTGACCTGAACAAAATTTTCCGGCACAAATCCCTCAAGCATCATGGGAATTTTTGCGTCTTCCCGAAAATGGCAGGTCTTAATATCATCGCTTCCTGTCACTTTCTCCAGATGAATTTTAAAAAAATCATAAAGATCCGGGCCGCATGCCAGTTCCTTATCTGAAAGCACCGGCATGCCCATCGATGAGTCTAAAATATGTATAATCGCCTTTTTTATTAGAATATCGTCTCTGTCCACTTATGTCACCTCTTGAAATTATTGATTGCCCATAATATACTAACTACATAGCTTTAAAACCTATATAAATCCCATAGAATATTATACCATCTATCGGAAAGGAGTTATCTATGAACCGCACAAAATTCATATGTATTGCCGCTGCCGCAATACTGCTGATTGCAGGCATCGCCGGAAGTTTGGCCGTATTAAACATGCGGACTTCCCACAATATGACTGCCCATATTTATCAGCACGGCCAGCTTATCCAATCGATCAATCTTTCCGACGTTACTGAGAGCTATACATTTGATATCGAAAGCGCAGACGGCGCTTATAACACGATTGAAGTCCGTCCCGGTGAAATAGCTGTCATTGATGCCAGCTGTCCGGATAAAGTCTGTGTCAACATGGGATTTATCCGTAACTCGGCGCTGCCCATCACCTGTCTCCCCAATGAACTTGTCATACGCATCGAAGACGGGTCACCTGATGACGGTATCGACGGCATATCCCGTTAGTAGGAGGCATTATGAAATCTGTAAAAAAACTGACACTGCTGGCATTATTTACAACCATTGCTCTGATCATCTTTGTCATTGAATCTGCCATACCGCCGATCGTACCGATTCCCGGCGTCAAGCTTGGCCTTGCCAATATCGTCACACTGCTGCTGATTGTCAACCGCATGCCCAAAGAGGCTGCCGTTGTTTTGCTGATGCGCATTTTTCTTGCCAGCATCTTTGCCGGGCAGATGATGTCTTTCTTTTTCAGCCTCCTTGGCGGCATTTTCTGCCTGATCGCCATGACACTTTCCAACCGTCTGCTGCGTGGCCAGTTCATTTGGTTTACAAGCATTATCGGCGCCATTTTTCATAATGCCGGACAGCTGCTTGCTGCCATTATAACACTTCAAAGCATTTATGTCATTTATTATGGGCCTTTTCTTTTGGTCAGCGCAGTCATCACAGGCTTTTTTACAGGCATGTGTGTTCATTTTTTAAAGGACAGAATACCGATGGATCGGTATTTTTAATGGCGGCCGCCCGTGCAAGCACGGCAGGTCTTCGCTCCGCTTCGGTCGGTGCTGGACGCGTGCCACTGGCACGCAGCACCGCTTTCCGGGCGTATCGCACATAAAAAGGCACCGGCATATGAACGGCTGCCCGCTACATATACCAGTGCCTTAAATGCTTTCACATTATTTCATAATTTTTCTGAACAGCGCTTTAAAATCTTCTACAGAAGCATCTTTCGGGTTGCCCGGCGCACATGCATCTGCTGCGGCAGACTGAGCAAGGAACTCCAGATCTTCTTCTTTCACAGCGTCCAGTTTTGCAGGAATACCCACATCTTCAGACAGCTGGCGGACAGCATCGACAGCTGCTTTCCTGTATTCCTCCGCTGACATCTCATCAACGCCTTTGACGCCCATTGCTCTGGCGATTTCACGGTATTTTTCGCCTGTACATTCCTGATTATATTCCATCACGATCGGAAGCATCATCGCACATGCGACGCCGTGCGGCGTATCATAAACTGCTCCCAGCGTATGTGCCATAGAATGGGCAATGCCGAGACCAACATTTGAAAATCCCATACCTGCAATGTACTGTCCAAGAGCCATACCTTCACGACCTTCTTTTGTATTGGCAACAGCGCCTCTCAGTGATCTTGAAATGATTTCAATAGCTTTCAGATGGAACATATCTGTCATTTCCCAAGCAGCTTTTGTTGTATAACCTTCGATCGCATGAGTCAATGCATCCATACCTGTAGCTGCTGTCAGTCCCTTCGGCATTGATGCCATCATATCAGGATCAACAATCGCGATTATTGGCATGTCATGAGGGTCTACACAGACAAATTTACGTTTTCTTTCAACATCAGTGATGACATAGTTTATCGTTACTTCCGCTGCTGTGCCTGCTGTTGTCGGCACGGCGATAATCGGCACGCACGGTTTCTTTGTTGCTGCTGTGCCCTCAAGGCTTCTCACATCTTCAAATTCCGGGTTGGCAATGATAATACCGATGGCTTTTGCCGTATCCATCGATGAGCCTCCGCCGATTGCAATAATATAATCCGCACCGGAAGCCTTAAACGCATTTACACCATGCTGAACATTTTCAATGGTCGGATTTGCTTTAATATCTGAATAAATTTCATATGCAAGTCCATCCTTATCAAGAATGTCTGTCACTTTTGATGTCACGTTAAATTTAATCAAATCCGGATCAGAGCATACAAAAGCTTTCTTAAAATCATGTGCCTTTGCTTCTGCCGCAATCTCAGCAATCGCGCCTGAGCCGTGATAAGATGTTTCATTAAGCATAATTCTGTTTGCCATGGTTTATCTCTCCCTATTTAGTCAAGTGTTTTTTCCCTTAAAATCAAGGGATTTCTAAGTTTCTATCTCAGATGAATAAGCCTCGATCATGAGCATTTTTCTGTATCTGGTACGAAAATAGATGGTTATAGGTATACGAAATAAAACGTCTCTATTTTTCCGTTTTACATGGCCTTGTATATACCCATCCATCTATGGCGGTGCACCTCCCGTGTCTACCAGGATCTCTGCACATTTCTGTACTGGTCCTCACTTCCTTCGTTCCACCTGCCCATAACCAGGGTGTCAGCTTAGCTCCTTGCCAGGGTCTCACCCTATGGAAAATATTCCTGCCGACTACTGGCTCATTCTTTGTAATCATAACATTTACTGACTGGCTTCCCGTGACAGCGCTGTTCCCAGCGGACGTTTCCCTCCCACGTTCTGCCTTTTCTTCTGCTTCTCAACAGTTCTTTCAGTCATCCGTTTTCTTCCCGGCGTGGCTGAGGTCAGCAGACAGGACGCTTTCTATCTGACTGCTCACTTCAACCACGTCAGTCTTCCTTCGGACAGCTTATCTTCTTATGCAGCCTGGACACTCATTGCTGGTCTCCTGATATCTCCCAGCATCTTTTCTCCATCGTAATCTACACCTTTTGTCAGTATGGCATAGAACACTCGAAGGACTTTACATGCTACCGCTACCACCGACTGCATCTTCTTCAGGGGATTTTTCTCTCTGGTTTGATAATACCGGTGGACCTCCCTGAATTCGCCATTTTTCCCTATCACGGATATCGCTGCTTCATACAGCACATATCTCAGTCTCTTCCGCCCCCGGTAACTGATATGGCTTTCACCTGCATGTTTCCCGGAGCTGTTCTTTACAATCGCATATCCTGCCAGCTTCTGCAGCTGCTTTGGGTCATCAAACCTGCTCAGGTCGCCGACCTCTGCGATAAATCCACATACCGTTTTCAGCCC
>DVJY01000033.1 GCA_018716485.1 Candidatus Scybalocola faecipullorum
GCGGTATGCCACTTGCCATTTACAATCTATCTTTTGAGCAGTTACTTCAAAACACTGCCTAAGGAATTTGAAGAGGCGGCATATATTGACGGCTGCGGCTATTTTAAAACAATGACAAGTATTATGGTGCCGATGGCGAAACCAAGCATCATTACGGTGATTTTGTTTAATTTCCTCGCATTCTGGAATGAATACCTGATCGCCTATACATTGATGGATGGACACGATACGCTGGCAATGGGGCTGAAAAACCTGATGGCTGTGGAAAGAACTGCAACAAACTACGGTATTATGTATGCCGGCCTTGTCATTGTTATGCTCCCGACACTGATTTTGTATATTGCAGTACAAAAACAGCTGACTCAAGGCATGACAGTCGGCGGACTGAAAGGTTAAGGAGGGAAACAGTATGAATAATACGATAAGAAATATTATTATGGCTGTTGTGTTTGTAATCTGTTTGGCCCTTGTAATCATTGGTCAGAAGAATATCAGCGTGACGGGGCTTGTTATGGAACTTATAGGACTTGTCGGTCTGTTGACCATATTGTTTTGCTACAACCGCAGGTATAAATAAATATCAAAAGAGCATTTCGGCGGTAAATTCCGTCGGAGGTTAATAAAAGAGACGTTCCTGTAAATGTTCAAGTATTTGGCTGATCAGGAACGTCTTGTTTTTTATGAAAAAAAGGTGAACACTCTTTCATTTGTCCAAAATTTCTACTAAAATAAATATAGACACTTTAGGATATTGACAGATAATTTAAAGGAATGATGGCATGCGAAAGAAAAAATGGCTCATTGAAATATTGACCGCCATAGTGGTTGTATCAGGTATGGCATTTATTGCAAGAACAGTACGGACGATAGAGGTATCATCACAAATGCGTCAGACGGAGATAGAGATGGCTGCGGCGCAGACGGAAACGGAGGCTGAAACTGAAACGTCGGCGGTACAAAGCCGGATGCAGACAGAAACGGGGGCGAAGTCGGAGATGGAGACAGTACAGACAGAGACATCAGAAACAGAAGAAGCAGATCAGATGGAATCGTTAGAAGCATTGCTGACGGAAATGATCGGCGGCGAGGATGGCACATGGAGTATTTATGTTAAAAATCTGGATACAGATGTATCCATTGTCATCAACGATGAACCGGTGTACGCAGCCAGCCTGATCAAGCTTTTTGTTATGGAAAAGACTTTCCGCGATATGGATATGCTTATTGATAACGATGCTGCATATACGGGAAGTGAAGAAGAAAGCCGTCAGAAAATTATGACGACGCTGGAAAATATGATTGAGATTTCGGACAATGAATCTTACAACGAACTGGTCCGGATCGAGAGCAGCAGCCGGAGTTTTTCAGAAGGCTGTACAATTATCAATAATTATCTTCAGGACAGTATTTATTCAGAAACGAGAATTTATCATACGCTGAGTCCGTCAAATACGGAGGAAGAACGTATTTCTTCAAATCGTAATCATACGTCGGCTGTAGACTGCGGAATGCTTTTGGAAGCAATCTATGACGGCACATGTGTTTCTGAAGATGCCTCTTCTCAGATGTTGGATCTTTTGCTGGCCCAGCAGAGCCGCGGGAAGATACCGGCCGGCGTGCCTGAAGATATTGAAGTAGCCAATAAGACCGGAGAGACAGATGAGACACAGCATGATGCCGCTATCGTTTATGGTGAAGATACAGATTATATTTTGTGCGTCCTTTCTGATGAAGTCCCGGACAGCAATGCGGCGGCATCGCTGATCAGAGAAATATCGTCGGAAGTTTATGTTTATTTGAATCCGGGGACGGCGGACTGAGGTGTGCCGGTGCGCCACAGATTACGGTATGCAGGACTGAGTTTTACTTTCGAGCAGATATATAAGCGACTGGGCATTTTCAGTATGTTTATCAAAACGATAAGTCTCCCGTTTTTCCGTATTGCCGCGGCGTATATGGCAGACCAGTGTGTAATGCCGTGAGTGTTCAGTCAGTTTTTTGACAGAGATGATTTCAAATGCAGTGTGAGGCGGCTGGGAAGATGTTTTGACATATTGGAGGAGCATGTCAAGCTTCCTCTGAACAGCCTCGGAAGCAGCGATATATCCCGTCAATCCCCTGCCGTAATGGACAGATTGGCGTACGTCCGTGACGAATAACTGTCCGTCATTATTTTTAAAGAAAACAACAGCATAGCACTGCAGATGCCATCCCAGGCGCAGCCCAAGAAAAATAACAAGGGCGGTAACTGTAAGACACAGGAGCAGCAATATGGTTTCTTTGCTTTCGGAGCAGTGTATGGTCACAATCGATCCAAAAGCAATGAGTATTACTGCTGTAAAGACGATGCCCAATAAGCCGGCAGCTGCATGAACGGCAAAATGATTTTTACTTTTTATATTTGAAGAGATCCAGATGTTCACTTCGTATTTCTCCTTTTTGACATTTCTGTTTTACGATATTCAGGTTCAAAGATATTTTAATCTCACTATCATTTTATAAGAAATATCCATAAATTTCAATTTTACAAAGCAATTTCATCTTTACAATGATTTAACAATTCATCCCTTTTTGATTTTACAAACCGATGATAGTATAAAACGCGTAAACGAAACAGAGAATAAAACAGAAATGATTTTGAAGTAAAACAAAAAGGAGACAAAGAAAATGAAAAAAGCAGCAAGTATTTTTTTGGCAGCATTCATGGCAGCAGCCATGATTACAGGATGCGGTAATTCAGCATCAGAAACACAGGCACCGGCAACAGATGCGGCAACGGACGCAGCAACAGATGCGGCAGCAGATACAACAGCCGATTCAGCATCTGGTGCATCACAGAGCGGCCCGATCAATGTTCTTTCAAGAGAAGATGGTTCAGGTACAAGAAGTGCTTTCGTTGAGCTGTTCGGTATTGAAGAAGAAGTTGACGGTCAGACAGTAGATATGACAACTGTTGACGCTCAGGTTACAAACAGTACAGCAGTTATGATGACAACAGTCGGTGGAGATACATCTTCTATCGGATACATTTCACTCGGATCATTAAATGACACAGTCAAAGCGGTAAGCATCAATGATGTTGAACCGACTCAGGAAAACATTGAGAACGGTACATACGAAGTAAGCAGACCGTTCAATATTATCACAAAAGGCGACAGCTTAAGCGAAGCAGCTCAGAACTTCTATGATTTCATTTTAAGTGATGAAGGACAGGCTGTGGTTTCTGAAGAAGGTTATATTCCGGTTGAAACAACAGGCGCATTTGCAGGCGCAGCTGGTTCAGGCAACGTTGTTGTGGCAGGTTCTTCTTCTGTAACACCGGTTATGGAAAAATTAGCTGAAGCTTTTGAAGCAGTAAACTCAAATGTCACAATTGAAGTTCAGCAGTCAGACTCTACAACAGGTGTTACAGCAACAAACGACGGTCTGTGTGATATCGGTATGGCTTCCCGTGATCTTAAAGATGATGAAACTTCCCTCGGACTTACAGCAACAGTGATTGCGACAGATGGTATCGCTGTTATCGTTAATAACGACAATCCGATTTCAAATCTGACAACAGATCAGGTTAAGAGCATCTACATGGGTGAAACAACAGACTGGTCAGAAATTCAGTAATCCTTTACATGGGAGAGAATGACATATGAAAAAAAATGCGATTTTAGAATCGGTCATGAGGATTATATTTTTCATAGCGGCGTGTGCTTCGGTACTCGCCGTCGTTCTCATTTGCGTGTTCTTATTTGCAAATGGTATTCCGGCAATGGGCGAGGTCGGAATTTTCAAATTCCTTTTTGGCCAGCTTTGGAGACCGAGCAATGATATTTACGGAATTCTTCCTTTCATTCTCGGCAGTATCTATGTTACGGCAGGCGCGATTGTCGTTGGTGTGCCTCTGGCGCTGCTGACATCAATCTTTCTTGCAAAGTATTGTCCTAAGAAAATTTATGAAGTCTGTAAATCGGGCATCAACTTAATGGCAGGTATACCGTCGGTTATTTACGGTTTCTTTGGTTTGATTGTAATTGTTCCGCTGGTAAAACAGATTTTCAATATCAGAGCAGGCCAGACGATGCTGACAGCGTCCATTCTGCTCGGTATTATGATTTTGCCGACGGTTGTCGGTGTGGCGGAATCTGCGTTGCAGAGTGTGCCTGAAAGTTACTATGAGGGTTCGCTTGCTTTGGGTGCGACCCATTCAAGAAGTGTTTTCTTCGTTATGGTTCCAGCGGCAAAATCAGGTATCGTGGCAGGTATTGTTCTCGGTATCGGACGTGCTATCGGTGAAACAATGGCCGTAATTATGATCGCAGGTAATCAGCCGGCAATGCCGAGGGGGCTGCTCAACGGCGTTCGTACATTGACATCAAATATTGTTATGGAAATGGGATATGCCACCGGCCTTCACAGAGAGGTGCTTATTGCGACAGGCGTTGTACTCTTTGTATTTATTTTGCTTATTAACTTAATCGTCACAGTGCTGAAACGGAGGGATACAAATGAGTAATATGACGGATAAAAAAGAAGTCAAAGTTGTTTACAAAAAAAGTATTTTCTCCAGGTTTCTGACTGGCCTCACATGGGCTGTGGCCGTCGTAGCTTTGGCGATACTTGTGTTTCTTGTGGGCTTTATATTGATCCGGGGTATAGGAAATCTTTCGCTGGACTTGTTTTCACCGGTATATACATCAGATAATGTTTCTTTAGTACCGGCGCTTTGGAATACGCTGTTAATGACAGTGATGGCGTTGGTGATTGCAGGACCGCTGGGTATTTTTGCGGCCATCTTTCTCGTTGAATACGCCAACAATAAGAGTAAAGCTGTCGGACTGATCCGTATTACAGCGGAAACACTTTCCGGTATTCCGTCGATTGTATATGGTTTGTTCGGTATGCTGTTTTTCTCCACAGCACTTGGCTGGGGATATTCGGTGCTTTCCGGTGCATTTACAATGTCGATTATGATTCTTCCGCTGATTATGAGAACAGCAGAAGAAGCGCTTTTATCTGTACCGGTATCTTATCGCGAAGGCAGCTTCGGTCTGGGTGCCGGAAAACTGAGAACGATTTTCCGAATTGTACTTCCGTCAGCAGTCCCGGGTATTTCTTCGGGTGTTATTCTTGCCATCGGACGTGTTGTCGGTGAGACTGCGGCTTTGCTGTACACTGCGGGCAGTGTGGCGGACTATGCGGGACCGATGAATTCCGGACGTACATTGGCAATTCACATGTATGTGCTTTCGAATGAAGGTCTTCATATTGATAAAGCATACGCGACAGCAGTTGTACTTTTGGTTCTGGTATTTGTAATCAATGCACTTTCCAGTGCGGTAGCGAAAAAAATAGCGAAAGGATAATACAATGGATAAGATAACAGTTGAAAATATGAATCTTTACTACGGTGATTTTCATGCGCTCAAAGATGTGAATCTTAACATGCAGGAAAAAGAAATCACCGCGTTTATCGGTCCCAGCGGCTGCGGCAAATCCACCCTTTTAAAATCGTTGAACCGTATGAATGATCTGGTCAACGGATGCCGTATTGAAGGCAGCATCTGCCTTGACGGTGAGGACATATACAGTAAAAAAATGGATGTCAATCAGTTAAGAAAACGTGTCGGTATGGTATTTCAGAAGCCAAATCCATTTCCGATGAGCATCTATGATAATATTGCTTACGGCCCGAGAACTCATGGTATCAGAGGCAAGGCAAAACTGGATGAAATTGTTGAAAAATCTCTGCGTCAGGCTGCGATCTGGGATGAAGTCAAAGACCGTCTGAAGAAGAGTGCGCTGGGGATGTCCGGTGGACAGCAGCAGAGACTTTGTATTGCCCGCGCATTGGCAGTACAGCCGGAAGTGCTTTTGATGGACGAGCCTACATCTGCTCTTGACCCGATTTCTACTTCTAAAATCGAAGACCTTGCTATAGAATTAAAGAAAGATTATACTATTATTATGGTTACACATAATATGCAGCAGGCGGCCAGAATTTCGGATAAAACTGCATTTTTCCTGTTAGGCGAGATGATTGAATACGACGATACAGATACTATTTTCTCAATGCCTAAAGATAAAAGAACAGAGGATTATATTTCAGGAAGGTTTGGTTGATTTTATGAGAGAATTATTTAGAAAACAGCTTGAAGCACTGCATACGATGCTTATCGAGATGGGTGCTTTGTGTGAACAGGTCATTGACAGAACCTATAAGGTTATTCTTGCGGGAGATAAAAAGGCGGCAGCGGAAATTATTGAAAAAGATTCTGAGATCGATATGAAAGAGCGGGAGATCGAATCTGCATGCTTAAAGCTTTTGCTGCATCAGCAGCCGGTGGCAACTGATCTGCGTCAGATTTCCGCAGCGCTGAAGATGATCACAGATATGGAACGTATCGGCGATCAGGCGTCGGACATTGCCGATATTGTGAAAGCTTCAAAGGATCTGAACATTTCCGCTCATGCAACAAAGATTGGCGAGATGTCTCAGGCGACAATGAAAATGGTCACAGACAGTATTGATTCTTTTGTTAAACAGGATTTGGATATTGCAAGACAGGTCATTGCAGATGATGATCGTGTCGATAACTTATTTATCGAAATTAAACATCAAATTGCCGAAAATATGGCAAGTGATTTAAATTCAAAGGAACAGGCACTTGACATGCTGATGATTGCGAAATATTATGAAAGAATCGGCGACCACGCAACAAACATTGCAGAATGGGTTGAATTCGCAATTACGGGACAGCACAGAAAAGAGGAAAAGTAATGATTTACTGCGTTGAGGACGAGAGAAATATCAGGGAACTGATTATATATACGCTGGAATCCAGCGGTTATGAAGCTAAAGGCTTTAGATCAGGACAGGAATTTTATGAAGCGCTGAACAAAGAAAAGCCGGATCTGATCTTGTTGGATATTATGCTGCCGGGGGAAGACGGCGTCGAGATACTCAAGCAGCTTAAAAGCTCCGACAGTACGAAAAATATCCCGGTGATGATGGTTACGGCAAAAGGCGCTGAGTACGATAAAATTCTCGGTCTCGACAGCGGTGCGGATGACTATATGACAAAACCGTTTGGTATGATGGAGTTTCTTGCCAGAGTCCGGGCGATTCTCAGACGTCAGGGAAGAAACGTAAATGTTATGGATGATGTCCTTGAAAAAGGAAATCTGAAAGTTTATATCAAACAGCATCAGGTGATTGCAGACGGCAAAAATGTGGAACTGACTCTGAAAGAATTTGAACTGCTGAAAGTATTGCTTGAAAACAAAGGCATTGTCATGACAAGAGACAAACTTCTGACAAACATATGGGGATATGATTTTGACGGGGAAACCCGTACCGTCGATGTACATATCCGGACATTGCGGCAGAAGCTTGGCGGCTGCGGTGAGTTGATTGAAACAGTGCGGGGCGTCGGATATAAAATGTAATATATCATAGACGGAGCAAAACAATGAAAAAGAAAATTTTTTTCAATGCCAGCATCCTCGTCATTCTTTCAGTAGTTATAAGTTTTATCGCTATGAGCCGTCTGATGTATCACGGTACGCTTGATGATATGAAAGAAGCGGTTAGAGATGACTGCCTTTTTTTGAGAAATGTACTGGAAGAAACAGATGCTGAACTGTATCTTGAGAAATTGTGTGACGGCATTAAAAGCAGGGTGACTTATATCGATGAAGACGGTACAGTGATTTATGATTCCGCAGCGGACTCAGAAAATATGAGCAATCATTCGGGAAGACCGGAGGTCAGCAGTGCGGAATCGGCAGGCGTGGGCAGTGAAGTGCGTTATTCCACCACATTAGATGAGCAGACATTTTATTATGCAATGGTCCTGAGCGACGGTTCTGTGATCCGGGTTGCAAGAACGACAGACAGTGTGCTGAGAAGTATGGTGTCGGGACTTGTTTTAATGTGTGTGATTCTTCTTGTGATTGGTGTGCTGGCTGTGATTTTGGCGGGAAAAACCGCCCAAAGGCTCGTGCGACCTCTGAATCGGCTGGATTTAAACCGTCCTTTGGAGAATAAGGCATACGAAGAACTTAGTCCGCTGCTTGTGCGCATTGATAAGCAGAACCGGCAGATAAAAACGCAGATGGAACAGCTGAAGAAAAATCAGGAGGAATATGTGGCGATTACTGAACATATGAAAGACGGCCTGATTGTGACAAACAAAAAGGTTGTGCTGTCAATTAATCATGCAGCAACAGAACTTTTCGGAATTGAAAGAGAGGAATGTATCGGACACGACATTATTACTGTCAGCCGCAATGAGGTACTCAGAGAAGTTTTAGAAAGCGTTTTTTCAGGCAGAGAAAAGGAAGTTCCGGTAGATATCGGCGGAAGGACTTATCAACTGATCGGCAATCCTGTATGTGATGAACATGGAACAATTACGGGTGCGGTGATTTTTATTATGGATGTGACTGAAAAACAGAAAGCAGAGATGATGCGGCGGGAATTTTCTGCAAATGTTTCCCACGAATTAAAGACGCCGCTGATGTCAATTTCGGGATATGCCGAAATTATGAAAAATGGTATGGTACGCCCTGAAGATATGAAAAAATTCGCAGGACGTATTTTCAGTGAGGCTAACCGGCTGTCTACGCTGGTGGAAGATATTATAAAACTTTCCCGACTGGATGAAGACGACGGCAGCCTTCCGATGGAAGACACAGATCTTCTGAAAATTGCCGGTGAGGTTTCTGAGCGTCTTGTGATGCGGGCTGCAAGCGAGCAGATTCAGGTTGAAGTTTCGGGAACGAGTATAGTCATCGAAGGGGCGCGTCAGGTACTTTATGAGATGATATATAATCTTTGCGATAATGCCATTAAATATAATCATGTCGGCGGACATGTATGGATTACTGTCGGAGAAAATACGGAAGGACATCGCATCGTTTCTGTTCGTGATGATGGCATCGGTATTGCAAAAGAACATCAGGACCGGATATTTGAAAGGTTTTATCGTGTCGACAAGAGCCATTCCAAGGAAACCGGCGGTACAGGTCTGGGGCTGTCAATTGTAAAGCATGGTGCAATACTGCACGGCGCGGCGCTCAGTCTTCAAAGTGAGCCGGGCAAAGGCACGGAGATTACCATTGATTTCGGAACTGCCGCAGATACAGACAGATAATTTTTTACTGTGTGTTTTTACTAATTTTGAACCGGCAATTCTGTTAAAAATGTGAATTGACGATTATATATGTAACAGCTATAATGTCTTTATATGAAGATTGGATGAAGCATGATAGCGTGTTACTGGCAAGCAGGCATAAACTATCTTATTTTACTGTGTTTTAGATACAGTTTGATGAGGAGTTTATGCTTTTTTTGTTGTTGCGTTAAGTCCGGAAACAGATATCATGTGTTATCCGATAAAGGAAGGAGACAGCAGCGGTGATGCATATTTTAGATGATGCGCAGGCATTGAGAGCAAAAGTTATCCAAATTGCTGATGGATTGGGCGGCATCTGTAATATTTTAGAAACAGAGTCCTGTGCCACACGGCTGAGATGTCTTGTTTCCAGCCCGGATCTTGTAGACGAAGCTGTATTAAAACAGGCCGGAGCGCTGGGAGTGATTCGGCGGGGACGTGATATACAGGTTGTCTGCGGCGTTTCATCAGGCCGCTTAAAAGCAGAACTGGAAAAGTATCTTCAGCAGCAGGGAGACGCAGACAGGGACAGAAGCCCGGGCGTGCCTGTGCATAAAGTAAAAAAAAGTCTGTATTCACCGTTCTGCGGACAGATTTTTGATATTACAAAGTCCAAAGATGCGGCTTTTTCAGAAAAGATGATGGGAGATGGCTATCTTGTGATTCCGGATGAAGGCATCGCTTATGCGCCGGAGAACTGTAAAGTCAGTTTTACCTTTCCGACAGGTCAGGCTGTCGGTCTCGATTGTGAGGATGGTACAGAAATGATGCTGCATATTGGGCTGAATACAGCAATATTGGAAGGCAAAGGCTTTAAATTGTTAGTAAATGATGGCGATTTTGTAAAAAAAGGTGACAAACTGCTTGAGTTTGATATACAATATATCAAAGAGCATGTAAAATCCGAAGAGTGCCTTGCAGTGTTTACCGGTCTTGGAGAAGATGAGGAAATTGTTGTGACTGCAGAAGGGAGAGTCAATGCTCTGGAAAAGATTGCAGAAATTATAAGCTTTTAACGGATAATCCAGTAATTTCAACATGAGGAGTTATTGATGTATCGAATTATTAAAGTATTAAATAATAATAGTATTCTCGTGCTTGATGAAGATAAGAAAAGAGAATATATTCTGATGGGCAGCGGGATCGGTTTCGGGCGCAGGATGGGTGAACATTTGAAATCGTCTGAAGGCGCAAAGATTTATTCGCTGGTGACGCGGCGCAAGCAGCAGTCTGTCCTGAAAGCAGTCAACGGCATAGAGCCGGTATATATTGAGGCGGCCGGCAAGATGATTGATATAGCTGAGGAGATGTTTTCTGAGGAAATCAATAAAGATATTATGCTTCCGCTGGCAGATCATATAGCGCTGGCAGCAAAGCGGGCGTTTGAAGGGACGCAGATGGCCAATCCGCTGACGATGGACATCCGTATGCTTTTCCCAAAAGAATATGAAGTGGCGATCAGAGGCAGAAAATTTCTGAAAGACATGACCGGATACGAAATCAGCGATGATGAAGCCGGATTTATTGCGCTACATATTCATGCGGGGCTGTCAGGTGAGCAGGTTTCAGAAACATTGGCAGTGACCCAGATGATCGACGACAGTATCGATATTGTTAAAAAATATTTTCAGTCGGAAATTGATACAGAGTCTCTGGGATACAGCAGACTGATGAGTCACTTGTATTACATTATTGCCAGAGTAAAGAAAGGCGAGGCGGTCAATACTGATATTAATTCCTTTATTTCTGAAAAATATCCGAGGGCAGCGTCTGCAGCTGCAGAAATATGCAGTCATTTGGAAGAATGTCTGAAAAAAGAACTGATGAAAGAAGAGATGGGTTTTCTGGCCATCCATATACAAAGAATTCTTACAGCGTAAAGCTGGGAAAATATATAATAAAAAGGAGAAATTTACCATGAAAAAATTTGAGTACACAATTAAGGACGAGTTGGGAATCCACGCAAGACCGGCAGGAATGCTTGTAAAAGAAGCAAAGAAATTTTCAAGTAAGGTGACGATTACAAAAGATGGTAAAAGCGCTGAAGCTACAAAGTTAATGGCAATTATGGCACTTGGCGTAAAGAAAGATCAGACAATCGAAGTTGCTGTTGAAGGTGCTGATGAAGACGCAGCATACGACGCAATGCAGGCATTTTTCTCAGCAAACCTGTAATAACCGTCAATACAGTTAAGCAAAGAGGGTCAGGATATGGAGTGTCTTAAAGGAAAATCCGCATATGCAGGCATGGCGCTTGGAAAAATCGCGCTGCTTGATGAAGCAGATTATGTGATTAAAAGGGTTAAAATCGATAACCCTGAATATGAACTGGGGAGAATAGAAACTGCTAAAAAAGCTGCTCAGGCTCAGCTTCAGGCATTATATGACAAAGCAGTTAAAGAAGTGGGCGAGGCAAGCGCCGCTATTTTTGAAGTTCATCAGATGATGCTTGACGACGATGATTACAATGAAGCGATTGAAAATACAATCCGTACACAGATGGTGAATGCCGAATATGCGGTTGCTACAGTTGGCGATAACTTTTCTGAAGTTTTCGCATCGATGGACGATGATTACATGAAAGCAAGGGCAGCGGATGTTAAAGATATTTCAGAGCGCCTTGTAAAAAATCTTTTCGGCAATGCAGATAGTAATATGAATTTTAATGAACCGGTGATTATTGTCGCAGATGATCTGTCTCCGAGCCAGACAGTTCAGATGGATAAAGACAATATTCTTGCTTTTGTCACAGTTCATGGTTCAACAAACTCACATACAGCAATTCTTGCGCGAATGATGAATATTCCGGCAATTGTCAGTGTGCCGGCAGATTTGGATAAATTATCCAACGGTATGGAGGCCGTTGTCGATGGCTTTACAGGAATGGTTTATTTTGAACCGACAGAGGAGATCAGGGAAAAGGCCGCGGCAAAGATTAATGAAGAGAAAGAAAAACAAGAGCTTTTACAGACATTAAAGGGCAAGGATAATGTCACAAAAAGCGGTAAAAAAATCAACATTTACGCTAATATCGGCAGTGTCAGCGATATCGGCTACGTCCTTGCCAATGACGCCGGCGGCATTGGTCTGTTCAGAAGTGAATTTTTATATATTGGAAAAGATGAACTTCCAAGTGAAGAGGAACAGTTTACAGCGTACAAGCAGGCGGCTCAGATGATGGCAGGCAAAAAAGTTATCATCAGAACTTTGGATATCGGTGCTGATAAGCAGGCGGATTATCTTAATCTCGGCAAAGAAGATAATCCGGCATTGGGCTACAGAGCAATCCGTATATGCCTGACGCAGCCGGAGATTTTTAAAACACAGTTAAGAGCGCTGTACAGAGCAGCCGTTTACGGTAATATTTCCATTATGTATCCGATGATCATTTCTGCGGATGAGGTGCTTCAGATTAAGAAGATTTCTGAAGAAGTTAAGGAAGAACTTAAAAAGGATGAGATTCCTTATAAAGATGTTGAGGAAGGCATTATGATCGAGACACCGGCTGCGGCGATGATCAGTGACGAACTGGCGAAACTGGTGGATTTCTTCAGTATCGGCACAAACGATCTGACTCAGTATACGCTGGCGATCGACCGTCAGAACCAGAAGCTTGATACATTCTTCAACCCGCATCATGAAGCTATTTTAAGATTCATTAAGATGGTTGTGGATAATGCCCATAAAGAAGGCAAATGGGCAGGTATCTGCGGTGAATTGGGCGCAGATCCTGAATTGACAGAACAGTTCGTGAAAATGGGTGTCGATGAATTGTCTGTTGCGCCGTCAATGGTATTAAAATTAAGGAAAATTATCAGAGATATGGATTAAAAAAATCCCTCCACGCGGAGGGATTTTTTTAGTCTGTTTTGGGAAAAAGCAGATGCTTTGCCGAATAATGCGCTCGTTTTTAGTTTAGAATAGCGGTTCCGAAGCTGAGATAGGCGGCAAAGCAGCACCAGATCAGACAGGGAATCTGCAGCTGTGCGGCTTTGCGCGACACGGGAAGGAAACTTCGGATCATCCACCAGACGCAAAGAATCAGGGCAATGAGCCAAAAACTGGAAAAATAGAGCAGATGCCATCTGAAAAATAAAATAGACCAGAAAAAATTAAGGAAAAGCTGAATCCAGAAAGGCCCCATCGTTTGCCTGAATGAAGTGCTGCTGTAGCTGCAGAGCCAGACAAGCCATGCCGAAAGACCCATCAGTATATAGAGTATTGTCCATACAACAGGGAACAGCCATGCCGGAACAGCCGGCGGAGGCTGTTTAAGCCCGGCATAAGTATCTTTGAAACTTCCTGAGAGCAGCGCGGACAGGCCGCCTGAAGCCAGAGGGATGCATAAAAAGACAATCAGCATTGTTAATTTGGATTTCTTCATCATTGACCGACTCCTTGAATGAGATCACGGTGATGTTCACCATAGCAGTAATAGTATATTCATTCAAGGTATTAAAATAGTCGTGCTTTCTGTGCTTTATAGGTAAAACCTGCCGGTGAAAATGTTTAATCAATCAGTCCGTAATGTTTCAGGGCATTGGCGATGCCGTCCTCCATGATGTCTGTCGTTACATATTCACAGTAAGGCAGAATTTCCGGTGTACTGTTGCCCATGGCGATACTGTGGCGTACATACTGGAGCATAGACAGATCATTGGTACTGTCGCCGATGACGTAACAGTCATCCAGTGAAAGATTCAGATAATCGCACATAAACTGAATCGCAGTTGCTTTCGAGTAATCTTTTTGAATGATTTCAGCCATATGATTGCCCCGGTCGATATACTCGAGGAAAGAAGACGCATAGTTTTTAAAGCGTTCCTCATCGGAGTAATCTTCCATAAAAATAAGTATTTTATCAAATGTGAAGCCGGGATCGTTCATTGCGGAAGATGGCAGCAGCGTCATCTTTTTTCCGAAAGACTTTTTGGCCCATTCCACCTGAGGATGGTTTGGAAGTTGGTCATCGAAAAAGCAAAAACTGTTTTCCTCAAAAAATCCCGGAATACGGCACTGACGCATCATATTGATGATTTCAATGCACCGGTCATGGGGAATGGTGCTTTGAAAAAGAAGTTTGTCTTTATAATAAATATAGGTGCCGCATCCGCACAGATATCCGTCAAATCCGAGTTCGCGTATATTCGGGTTAATATTGACTGATGTTCTTCCTGAATTGATAAACGTCAGGTGACCGTTGGCGCGGGCTTTTTTTATGGCTTCCTTTGTGCTTTCCGGAATAGGCATACCGTTTTCGGGAAGAATTGTACCGTCAATATCAAAAAAAATAATCTTTTGTTTCAAAAGAGCGTACCTCCATTTCTTTCGTGACTCTGTCGTTTATTATGAGGGAATTTAAGTATTTGCGCAAGAGTGAAAATGTTAATTCATTATAAAATATTAAATGATGCCCTTGTGCCCTGTCGGCAGACTATATTATACTGGTACATAGATATCAGCTTCTGTCAGTGACGTCTGAAGCAGGGATAGATTTGCAGAGGCGGAAAGGAGATATTCGGCAGATGATTTATATAGCCTGCGCTTTATATCAGGAAGCACTGCCGTGGATTGAACAGTATCAGTTAAAGAAACGGGCAGAATTGACAAAATTTCAGATATTTGAGGGAACTGCGAAAACGGCGGCACAAGAGACTTTGACGGTCCGGCTTGTCATCACGGGGACGGGGCCGCTGGCGGCAGCGGCGGCATGCACATATCTTTGTACGCTTTTTGAGCCGGAAGAAGGGAGTATTTTTATAAACTTTGGTATTTGCGCCAAGATTGACGGTGAAGGAGAGATAGGAGAGACGTTTATTGTTCATAAAGTGACCGGCGGCAGCAGCGGCAGGCAGTATTATCCGGATATGTTTTATACAGCGCCGGTCAGGGAGGCTGCCCTGATCAGTTTTGACCATATATACCGTGGAGAACCGCTGTCTCAAAAGGCTGATACGCATGGAACCCTTCTTGCAGATATGGAGGCGGAAGGACTTTTTTACAGCGCCGGACGCTTTCTGGCTTTGGACAGGATGGTGTTTATCAAAGTCATTTCCGATATTTCAGGAGAGGAGGTCAGTGACCGGACAGTAAGGCAGCTGTGCCGGCAGTCGTGCGGACAGCTGTTTTCATGGATTGAGGAGATCGCGATGCAGGCTGCCCATGATGATGCGCAGATGATGCCTTCGGTGCCGGGGAAAGAGAGCGCATCATTGTTCGATGAATTATGTGAGCATATGAAAGCTTCCCGGTCTATGCGGGAAACTTTAAAACGGCATTTATATTATTATGAGCTGTGCGGCGGCAGCGCAGAAGCGTTTCTGAAAGCGCACAGACAGGCGCCGTGCCGTTCGAAAAACGAAGGTAAGGCTGTGATGGAAAAGTTATTGGAGTGTTTAAAACAGTGAAGTTTACACATATTTATGTTGAAGAAAAATTGAAGAAAGACCCGGCTGCTGCACGGATTTTGGCACGGTTTCCAAAGGCGCAGGTGATTTATGTGCGTCACTACAAAGACGTATTTAACCGCAGCCATCAAAGTTTTATGCGTCAGAAAGCACATCAGGCGCTGATTCTCGCCAAAAAAGAAGGGCAGCTGATCTATGAAGGTGCGCCTGTCTGCCAGAATTTCGGCAATTACTATTTTTATTATACGTCATGTATGATGAACTGTATCTTTGACTGCGAATACTGCTATCTGCAGGGGATGTATCCGTCAGGAAATATTGTTTTGTTTGTGAATCTGGAAGATATTTTTGAGGAAGTCCGCCGATTATTAACAAAGCATCCGGTGTATTTGTGTATATCTTATGATACAGATTTACTTGCTGTGGAAAACATGACCGGATTTGTGAAAGCATGGTGCGCTTTTGCGCGGCAATATGAGCAGCTGACCGTCGAGATTCGGACCAAAAGCGCTGCTTTTGATCAGATCCGGCAGATCGAGGCTCCGAAAAATGTGATTTTAGCGTGGTCGGTGTCACCGGAAGTCATTGCACGGCAGTATGAGCATTTTGCAGCGCCGACAGAGGCCAGATTATTGTCGGCGAAGACGGCATGGACGTGCGGATGGCGCATACGGCTCTGCCTCGAACCGCTGCTTTATATTCAGGGCTGGCAGGATATTTACGGTGCGCTGATCCGGCGTATTTTTGAGATTGTGCCGCCGCATGCAGTTACAGATATGAGCGTGGGTGAATTCAGAGTATCCGTTCAGTATTTAAAAACGATGCGCCGACAGAGGCCGGGAAGCGCCGTTTTATTTTATCCGTATACTGCCGACCGCGGTGTGTATCATTACGACCGGAAATTGTCGGAATCCATGCTGTCATTTGTGACAGAGGAACTGAAAAAGTATATAAGCAAACAGCAGATATATTTGTGGAGTGAAAAAGAAGAGATTGGAGAATAGTTATGGATTGTCGTACGGTACTGCTGACAGGAGCAACATCGGGAATCGGGCTGGCGCTGGCCGGGAGGCTTTTGTCTGAAAATTATAAAGTATATGGGATTGGCCGGAATTTTGAACAAATGCCGGAAAGCCTCCGCAAAGCTCAGCTTGGCGGTAAATATGTGCCGATGCCTTTGGATATGCTTCGGACAGGAAATTTTTATGAGCAAATGCGGCTGCTGAATAAGCGTGAGGATATCGGCTGTCTTGTGAACTGTGCAGGGACGGCCTATTATGGACTTCATGAAACGCTGAATCCGGCAAAAATCCATGAAATGGTGACGGTTAATCTGGAAGTCCCGATGGTTTTGTGTCAGATTTTTATGAGGAATCTGAAAAAGAATCACGGACATATCATACAAATATCTTCAGTGACGGCAAAGCAGGCCAGTCCCCGCGGCTGTGCTTACGGCGCGACCAAGGCGGGGCTGACTGCTTTTTCGGAAAGTCTGTTTGAGGAAGCAAGAAAATATGGTGTGAAAGTGACAGTCATCCATCCGGAGATGACAAAAACAAATTTATACCGCCATGCGGATTTTTGCGAGAGTGTCCGGGAAGATGCCTATTTGCTTCCGGAACAGATCGCGGATGCGGTCATGTACGCCTTATCCGCGCCGGTCACAATGGATGTGGCAGATGTGACTTTAGTGCCGCAGCGTCGGGAAATCCGAAGAAAAACAGTATAGCAGTATCAATTGGAGGAATGAATATGAAATTAAATATAACAGATCGTTATGTGTGGCTGCCGGTGGAAAACAGCCGACCGAAAGTAAAACTGCATTTTTATATTAATGGGGAAAAAATTCAGGAGGCAGATATTTGCCTCGGAAAATATGCCGATTTTTATGCCTGCATGGATATGCAGATGTATATCGGACAGACACTGGAAATTGAAGGCGCAGATGAAGATGAGCAATGGTTGGCCGTATGCCGGGACAAACGCCCGTCCAATGACGATCCGTTTCGGCCTTGGCTGCATTTTTGTCCGGAAACAGGCTGGATGAATGATCCCAACGGACTTGTCTTTGCTAACGGCAAGTATCATCTTTTTTATCAATGGAATCCGTATGGCGTAATATGGGGCAATATGCACTGGGGACATGCAGTCAGCGATGATTTGCTTCACTGGAAGCACGAGCCGATGGCGATGGCGCCGGATCAATACGGTACGGTTTTTTCGGGCTGCGGATGGCAGGATCGGGAAAATACGGCAGGATTCGGGAAAAATGCGCTGTTGTTTTACTATACGGCGGCCGGCGGCGATAATCAATGGTCGTCAGATACGGGTCACGGCGTGTATACACAGCGCTTGGCGGTCAGCCGGGACGGCGGCTGTACATTGGAAAAAACACAGTGTGTGCTTGGTCATATTGTGGGAGAAAACAGAGATCCGAAAGTCTTTTATCATGCACCGAGCAAAGCTTATGTGATGGTTTTGTATTTAGATGATTTTGACTTTGCCATTTTCCGTTCAGAAGATTTGATTCATTGGCGGCAGACACAGAGAATCACATGTGAGAACATGCGTGAGTGCCCGGATTTATTTGAACTTCCGGTCAAAGGCAGCAATGAAACCTTATGGGTTTTTTGGTCGGCTGACGGTTACTATATGATTGGAAGTTTTGACGGCAGTCATTTTACGCCAAAGTCAAAAATACAGTCTGCTTATAGTACGAAGCTGCCATATGCGGCGCAGACATATTCAGGCGTCAGCGGCAGAGTCATCAGTGTGGCATGGCTGCGCATGCATAACAGCCGAGGCTGCTATAGAGGTGTGATGTCTTTGCCGGCAGAGTTGTCCCTTGTCCGGCAAAAAGACGATATCAAAATTGCTTTCTGCCCGGTACGTGAACTGGAATGTGTCAAAAAGGGCGAAGCGGCATATGCCCCTGAACATCAGCAGATATCCGGCAATTGCGGTGTATGCGAAGGTGAGAAAGCGGACATACCGATGAATGGCAGCCCTGTCTGGGCAAAAGTAACATGGGAGAAAAATCCTTCCGGCATGACCATGCTCGGGATTGGGAAAACTGTGCTGAACATTGATTTTGACCGGGCACAGATAACCGTAAAGCATTGGAATTTGCAGGAAGAAGTGACTGCTTTTGATCGGGAGACCATGCTGTCATTATCTTTGATTGTTGATCAGGAAGTGATCGAATTTTACGGCGCCGAAGGGACGATTTACGGCGCTGTTGAAACGGAGGAAAATATTTTAAACGGGAAGATAGTCATACAGTCATCGGCAAAAATCCATTCTATAAGAACATGGATGTTAAGTTAATATCTCCAAAGCTTTTTGGTATTTTTTAAATCTTTTGACAGCCTTTTCATCAACCGTATCAAGGCGGGAAAGGTCGCTGTTATGTTTTAAATCAGCGATTTTGACCGCCCGGGCGATGGGGCTGTTTTTTATTTGAGCGACATATTCAAAGTAATCCAGACCGTCATGTCGGGTCAGCAGACGCAGTGCGTCAATGACTTCTTTTGGGAAGCCTTCCTGTTCCAAGTCGGAAAATGAAACGGCCGTATCTTCCACAACATCGTGGAGCAGGGCTGTGGCCGCAGTGATTTCATCGGTCATCGTTTCGGCCAGATGGAAAGGATGGAAAATATAAGGCATTCCTGATTTGTCATATTGATTTAAATGGGCACGGTAAGCAAACAGCATTGCTTTTTTAGTCAGCGGTGTATAGATCATGATGGTGCCTCCTAAAAAAAAAATAAGTTAATTGTGCTGCGTGTGCAGGGAAGGAAACGGCACTGCCATTTCGTATTGCACTCTATTCAATCATTATAGCATAAAAATTTTAATATGTGAGGTTATATATTGACAACATTGCACATATTGTATATAATGCATATATACAATATAAAAATCAGAGGTGTACCTATGAATATCATTATCAGCAATTCCAGTGGCCAGCCGATATATGAGCAGATTGTATCACAAATAAAAAATATGATTATTTCAGGCTCGCTGAAAGAGGGGGACGCTCTTCCTTCGATGAGACTGTTGGCAAAAGAACTTCGTATCAGTGTGATCACAACGAAGCGGGCTTATGAGGAGCTTGAAAGGGAGGGCTTTATTGTTTCCTATACCGGTAAAGGAAGCTTTGTGGCCAGCCAGAATATGGAGCTTATTAAAGAGCAAAAATACAGAGAAATTGAAGATTATTTGAGAAAAGCTTCGGATACGGCACTAACCTGTGATGTTTCCCTTGAAGAAATATTGCAGATGCTTGAGATGATTTATAAAGGAGAAGCATAATAGCTGTATTCAGGGAAAAGGAGAGTATGATCATGAGTGATTTGTTGAAGCTGGAAAACGTCGGCAAAGATTATGGAACATTTTCACTTCAGGATATAAGTTTTACACTGCCGGCGGGATGTATTATGGGATTTATCGGTGAAAACGGCGCCGGGAAAAGCACGACGATCAAACTGATTTTAGATTTGATCCGAAAAGACCGGGGCAGTGTGGAAATTTTCGGGAAGAAGTCTGAACAGCTGCCGCGTACAATGAGAGAACACATCGGCGTTGTCTTAGATGAGGCCAACTTTTCACAGGATTTAAATTATAAAGACATCAATATGATTATGAAGCATCTTTATAAGACATGGGACAGCCGCAAGTTTTTTAAAATGATGCAGGATTATAAAATTCCGCCGGAAAGTAAGTTTAAAGATTATTCTAAAGGTATGAAGATGAAACTTTTAATTGCCGCGGCGGTTTGTCATGATACAAAGCTGCTGATTATGGATGAGGCGACAAGCGGACTTGATCCGGTATCACGGGATGATCTTCTTGATTTTTTAATGGAATTTATACAGGATGAGACAAAATCAGTCTTTATTTCATCGCATATCCTCAGTGATCTGGAAAAGATATGTGATTATATCACATTTATTCATCAGGGCAGGCTTGTTTTTTCAGAAAGTAAAGATGAACTGCTTGAAAAATACGGTATTTTAAAATGTTCGGAAAAAGAGCTTGCAGATATTGATGAGGAAGCAGTTGTCGGCGTGAGACGGAATGCTTTCGGTGTGGAAGCGCTTGTACAGCGTGATAGCATTCCGGGCGGGTATATTGTGGATCCGGCGACCTTGGATGAAATTATGGTTTTTTATGTGAAGGAGGCAAAATAAAATGATCGGTGCAGTGATTGCGGATATGCTTTCGATGAAAAAAGTTGTCAAACTTTATCTGATTGTCAGTGTGATTTATATTGCCCTTGGTATTTTCAACGGCGGAGGCTCTGCTATGGTCTCATTTCTTATCTTTTTTGCGGTGATGCTTGTGCTGGCCTCATTTTCATATAATGATATATGCCATTGGGATAAGTTCATTAATGTGACGCCGGTGCGAAGAATAGAGATTGTGGCCGCAAAATACATCTTTGCGCTGACCGCTGTGGCAGTGTCAACACTGATTGGAGAAATTGTTTTATATGTGACAGGGAAAATGAGCGGCAGGCCGTTGGAAGAGGACATGATTTCCATGCTTGTGGTCAGCGGGATCGGGATGGTTTATTTGAGCATTATGCTTCCCATACTTTTTAAAGTGGGGGCGGAAAAAGGGCGGATTATTATGTTTGTTGTCCTGCTTATCCCGGTCGTGGGAGCGCTGCTGATTTCAAAAGATCCGGAAATGATGGCAGCTGTTAATCAAATCGATTTCCGCATGGCAGCTGCGGCAGCGCCTTTTGCGGTTGCGGCAATTTTCATCATCTCATTTTTCGTATCCTATAAAATCTATAAAAGCAAAGAATTCTAAAAAACGCGCCTTGCGGGGCGCGTTTCAGACTGTCTGCATATGGTGATAAAAAATAGATGACATGGTACCAAAGAATTATATACTATGATATACTATGAAAGAACAACCGGGAAATTGACTGGAACTTTATTTACAATAAAATGGTGGAAGGATGAAAGGGAGTTTATAGTCTTATTGGTGTCTTTCACAGAAAGGCGGATTATGAATATGAGGAATTTTGCAAAAACACCACCGAAAGGTTGGAATAGTTGGGATGCATATGGGGCCTCCGTAAACGAAGAAGAAATTAGGAAAAATGCTGATGTAATGGCCGGAAAGCTGAAAAAGTATGGCTGGGAGTATGTTGTGGTGGATATTCAGTGGTATGAACCTTCTGCCGATTCGGCCGCCTATCATAAATTTGCTGCATTAAATATGGATGAATATAGTCGGCTGATACCAGCGGAAAACCGTTTCCCAAGTTCAAAAGACGGCAAGGGATTTAAGCCTCTGGCAGATTATATACACGGGCTGGGGTTAAAATTCGGAATTCATATTATGCGTGGAATTCCACGGCAGGCCGTATATCAGAAAACAAAAA
This sequence comes from Candidatus Scybalocola faecipullorum, assembly GCA_018716485.1. Taxonomy (GTDB): domain Bacteria; phylum Bacillota; class Clostridia; order Lachnospirales; family Lachnospiraceae; genus Scybalocola_A; species Scybalocola_A faecipullorum. The sequence goes on from DVJY01000033.1 coordinate 21,978, forward strand.
TTAAGGGGACGAGTCTGACAGCAGATCAAATTGCGCAGAATTCCATATGTTCATGGAATTCTGATATGTATGGAGTGGATATGAGTATTCCCGAAGGACAGCTTTATTATGATTCTCTGCTGGAACTTTATGCGGAGTGGGGAGTAGATTTTATTAAAGTGGACGATATTGCTTATTCAACGATTTATAGGGAAGCTCATTTTGCGGAAATTGCCGCAATCCGCAGAGCAATTGACAAAACCGACAGAGAGATTGTTCTTTCACTTTCTCCGGGCCCGGCCCGGCTTCAGGACGGAAGTTTTCTGCAAAAAAACGCTAATATGTGGCGATTGACTGATGATTTTTGGGATGAATGGAATCAGCTTTATGATATGTTTGAACGCTGCAACTGGTGGTCGCCATTTATCCGAAAGGGAAATTGGCCGGATTGTGATATGCTGCCATTAGGGCATATAGGGATACGCTCGGGAGAGAGGGGACAAGGAGACAGGATGACCCGGTTCACTAAAGCAGAGCAGAGAACAATGGTTACGTTGTGGTCTGTTTTTCAATCTCCGCTGATGTTTGGCGGAGAACTGACGGATCTTGATGAGTGGACACTTAGTCTGATAACTAATGAAGAAATTAACCGGATGCATAGCACATTGACAGAACAGCAGCAGGAATTCAGAGATAAAGAATGGATCGTATGGACGGCTGAGAATGACGAAAGCAGATATACGGCTATTTTTAATGTGTCGGATAAGAACCAAAAAATTCCTGAGAAAATCGGGCAGAAACAGATTGCAGAAAATGCAGTAGAACTGTGGTCCGACAGAAAGCTTGCAGAATTGGCAGGCAGCAAAATAGACGCTCATGATTGCGTGATATTCAGACAACCCAAATAGTTTTCCTGAATTTATATATAATCTTTTGAACCGCTATGACTATGGTCAGAACATAAATGTCTATCAACCTGGCGGCTTTATTGGCCAGTCGATAAAGCCTTGTTTGAAACGCGCCTTGACAGGGCGCGTTTTTTCATGTCTGTAAATATGTCACAAAAAACAGTTCGGTTTTTCTGTTCTTTTTCCCATTGCAAATTTATAATAAAAATGACATAATCAATAATATAAATTCCAAAGGAAATTAAAATAAGGAGAGGAGAAATGAAAAATGAGAACAAAAAACAGCATGAAAAAAACAGTGAGACTTTTTTGCTTTGCGGTGATTTTAATGCTTGTGAGCAGTATTGGGGCGTCGCTGCTCCAATCCAATTTTGGAAAAACAGAAATTATTCCGTTTAAAATCCCGACAGCGGATGGCCGATGGCTGAGCGGAACCGTGTATAAACCGAAAACTGCTACGCCAGAGAATCCGATGCCGGCGGTTATCACATGTCACGGGTATTTAAATAACAGCCAGATGCAGGATTTAAATGCTATTGAACTTTCAAGGCGGAATATGACAGTGATTTCAATGGATGCTTACGGTCATGGCAAATCTGCCAATGTCAATGCCGGTGTGTTGGAGGAAACAGCGGCTGATGGTATGGGGATGATCCCTATGGTCGAGTATGTGTGGAATCTGGATTATGTGGATAAAGACAAAATCGGTGTGATCGGCCATTCCATGGGGGGCATGGCTGTATGGTGTACACTGATGTATTATGGGGCGCAGTATAATGAAGCAATTAAAGCGGCACAGGCGGAAGATTCTGACGGCGGCGTGCAGATTACCGCGGCGGAACAGGAAGCCGCTGATGCAGTCAATAAAGTATCGGCAGGGATGCCGACATCATTTATACAATTTTCCACAGACGATACATTTCAGATGATCCATGCCAATCTGGCCATGAATTCGGGAAAATATGATGAGGGCTGCTACGGAAATGCGTCGGGCGACGGCGATTTATCCGGCGATGCGCCGGAGTCACTGGCATTGGTCAATTCCATTATGCCGGAAGGGGAGAAAGTAACCAGCGTGGAAATTGGAAAATATTACGGAAACGCGGAAGATAAGACTTTAAGAGTCATTTTTAATCCATCGGAAATCCATCCGGGGCAGCATTTTTCAACGGCAAGCGCCGGCTATGCAGCAGACTTTTTCGAGACAGCTTTTGGCACGGACAGCGGCCTTGATGCCGGAAATCAGCTGTGGCTTTTGAAAGAAATTTTTAATGGCATCGGACTGATCGGCATTTTAATGGCCATTGTGCCGATGGGGCTGCTTTTGCTGGAAGTGCCGGTATTCAGAAGCCTTAAAGGGGAGGCGCCGGTGCCGATGAACGTTTTAAACAGTAAAAAGAGTCGTCTGATTTTTTGGGGCGGATGGGCGCTGAGCTGGATGATTTCAGGCTTGTCATTCTTCCCGATTTCCAAGTTGGACAGCGTATTTTTCCCGGCACAGACCAATATGACGCCGGCAAAATGGTTCCCGCAGCCGTCCACCAATTTTATTATGCTGTGGGCAGTTTTTAACGGTATTGTCGGTGTGATTCTGTTTTGGATTTCATGCCGGATCTCAGGGAAAGAACAGGGGAGAAAAATAGATTTTTCCGATATAAAAATCGGTATTCTGCCGCTGGTGAAAACGATAGCTTTGGCACTTTGTATTTTTGCGGGATTTTACGGATTTGTATTTGTATCGGAATACTTTTTTAATACAGACTATCGTTTCTGGGTCATGGGCATATGCACGTTTACACCGGATAAGCTGATGATTCTTCTCGAATACATACCGTTTTATTTGATTTATTATATTGTTTTATCCATATCAAACAATAAAATGAGCCGTATAGGCGGGCAGAGCGAAGGCATCAATATACTGCTGTGCGGGCTTGCCAATGTGCTCGGTATTTTGCTGATCAATGGGGCTCAGTATATAAAGCTGTTTGCCACGGGAACCGCGTTATTCAAGGATGACCGGCTTTATCCGATGGTCGTGATTCCTTTGATCGTATGGCTGTTTGCTGCGGCATATGTGGGGCGGAAATTTTATAAAGTGACCGGGAAAATATGGCTCGGCGCATTGGTCAACTGTTTGATTATTGTCATGATCGGCGTGGCTAATACGGCAACATTACAAATATAGAAAGGACTTTTGGGTTTATATAAATAAGGAGAGCGGTGCGCCGCTCTCTGATTTTTTATGAGAAACTGTATCAGCCAATATTTTCTCTTGTGATATTTTTCAGCCAGCGATAACTTTTGTAATGCTTGTAAACAAACGGAATTTTTACAAACTCATCGGTGCAGAGCAGGAAATATACGGCCATTGGCGGAAGCTTCAGCACAAAAGCGGCCAGAAATCCTAACGGTACAGAATATACCCACATATCTATGAGATCACAAATAAAACCAAATCGTGAGTCTCCTCCGGAGCGGAAGGCGCCGCAGATGATCATCGTATTGACAGCTTGTCCCACAATATAATAAGCATTGATATAAATCATACTTCCGAGGTGGCTGTGGGCCGACGGTGTGAGTTCTACCATGTTTAAAATCAATGGCCTTATGAGTATGATCAGAATTCCGCCTGCGATGGCAGTCCAGAAAGTCAGCCAAAATAGACGGGAAGTATCCCGTTTGGCTTTTTCAATCTTATTGTCGCCAATTTCCTGCCCAAGAAGAATAGCGCTGGCTGAAGCAATTCCAAAGCAGACGGCAGTTCCCAAGTTTCTTGCCACAACAACAATGGAATTGGCGGCAACAATGTCGCTGCCTAAGTGTCCCATGATGACAGAGTACATGGAAAATCCGATGCCCCACACAACTTCATTGCCGAAAGCCGGCAGAGAATAGCGGAAAAAGTCACGCATCAGTAGCCGATTAGGTGAAAACATTTCGCTAATCCGAAAATGCACTTTTTGCTTGCGAAAATTATCCACGATACAGATGGCCAATTCGAGTCCTCTGGCAATGACTGTAGCAACCGCTGCGCCTTGAATCCCCAAAGCTGGAGCGCCTATTAAACCGAAAATAAAAACCGCATTCAGTAAAATATTGGAAATCAATGCAATCGCCGTAACGACTGCGCTGAACATGACCCTTTCAATGCTCCGCATAACACATAAATAGACCTGAGAGAATCCCATAAACAGATAGGACACCCCTAATATTCTCAGATAGCTTCCGCCTAAAGCGATCAGTTCCTGATCTGAAGTAAATATCCGCATTAAAATATTGGGAATAAAGCAGGCAGAAGCGCCGAACACAAGAGAGACGCTCATAGACAGTCGCATAGAAATCCCCATAATCTTTTCGATGGAACGCTTCTCTTATATTGAGTTCATAGCCGAAATCTTTCTCGGACAGTAAAAAAGCTTCTCGGATCAGCGCTATAACTGCAGCCTGCTACGGGTTGTTTGGCTGCAGTGCAATCAGTTCAATCTGCGGGGCGGTAACAATAGGGGCAATATACTTTTGATCAATCAGACTGCCGTGATTTCCGGAAAGTAATTGAGGATCAAAAATATGCAGCAGTTGGACATTTTTTTCTCTGCGTGTCTGAATTTGCGTCATATGAAGGACATTGGCGTTTAACATGCCGGCAGAACCGGCAGGAAATATCAGAGTTTTATTTGGGGTATAGTATTTCAGCACGCCGCTTTCCATGTAAAAGAGTTCAATAGCATTGTGCCAATGCCATGGGACAAAGGTAAACGGCTCACAGTAGAAATCTAATTCCGCCCGTGAAGCAATGTATGGAAAGCTTGGATCAGTATAAGGAAGCTTTTCTTCTTTGCTTCCGATTTGAAATTCAAAACTGCGGGTGATTCTCATGCAAGCGTCGAGTAGACTTTGTCTCGACTTTTCACTTCCTTTCATTTCAAATTTCTTTGCGATGAGAGGTTCAAGTCTCAAAAGCCCCTCACAGAACCGCACGTGCCCTATTAAGGCATACGGCTCTTCAATAAGT
>DVJY01000034.1 GCA_018716485.1 Candidatus Scybalocola faecipullorum
GTCTCTTCTGTATTTTTCTTGTTCTTACCATGAAAATATGATACCATAAATGTATCTTTGGAGGTGCTTTATGGAGAGGTTATCAGATTTGCATCGGCATCTTGACGGGTCTTTAAGTATGCAGACGGTGAGAAGGCTTGCCGGACGGGCACACATCGCGCTGCCTGAGGGTGATGGTGCGCTTGCACCTGTACTGCGTGCGCCGGCAGATTGTGACAGTCTGGATATGTATCTCAGGTGCTTTGATCTTCCGGTACGGTGTATGCAGAGTGCAGAGAATTTGTTTGATGCCGCATATTCGGCAGTGAGTGACGGTGCGATGGAAGGGCTTGCTTACTTGGAACTGAGATTTGCGCCGCTGCTGCATATTGAAGAAGGATTAAGCTGCAGTGATGTCATTGAAAATGTTGTAAACGGCGTGAAAACCGCAGCCGGGGATTTTGGAGTGACTGCCGGGGTTATTGTATGCGGCATGCGTCATATGGCAGTATCAGACAATATGGACATGCTCAGGAAGGCGGTAAAATTTTTTGATCCTGAGACAGTGGGTATGGTATGGGCGCTAGATATTGCCGGAGGTGAAGCCGATTATCCGACGATGGTTCAGGCGCCGCTGTTTGAAGAGGCAGTGAAGATGAATATACCTTTTACGATTCATGCAGGCGAATGCGGCAGCGCGGTCAATGTAGCCGATGCGGTAAAACTTGGCGCCCGTCGGATCGGGCATGGCATTGCGCTGATGCATGACCGGGAAGCGATGGCGTACTGCCGGGATTTGGGTGTGACGCTGGAAATGTGTCCGACAAGTAATATTCAGACGAAGGCAGTGACGGATTTTGCGCAGTATCCGCTGCCGCTTTTTCTTGAGCAGGGGCTGAAAGTGACGATCAATACGGATAACTGCACAGTAAGCAATACTAATATCCATAAGGAGCTTGAGCTTGTCCGCAAAAGTTTCGGATTGTCCGGTGAAACGATGAAGAAGCTTTTGGACAACAGTATTTCGAGCCGATTTTATAAAGGCAGAATGATAAAATGATTGGGGGGTCATTAACTATGAAAATTATTGATTTTGAAAATGCCAGCTGTAAGCATTGTTACAAATGCGTGCGTACATGCAGCGTAAAAGCGATTAAAGTAAAAAATGCGCAGGCACAGATTATGACAGATTACTGCGTGCTCTGCGGCCATTGTCTGGAAGTCTGTCCTCAGAATGCCAAGACATTTGCCAGCGATCTGGATATGGTCAAATACTATTTGAAACACGGGGAGAAGGTAGCGCTTTCCATTGCGCCGTCATATCTTGGCATTTTTAAATATGATCATCCGGGACAGGTCATCGATGCGCTTAAGAAACTGGGCTTTACTTATGTCCGCGAGACAGCCGAAGGCGCTGCCCTTGTGACAGAAGCTTATCAGAAGCTGATGGATGAAGGCAAGATGAAAAATATTATTACGACATGCTGCCCGAGTGTCAACGATCTTATCGAAAAGTATTATCCGGAACTGACGTCGGATATGGCGCCTGTAGTATCGCCGATGATCGCCCACGGTATGCTTATGAAAGCGATTTACGGCGAGAAGGTCAAAACAGTCTTTGCCGGACCGTGTATTGCTAAAAAGGAAGAAGCCAGAGATGATGAGCGTACAGAGGGCTACATCGATGCAGTTATTACGTTTGCAGAACTGGAGGCTTGGTTTAAAGAAGCGGGCATTGATGTTTTTGCATGCAGCAATGTACCGGTGGATAATCCTGATCCGAAGATTAACCGTATGTATCCGGTCAGAAAAGGCGTAATGACATCTGTGATGACAGAACACGGCGGCGACGGCTACAAAATGTTTGATATTGACGGCATGGATAACTGCCGGGAACTTTTTGAGGAAATGCGTCAGGGAAAATTGTCCGGATGTTTTATTGAGGCTAACATGTGTGAAGGCGGATGTGTCAAAGGGCCTGCGGTCAATAAATTAAATATTTCAAGATTTTCATCAACTTTAGATATTGAGCGTATGGTTGAACATAAAAAAGGCGAGCAGGAACCGGAAGCGCAGACGCTGAATCTGCATAAAGCATTTTATTCCCGGGAAGTTCGTGAGAAGATGCCGACAGAAGAAGAAATTCAGAAGATATTAAAAGCTACGGGCAAATATAATAAAGATCAGGAGCTTAACTGCGGCGCCTGCGGTTATCCGTCATGCCGTGAGAAAGCGATCGCGGTATATCAGGGCAAAGCAGAGCAGGAGATGTGTCTGCCGTATGCATATGAGAGCGCCCATTCCATGTCCAATGTGGTGATGGATACGACGCCGAATATGATTCTTATCGTGGATGACCAGCTGAAAATTAAAGAAATGAATAAAAAAGCTGCGGAAGTTTTCGGCGTTGTGCGGGAAGATGCCATCCGTTCAATGTATGTTTTTGAGCTTCTGGATACAGCGGATTTTGAATTTGTACTTTCGGAACATACGCCGATTTATCGGAAAAAGATTTATTTGGAAAGCTACAAGATGACAGTGCTTGAAACCATCGTCTATGTGGCCGGCATGGAGAGCGCTCTTTCCATTTTCCAGGATGTGACAGAGGATGAAAAGCAGCAGGCCAAAGAGATGTCCACAAAAGTGGAAGTTGTGGATATTGCCCAGCAGGTTATTGAAAAGCAGATGATGGTCGCGCAGGAAATCGCCGGGCTTCTGGGAGAAACGACAGCGGAGACAAAGGCCATTTTGATGAAGCTGCGTTCCCTTGTGCTGCCTCAGGATGAATCATCCGGAAAAAATAAGAGGTAGACCTATGAGTGTTAGTATTGATGTGGCATGGAAAAGCCTGAATAAATATACCGAAGAATTGTGCGGCGATAAAGTCGAGATTTTAAAGAAATCCGATTCGGATGTTGTGATTTTATCTGACGGTATGGGCAGCGGCGTCAAGGCTAATATTTTGGCGACGCTGACTTCCAAAATTTTGAAAACCATGTTTGACCATGATTTATCCATTGAAGAATCCGTAGAAACAATTGCAAAGACACTGCCGGTCTGCCAAGTCAGGGGCGTTGCCTACTCAACCTTCAGTATTCTGCAGATTTTTCACAGCGGCGAGGCTTATCTGGCGGAATTTGATAATCCGGCCTGCATATTTATCCGGGATGGCAAGGTGGTGGACATTCCTTTTGAGACGAAGGATATCGAAGGAAAGAAAATCCGGGAATATCGGTTTCATGTGAAGGTCAATGACTGTTTTGTGCTGATGAGCGACGGCACAATCTATGCCGGTGTGGGAGAACTTTTAAATTTCGGATGGACGTGGGAAAGTATTGCAGATTATACGCTTAAATGCACAAAAGATACATTATCAGCCGGCCGTCTGGCGGCAATGCTGTCGGATGCCTGCAATGATCTGTATATGGCCCGTCCGGGCGATGATACGACGGTGGCTGTGGTGCGTGTGTTTGAACAGCATATTGTCAATATTTTTACCGGGCCTCCGGCTTCAAAAGCAGATGACGGCAAAGTAATGAGGGCATTTATGGCTTCTGAAGGTATGCATATTGTGTGCGGCGGCACAACTGCAAAAATTGCTTCAGCACATGTTGGTGCGCCGATACTGCCAAATGATGACGGTACAAAAGAAGTGCCTCCGACATCGCGGATCCGGGGAATGGATCTGGTAACAGAAGGTGTGCTGACGCTGAATAAAACGCTGAATCTGCTCCGGCAGTTTGACGCCGGGGATGCGGATATCGCCTTTTTTGATGAACTTGACGAGAACAACGGCGCTTCCCGCCTTGCGTCTATTATTTTGGAGCAGTGTACGGATGTACGGATGTTCGTCGGCACAGCGGCCAATGAAGCACAGCAGCAGATCGGCTTTGATGTCAGCGTGCGCAGCAATATCGTGGAACAGCTGAAAAAAGTGCTTGAAAGTCTTGGCAAACGTGTGGAAGTCATGTATTATTGATGCGGTAATCAAGTGAGATCGCGGCATGGAGGATTAAGATGAAAGACAGCTATGGCAGAAAAATTGAATATGTGCGCATTTCAGTGACAGACAGATGTAATCTTCGATGCATATACTGTATGCCGGAACATGGTGTGACATGGCGTCCCCGTGAGGAGATGCTGACTTATGAGGAAATCGTGCGTTTGACCGGTATTCTGGCGGCTATGGGGGTGAAAAAGGTGCGCCTGACCGGCGGAGAACCGCTGGTGCGGCCAAAACTGCACCGGCTTGTCGGAGCGCTTAAAGCGGTGCCGGGAATAGACCAGGTGATGCTTACGACCAACGGGCTGCTGCTGAAGGAGATGCTTCCAAAGCTTATGGAAGCAGGACTGGATGGTGTCAATATCAGTCTGGATACGACAGATGCCGATCAGTACGCCTTTTTAACACGCAGCAGCCCGAAAACGCTGCAGACGGTGCTGGAAGCTGTGGATGCCGCATTGTCGTATCCGCAGCTGACAGTCAAAATTAATTGCATGCCGATGAGGGGCATCAATGAAGAAAATCTCAGAGATTTGGCTGATAAAGCCAAAGATCGGCCGCTGGCCGTGCGTTTTATTGAAATGATGCCTCTGGGACAGGGATGCGGCTTTGAGCCGGTGCCTGAAGATGAAGTGAAGCAAAAGCTGGGAATCAGCGGAACGATGAGTGAAAAGACCGGCGAATCCGCCGGAGGTCCGTGTGTTTACTATCGGCCGGAGGGCTTTCGCGGAAAGATTGGTTTTATAAGTGCAGTTTCCCACAAGTTTTGTTCGGGATGCAACCGGGTGCGCCTGACCGGGGAAGGCTTTTTAAAGACATGTCTTCAATCTTCGGCAGGCGTTGATCTAAAAGCAATTTTGCGCGGCGGGCAGTCTCCGGAGGAAGTTGACATAAAACTTAAATCGGCGATTGAAGCAGCCATTGCCAAAAAGCCGAAAGAACATCATTTTGGCGCCAAAGAGACAGAAGAAACAGCAGAAACGAGAAAAATGTTTCAGATCGGAGGTTAATATGGGCCGGGTATTGGCAGTATGTATCAGTGAGAAGCGGGGAACACAAAAAAAGAATATTCATCATGCGCGGCTGATACCGCACTGGGGGATTGAAGGCGACGCCCATGGAGGGCGCTGGCACCGGCAGGTCAGTCTTTTATCGGCAGAGCGCATCAATGATTTTAAAAACCGGGGCGCAGTGATTGAGGATGGCGCTTTCGGTGAAAATCTGATCGTGGAAGGTTTTGATTTTAAACAATTTCCGGTGGGTACTGTCTTTGCCTGCGGCGATGTTTTGCTGGAGATGACACAGATCGGCAAAGAATGTCATGCCCATTGCCGGATTTATCAGGTTATGGGCGACTGTATCATGCCAAGGGAAGGCGTGTTCGCAAGGGTGCTTCGGGGTGGTGAGATCAGCGAAGGTGATGAGATGACGGTCGTATCGCGGGCAAAATTGTCGGCAGCCATTTCGCCTTCGGATGAAGAAAAGTCGGGCAGCGGACTGAGCGCGGCAGTGATCACCGTGAGTGATAAAGGCTATGCCGGTCAGCGGCAGGATACCGGCGGTCCTTTGGCTGCTCAGATACTGGCAGATAACGGCTATACCATCCGTTATGCGGCGGTTGTGCCTGATGAACAGACAGAAATTGAGGCGGCGCTGAAGCTGTGCGCCGATGTGAGAAATATTGATCTGATCGTGACCACCGGGGGCACGGGATTTTCCGTGCGCGATGTGACGCCGGAGGCGACGTGTGCCGTCTGTACACGGATGGCGCCGGGCATTGCGGAGGCAATGCGTGCTGCGAGTATGAAAGTGACCAATAAGGGGATGCTCTCACGAGCAGCCAGCGGTATTAGGGCGAAGTCGCTGATCATCAATCTGCCGGGCAGTCCCAAAGCTGTGCGGGAAAATCTTGAAGCGGTGATTGAGCCGCTGGCGCACGGCATTCGTATTTTAAAAGGAACAGAAGGCGAGTGCGGACATTCGGATGAACACGGAAAAGAGTGATGAGCATGACGGATATTTTAATTGTGGAAGATGACAGTGTGATAGCTCAGGGACTTGCCTATGCGCTGGAAGGCGAAGGCTGGCAGACTGCGCTGGCAGCCACGGGGACAGTCGCGCGCCAAATGATCAGTGAGCGGATCTTTGACCTGATTCTCCTTGATGTGACATTGCCGGATGACACAGGATATGAATTATGTAAACTTATTAAGAGCAAATCGGATACACCGATCATTTTCCTGACAGCATGCGATGACGAGGTCAATGTGGTCATGGGACTGGATATGGGCGCCGATGATTATGTGACAAAGCCTTTCAGAATCCGGGAACTGGTTTCAAGAATCAAGACTGTGCTCAGGCGCACGAGCGGTCATAAGTATCAGGATATGATGTCTATCGGCGATGTGACTGTGAATCTGGCACAGGCAAAAGTATACAAAGATCAGCAGGAAGTGCTTTTAACAGCGCTGGAATACAGACTGCTGCTGACGCTGATTTTAAACAGAGGGCAGGTAATGTCAAGAAATCAGCTGCTTGAAAGTATATGGGATGTCAGCGGCGACTTTGTCAATGATAATACATTGACGGTTTATATGAAGCGGCTGAGGGAAAAGCTGGAAGATGTACCGGCAAGCCCGAAGCTGATCAAAACTGTCCGGGGCATTGGCTATATACTGCAGTGAGCGGGCCGGCAGGCGGCGGATATGGAGGACAGTGAGAGAACATGTGGAAGAACAGAGAGTTTAAATGGCTGGTGGCGGCGGCAGCGGCAGCGCTGATTACCGCCGTGATTTTATGTGTGCGCGCACCGGCAGCGGCCGCTCAGATCATTACTTTGGAGCTGGCGGTGATGACAGCGCTGTACATCGGACTGACGGCATGGCGGTATTATAAACTGAGGAATCTGTCCGACTATCTTCATGACTTGTCGGATGGCAGCGAAAGCCTTGCCCTTAAAGAGTATAAAGAAGGAGAACTCAGCTATCTTCAAAGTGAGATTTATAAATTGACAGTGAAGCTTCAGGAGCAGGCAGAACTGCTTCAAAAGGATAAAAACTATTTGGCAGATGCTATTTCTGATATTTCCCATCAGCTGAAAACCCCGGTCACTTCCATGCGGGTGATGACGGATCTGCTCGCTGACAGCAGGCTGCCCGAGGAAAAACGGGCACAGTTTACGAAGAATCTGGAGCATCAGATTGACCGTCTGGAATGGCTTGTAACAGCGCTTTTGAAAATGGCCAAACTGGATGCGGGTGCTGTACAGTTTAAAAATGAAAGTTTTCCTGTCCGGTCGCTTATTGACCGGGCATCGGAGCATCTGCTCATTCCAATGGAATTAAAAAATGTGGCCTTTCAAGTGCATGGCGCTCCGACGCTTGTTATGGCTGGCGATGAGGCATGGCTTAGTGAAGCTGTGGCTAATATTTTAAAAAACTGTATGGAGCATACGCCGCCGGGCGGTAAGGTGACTGCGGCGTATGAACAAAATGCGCTGTATACACAGATTCGCATCAGTGATACGGGAAGCGGCATTGCGCCGGAAGATCTGCCGTACATATTTGATCGGTTTTATAAAGGGAAAAATGTCGGCGCAGACAGCGTAGGCATCGGGTTGGCGATGGCCAAGCAGATTATTCAAAAAATGAACGGAACCATTCAGGTGGAAAAGACATCGGCATCGGGAACCGTTTTTGCCGTACGGCTCTACCGAAGTTTAAAGTGACAGAAATGTCACTTTTTTTGTCACTGGAAAGTCACCTTAAAAGTGTATATTAAAAACTGTAAACAGAACCAAGCAGGCGCATGGCGCCGGTAAACGGAGGTTATGGACATGGAAATTCTTAAAGTAGAACATTTATCTAAAATTTACGGCAAAGGAGAGACAGCTGTCCGCGCTTTGGATGACATTTCTTTTACAGTGGAAAAAGGTGAATTTACAGCGATTATCGGGCCGTCCGGCTCTGGAAAGTCCACATTGCTGCATTTGATCGGCGGCGTTGATTTTCCAACATCGGGCAAAGTAATCATAGACGGCACGGACATTTATAAGCTGAATGAAACAAAACTGGCCATTTTCAGAAGGCGTCAGATCGGACTGATCTATCAGTTTTATAATTTAATTCCCGTGCTGAATGTGAAGGAAAATCTTTCTCTGCCGCTGCTTTTGGATGGACGAAAGGCAGATGAAAACCGTCTCGGTAATATTATTAAAATGCTTGGACTTCAAAAGAGGATCAATCACCTGCCCAACCAGCTTTCCGGCGGGCAGCAGCAGCGTGTGTCCATTGGGCGGGCGCTGATCAATCATCCGGCGCTTGTGCTGGCCGATGAGCCGACCGGCAATTTGGATCGGAAAAACAGTCATGAAATCATAGAACTTTTGAAAATGTCCAACAGAGAGTTTAATCAGACGCTGATTCTTATTACCCATGATGAGAGTATTGCACTTCAGGCGGACCGGATCATCACAATCGAGGATGGAAAAATTACAGGTGATGAGCGGATCAGAAACAGAACAGCCGGTTCGGGGGTGATGGGATGAATATCATCTGGAAATTAACACTTCGGTATATGAAACAGAGCCGACGCAGAACACTTGTGACGATCATAGGCATAATTATTTCTGTGGCAATGATGACGGCTGTGACAACAGCCGGCGCTTCTTTTTTGAATTTGTATGAGCGCAGGACGATTGCCAATGAAGGAAAGTTTCATGTGATTTATCACAATGTGGCGCCGGATCAGACTCAGGTGATCATTGATGATGAGAATACGGAAGAGGCGCTGATCAGCGTGGATTTGGGCTATACGGCTTCAGACAGCCAGAATGAATACAAGCCTTATTTATTTTTTAAAGCGTATAATCCCCAGAGTTTTGATATGGTGCCGCTGACTTTGACCGAGGGACGTCTGCCTCAGACAAGCAGTGAAGTCGTTATCCCGGAACATCTGGCATCAAACGGCAAAGTTGAATATGAAGTCGGCGATCAAATGACCGTGGATTTATGTAAACGTATTGCTGAGGGCAGCGACGGCACTGTTTATGAATTGGATCAAAGCAATGCGTATGCAGAACTTTACGATGAAGAAGATCAACTGCCGGAACGGTTGGAGCCGACCGGAGTGACACAGACGTATACCGTTGTCGGTAAAGTTGAACGGCCGTCTTTTGAGGAATACTGGGCGCCGGGCTATACAATCATTACGGCATACGATGACAATTCGCCGGCAGTGGCTTCGGTCAATGTTTCTGTCTGGGCCAAGCATGTCGGCAGCGACTTTTATAGTATGTGCGATCATGTGGCAGAAAAGGCCGGCATATCAACCAATGATATCACTTATAATTTTACACTGCTGATGCTGGCCGGTGTGAGCGGCAATAGTACACTGCTGACGACCATCTATGTGGTGATGGCGCTGCTTTTGCTGATTATTATGATCAGCTCGATTTCGCTGATCTATAATGCTTTTGCCATTTCCATGACAGAGCGCAGCCGCTGGCTGGGGCTTTTAGCCGGCGTTGGGGCTACAAAGCGGCAGAAAAGAGAGTCTGTCTTTTTTGAGGGCGCTCTGACCGGTGCGGTCAGTATTCCGCTTGGTATTATTGCAGGTGTCGGCGGGCTTGCCGTGGCTTTTCATTTTGTATCACCGATGATCCAGAGTGTTTATGATTGGGATCAGCCGCTGTATGTGGTCATCAGCTGGCCGGCCATCGCCGCGGCAGCTGCGGTTTCTGCAGTGACGATTTTTATTTCAGTATATATTCCGGCAAGGCGCGCAAGCAAAATATCTCCGATCGACAGTATCCGTCAGAGCCGCGATATTAAACTGACAAGGCGTGCAGTGAAGACGTCAAAGCTGACGAGAAAAATTTTCGGATTTGAAGGGGAGCTGGCGCTGAAAAATCTGAAACGGAATAAGAAGCGGTACCGGGTGACAGTCATATCGCTGGCGGTCAGTCTGATTTTGTTTTTAAGTGTTTCCGGCTTTGTTCATGTGGTGCGCAGAAGTTATGAAATGATGTACAGCCATACGGCGGTGGATTTTACAGTATACGGCAGTGACGAAAATATTGCCGACTGCCGGCAGATGCCCGGTGTGAGCAGGAGTGTCCTTGTCACAAGGACGATCAATGACTTTTATTTTCCGGATGGTCTCAGCCATATTTCCGAAGATTACAGGGCGCAGTGGATACGATTTTTTATGGATTATCTGGATGTCGGCAGAGATGAAGCGCAGATACAGGTGGATAATTATAAGGATTTTGCGCTGCAAGTATATGCGCTTGATGAAGAAAATATGCAGCAGTATTTGGCGGACAACGGTATGGATAGCCATATTCTCAGTGAACAGGGCTCATGTATCCTGCTGAATCAGGTCATCTTTTCGGGAAGGCAGTCCAGAGGACAGGTCAATGTCATGGATATGGCCGCAGGTGATTTGATACCGACGTATTACTATGCGGAAAGAACAGATGAAAATGGAGAAGCATACTCTGAAGTGACTGATGGGCCGGCGCTGAAAATCGCTGCTGCAGCTGATCAGATGCCGTGGAATATGTCTTCCACGGTGATGGGTACAAATGCCGGAGTGCTTCAGGTGCTTGTCAGTGAAGAAACATTGAATTGGCTTATCAATCTTGACGAGAGTCTTCCGGCGCCCCAGCAATATCTTGAAATTGCTTCAGATGCGCCGGAAGCCACATTGGCCGCGCTGGAAGATTACGGCGGCGATCCGTTTGCCGATCAGTTTCTTTACAATTCAAGTTGGGAGACCAATCGGAATAATGAAAATGAGCTGAGGGTGATTTCTATTTTTACTTATGGATTCATTATTCTGATGACAGCCATCTGTATGGCAAATATTTTAAATACGACGGCAACAAGCATCAGTCTGCGCCGCAAAGAATTTGCCATGCTCAGATCTGTGGGTATGACGCAGAAAGCATTTAATAAAATGATTATTTATGAAAGTCTGCTGTATGGTATTAAGGCGCTGATTTTCGGGCTGCCGGCCGGATTTGTGATGATATGGCTCATATATAATGTCATGAACAATAATTTTTATCAGGCGTTTTCAGTACCGTGGTTCAACGTTATTTTTGCGATGCTTATGATTTTTTTGATTACAGGCACGTCTATGATGTATGCGGTGAGGAAAGTGCGCAAAGAGAATGTGGTAGAAGCGCTTAAAGGTGAATAGCATACGGTTAAGAAAAATGGGTACAAAACTTTTTGTGTTTTGTACCCATTTTTTGCTTGCAAATTATTTTTGCTTGTGATATACTGCGTTCGTTAGTTAGGCAAAACTAACGAACGAATATCAATCGTTAAGCGGGTGAGAGATAATGCAGCGACAATCGCCTCCATGTTTGGCATGGAAGACAAGATAGAGACACTGATGTCTGATTTTGACAGCCGGATTCAAACGCTTGCGGAATTTGCGGAAGGAAAGAACGCCATTGTCGGTCTTTGCACAAGCGGCAGCTTTAATGTGCTAGGCAATGACGGACGGTGTTCGATCATCGGCAAAGAAATCGGCTTTACAAATCTCGGTGATGGCGATGTCACATCAACCCACGGCAATGAGACTTCCTTTGAGCTGATCGTGGAACTGAATCCGGATTACATGTTTGTCCTCGACAGAGATGCGGCAATCGGTACAGAAGGCGCGCAGCTTGCGCAGGAAATCGTGGAAAATGAGCTGATCCAAGGAACAGATGCTTATAAAAACGGAAATATTGTATATCTTGAACATCCGGCAGTGTGGTATACAGCAGAAGGCGGTGTGACCGCATTAGATGTGATGCTTCAGGACTTGGAAACAGTATTGCTTAGCTGAAAATAATAAAAGGGAGCTTGGGCTCCCTTTTTGATATTCGGATTATTTTTTCCTTCTGGAAATTTTGAATATGACATATGCAATCAGTGCGGCAGCCATCAGTATAATGACAACAGCTGAATACTGATCGAAGATGGAGACAATGTTTTCCCATGAAGCGCCGGCCATTTTGCCAAGATATAAAAGCAAAAAGTTCCAGATACCGCTTCCGATAGCTGTAAATATAATAAATTTCAGCATCGGCATACGGGTGATGCCCGCCGGGATTGAAATAAGGCTGCGGATGATAGGGATACATCTTCCAATTAAAACAGCGAAAGATTCATACTTGTCGAACCATTTTAATGTTTTATGCACATCATCCGGTTTGAAACCCAGGCGGCGCACCCACTTGCGGTCAAGAAAGTGATCAAGACGATGCATAGGAATGATGCGTCCGATATAATATAAAACAACTGCGCCGATAGTTGAACCGAGTGTGGCAAAAATTACAAGCCATGGAAACTGGAGGCTTGAGTGTTCCGAGAAGAATCCGCCGAAGGTCAGAATGACTTCAGATGGAATCGGCGGGAATACATTCTCTACAAGTATGAAGAAAAAAATACCGATATATCCGTAGTCGGATAATACTTGAATGACATAATCCTGCATTATATTCTCCTTTTGATGGCGAACAGACGCCGATAATGAAGACAGTGTAAAGGAAAATGATGCCAAGGTCAAGTGGATTTAGCAAAAATTAAGAAATGCTTTACTTATTTTCCTTTCGGACTTTGGATAAGTAACGGTATAATGTGGGTTCGGAAACGTTCAGATACCGGGCAGCCAGACTAATTGCCCCTTTTGTTGAAAAAATGCCCTGCTGATCGAGCCGGCGTACAATATCCATTTTTTCAGCCGCTGACATGCGCTGCGGAACAACATTGAAGCTGTTGAGCGTATTGAGTATACGGCTGCTTGAAATGTCAAGCATGGAACCTCCGGCTTCTTCCGAATATTCGGAAATAGTTTTGCCGGGCAGAGAAAAAGCGGATGTCAGCGCCCTGACGGCACGCCAAGCTTCCAAAAGGGCATCTGTATTGTGGCTGACACACAGAAGACCGATCAATTCCTGATTTTCTTTAATGAAATAGGCTGAATGGACGAGGGAATGTCCGTTTTCTGTCTGACTGCCAAAGCCGGACAAAAAATCTGATTCAAGATATTTTTTTTCGCGGATTATCTGACGTTCCGATGCGGTCAGCTTCCCGCCGATGGTACGTCCGGTAATATGTCCATTTTCAACAGCGATGACGGAAGCTTCCGGAAATCGGATATCATGCAGAACAATCTCAAAATCGGAGCCGAATATCTGACCCATGAAACGGACAAGGGGAATATATTTTTCAAGTTCAGACAAATTTAACACCTCTTTATCTATACAGGGATGCGGATTAATTAACGTGGTTCATGAAGTACTGAAGTACGTTAAAGATATTTTAAATTATACTATGGCTAAAATATTTATGTCAATTTCATATGGAATAATATAAAATCAAAAAATACAGGCGGCCATCAGGCCGCCCGTATATGTTTTGTGAATTGATAAAGATTATTTCTTTATGCGCTTTTTGATCAGCAGGAACGCAATAACAATGACTGCAATGAGTGAAATACCGGCGATAGAAGTGATCAAAGTTACTATGATCGGATTATCGCCGGTCTTAGGTGCATCCAATACAGCCTGTTTTTCAAAAACAGCATGAATTGTGTGATTGCCGTCGATTTTCTCGAAAGTGTAAGATAAGTCTTTATTGAATTTGACTTCTTTGCCGTCGATATAAAGTTTATGAAGCGCATACTCTTTATCAGGTGTCATTTTAAATGTATAATTTTTAGCCTGAAGGACCGTCAATGTGCCTGACGGAGAAATCTTTCCGCCTTTTGTGGCGGTTGCTTTGATCGTAAATTCTTTGGCTTTGATGTTGAAAGAAGTTTCAATCGTTCTTTCGGTGTCTATACTCTGCCATTTTCCGTTGCTGTAAGTTTCAAGACCGAATGTCACATAAAGAGTATAACTGCCGGCATCTACAAGTGTAAAAGCAGTTGTATTGGCGCCGTTTGCCCATACACCGGCCTCGCTGCCGCCCCAGTGCCAGCCGGTCGGTTTATAGCGTGTGTCGCCTTCTGCAGGCTCTTTGTTGTCCATACCATTGCCGGAAGCGGTGATTTTAAATGATGTGCCGGCTTCATAGGTCTTTCCGGCTTCGATGCCGCTGACCAGACTGCCATCAAATGTAATGACTGTCTTAGCCGTCAGTGGCTTGCTGACAAGGCTTTCAAGAGCTGTTTCAGGGTCATAAATTTTTCTTGCAACAATCTGATATGAAGTATTTGGCTTTAATTGCGTAAATTCTGTGCCGGTCTGCCAAGTACCGATCGTATCTCCGGTCATGAGCGCATATTCCAGACCTTTTACGGTTTTAACTTTTAAAGATGTTTCTGTCCTGCTTTCAAGCACAGGCGCATCCGGTGCCGGTGCAGCAGACAAAAGCGTTGTTACCTGAATAGAATCCGTCATTTCACTTGGCATCTGAAGAGTGTCGTTAAAACTGATGCGGAATACGAAAGTATAAGTTGATCCGGCGGTAAGATTGCTGAAAGTATTGCTTTTTTGCCATGTAATATCAGAACCGTTGTAAATACCGAATTCCATATCTTTCACATCGGTTTTAAAAGTCACTTCAGTGTCTGTCCGATTGGAAACTTCAGGAATTGCAGGTGCCGCTGCCGCGCTTAATTTTGTTGTTACTGTAAGCGGTGCTGAATCATCGCTTGCCTCATAATTTTTGCCGTCATAAGTACCGGCTTTTACACGGATATAAATTTTGTATTCTGTACCCGGCATCAGTCCTTTAAATTCAGGAGAATCCTGATATTTACCGCCATTCAGGCGATATTCATAGGACATCGTATCATCGGCACCATCAGCAGGTGCTGCAGTGATTTGAGTATCAGTAATTTGAACAGCCTTAGGGGCATCCGGCGTTTGTGCCTTGATTGTTTCAGGTTCGGTTTCCGGAGGAGTCGTTTCCGGCTGGGTCTCCGGTTCAGTTTCCGGTGGGGTCGTTTCCGGCTGGGTCTCAGGTTCAGTTTCCGGAGGAGTTGTTTCCGGCTGGGTCTCAGGTTCGGTTTCCGGAGGAGTCGTTTCCGACTGGGTTTCCGGTTCAGTTTCCGGTGGCTGTGCCGCCGCTGTCTTGTATGTTTGGATATGTGCTTCTTCTATTGTATCGGTGTCTTTGACGCGCTGTGCGAAAGTATATTCCGTATCCGGCGTCAGTTCTGTAAATGTCACGTTCTGTTCTTCTGTGTCATATTGTTCGGGCTCAGCCCATTGCCAGTCCAAGGTGCCGTCATCTTTAGTCACTTGAATCGCATACTCAAAGTTGTCTTCTGCCTTCAATGTGATGGTATCCTCTGATGAAGAAATAAGGGATGGATTTTTCGGATCCTCTAGTTCTTCCGCAAAAGCCGTGAAAATCTGGCAGGAGAAAATCAAGGCCGCGGTTAAAATCAGGGAAATCAGTTTTGCAGCTTTGCGCTTCATAAAATCACCTCTTTCTTATAGCATTGTCATCATAAGAACAGTCGTGCTGCGTTAAAGGAACACAGTTCTATTCTTATTTCTATTATATCAGAGGGGGTGGTATAAGTATACCGGTCGGGCGCAATTGTAAGAAAAAAATAAGAATTAGACTATTATTGTCAGACATATTTCGGGACGAAATGACATGGCGCAAGATTCGGAATTGGGAGAGCCGGCTTAGAGGGCAGGTGGGAAGGACTTTACAGGCGAATCAGCAAAAATAAATCTTGCGTCATGAAAATGTTTAAGCTATAATCAGCAAAGATAGAATCTATAAACCAAGGCGGGCATAAACAGATGGCCGCCTTGTAGTGATGCATGTAAGGAGGAAAGGTTGGAAGTTTACTTCCAAATCTACCATTATTGACGCAGCAGGTGCGTCAGGAAGGAGGAAAAGATGTATATTATTGCTGGACTTGGAAATCCGACGAAGACATACGAAGGCACACGGCACAATGTAGGTTTTCGTGTCATAGATAAAATTGCACAGGACTATCATATATCGGTAGATATAAAGAAACATAAGGCGCTTTGCGGCAAAGGCGTTATTGAAGGTCAGAAAGTTATTTTGGCAAAGCCGCAGACATTTATGAATTTAAGCGGCGAGAGTATCCGGGCAATGGCAGATTATTATAAAGTGGATCCTCAGGATATTCTCATTATTTTTGACGATGTAAGCCTTGATGTGGGTCAGCTCAGAATCCGGAAAAAAGGCAGTGCAGGCGGGCATAATGGTATTAAAAGTATTATTGCGCATCTGGGAACCAATGAGTTTCCGAGAATCAAAGTCGGCGTCGGGGAAAAGCCGAAAGGCTGGGATCTGGCAGACTATGTTCTGGGAAAATTCAGCGGGGAAGATGCCGGACGGATTGATGAGGCGGCTGCCGATGCCAGCAGCGCAGTAAAAATAATTTTGACTCAGGATATTGATGCGGCTATGAACCAGTTTAATGCAAAGAAAAAAGCATAAATATGTATGATCAGGCAGGAGGTTTTAAATGAAGGCTTTAACAGAACCGTTGAAACAACTGGAAGATATCCATTTAATACAGGCAGACATTAAAGCCGGAAGGCTTCCGCTGCTTGTGGATGGCTGTATCGATGCCGGCAAAGGGCATCTGATTTATACATTGTCGGAAGATTATGCATGCAAAGTCATTATTGCCGGCAATGAAATGAAAGCAAAAGAGCTTTATGAAGATTATAAGTTTTTCGACAGAAATGTCATGATATATCCGCCGAAAGATGTAATTTTCTACAGCGCGGATATCCACGGCAGTTTTATCGTTTCCCAGCGGCTTCGAGTTATTCGACAGCTTTTAGACAGACAGCCGGTGACTGTTGTGACGACAATCGATGCGCTCATGGACAGTGTGCTTGATCTGAAACTGATTGAGAAAAGCATCATTACACTGGAAGTGGGAAAAACATGGGATATGGAAAAGCTTGTGCATCAGCTCGTTCATATTGGTTTTGAACGTGTGGGACAGGTGGAGGCGCCGGGGCAGTTTGCGGTCCGCGGAGGCATTTTGGATATTTATAATATGTCCGATGACTGTCCGTATCGTGTTGAATTCTGGGATGATGAAATCGATTCGATCAGAAGCTTTGACGCGGACAGCCAGCGGTCAATTGAAAATTGTGAAATTTTAAAAATCTATCCGGCATCGGAAATTGTATTTACGGACAGTGTCATTGAAAACGGTCTGCGCCGTATCCGCAGCGAGGCCCAAAAGACAGAAAAAATTTTCAGAAGCCAGAAAAATCCGGAGGCGGCCTCCAGATTAAAACAGACAATCGAAGAGTTTTGTGAAAATGTCCGGGAAGCTTACGGCAGAACAAATATAGATGCATTTATTCACTACTTTTATCCGAATACGATGTCATTTATCGACTATTTTGATAATAAAGACAGCATTATTTTTATCGATGAGCCAAACCGGCTTCAGGAAAAGGCTGATGCCGTTGATCTTGAATTCCGCGAAGGCATGACGGGAAGAATGGAAAAAGGCTATATTCTTCCTGGACAGATGGCTGTACTTATTGATCAAAAAGCTATTTGGCATCGTTTTTCAAAGATGCGGACGGTAATTTTGACAACTCTTGCTCAGAAATTTAAAATGATAGATATTCTCGGGCAGTATAGTGTGGATATTAAGTCAATCAGCGTTTTTAACAGTAATTTTGAATTGCTTGTGAAAGAAATCCAGATGTGGAAGAAAAATAAATACAAGGTGCTTCTTGTATCCGGCTCTCAGACGCGGGCGCAGCGACTGGCAAAGGATCTGTTTTCTTATGAACTGAATGCTTTTTATACGGAAGATCGCGACCGCCCGGTACAAAACGGAGAAATCATGGTCATTCACGGCGGTCTCAGGCGCGGTTTTGAATATCCGATGATCAAGTTTGCTGTCGTTGCCGAGAGTGATATTTTCGGAGAAGAAAAGAAAAAGAGGCGGAAGAAAAAACTTTATGAAGGTCAGAAAATCCATAGTTTTACTGACCTAAATATCGGGGATTATGTTGTTCATGAAAATCATGGTCTCGGTATTTATAAAGGTATTGAAAAGGTTGAAGTGGATCATATTGAGAAAGATTATATTAAGATTGAATATGAAGGCGGCGGCAATCTTTATGTTCTGGCGACTCAGCTGGATATGATTCAGAAATATGCTGGCGCTCAGGCGAAAAAACCGAAACTTAACAGACTTGGCACAAAAGACTGGAATAAGACAAAAACGAGAGTACGCGGGGCTGTCAGAGATTTGGCGGCAGACTTGATTAAACTGTATGCCAGTCGGCAGGCACAGCATGGATTTGCATTTTCACAGGATACTGTCTGGCAGAAAGAATTTGAAGAGATGTTCCCATATACAGAAACGGACGATCAGCTGATGGCGATTGAGGCGACGAAGAAAGATATGGAGAGCGATAAAATCATGGACAGACTGATATGCGGTGATGTGGGATACGGAAAAACAGAAATTGCTATCCGTGCGGCATTTAAAGCTGTTCAGGATGGAAAACAGGTCGTTGTTCTCGTTCCGACGACCATTTTAGCGCAGCAGCATTATTCGACCTTTGTACAGCGTATGAAAGATTATCCGGTGACGATTGGTATGCTTTCCAGATTCAGGACTCAAAAGCAGCAGTCGGAAACGCTCAAAGGACTCAAAAGCGGCATGGTAGATATTGTTATCGGAACACACCGGGTATTGTCAAAAGATGTGGCCTATAAAGATTTGGGACTGCTTATCGTGGACGAGGAGCAGCGGTTTGGGGTAGCTCACAAAGAGAAAATCAAACAGATGCGTCAAAATATCGATGTATTGACATTGACGGCGACGCCGATACCGAGAACACTCCATATGAGTCTGATCGGTATCCGTGATATGAGCGTGCTTGAAGAGCCGCCGATGGATCGAATGCCGATTCAGACATATGTTTTAGAATATAATGAAGAAATGATCCGGGAGGCTATTTTGAGGGAACTGGCAAGAAACGGACAGGTTTATTATGTCTTTAACCGGGTTAACGGTATTGCGGATATGACAAATAAAATTGCGGCGCTTGTGCCGGATGCGGCTGTGGCTTTTGCTCATGGACAGATGAGTGAACGTGAACTTGAAAAAATTATGTACCAGTTTATAAACGGTGAAATTGACGTGCTTGTGGCTACGACAATTGTGGAGACCGGCCTTAATATTCCTAATGTGAATACGATGATTATCCATGACGCGGATAAGATGGGACTTTCACAGCTCTATCAGCTCAGAGGACGGGTTGGACGTTCCAACCGACTGGCCTACGCCTTTTTAATGTACCGCAGAAATACTGTGCTTCGGGAAATTGCCGAAAAGCGTCTGGCAGCGATCAGAGAATTTACGGATCTTGGTTCGGGATTTAAAATTGCCATGCGTGACCTAGAGATCAGAGGTGCGGGAAATCTTCTTGGAGAGCAGCAGAGCGGCCATATGGAAGCTGTCGGATATGATCTGTATTGTAAGATGCTCAATGACGCAGTGAAGCAGCTCAAAGGTGAAGAAGTTGAAGAAGATTTTGAAACAACAGTGGAACTGGATATTGATGCATATATTCCGGCATCATATATCCGCAACGAAGTTCAAAAGCTTGATGTGTATAAGCGCATTGCGGCAATCGGCAATGATGAGGATTACGATGAAATGGCGGATGAATTAATTGACCGGTACGGTGAACTGCCTCGGCCGGCTGAAAACCTTCTGGCAGTGGCGCTTTTAAAAGCACAGGCCCATGAAGCCGGCGTGACCCAGCTTGTGCAGCACGGTACAGAAACAAAAATTATGATGTACGAGCGGGCGGGGGTAGATATCCGGCGGATTCCGCCGCTTCTTGAAAAATACGGACGCCGTATGAAATTCACCGGCCAGCCGAAGCCGTATTTTACTGTAAAATTGGATAAAACATCGGCGGCAGAGGTGCTCAAATGTGAAAAAAGTGTGATAAAAGATATAAAAACATTGATAGATTAGTGCAAATCAACTATAATAAATAATGGTCTGTAATCACCATGATGCCGTGAAATGCGCGGCAATAATAAGGAAACTGGAAAGGAACTGTAGAAAATGAAAAGTAGCTGGATAAAAAGAACAATGAGTTTATTTCTGGCAGGAGCATTGTCTGTATCAATGCTGGCAGGATGCAGTCAGAATGAAACGGACGAGGAAACACAGGCTGCTTCGGATGAAAGTCAGGAGGCAGTGCAGTCTGCTGTAGTTGCCGAAGCTGGAACGCCATTGGAACAGGTGGATCCGACAGAGATTATTGCCACGATCGGAGAGAAGGAAATTCCTGCATCTGAGGTGTTTTATGTGTATTATCTGATGAAGACCGGACTCGAGCAGTCGGCCGGTATCAGCGACTGGGGTACAGAGTTATATTCAGGATATACGTATGCAGATTATATGAAAACATTGGTTGAAAATCAGATAGTTACGTTTGAATATCTGGACAGCATGATGGATAATTATGATGTGGCTCTGACAGAGGAAGAACAGGAAAATGCTGTATCTGAAGTTCAGACATTTCTTGATTCGATGCCGGCTGAATATAAAGACGCTTTCGGATTTAATGAAGAAAATATCCGGGAGATGTATGATAAAACATTTTTGACAAATAAAGTATACAGCGCATATTCTGATGAAGTTGAAAGCAATTTGACGGATGAAGAACTGGCGGACTGTAAGTTTAAAGAAGTGCAGCATATTTTGATTTCCACACGTTATACGGAGACAACACAGACCAGTGAAGATTCCGAAGAAACGGAGGATACGACTGCTGAGGCGGAATCTTTTAAAGAAGATCAGAAAAAAGTAGCGGAAGAAGTGCTCCAGAAGGTTAACGATGGTGAAGATTTTGAAACACTGGCCGATGAATATACGGCAGACAGCGGAGTTACTTATTATGTCAATGAAAAAGGCCAGACCCCGGATGGCTCAACGATGGTTTCTGAGTTTACAGACGCTGTGAACCAGCTGCATGAAGGCGAAGTCAGCGGTCTTGTAGAAACAGAATACGGTTATCATATTATTAAATGCATCAGCGAAGATAATCAGGATGCAGCCGATCAGGCCATTTCAACACTGGTGGCTTCAAAAATCCAGGAAAATTATTCCACATGGCTTTCGGAAAATGAAGTTTCATTTACAGATGTATGGCAGAATTATCCGATTGTAAATCCTGATGTTTCAGATGAGACATCGGAAGAAAGCTCAGAGAGCAGTGAAAGTGATGAATCACAAAGTGAAACAGAGGCTGAGACCGAGACAGAAGCAGAATAAACAAAAGAGCCGGAGTTAATCTCTGGCTTTTACATTATGGAAAGGGGAAGTTATGGAACAATCAGGTCAGCGCAGAAAAAAAAGGGCTGTGAAAAAAAAGAAAAAGCACAGTGTTGTGCTCAATATCGCGCTTATTGCCGCCGTGATATGCTTTGTCGGCAGCGCCGGTTATCTGATCCGGTATTATTATACAAATTTTAAAGCCGAAGCGAATATTGACCAGTTGGAAGAGATGATTGTCCAAAATGATACAGAGACTGCCGTTGAGACTTTTGAAAACGGAGAGAGTGAAACGGTCTATACAAAATATGATGAGCTTCGGGCGCAGAATGATGATCTGATCGGCTGGGTCAGCGTGGATGGAACACCGCTGAGTTATCCGGTTATGTATACGCCTGAGGATGGTCAGTATTATCTCCATCGAAATTTTGAGAAAGAATATGAATACAGCGGTCTGCCTTTTGTAGATGAGAGGTGTTCTATACGTCCGGCCAGTCAAAATATTATTATTTACGGACATAATATGAGCAGCCAGACAATGTTCAGCACACTTTTAAAATACGAAGATCCGGATTATTTCCAGGAGCATCCGATTATCCGCTTTGATACGATTTATGAAGAAGGACAATACCAGATTGCTTTTGTCATGCACGGAAAGGCATACATGGAAGGCGAAGAAGGCTACAGATATTACAACTTTATAGACCCGGCATCGGAAGAAGAATTCAATGATCATATTGCCCATTTTAGAGAATTGTCACTGTATGATACAGGCGTAGATGTCTCTTATGATGATCATTTTATTATGTTGTCAACTTGTGAGTACTCTCAGAAAAACGGAAGAATGGTCGTTGTGGCAAAGAAAATTGAATCGGCCCAATGAATTTGTGATGTTCTGAAATAAGAACATAAGAAGGACTGGAATTACATGACAATCCGTGATACAATAACGATGAAACCTCGGTATTTTCTGACAATATTGTTATTTGTTTCACATTCTTGCTGGTGTACGAACAGGGAGTATCGGGGTTATAAAGGAGGTATTTGGACAGTTATGAACATTTTAGTCATGAATTGCGGCAGTTCATCTTTAAAATTTCAATTAATTGACGCAGAAACAGAGAGCGTTAAAGCAAAGGGACTTTGTGAAAGAATTGGCATAGATGGCAGCAGAATTGTCTACAGGCCGGCAAATAAAGAAAAAGTCATTGAAGAAGCGCCGATGCCTACACATGCTGCAGCGATCAACATTGCGCTGAAGTATCTGACAGATGAGATACATGGAGTGATCAGCGATCTGTCAGAGATTGATGCTGTCGGACACAGAGTGGCTCAGGGGGCGGAAAAGTTCTCAAAAGCGGTACTGATTGATGATGCGGTCATCAAAGCAATCGATGAAAACAGTGAATTGGCGCCGCTGCATAACCCGGCAAATTTGACGGGAATACAAGTGTGCCGGGCACTGATGCCGGATGTGCCGATGGCGGCAGTTTTTGATACGGCATTTCATCAGACAATGCCGCAGAAAGCTTATTTATACGGCATCCCGTTCCATTATTATACAGATTATAAAGTAAGAAGATACGGATTTCACGGAACAAGCCACAGTTATGTTTCCAAAAGGACGGCTCAGATTCTGGGCAAAGCACCGGAGGAATTAAAAACCATCGTATGCCATTTGGGCAACGGCTCCAGTGTATGCGCTGTCAAAGGCGGCAAGTCTGTCGATACAAGTATGGGATTTACACCGATTTCAGGTCTTGTGATGGGAACGCGCTGCGGCGATGTGGATCCTGAGATTATTGAATATATTGCTGAAAAAGAAGGCATCACAACCCACGATGTGATGGATATACTGAACCGAAAGTCAGGCATTTACGGTCTGACGGACGGTATTGTAGACTTTCGTGATCTGCGTGCCGGTGCGGCCAGCGGCGACGAACAGTGTATGAGAGCACTGGAGATTTTTAATTATCATGTGACTACGCGTATCGGCGCCTATGCGGCAGCAATGAACGGTGTGGATGCCATTGCATTTACAGCCGGTATCGGAGAAAATGCGCCGACGATCAGAAAGGCTGTATGTGAAAATCTGACCTATCTGGGCATCGAATTGGATGATGCAAAGAATGATGCCAATGAACCGGATTCGGTTATTACCACACCGGAATCTAAAGTTAAAGTTCTGATCGTTCCGACAAACGAAGAACTGATGATTGCCAGAGAAACTGCAGAAGTGGTCATGGAGTGAAGTGATATGCGCGATAGGCCCGGCAAGCGGTGCTGCGTGCCAGCGGTACGCAGCACCGACCGAGGCGGAGCGGAGGCCAGCGAAAGCTGTGAACTGTTTGCGGTATCGCGGCGGATAGGGAAGGAAGCTTCACCTATCCGATCCGGTTCTTCGTGTCTTTTAAAATGCGCAGACTGTCTTCCCAGTGGGCGGCGATCAGCGCTTCTTTTTGATTCCGGCGCAGCTGTTTGAGGGCGTATTCGCGGCGCATCGCTTCTTCTTTAGTGTCGAAAATTTCCAGATAGGCAAGTGCTACGGGATATCTGGATTTTGTATATTTGGCGCCGCGGCCGTGATTATGGGCGGCAAGCCGCTTTGTAATATCGTTTGTCCAGCCGGTATAAAGCGTGCCGTCGGCACAGCGGACGATATATGTATAATTCATTAAAAACACTCCCGAAGATAACTATAATCGATATGTCCAAAAGATTCAAGAAAAATAAGAAGTCCGCATTGCGGACTTCTTTTTATAATAAAGCAGCCGACGAAAAAAGTGGTATTTAACAGCTGTGCCGTCAGACGGAAGCTGCTGTGAGAAAATCGGTTGCATATTTTTCAATATGTAACACGCTTTGTTTTTGTCGGCTACTTTATCATATTCAAATGAGAGGAGAGTGTGAAAAATTTCAGTTCAGGTAATTATGTGGGTTCACAGAAATGTCGTCTTTTGTAATTTCAAAAAAGAGATGACTGCCTTCCAGCGTATAGTATCTTGACGGCTGCGCCACAAAAGCCAGCTGCTGGCCGGCGGTTACGGCCTGTCCTTCGGAAACGGCCACATCTTTAACCTGACCGTAAATGGCCCGGTAATCATTGCCCATATTGACAACAATGCATGTACCGTATTCATCATCGCCGTAAATGCTTTCTACAACGCCGCCGTAAGCGCATGTGACAGGCGTGTTGACTTCGGCGCCGATTAAGATGCCCGGATTACATTTGTATTGATTCAGCGTCTGAAAATAAGTCGTTGTATCCATACTGAAGTCTATCAGTATATTTCCTGCGACCGGCCATGCGATTTTGACAGAACCGTCATAGGCTGCCTGTGCGTTGGCATTGACGGCAACGTCTCCCTCATCGCTGCTGCTTTCCCCGGCCTCCTGTCCATCAGAAGAGGTTTCACTGCTTTCTCCCTGCGCCAGTGCTGCCGCTTCGGATTCCTCGATTTGCGTAATTATATCCTGTATCTCGTCGGCATTATAGCCTTCTGTATAGTCCAACGCCTGATCGGCGTCCTTGCCGGAAACATCATTGCTTGAAGCGGCATCGGCCGCCATATCACCGGCGCTTTCAACTTCTGTTTCACCATCTGTAAAACCGGCGGCATTTTCCGCAACCTGGTTTGTACTTTCTTTTGTATCAGTGCTGACAACTGTGATCACTGCAGCGAGGGCGATGACACAGATCACAGCAAGGACGTAAAATCCATTTCTTTGAAAAAAGTCTGTAAATTTTTGTTTCAACGTTATCACCTCTGGCCATAGTGTGAACCAAATCCGGGAATGTTATACAAAGGAATTGGGTTTTTGGAAAAAATTTTTCCGGTCAGGCGCAGGGGGTATATGCTGATGACAGTATGAAGCCGGTTGATGTTTGAGAAACACCAGTTTCCGCTGCCGCATCATTCATTGAAGATACAGTCGTTTGGGGATAGTACACAGCAAGAATTTCTTTATAAGACTTTCCTTCTTCAGCGAGAACATTGGCTCCGTACTGGCTAAGGCCGACACCGTGGCCGATGCCGCTGGTCGTAAAGGTCACAGACGTTTCATCAGCATCGACGGTAAAGCATGATGAAGGCAGGCCGAGAAGATAGCGCAGATCATCGCCGCCAAGAGAAAGATTGCCGATCTGAATTGTCTGAACGTAGCCGGCGCTGTCACGGCTGATAATTTGAATTGTATCTGCAATGCCCGATGGAGCGGCAAAAAAATTTGTATCGTAGCTTTGCATGAGCCCCATCAGCGTATCTGTATCGATGACTGTCTGTTCGGAAAAATCGGGACTTTGGCAGTCCCAAGAGGAGTCCACAGATATCAGATAGGGAATGGTGCTGCCGAAAACTTCTTCGGCGTTTCGTGTTTTGCCGCCGCTGCATTTGAAAAATAATGCCGAAGCCGGCACGCCGTTATAAAGAATAATTTCATCGGAAGTCGACAGCACAGCCAGACTGATGCGCTCTATCGTTGTCTGCCACTGGGCTCCGAGCTGTTTTTTCAGTGTATATGGGTTGATATAAGGTTGATTCAGTTGGTAATCGTCAATGGATTTGCGGCTGCCGAGTATATTTATAATATTTGTCCTTGCAATGACAGCCTGCGCTTTCAGCGCTTCATCGTGATAATCGAAAGGTATAGATGCGGCGACCACACCAATCAGATATTCATCTAAATCCATACGGGTGCTGGTACTTCCGGAGTTGACATAAATGTCTACTCCTGTTTGATAAATGTCTGAGGATATATTGGAAGAGTGACGGCTCATCAATAGGGTTGCAGCGGCGGGGAGGGCAAATAAGAGAATCAGCAGAAAAAACAGGGTGAAAAGACGGGACTTCAATAGACTCACCTGAACATTCATTTTTATATCATATGGATGTTCAGGGAATTCTATGCTATAATTAGCGGCAGTACAGTCAATGAAAGGCAGACGAACATGAAAATATTGTTGGCAGCGATTAATGCAAAATATATTCATTCCAATCCGGCGGTGTATACGCTGGCCGCTTTTGCCGGAATGGAACCCCAAGCCGTTGAAATCAGGGAATTTACGATTAATCAGTATAAGGAAGAGATTTTAGAAAGTATCTATAAGGCACGGGCAGATGTGGTAATGTTTTCGTGCTATATATGGAATATTGCCCTCGTGTCATCTGTGTCGGCCATGCTTAAAGCGGCGGCGCCCCATGTACATATATGGCTGGGCGGTCCTGAAGTGTCTTATGACGCACCCGAGTTTTTAAAAAATCATCCTCATATTGAAGGTATTATGTATGGCGAGGGAGAGTACAGCTTTAAGGCACTGGCCGAGTATTATGTAAACTCTTTGGGCGCTTTGGAAAATGTTCCCGGCATTGTATACCGGAGTGACGGCCATATCGTGAAACATGCGCCGGCGCCTCCTGTACCGATGGATATGCTGCCGTTTATTTATGATGACACTGCATTATTTGAACATAAGATTATTTATTATGAGTCCAGCCGGGGATGTCCGTTTTCCTGCAGTTACTGCCTTTCTTCGATCGACAGGCATGTGCGGTTTAAAAGTACGGCGCTTGTACAGGCAGAACTTCTGAAATTTTTGGAGGCGAAAGTGCCTCAGGTCAAATTTGTGGATCGGACATTTAACTGCCGTCACGAGCATACGATGGCGGTCTGGCAGTTTATTAAAGATCATGACAACGGCGTGACCAATTTCCATTTTGAAATTACGGCCGATCTTTTAAGCGAGGATGAGATTGGGCTTTTAGCTTCCATGCGGCCGGGGCTTGTGCAGCTGGAAATCGGCGTGCAGTCCACTTGCGAAAAAACCCTTGAGGAAATCCGCCGGGTGATGGATTTCGGACATTTAAGCCGCGTTGTCACCAAGATTGCGCAGGCAGGCAATGTCCATCAGCATTTGGATTTGATCGCGGGATTGCCTTTTGAGACACTGGAACGTTTTAAACAGTCGTTTAACGATGTGTACCTTCTGAAGCCTCAGCAGCTGCAGCTCGGTTTTCTGAAAGTGCTGAAAGGCTCATGGATGTATGAAAACCGCGGCGCTTACGGGCTTGTCTATGATCCGGAGCCGGTGTATGAAGTGATCCGGACGCGCTGGATGAGTTTTGACGACATTTTATATTTAAAAGGTATTGAATCAGTCTTGGAAATTTTCTATAACAGTCGGCAGTTTGAAAAATCGATTGCCTTTCTGGAGCATTTTTTTGATACGCCGTTTGAATTGTACGGCGCGCTGGCAGATTTTTATGAAGACAGGGCGCTGAATATGTGCAGTCATGCGAGAATGGCAAGATATGATCATCTGCTGGCTTTTGCAGATGTTCACGGCATAGATACGGCGCTGATGAAAGAATTACTGCTTAGTGATCTGTATGGACGGGAACATTTGAAAAAACGGCCGTCATGGGCCCAAGTGTCCAAAGAGGCAAAAGCGGCCGCGGCAGATTTTTATAATGACAGCGGTCAGATTGAACGTTTTCTGCCGGAAATGGCGGGAGAAAGCTACAGACAGCTGAGATTTGATACCCATCTGGAATTTTTTGATTATGACATGGAAGCCGCCATAACTAAAGGTGAGGCAGTACGAAGAAAGCATGCGCTTTTATTTAATTATCGGAAAAGAAATCCATTAACATATGAAGCTGAGGAAATTGATGTCAGCAGGTGAGAAAATGACGACTTTGAGTAAGAAAAAAAGAATTGAGGAAATACTAAGGTTATTGGATGAGCATTATGGAACAGAAAAAATCTGCTACTTAAACTATCATGAACCGTGGCAGCTTCTGATCGCAGTGATTTTAAGCGCCCAGTGCACCGATGCCCGTGTCAACATTGTGACAGGACCGCTGTTTGAGCGGTATCCCTCCATTGAAGCGCTGGCCGGCGCCGATCAGAAAGAACTGGAACAGTATATTCATTCAACAGGCTTTTATAAAAACAAGGCAAAAAATATCATAGAGTGCTGCAGGCGGCTTATGGACGTTTATAACGGAAAGCTGCCGGAGACAATCGAAGACCTTACTTCTCTGGCAGGCGTTGGACGAAAGACGGCCAATGTGATCCGCGGCAATATTTATAATGATCCGAGCATTGTCGTTGATACCCATGTCAGGCGTATTTCAGCGAAGCTGGGGCTGACAAAGTCCAAAGATCCCGAAAAGATAGAATATGATTTGATGAAAGTGCTTCCCATGGATCACTGGATTATTTACAACATGCAGATCATTACACTGGGCAGACAGATTTGTACGGCGAGAAATCCAAAATGCAGCGAATGTTTTTTAAATGGAGTTTGCCCGTCATCTCTGGCTGAACTGACAGGACAAGGAAAAGGTGGGCGCCATGATTAAAAATTATGTGGCATTCGATTTGGAGACAACCGGCCTGAACTGTGAGCGGGATGAAATTATAGAGATTGGAGCTCTGAAAGTGACTGGCGGCAAAGTCAGCGGCCGTTTCAGCTGTCTGATCCGCCCGGAAAATCCGATTTCGCCGGAAATTACAGCCATTACAGGGATTACAAACGATATGGTGGCTGACGCGCCGCCGGTAACAAAAGCAATTCCGGAGTTTCTTTTGTTCTGCAGGGATGATTTGCTGTTGGGACACAATTTGCTGTTTGATTATAAATTTACGAAAGTTCAGGCAAGACGGCTCGGACTGCCTTTTGAAAAGCAGGGGCTGGATACACTTAAAATCGCCCGGACTGTCCACAAGTCATTGCCGTCGAGAAGTCTGGGCGCGCTTTGCGAGCATTATCATATTGTTAACGCCGCAGCGCACAGAGCGTATCACGATGCGCTGGCTACCGCAAAGATTTATCAGATGATGGCCCATTATTATGAAGACCGCTATCCAGAAGTGTTTGAGCCTGTATCGCTGACGTATCGTCCGAAAAAACAGCAGCCGGCGACGGCAAAACAAAAAGCCTACTTGAATGAACTTGTAAAATATCATAAAATAGATTTTAATCAGGATGCAGAAATGATGACAAAAAGCGAGATGTCCAGAGTGATTGACAAAATTATTCTCGTTCACGGCAGAATGATATAATTTAAGGAGATGTTGAAATGCTCAATAAAAAATCCAAAAGAATCCTATCGACGGTAGTTGCGGGAGTATTGATTTTTGCAATGATCTTAGGCTGCATCGCATCATTTATCATGTAGCATGCAGCAGGCTCCCTGACACCGCAGGACAAGCTGCAGCAGGGAGAGTAATAATGAAGAAAAAAGCATTAAAGTGGATTTTAGGCGCAGCCATTGGCATTGCCGCAGTCACCGGATGCTGTATGTATCCGTCGGCGGCTGAAAGAAGCAATGTCCTTCCGGATGGTGTAATGATTGAAGAAATGGATATGAGCGGCAAAACGCCTGAGGAAGCGCTGGCAGCAGTGGCAGAAATGGTGGAGGAGGCAGGCCGGAAGCAGCTTACTGTTACCGATGGCGAGGCAAGTTTAACTATGACGCTGGCACAGGCCGGACTGACGCTGAAAAATGCCGATGAGATTGAAGCGGCATGTCACACAGGACTTTCAGGCAATTATATTCAGCGGTTTAAGGAAATTTCAGATGCCGACAGCGGAAACAAAGTTTTTTCATTGGAATTGACATGTGATCAGGAAGTTTTGTGTGATGCGCTTAAACAGTGTCAGGACCAAGTGGCGTGCGCGCCCGAGGATGCGGTGATTGTACGAAAGAACGGACAGTTTATCATAACGCCGGAAAAGCAGGGCAGACAGATGGATATAGAAAAGACGGCTGACGCTGTCACAGAGGCTGTGGAAAAAACGTGGCGGGAAGATGGAGTGACTGCGGCGCTTGAGGCGGACTACAGCGAACCGGCCCACACCAGAGAAGAACTGTCAGTGATCAAGGATGAACTGGGCGCTTATGAGACAAGTTTTGCCGGCTCGTCCTCGGGCAGAATTGCCAATATTAAAAACGGGGCGGCCAAACTGGAAAACCATGTGGTATATCCGGGTGAGGAGTTTTCCTTCCTCGAACTGGCGCGCCCGTTTAATGCAGCCAATGGTTATGCACTGGCTGGAACTTATGTTAATGGGAGAAATACACCGGGGATGGGCGGCGGCATATGTCAGGTATCATCAACGCTGTACAATGCTGTTTTAAGAGCAGAGCTGACGGTGACAGAAAGAACAAATCATATGATGACCGTCGGTTATGTGCCGCTTGGCGCTGACGCTACGATCGCCAATCCTTATACAGATTTTAAATTTAAGAATGAAAGCGGCTATCCGGTGCTTATTGAAGCCTATACGTATGGAACCATGCTTTATGTTCGTATTTACGGCAAAGAGGAACGCCCGGCGGACAGAACGATTGAATTTATCACGGTGACGGAACAGACGATTGCTCCCGGAGCCGATGTGATCACCTACGACAATACGATGCCTGCCGGAGAAGTGCGTGTGGATCAAAATGCGCACACCGGATATGTTGCCGCATTTTATAAAAATATTTATATTCATGGAAAATTAACAGATCAAATTTTGATTAACCGAAGTCAATACGGCGCATACCCGAGATATATTACAAAGGGAAGCGCATAAACTAATCAGGGGAGTTTTATATGATCACAGGGAAAATACAGGATATTGTTCTTGGCAGATCCGTGATGACAAAGCTTGACCGCCGCTGCGGCAGTGCTGTTGTACCGCCGGGCATCGGACGGGACTTTGGAGCGGTGACGCTTGATGACGGGACGATATTGATGACGCATATGCATACGATGTGCGGCGATGCTTATGAGTGCGGGCAGCTCGCTGTGTGGGCAGCGGTCAACGGACTGATGGCACATGGAGCAAAGCTGACCGGCATAACGGTCAGTATTACGATGCCCGAAGGCACGCCGGAGCCACAGCTTCGGGAGCTGATGGCGCTTTTAGAGCAGTCGTGCCGTCGTTTGGATATCCAAATTTTAGGCGGACATACAACAGTATCACCGGCTGTATCAGAGATGATTGTCTCTGTTTGTGCCGAGGGAACAGCGCCGTCGGCAGACCGGCTGACACAGCTGACACTTCGGGACGGCGATGATCTTGTAATGACCGGCTGGGCCGGGTTGTCCGGGACAGCAGTCATCGCAAGAAGAGCCGGCAGTCAGCTTTACGAAAAATACCACCCGGGCTTTATTGACGGCACACAGCAGTTTTTTGAGGCAGCCGATGTGAGACCGGCAGCGGCGCTTTTGGATGATTTTGATATATCCGGCGTTAAAGATGTAAGTTCCACAGGCATTTACGGGGCTCTGTGGGAGATGGCGGCGGCCGGCGGCGCCGGCTTTGAAGTTTATTTGAAAAAAATACCGCTCAGACAGGAAACTGTAGAAATATGCAACTATTTTGATATTAATCCGTATCGGCTGGAATCAGCCGGGGCTCTTTTAGTCGCTTTAGATCACGGCGGCAGATTTGTTCAGGCGTGCCATAAAGCAGGCGTCCATGCCGCGGTCATTGGCACCGTTGTTTCAGGCAACAAGAAATTGATCATCAATGATGAAGAAACCAGCTGCATGGAGGCTCCGAGAGGCTCCGAAATGGCAAAAATAGATTGGAGGAATCAGAGATGAAGGAAAAAATTTTGGCAATTATTGAGAAAAACAGTAAAATCAGTATCGAAGATTTAGCCGTACTGCTTGGCGAAAGTGTGGATCAGGTGGCCAATGCGGTGATGGAGATGGAAAAAGATAAAGTCATCTGCGGCTATCATACGATTATTAATTGGAATAAGATCACCAGTGAAAAAGTAAACGCCCTCATTGAAGTGAAGGTAACACCGCAGCGTCAGCTCGGATTTGATAAACTGGCTGAGCGCATCTACAATTATCCGGAAGTCACGGCCGTATATCTGATGTCCGGCGGCTTCGACTTCGCCGTCTTTATTGAAGGAAAGACACTTCAGGAAATCGCCGAATTTGTCACATCAAGATTGTCTACAATCGAAGGTGTGTTAAGCACAGCGACGCATTTTGTATTAAAAACATATAAAGAACATGGGACTGTGCTTGTGGAAGAACCGACGAGAGAAAGGCAGCTGATTACCGCATGAGAAATCCATTATCTGAAAAAATAGTCAACATAAAACCATCAGGGATAAGAAAATTTTTTGACCTTGTTACTGAGATGAACGATCCGGAGGTCATTTCCTTAGGCGTAGGTGAACCGGATTTTGATACGCCGTGGCATATCCGCGAGGAAGGCATTTACGCGCTGGAGAAAGGGAGGACTTTCTATACCTCCAATTCAGGTCTGATGGAACTGCGCACAGAGATTTCAAAATACTTAGAGAGAACATGCAGTGTTACATATGATCCGGCCCATGAAGTTGTGATTACAGTCGGCGGTTCCGAAGCTATTGATATTGCGCTGCGCGCCATGCTTGATCCGGGAGATGAAGTGCTGATCCCGCAGCCAAGCTATGTGTCTTATGTGCCGTGTACGGTGCTAGCCGACGGTGTGCCGGTGATTATTAACCTGAAAGAGGAAAATGAATTCCGTCTGACAAAAGAGGAACTTCTGGAAGCGATCACTGATAAGACGAAAGTTTTGATCCTGCCGTTCCCGAATAATCCGACCGGTTCGATCATGCGCCGTAAAGACTTGGAAGAGATTGCACAGGTCTGTATTGAAAAAGATATTTTTGTCCTTTCAGATGAAATTTACAGCGCGCTCACATACGGAGAGCCCCATGTGACGATTGCTTCGCTGCCGGGGATGAAAGAGAGAACCATTTTGATCAACGGTTTTTCAAAAGCATATGCGATGACCGGGTGGCGTCTCGGCTATGCATGCGGGCCGCGGGAATTGATGGAGCAGATGCTTAAAATCCACCAGTTTGCCATCATGTGCGCGCCGACGACCAGTCAGTATGCCGCAGTTGATGCTTTAAGAAACGGCGACAGAGATGTAGAATTGATGCGTCAGTCCTACGACCAGCGCAGGAGATTTCTTGTCCATACGTTCCGTGAAATGGGACTGGAATGTTTTGAGCCGTTTGGCGCATTTTATGTATTTCCGAGCATTAAAAGTCTTCATATGACTTCCGATGAGTTTGCCGAAAAGCTGCTGAAAGCGGAAAAAGTTGCTGTCGTGCCGGGTACGGCCTTTGGAGACTGCGGAGAAGGCTTTTTGAGAATTTCCTATGCATATTCATTGGAAGAACTGAAAGAGGCTACCGGAAGAATCGCAAGATTCGTAAAAAAATGCCGGGAAGCGCAGAACACAAAGGAGGCAAAAGATGCTTAACATCGTGCTGCACGAGCCGGAGATGCCGGCCAATACGGGAAATATCGGCAGGACGTGCGTCGCAACAGGCACGCGGCTGCATCTGATTGAGCCTTTAGGATTTAAAATTAATGAAAAACAGTTAAAGCGCGCAGGACTGGATTATTGGGATAAGCTTGATGTGACTGTTTATGATGATTTTGATGACTTTCTTGCAAAAAATCCCCAAGCTAAAGGCAGACTCTTTATGGCGACGACAAAAGCAAGAAGATCTTACTGCGATGTGGCCTATCCTGAGGACGCGTATATTATGTTTGGCAAGGAGAGCGCGGGAATTCCGGAAGAAATTCTTGTCGATTACGAGGAAACATGTGTGCGCATTCCGATGCTGCCGCATATCCGATCGCTGAATCTTTCAAATTCAGCGGCGATTGTCCTCTATGAAGCGCTGCGCCAGCAGCAGTTTGCTCAGATGGAAAAAACCGGTCATCTGCACCGGCTTCACTGGAAAGACGAAATATAAACAGCATCGATCGTATACGGGGGAGATGAGGCAAATGATTCATCTGGCGATAGTCGAGGATGAACAGCTTTATATTGATCAGCTGACCGAATATATTCACAGATATGAGGCGGAGAAAAAACAGAAGTTTAAAATATCTGTCTTTTCTGACGGAGCAGAAATCGTGGAAGATTATAAAGGCGTTTATGATATTATTTTTCTGGATATTCAGATGAAATTTATGAACGGTATGGATGCGGCGGAAAAGATCAGAGAACTGGATCCAAATGTTGTCATTATATTTATTACAAATATGACCCAGTATGCGGTCAGAGGCTACGAAGTGGACGCACTGGATTATATTGTCAAGCCGGTGGAGTATTTTTCTTTTTCTCAGAAATTTTCACGGGCTTTGGGACGGATCAAAAAAGATGAGGCGGTGTATATATCCATTCCTCTGGAGGATGGTATTTTAA
The DNA here is from genome assembly GCA_018716485.1 of Candidatus Scybalocola faecipullorum. Classification (GTDB taxonomy): domain Bacteria; phylum Bacillota; class Clostridia; order Lachnospirales; family Lachnospiraceae; genus Scybalocola_A; species Scybalocola_A faecipullorum. The sequence goes on from DVJY01000034.1 coordinate 34,509, forward strand.
AAGTCGCCGTTGATGATATTGATTATATTGAAAGTCAGAGCCATTCGATGATTTATTATACGAAAAAAGGCACCTTTCATTCCAGAGGGACGATGCGCGGTCTTGAAGAGAAACTGTGTAATTACGGCTTTTTCAGAGCCAATAAAGGCTATCTTGTCAATATGAAGCATGTGGATGGGGTTGCAGATAACTGCTGTCTGATCGGCGGCGGAAAACTGCCTATCAGCCGGACGAGGCGCAAGCCGTTTATGGATGCTTTAATTCGGTATATGAGTGAGGTTATGAACTGATGGAACACGTATTTTTAGACATTCCAAGGCTTTATACCGCACTGGCCGAATGGGGCGCCTGCGGTGTGTATATTTTGATCCTGAACCGGCGCTTTAAAAGCAATGGACTGACTGCTGCCGTTGGCGCGGCTGCGCTGGCCATACAGATGTTCTTTCTCCAAGTGACCGGCGACGTGGCGCTGGCGCTGTGGATTCCGTGTATGATCGGCGCCGCAGCGCTGATGTTTGTCTATTTGATGATCATATGCCGCATTAATTTTAAAACGGCAGTATACTGCTGCGCTCAGGCTTTTTTGCTGGCGGAATTTGCCGCCTCCCTAGAGTGGCAGCTGCATAATTATCTGCTGATCCTTAGCGCCGACTGGCTGTGGCTTCAGCTGCTTTTGCTGGCAGCTGTTTATACCGGCGTTTTTATTGCCGCTTATTTTATCGAACGGCCCGCATTTTCCAAAGAGTATCTTTCTCAGCTGTCCGTCCGTGAATTGATTTCGGCTGTCGGCATTGTTGTTGTTGCATTTGCATTCAGCAATATAAGCTTTGTCATGACCAATTCACCGTTTTTCGGACAGATGAAGATGGACATGTTTTTAATACGGACGATTGTGGACTTCAGCGGCATTACAGTGCTGTACGCATTTCAGAGCCGGATATGCGAATATATTGTTGAAAAAGAAAATACGATGATTCAGGCCATGCTTAAAAGTCAGTACGAACAATACCGAAGTTATCAGGAAAGTATGGAACTGATGCATATTAAGTACCATGATCTGAAGCATCAGATTGCCGGACTTAGGGCGGAAAATGACAGCGACAAGCGCAAAGCGTGGATTGACGCCATGGAGCAGGAACTTGAGGCCAGCGCCCTTTTGCTTAAGACAGGCAATCATGTGCTGGACAATATACTGAATGCAAAAATGCTTTATGCCAAAAAGCATCAGATCCGGCTGACATGTGTGGCTGACGGCAGCCTGCTCAATTTTATGCATGTGACGGATATATGCACGATTTTCGGAAATGCTTTGGACAATGCCATTGAGAGCGTACTTATGCAGGAAGATACGCAGAAGCGGCTGATCCATATTGCGGTGTCTTCCGTGAGGCAGTTTATATTTATACAAATATCAAATTACTGTGATTATACAGTGGAACATAGTGAAGGACAATTGCCGCAGACAACAAAAACGGATAAAAAGAATCATGGATTCGGTTTAAAGAGCATCAGATATTCTGCCCAGAAGTACGGCGGTACATTGACTGTCAGTACAGATAAGAACTGGTTTGAACTGAAACTATTGATTCCTGTAAAAAATGCGGTGTCATCAGATACCGTTTAGGAAAAAAAACGACCGTTTGCGCCAAGATGAACAAAAACTCGAAAAAGATGGTACAGTAGTATCATCTTTTTTATTATGTGTGAGGTGGGAACGTGAAACATCAAAATATCATTGAACAGATGACACTTGAAGAAAAAGCCGCGATTTTAAGCGGAAAAAATGAATGGGAATCCAGAGATATCAAGCGGCTGAATATTCCGTCTATTGTCTGCTCTGACGGCCCTCACGGACTGCGCAGGCAGGCGGGCGCCGGAGATCATCTGGGATTAAATCCGTCGCTGCCGGCCACGTGCTTTCCGACGGCGGCAACGATTGCCAATAGCTGGGATGAATCTCTTGGGGAAGAAATCGGACGAACGCTCGGGGAAGAAGCGGTCGTTCAAGGGGTCAATGTTCTTTTGGGCCCGGGTCTGAACATGAAGCGCAGCCCTTTGTGCGGACGAAATTTTGAATATTTTTCGGAAGATCCGTATCTTGCCGGAAAAATGGCTGCCGCTTATACCCGGGGTATACAAAGTCAGGGCGTTTATGCATGCCCGAAACATTTTGCTGTCAACAGTCAGGAACTTCGCCGTATGGCCATGAACGCGGTGGTCGATGAGCGGACACTTCGGGAAATATATCTGACCGGCTTTGAGATTGCGGTCAAAGAAGGGCACGCCAAAGCCATCATGACAAGCTACAATGAGGTCAACGGCACCTATGCCAACGAAAATAAACATCTGCTTCAGGATATTCTTAGAAAGGACTGGGGTTTTGACGGGATTGTCATTACAGACTGGGGCGCTTCCAATGATCATGTGAAAGGCGTGGCAGCGGGCTCGGATCTGGAGATGCCGACACCGGGATTTGATTCGGCAAGACAGCTGATTGCTGCGGTCAAAGACGGTGAGATTACGGAAAAAGAAATTGACGAGTGCGTCGATCATATGCTGGATGCGATTTTGACGCTGACAGCGGAGAGAAAAGAAAAAAAGACGGCTTTTGATGAAAAGGCACATCATGAACTGGCAAGAAAAGCAGCTGCCCAAAGTGCAGTGCTGCTGAAAAACACAGATCAGATACTGCCGCTGAAAGCGGGTACGAAAGTGGCGGTGATCGGAGATTTTGCAATAACGCCGAGATATCAGGGCGCAGGTTCATCGATGGTCAATGCGACAAAAGTTGATACAATAGAGAAAATAATGAACGACTGCGGACTTCAGATTGTGGGTCTGTCCGGCGGCTATAAGAGGAACGGAGAAGTGGATGAGGCGCTTAAAAAGGAAGCCCTTGATCTGGCGGAAGCCGCAGATGTTATTATTTACTGCTTCGGTCTGAATGAGCAGAGTGAATCAGAGGGACTTGACAGAAATCATATGAGAATCCCTCAAAATCAGATCGATCTTTTGCAGGCCATTGTCCAGGTGAATGAAAATGTGGTAGGTATTATCAGTGCAGGCTCGGCCATCGAAATGCCGTGGCACTATTGCTGCAAAGCGATTCTTCACGGATATTTGTACGGGCAGGCAGGCGCAGGAGCGATGATGGACATTATCACAGGCAGGGTTAATCCGTCCGGACGTTTAAATGAAACGTATCCGGTGCGCTATGAAGATACGCCGGCATTCCGTTATTTCCCGAGCGCGGAGCGCAATGCGGAATACAGAGAAAGCCTTTTTATCGGCTATCGCTATTACGATACAAGCAAAGTCTGGGTGCTGTATCCGTTTGGATTCGGTTTATCTTACACAACTTTTGAATACAGTCAGCTTGAAGTGAGCCCGAAGCAGATCAAAGTGACGGTTAAAAATACAGGCAGCTGCGACGGCAGTGAAGTTATCCAAATGTATGTGGGTAAGCAGGACGCCCAAATTTTCCGCCCGGAGAAAGAACTGAAAGGATTTAAAAAAGTCTTTTTAAAGGCTGGGGAAAGCAAAACAGTGGTTATACCGTTTGATGATAAAACGTTCCGCTACTGGAATGTAAAGACAAACCGCTGGGAAGTTGAAGGCGGTACATATCAGATTTATGTAGGCGCCAGTGTGGCAGATATCCGGCTGACCGGAGAAATCCGCCGAAATGGCACGACACAGGAAAATCCCTATGACCGGGAAAAAATGCCGTCGTATTATTCGGGGCTGATCGCTCAGGTAGAGGATGAGGAATTTGAGACATTGCTGGGCTATCCGATTCCTTACGGCAAGTGGGCAGGAAATATAGGCATTAATGACGCTGTCTGCCAGCTGTATTATGCGAAAAGCGGTCTGGCAAGGCTGATCTATAGAATTTTAACCAACAAGAAAAACAAAAATGAGGCCGAAGGCACACCGGATCTGAACCTTTTGTTCCAGTACAACATTCCGTTTCGAGCCATTGCAAAGATGACCGGCGGCATGGTCAGTATGGAAATGGTTTACGGGGGCGTTGATGTGGTTAACGGACATTTCTTTAAAGGTATGGGTAAAGTCATCGGCGGATTTTTCAGAAACAGAAAAGCAAATAAACAGTATGAGAAGAAGCTTTCGGGAAATTAAGAAAGGACAGTAAAACTATGAAAGAGAAATGGATGAAAATATGGGGCGGTTTTGAAGAAAAACATCCTAAATTAGCAAAATGGCTGTATCAGATTTTTTACTTTTTTATATTCAGTATGGGCGTGACCATCCTGCAGTATTTGTTTTTTACATTCATGCCGTATGCCCTTGGCGAGGGGCTGGCGGCGACCGAATTTATGTGGCCGCAGATTCATATGGAACTGTTCGGTGTGCCGTTTACATGGAGTCTGCTGGGATATAATGTTGCCTACGATGCCGCCGGCAATGTGCTCATCGGCGGCGGTCTGGGATACTTTATCAGCTATGAAGTCGGTTCATTTATTGCTCAGTGCATCAACTTTCCGCTGCAGCGCAACATTACATTTAAGAGCAAAGGCAATCCGGTATTTCAGGCCATCTGGTATTTTATTGCATGGATTGTGATTTCTCTCATCTGCAACGGATTCAACAACCTGTGGATGCCGATTGCTGCAGCCTATGTGGCGCCGGCCGTATATAATATCCTCGTAACGATTATTACCGGCGGTGTGTCCATGGTTATCTTCTTCTTTGTATTTAAAATTATCTTCCCGGAGGGAGAGAAAAAATAATAATTATGCGGCGCCGGTGAATCCATCGGCGCTGTTTCGTTGACAGTTTAAAGTCTGTCCGATATAATGAATACACATATCATATGATGTTTGGGTCAAAAGCCCCCAACCATAAAGGAGGATGCAACAATGAAAATTACACCTGACGGCGCTCAAAAAATGATCCATTCACTGGAAAACCAACGCAGGCAGCTTGTTGAAAAAATGAATGAACTGTCCACGTTTATTGTTGCCGTTTCTGAAGGCAATCCTGAAGATCTGCGTCCGGAATTTAATTTTACGGACACAGTCAATGAAATCAAAATGATTGATGAAAAAATAATGAAAATCAAACATGCAAGAAACGTGTTTAATACGACCACCTATCTGCCGGATGAGCAGATGACCATTGATGAGGCGCTGATCATGATGGCAGTGCTCAACAATAATTATAAATACTATACAAAACTGGGCAATGCGCAGAAAAAACGGCGCAATATGTCATCATATGCCAATGAAATAGAATATATTTATACCAATTATGACATCGGGGAGGCAAAAAACTGCGGAAAATCCATGTATGATAAGATGCTGGAAATTCAGTCCAAGCTGAATCTGGTCAATACAACATACACTTTTGAAATCGATGAATAATGAGTGTTCCGGGATATGAAAATGTACAGAAGTCTCAATACATAGTTGTTAAGATATTAATAGAGCGGGGATGCTTTGTCAGATAAAAAGTTGAATGTTAATGTCAGAGTTTATCTTGCGTTTATTTCTTATGTGTTATGGTTTAAAGTTCTTTAAGAGCGGATGATCACAGATTTTGATACAGAATACATTTTCATATCCGAAAACTTCGGGATGCCAAGTTCGGTTAGCGGCATCCGATTTACCGGGCAGGCAGCCGCCTGCCCGGGTTTGAACGATACGCCCGGCAAGCGGTGCGAAGACCAGTGAGCAGCGTAAACTGCGAACTGGTCGCGGTACTTACGGCATCAGTTCCGTGGTCATATAGTCGCTGACAGCGCCTTTTTCACTGATCAGTCCCTGATCATAAAGCCAGTCGATATTTTCCTGCCATGCTTCTTCGGTCTGGGTCAGAAACGGCGCGCCCTCTTTTTCCATGGCCGGCAGCAGTGTTTCCATACTCTGAGTTTCTACCGTTTTAGAAAGCGGGAAGTTTTCTTCATTCTGGTTATCCAGTAAAATCTGAAGTACAGCTTCAGAATCATTTTTCATATCTTCAAAACCTTTCCGGCTGGCTCTTAAAAACGCTTTTAAGGTGTCCGGTTCATTTTGGATCATTTCATCATTGGAAACAAAGACAAGTTCATAAAAAGGCGGGATGCCGCAGTCTTCCATTGTAAAGTAGCTGACTTCAAAGCCTTCTTCTTCCATCTGAGGCACTTCGTGATTGAGCAGGCAGCCGATGGTCACATCGACCTGATCTGTTGTCATCGAAGACATAAGGTCAAAACCCACATCAATGACTTTAGATTCATCATAAGTGCCGCCGGCATGTTCAATGGCGTATTTGACAATGGCCTGACTTAATTCAGTGCCGCCGTAGCCGATCATTTTGCCTTCCAGATCTGCCGGGGATGTGATGTTTTTATCTTTCAGCGAAAGAAAGACGTTCATTGGTTCCTGAACGATGGAGCCGATGGATTTGACAGGAACATTTTGATTTGTTCTTGTGGTGATAATATCCTGCATATAATAAACACCGATTTCCGCACGGCCGGCAGCGACAAGGGACAGGGCGTCGTTGGCGTTGGACGGGAACTGGATATTAACTTTCAGACCTTCATCTTCATAGTAACCTTTTTCAATGGCGTCGTAAATAAATGCGTGGACAGCATTGGGATACCAGTCAAGCACTACATTCAGTTCGGTTAGTGCCTCCGGCGCCGAAGTATTGTCAGAATTTGCCGCTGTCTCCTGGTTTTGTGCACCGCAGGCGGCCAGCATCAGGCTGCAGGCGGCAGCCAGTGTGATACAAGTCAGTTTTTTCATAAATATTTCCTTTCATGTGTATTATTATAGTTCTTTGCGCCAGCGCACCAATATTTTTTCAAGGACATTGATGATAGCGACAATGATCATGGCCACAACGGACAAAAGAACGATCGGTGCAAAAACACCGGCGCCGTCCAGCTGTGTCATCATGCGGCGGCTGAAATAGCCGAGACCTTTTTGGGCGCCAAGCCATTCTCCGATAGCCGCGCCGATAATACTTAACGGAACCGCCATCTTGATGGCAGAGAAAAAGGCGGGCAGCGCCGCGGGAAGCTTTAGTTTGATAAAAATATCTTTTTTGGAAGCTCCGAAACTGATGAGCAGTTCTTCCATCTCCCGTTTGGTTGATTTAAAGCCGTCATAAACAGTAATTGTGATCGGGAAAAAAGTCATCAGTATGGTGACCAATATTTTGCTCCATATACCGTAGCCGAACCAGAGGACAAACAGCGGCGCGATAGCTGTTGTTGGTATGGTCTGGGAGGCGATAATGATCGGATAGAGGGAACGCTCGGCCATCTCACTCAAATCCATCAAAATGGCAAGGAAAAGTCCGAGAACGACGGAAATAAGCAGGCCGATCAGTGTGATATTCATCGTCGCAGGCAGATGAACGGTCAGCAGCGGCTGACGCAGTTCCCACAGTTTTTGAAGAATCTGTATCGGCGAAGGAAGAATATAGGCAGCGTCAAGCCCCATGGCGCCGGCCTGCCATAAAATCAGAAGTACAAATAAAAAAATTAATGGCGGCAGTGTTTTTTTCATGACAGCATCACCTGCGCTTTCAGCTGTGAAATCAGCGATTCTTTCAGATCCAAAATACGGGGATCTTTTAACTGCTGCCTGTTTCTCGGATATGGCAGCGGTACTTTGATCATCTCCAATGCGGTGATCGGCTTTTCTTTGATGACAAAGATGGTGTCAGACAAAAAAATAGCCTCTTCCACGTCATGAGTAATAAAAAGAATGGTTTTATGATGCCGTTCCCATTCGCCAAGGAGCCATTCCTGCATGGACATCTTTGTCAGTGAATCCAGCGCAGAAAACGGTTCATCCAAAAGCATCAGATCCGCGTCAGTCAGCAGTGTCCGCGCAAAAGAAATACGCTGGCGCATGCCGCCGGAGAGGTCTTTGGGGTATTTATCCTTATAGTCTGAAAGACCGATTTCTTCCAAAATGGCCGCAGATCTGCGCGCCATCTCTTTTTTGGATAATTTTTTCAGTTCCATCGGCAGCCATAAATTTTTCTCAATGGTCCGCCACGGAAAGAGCAAGTCTTTTTGCGGCATGTAGCCGACGTCACTTTTCATCTGTGATATATCTTGCCCGCTGACGAGAATACGGCCGGACTCAATCGGCAGCAGCTTATTGATCAGGCGGAAAATCGTCGTCTTTCCGCAGCCGCTGGCGCCGATGATGGAAACAAAGGATTCGGGCGTCACATGGAACGAAAGATCACTGATAATCGGCGCCGGATCTTCAGCATATTGGAAAGTCACATGTTCAAAGGTCAGCATGGGTATCTCCCATCTGCCATGCCATATCCCAGAACATGGCTTCAAAGCGGCTGCATGTGACAAAAATTTCTTCCAGACGGTCATAAGTTTCCTGATCGATCGTTTCTCCGAAAGTATTGATCATCGCCATCAGAGCCATATTGCCTTCAAGATAGCTCTCGCAAGTATATCCTTCGATCCATTCGCCGTAAAACGGGTGCTCGGCAGCCTCAGGGTTTTTCTCAAGAAGCGCTCTGCCGATATATTCGTAACTCCATGCACAGGCAAGGACGGCGATGAGAATGTCCAGGGCGCTGCCTTCGTAAGCAATTTTAAGCATATAGGATGTGTAGGCGCTGTTGGTCAGCGCGGTCGGTGTCTTGGCAATCATCGCTTCTGTAATATCAAGCCGTTCCATATAACTTTTATGGATATTCATCTCACCGTTGAGCGTACTGTCCAAAAGAGAGGCAAACATCCGCATCAGATTGTGATCTTTGGCCTTGGCGGCGCCGAGAGCAAAAACTCTGGCATAATCATACAGATAAATATAATCTTGGATCATATAATATTGGAACTTTTCTTTAGGCAGTGTGCCGTCGCCGATACCGCACACAAATGGATGAGAAAGATAGCTTTCCCATATCGGGCGGACACTTTCAAATAATTTGTCGGTAAACATCATGAACCTCCGTTATCTAAGAGGAAAAATGAGAATACAGAACTTGAAATGCATCATGCAGATAGTGCCTTCCTTACGGCGGTATGAACCGCATCAAGTTCAAAGGGTCAAGTTCTACTTTCTCAGCCTGACGGCTCCCCCAGCATCAATTTGAATCGTTATGAAGGCATCATAGCGTATTTTAAATAGGTTGTCAATGGATTTTATTATATGATATAATTTTTATAATCAAATACAGAGTAGGGCAGACTGGCAGTGATGTCTTCTTATAACTATCTGGGCACAGAGTGGGCCGGCGGATGCTCAGCCCTTCTTAATAACATTCTCAGAGATGAATGGGGATTTCGAGGTATGGTCATCTCCGATTATTTCGGAAATTACGGCTATATGGATGCTGACCGTGCTGTCAGAGGCGGCACAGATATGATGCTCGGCACAGCAGGCAATGATGCGATTATGACAGATCAGACAAGCGCGACAAGCATACTTGCAATGCGTCAGGCAGTGAAAAATATTTTCTATGTGACTGTCAACAGTGCAGCATACGAAGATTATACACCGGGACAGATCCCATCATGGATGATGGTCATGTATGTGGTGGACGGCGTTGTAGCCGTACTGCTGATCGCTGCTGAAATCGTGCTGATCAGAAGATATATGAAAAAAAGAGTCAATAAAAAATAACGGTTAAGATAGGGGCGCCGAAACTGGCGCCCCTGTTTTAGTTAGAAAACTTTTTTGCAGTAATGAGTTTTTTACGATGAGCAGATCTGAAAATTATATAGCCTATTACACTACCTAATAATCCGCATATAATATCTGAAATGTTAAAAGCACTTATTGTCAATATATATTGGGTAATTTCGACTGCAAGTAAAATTATTACAGAAATTATCACTGGTACTTGTGTCTGAGTTTATAAGTGCCGGATATCTTCAGATATTTTAAAGATACCGAAAACGGCTTCCTCCGGAACTGCAGAACAAATGGGATAAAGCGTTCTGGGCCAGAGGATATTATGTAGCCACAATTGGTAATAACACAGAAGATGCAATAAAGAAATATATAAGAGAGCAGGAAGAAGAATCGAGGAAAGAAGATTCAAGAAGTACCGCTTTATAAGCGGACTAGTAACAACGCTTGCGATACCCGCCCTTTTGGGCAAGCTGTAACCGACCTTTATGAGGGCCAACCGAAACCACCACTTGAAGAGGTGGTTGTGACTTAGTACTCGGGGAAAAGAGAGATGTCTTCAATCGCTGTGAGATGCTTTATCATGGAAGCGAAACCTTCCGGGATTTTTTCAAACATATCTAAAATAAATCTTATTTTCATAGGATAAAGTCGGCCGATGCGATTCCAGAATGAAGAAAACAATATATGTTTTGGCCAGTGTACGGAGAAAATTGGAGAAAATCGTGGGTAACCGTATCATTTTTTGCGTTTGTACAGAGAAATTTTGAAAAAATCAAGATATAACCGTATGAATTTTTGCAGCCGTACAGAGGAATTATGAGAAAAGTTAATATGCAACCGTATCAATTTCTGAGAGTGTACGGAAGGATTTGTAGGAAAAGTTATGATATAACCGTATATATGTGATGAAAAATACGGTGTAAGTATTCTAAAATTAGTGAATAACCGTAGTATATGAAAAAGTGTATATATTAATACAAGGCAGTGTCAAGCAATTTATGAAAAAAACGAGCCGAAAAAAGGATCAAAAGAACCTTGGAAAACGCAGATATAGATGCCAAAAAACTCCGTAGGGGATCAGTCACCTGCCTCAAATCCGGGCTCTGCCCGGACCCGTCTTCGTCGGAAGGCAGGAAAAGGGCGCAGTACCCCATTTTCTGCTGGACAGGATGGTCTGCTGGCCAAGGAAGATGAGGAGCTGCCACTTTCACGGCATGTCGTCAGCGGCCTTCAGCATTTCCACTTCGTCAAGGACATTATAATGGCAAGCGGGCGAAGTGGATGGCGTGAGGCTTGACATCGATTTGGGCACAACGTATACTTGTGGAAAAGACTTACAGAGGAAATAAGTTTGGAAATAAACTTCCAAATCTGCCATTATTGACGCAGCAGGTGCGTCAGGAAAGAGGAAAACATGAATTTTTATACACTACTTCAATCCGGCTGTCTCGTAACTGACGGCGCAATGGGCACTTATTACGGACAGATTTACGGCATGTCTGCCAAAGCGCCGGAATTTGACAATCAGCGGGCGCCTCAGAGGATTGAGGCCATCCACAGAGCCTATATCAGCGCCGGAGCGGATATTATACGAACGAACAGTTTTGCTTCAAATATAGAAACACTTCTGGGAGCAGCAGCGGCTTCAGCGCCGCGGGAAGAAGCCTTGAAAGCTGTATACGGCAATGTTTTTGCTTCCTGCAGGATTGCGCAGACAGCTGCCGCAAGAGCGAAGGCCGGGCAGTCCGATGAGGGGAAAGCGCCTAAACCTATACAAATTGCCGGAGACATCGGGCCTATCCCTGAGCATGCCGGCATGAAATCAGAAGATATTGTCCAAGAATATAAAACGATGGTCAAAGCCCATCTTGACGCCGGTATTAATCTGATCTGGTTTGAAACATTTTCCGATTTCAAACGGGTGCTTCCGGTAGCCGAGTGGATCAAGTCCGTCAGCGATGCCTTTGTGATGGTCAGCTTTTCAGTTAATCAGTTCGGTTATACAAAATCCGGCATCAGCGCCAAGCATTTAATTAAAACAGCAAAAGAGACACCGGTGGTGGACGGCATCGGTTTTAACTGCGGCGTGGGGCCGACCCACTTAAAGCGGGTGCTGCATCATCAGGATTTCGGCGATCTTATTGTCTTTGCCGCACCCAATTCAGGCTATGCCGACCGGATCCAAAACAGAAATGTATATCAGGAAAATGCCGGGTATTTTTGTGAGGCAATGCAGGAAATTGCCGCGCTGGGCGTTAATATTGTGGGCGGGTGCTGCGGCACGACGCCGGAATATATTGAAAAACTTGCCAAAACTATTGGCGGACGGCCGACGGCGGAGCGGATCGCGGGACATCCGTCGGGCAGCGGGGAGGCTCAGGCCGGCTATGAAAATAACATGTTTATCCGACGCCTGTATTCGGGAAAGAAAGTTGTGATTGCAGAACTTGACCCGCCGTACAACGGCGATGACGCAAAGATGATGGCAGCAGCAGAGATTCTTGGAAAAGCGGGTGTGGAGATGATCACATTTTCAGATTCGCCGATGGGAAAGATGCGTGCCGATGCGATGATGTCTGCCGTTAAAGTCAGCAGCCGCCTTCAGATAGATACGATGCCCCACATTGCCTGCCGGGATAAAAACGTGATCGGCATGGGCGCATCGATTTTAGGAGCATATATGAACGGCCTCAGGAATTTTCTTATTGTGACCGGCGATCCGGTGCCGTCCGGAGACCGTGACATGGTGACAGCCGTTTATGATTTTAATTCTGTGCGCTTGATGAATTATGTCCGTCAGATGAACAAAGAATATTTCAGTGAAGAACCGGTCGCTTTCGGCGGCGCACTGAATTACGGCAGAAAAAATATTAGCGTGGAAATTGAGCGCATGCGCAAAAAATGTGCGGCCGGCGCTTCATTTTTCCTGACACAGCCGATTTATTCCGATGAAGATATTGAGCGTATAAAGTACATAAAGAGTCAGGTGGATACGAAGATATTATGCGGCATCATGCCTCTTGTCAGTTACCGCAATGCGGTTTTCATGAAAAATGAAATCACAGGCATCCATGTGCCTGATGAAATTATTGCAAAATATGACAGCGGCATGAATCGGGAAGAGGCTGAGGAAGTCGGTATTGACATAGCTGTGGATATTGCGGAGAAGCTTTATGATACGGCAGACGGATATTATTTTATGGTGCCTTTTAACAGAGCGCCGATGATCGCAGAGATTATGAAAAGGATGGCGGCAAAATGCTTGATATAAAAAAATTGGTAAAATACGGCCCTGTATTTCTTGACGGGGCGACGGGAACAAATCTTCAGAAGGCAGGCATGCCTTCCGGCGTGTGCCCGGAACTGTGGATGATCGAACATCCTCAAGTGCTGTCGGCGCTTCAGAAGGGCTATGCCGATGCGGGCAGCGATATCATTTATGCGCCCACATTTTCAGGCAATCGTATGAAACTGGCGGAGTACGGTCTTGAAGATCGGGTGGAAGAAATTAATCGGAGGCTTGTCAGACTGTCTAAAAAAGCAGCCGGCAGCCGATGCTACATTGCCGGTGATCTGACGATGACCGGACAGGCGCTTGCGCCGGTGGGAACGCTTGATTTTGAGGACTTGGTAAACTGCTATAAAGAACAGGTGCGCATTATTGCCGATGAGGGCGTCGATTTGTTTGTTGTTGAGACGATGATGAATCTGGGAGAGACAAGGGCTGCGGTGCTTGCGGTTAAGGAAACGACCGATCTTCCCGTGTTTGCAACGCTTACGCTGGGAGAGGACGGGCGAACTTTATACGGCACGGATCCTGCGGCGGCACTTGTGACTTTGGAAGCGCTGGGCGCTGATGCTTTCGGTATTAATTGCTCCTGCGGACCGGACAAGCTCTATGATATTGTTGCCCGGTTGGATCAGTATGCGGGTATCCCTCTGATTGTGAAGCCGAATGCGGGCATGCCCAAGCTTTCCGGCGGACAGACTGTGTACGATATGCCTTCATCGGTATTTACAGAAGCAATGCGCAAACTTGTTGAGGCCGGCGCTTCAATTCTCGGCGGCTGCTGCGGTACGGACGCATCATATATCCGGCAGCTTAAAGAGAAAACGGCTGCCATGCATACCGTATTCTCTCAAGGAGAACGGCTGCCTCACAACGGCCGCCGCCTGCTGGCCGGAGAACGGGAAATTGCGGAAATCGGAGCCGGAGGAAAGTTTATGATCATCGGCGAGCGCATTAACCCGACGGGCAAGAAAGCGCTCAGACAGGCGCTTAAAGATAAAGATTATGATCTGGTTACAGAGATGGCAGTAAGTCAGCAGGCGCTGGGAGCGCAGGTTTTAGACATTAATGTGGGCATGGAAGATATCGATGAGAAGCAGACGATGCTGGAAGTGATTGATGAAGTCAGCGCTGCGGCAGACATCCCGCTGTGCATCGATTCCAGCAGTGTGGAAGTCGTGGAGGCGGCGCTGCGGCGGTATCACGGGCGGGCGCTTGTTAATTCTGTCTCCTGTGAGCAGGTGAAGATTGAAAAGCTTTTGCCGGTCGTTAAAAAGTATGGCGCCATGTTTATTTTGCTTCCGCTGACCGATTCGGGACTTCCAAAAGATGTGAAAGAACGTCAGGAAAATATTGAATATGTGCTGAGTAAGGCAAAGGCATTGGGCCTTGGTGAGCAGGATGCGGTTGTGGATGGTCTTGTGGCGACCATCGGTGCCCAAAAAGACGCGGCCCTTCAAACGCTGGAGACCATTGAGTACAGTACGGCGCGCGGACTGGCAACGGTGTGCGGTCTGTCCAATATTTCTTTCGGGCTGCCGGACAGGATTTATGTCAACAGTATCTTTTTGGCGCTGGCTATCAGCCGGGGGCTGACGATGGCGATCGCCAATCCATCCCAGGAACTTCTCATGCGCAGCGGATTTGCTGCAGATCTGCTGATGGGCAAAGAGGATTCTGACCTGAATTATATCCATATGTGCAGCCGCTATAAGGAACAGGGCGGGTCGGCACCTGAGAAAAGTCACGGTATCAATTCGGCAGCCGCAAAGGAAACAAAGACGGGGCTGGAACCAGACCAAAGGGCGCCGGAGACTTCAGATACACAGGCGCTGCCTGAAATTTTACAGGCAGTCAGAGATGATGTGATCAGCGGTCATAAAAAGAAAATTGAAACACACATTCATCAGGCTTTGGATAAAGGATTCGCCGCTGCCGAAATACTGCACACATGTCTGATCCCGGCCATTACCACAGTAGGAGATTATTTCAGCAGCCAGAAGTTTTTCCTGCCGCAGCTGATGATGAGCGCGGATACGATGCGCTGCGGCATTGATCTTTTGGAACCTCTGCTTTTAAAAGATCAATCGGCAGAATCGGGGCCGGTTGTTGTGCTTGCCACAGTGAAAGGCGATATCCATGATATCGGCAAAAATCTTGTGGGAATGATGATGAAAAATTACGGCTTCCAAGTGATTGATCTGGGCAAGGACGTTGAATGCGGGACAATCATTGAGGCGGCCAAGGCATACAGCGCGGACATTATCGGTCTGTCGGCATTGATGACGACGACGATGCAGGAAATGAAATATGTGATTGAAGCGGCAAAGACAGAGAAACTGTCGGCAAAAATTATTGTGGGAGGCGCGGCTGTAACAAGAGATTATGCGGCGCAAATCGGTGCGGATGGCTATTCTGAAGACGCGGTGGGCGCCGTGGCGCTTGTCAGACAGCTGCTGTCATAATGATGATTCTGTTTGAATTGCCGCAATTTGACAGACTCCGGGTGAAACAAGCTATTGACAACAGATGAGGGCTGTCATATACTTTGAACATCAAAATATTTTAATGAGGTAGTAAAAATGGCAGGTGTAAAAATTTCAGGTTACGGTGCGGGGCTGCCAAAGTTGGCAGTGACCAACGATGATCTGGCACAGATTGTAGATACAAGTGATGAATGGATTTCTACCCGCACAGGGATCAGAGAGCGGCGTATCGCTGTAGATGAAACGCTGACGGATTTGTGTGTGGAAGCGGCAAAAGCGGCGATGGCGCAGGCAGAAGTCATGGCAAAAGATTTGGATTTGATTATTGTGGCGACAGTCACGGCAGATCTTCCGCTGCCAAATGCATCGTGTATGCTCCAGAGAGCGTTGGGCGCTGTCAATGCCACATGTTTTGACCTTAGTGCAGCATGTTCGGGATTTATATTCGCAATGAATACGGCGCAGATGTATA
The DNA here is from genome assembly GCA_018716485.1 of Candidatus Scybalocola faecipullorum. Lineage (GTDB taxonomy): Bacteria > Bacillota > Clostridia > Lachnospirales > Lachnospiraceae > Scybalocola_A > Scybalocola_A faecipullorum. The sequence goes on from DVJY01000034.1 coordinate 50,385, forward strand.
TCCGCGGCGGCGCGGCAAAAACAGCGCTTGTTGTCGGCGGGGAAATATTATCAAAGATTTTGGACTGGACAGATCGTTCGACATGCGTTTTGTTTGGCGACGGTGCAGGCGCTGCTGTATTGACAGCAAGCGAGACAGAAGGTATTCTCGGAATTACGACAGGATCTGACGGCGCTAAAGGCATGGCGCTGAATTTTATGGAACGGGAAATTGCCAATCCGTTTAAAAAAACTTCAGGGAAAATAGACGTTGACGATATGGATGTCAGCAGATTTCTTTATATGGAAGGACCGGAAATCTTTAAATTTGCGCTGACAAAAGTACCGGTAAGTATTTCAGAGGTGCTTAAAAAGACAGGGTATAAGGCGGCTGATATTGATTATTTTGTGCTTCATCAGGCAAATTACAGAATTTTATCTTCTGTAGCCAAACGGCTTCATGTCAGTGAAGATAAATTTTATGTAAATCTTGATCGATGCGGAAATACATCGGCAGCAAGTATCCCGATTGCCATGGCAGAGATGTCCCGGCGCGGCCTGTTGAAAAAGGGCATGAAGATTGTTATCGCCGGTTTTGGCGGCGGCTTGACGTGGGGAGCCGCATTAATAGAAGTTTAATTGATAAAAATTTTAAGTTATGATACAATAAATAGCGTCGCCGGACAGGAAAAGATCAATAAAGACAAATTTCCTGCCTGACGGCGCTATTGTATTCAACAGGAGGTTTGGATTTGGGTAAAAAAGCACTGCTTGTCGTCAGTTTCGGCACAAGCTATACAGACATTATTAAAAGCTGCATTGAGCCTGTGGAGCAGGGGATCTGCAGTGCATTGCCTCAGTGGGACTTTTACAGAGCATTTACATCAGGTATGATCACCCGGAAACTGGCACAGCGGGATCATCTGTTTATCGACAGGCCGTCTCAGGCGCTGGAAAAGCTGTATAAAGCGGGTTATTCGGAAATTCTTGTACAGCCGACCCACATTTTGGCGGGAATCGAATACCATAATCTGAAGACACAGACAGAAATTTTTGCGCGCCGGCATGTGGATATAAGTGTACGTTTGGGACAGCCAATTCTTTATGAAAATGATGATTACCAAAGGGCAGCCAAGGCGCTGGCCGCATACATGCCTCATACGGGAGAGCATGAAGTGGTGCTTTTGATGGGACATGGTTCGGAACATTTCAGCAATGCTTCTTATTTTGCGCTGCAGCACTATTTGGATGAACTGCCGACGCGGGCAGTTTATGTGGCAAATGTGGAGGCGCCGCCCCTTCTTGAAGAGGCGATCACTCAGATGAAAAAGGAAGGCATACAAAAAGTTTATTTGATGCCGTTTATGCTTGTGGCCGGAGATCACGCAAAAAATGATATGGCCGGCGATGACGGACATTCTTGGAAGAATCGTCTTGAAAAAGCCGGTTTTCAGACGGAGATTATTTTAAAGGGACTTGGAGAAAATGAAGAATTCCGCAAAATATATGCAATGAAGGCTCTGGCGGCATCGCATGGAGAAACCATTGTCTGCCGGGAAGTATCGTGATATAAGTAAGAATGAGAGGATTGGAGTTTGGAAGCAAACTTCCAAATCTACCATTATTGACGCAGCAGGTGCGTCAGGAAAGAGGAAAAGATGAGGAAAAGGCAGCAGCCACTGTGGACAAATAAAAAATGGCGAAGATTACTGGGTGTGGTAATCAGTTTAATACTGACAGCGGCCATGGCGGTCAGCATCATTACTGAAGGTTTTGAAATGCCGTTTCATCTGGTCAGTTGCGTTCTGCTTATATTGATTATACCGGCGTTGTTTTTTGGCTTTAAAATGAATAAAGCTGTCAGCGTCATTTTTATGGTACTGACGCCGGCCTTTTGTTTTTATGCCTTGGAAGGATACAGCCATGCGGCGTGGAAGGACATTTCTGTCGGCGTACAGATGCTGAATTTGGCTGTTTATTATTTGATTTTTCTGCTGCTTTTTTTCATTTCAGGCAGAGGCAGCGCGGCAGCCGTGCTGACGTCAATTTTTATGATGGCCGTGGGGCTGATCAACTATTATGTCGTTGCTTTTAGAGACACACCGGTCGTTCCATGGGACTTAATGTCTTTATCGACAGCACTGAGTGTGACTAAAAACTATGTATTTTCTATCAGCGGCAGAGTTATTATGGTAACTTTCTTTTTTGTGTGGGTTGCTGTGACGGACAGCCGTATATCTTTTGAGATGCGCCGGTCTTTCAGGCGTCTGGCGGCGGTTTTGGCCGCAGTCGTTATATCCGGCGCTTATGTTTTCATTTTGCAGACACCCCGGATGATACAGTTGTTTGAATTAGATGAGACGATAGGAACACTCAATGATCAGTATGAAAGGAACGGGCTCACCGTATCTTTTTTGTCCAGTCTCCGTTATATCCGTACTGAAAGGCCATCCGGATACAGTGAAAGCCGCGTTCAGGAAATTATCGACGAGACTTATGAAAAAGCCGGTCAGTCAAATAGGGCGTCTCAAAATGATGTAAAACCGAATATTATTGTGATTATGAATGAATCCTTCGCGGATATGGGTGATATCGCTCAATTTTCCGTGAATGAGGATTATATGCCGTTTGTCCATTCCATGCTTAAAGGAGAAGTGGAAAACTGCGTTTCGGGCAAATTGATCTCGTCGGTGCTCGGAGGCAATACGGCTAATTCAGAATTTGAATTTCTCACCGGAGATACGATGGCTTTTCTGCCGCCGGGAAGTATAGCTTATCAGCAGTATGTCAAAGACAGTATACCGAATTTGGTTACGGCATTAAAAGAGAATGAAGGTTATACGGTGACGGCCATGCATCCTTATTATGCGGCAGGGTGGAACAGAGATAAAATTTATCCGCTGCTCGGATTTGAACAGACATATTTTCTTGAAGATATGCTTGAAATGCCGTGGCTAGAGCGCCATACTTCATATATCAGAGATTATATATCCGACCAGTCGCTGATGGATATGATCAGGGATATGTATGAAAATAAGGCGGAGGATCAGCCGGCGTTTACATTTGCAGTCACCATGCAGAATCATGGCGGTTATTTTGATGATTTTGAAAACTTTCAGCCGGAGATAGAACTGCTTAATGTGGAGGATGATTACAACAAGGACTATTTGAACAGGTATCTGTCATTGATCAAAGCTTCAGATGATGCATTTGAGAATCTCATTGAATATTTTGAGAATTATGAGGAACCGACCATCATCGTGATGTTCGGCGACCATCAGCCGGGCGATTATGTTATTCATTCCATCTATGATACGGAAAAGGAAAGAAGCAGTGAGGAAATGGCTAAACGGTATATGGTGCCGTTTGTCATGTGGGCCAATTATGATATTGAAGATGAACAGATTGATACGATGAGTATTAACTATTTAAGTACACTTCTGATGGAAAAAGCGGGCCTTCCGATGACCGGCTATCAGACATTTTTATCACAGCTCCGGCAAAGTTTTCCGGTCATCTCGGCAAATGTGATTATTGATAAAGACGGCAAAATATATGCCGGAAGCACAAGCGCCCAAAGAAGCAGCGCATATAAAGAAATGCTTGGCGAATATGCCGTGCTTCAGTATAATCATTTGTTTGATATATCCCACAGGCAGGAGGATTTCTTTAACAGCAGTTTGAAGCCGGAATAAAGGAAAGAGACACGCTTTTACAGTTGACAAGAGACGGTACGGCGTAGTAAAATTACCAAAGTAAAGTGATGAAGAAATAAAGGAGTGTTAGTATGAGCCAGTTGATCATACCTGAAAATTATCATTCGGATCTGGATATCCGTGAGACTGAAATTGCTATTAAATATGTAAAGGACTATTTTGAAAGAGAACTGGCGAATCAGCTCAATCTGACCCGTGTTTCCGCACCGCTGTTTGTTGAGCCGGAAAGCGGTCTTAATGATACATTAAATGGTGTAGAACGTCCGGTAAGTTTTGGCGTGAAGGAGCAGAACGATAAACCGATGGAAATCGTTCATTCATTGGCAAAATGGAAGCGTCTTGCGCTTAAACGCTACGGTTTTCATCATGGTGAAGGTTTATATACAGATATGAGTGCTATCCGAAGAGATGAAGACACGGATAATCTGCATTCGATTTATGTAGATCAATGGGATTGGGAAAAAATTATTTCAAAAGGTGAAAGAAATCTTCATACGTTAAAAACGATTGTACGCCGTGTGTATGACGCGCTTCGTTATACAGAAAAATATATGTCAGAAAAATACGGTTATATCCGGCCGATTCTGCCGGATGAAATTAAATTTGTGACGACACAGGAGTTAGAGGACAGATATCCTGATCTGACGCCGAAGGAAAGAGAGAATAAGGCTGCAAAAGAATACGGCGCCCTGTTTTTGATGCAGATCGGCGGCGATCTTGCTTCGGGTGAACCCCATGACGGCCGTGCGCCGGATTATGATGACTGGAAGCTTAACGGAGATATCCTGGTTTATTATCCGGTGCTGGATCAGGCGTTGGAACTGTCTTCCATGGGTATCCGTGTTGATGAAGACAGCTTATTAAAACAGCTTCAGATCAGAGGCTGTCTTGAGCGGGCAGAGCTGCCGTTCCAGAAAGCATTGATTAATGGAGAACTGCCGTATACCGTCGGCGGCGGTATCGGTCAGTCCAGAATATGTATGTTCTTTTTAAGAAAAGCGCATATCGGGGAAGTTCAGGCATCCACATGGCCGGCCAAGATGATTGAGACATGCGAAAAGAACGGTATCCATCTGTTATAATTTTTACATAATTCATAATATCCCTTCATATCTTAGACAGAGGTTTAAGTTTGGAAGTAAACTTCCAAATCTACCATTATTGACGCAGCAGGTGCGTCAGGAAAGAGGAAAGAATGGAGGGATTTTTTGTTGGACGAGAAATTAAAAGCGGCAGCCGACATGTATCCTGTAAAGATGATGGGGGTCCGACGGGGACGCGGCGCATGGATATGTCTGACAGATCAGGGGCTGCGGCTGCTGAAAGCTTATCCGTATTCACAAAATCATCTCATTTACGAAAATCTTTTAAAGCAGCAGATCACGGCACGGGGCTTTGAACGTATTGACCGGCTGTGTGTTACAAAGGAGGGCGGATTATCGGCAGTCGGGGGCGACGGGAAAAACTATGTGATGAAACAGTGGTATGACGGCAGCGAATTAAAGACTGATGACAGAGCTCAGATTGGCAGCACCGCGTCTGCGCTTGCCGCGCTACATAAGGCAATGCAGGGACTTCATATTGAATGTGAATGGCTTCAGAAATATGAACCTCAGGATGCGGGCAGCCGTATGAGAAGGCACAGCAGAGAATTAAAAACGATTATGAACTATATGAACGGGAAAAAAATCAAAAATGATTTTGAAGTGCTGTATATGAAATATTTTCCCCGGTTTTATGCGCAGAGTGTCAGCGCCATGAAATATTATGAAGAGAATGGCGGGAGGACGATATTTGAAAAAAGTGTGGGACGTGGGGATTTCTGTCACGGAGAATATAATTATCATAATGTCATTTGGGAGGGCACAAAGATGGCGGCCGTTAATTTTGACCGGGCGGCGCCAAATGCCCAGATGGAAGATCTGTACATGTTTATGCGCAAAATTTTGGAAAAAAATCATTGGGACTGCAGCCTCGGCATGGCGATGCTGACCGCATATATGAAGGAGAGGTCATTGGAAGGCGGCGAGCTTAAATATTTGTATACATTGCTACTGTATCCTGAAAAATTCTGGAAAATTGCCAATCATTATTATAATTCAAGGAAAAGTTGGACTTCCTGCCGTAATACGGCAAAATTAAAGCAGGTAATTGCTCAAATCGAAGAAAGAAATCAGTTTATTGACGAATTTTGTCGTATAATATGAGGGTGCAACACTTTATTTTCGCAAAACTTTATTGTATAATAAGACTATGAAATTACAAATGGGAGGTTATTCCAATGGACTACAGAACAATTTATGAACAATGGCTGTCAAATCCATACTTCGATGAAAAAACTAAGGCAGAACTTTTAGCCATTAAAGATGATGACAACGAGATTAAAGAAAGATTTTATACGGATCTGGAGTTCGGTACCGCAGGACTTCGGGGTGTGATCGGCGCCGGTACAAACCGTATGAATATTTATGTTGTCAGAAAGACAACACAGGGTCTTGCCAACTATATTAAAAAGCAGGGCGGACAGAGCAAAGGCGTGGCAATCGCATTTGATTCCCGCCGCATGTCTCCTGAGTTTGCCGATGAAGCGGCAAGAACGCTGGCGGCCAACGGCATTAAAGCCTATATTTTTGAATCATTAAGACCGACGCCGGAACTTTCGTTTGCGGTCAGAGAACTTGGTTGTATTGCGGGCATTAATATTACCGCAAGCCACAATCCTCCTGAATATAACGGATATAAAGTATATTGGGAAGACGGCGCTCAGATCACACCGCCTCATGATACCGGTATTATGGATGAAGTCAAAGCGGTGACAGATTATAACACAGTGCTGACGATGGACAGAGAAAAAGCTGTAGCGGAAGGCAATTACATTGTTATCGGTCAGGATATTGATGACAAATATATCGCGGAACTGAAGAAACAGGTCAAACATGAGGACTGCATTAAAGCAGTAGGCGATCAGATTAAAATCGTCTACACACCGCTGCATGGCACAGGCAATATTCCGGCCCGCCGCATTCTTAAAGAAATCGGATTTAAAAATGTATACGTTGTTCCTGAACAGGAAAAGCCGGACGGAGAATTCCCGACGGTCAGCTATCCGAATCCGGAATCTGCGGAAGCTTTTGTGCTTGGTCTGAACATGGCTAAGGAGCTGGATGCGGATCTTGTGCTTGCCACAGACCCTGATGCAGACCGCCTCGGTGTTTATGTCAAAGATCAGGCCGGCGAATATCACTGCCTGACCGGCAATATGTCCGGCTGCCTTTTAGGTGAATATACGATCAGTCAGATTAAAGCAAGAGACGGCAAGCTGCCTGAGGATGGCGCGCTTATTAAGACGATTGTGACGACCAACATGGCAGATGCGATTGCCAAATATTACGGTATTGAGCTGATTGAATGTCTGACCGGATTTAAATATATCGGCCAGCAGATTCTTAAGTTTGAGCAGACCGGCAAAGGGACATACTTATTCGGATTTGAAGAAAGCTACGGTTGCCTGATCGGCACCCATGCCCGCGATAAAGACGCTATTGTGGCAACGATGGCATTGTGCGATGCGGCTGCTTACTATAAGACTCAGGGCAAGACACTCTGGGATGCCATGATCGATATGTATGAAAAATACGGATATTACAAAGACGATGTTAAATCCGTCGGCTTATCAGGCATTGAAGGCCTTGCAAAAATTCAGGCGATCATGACCGAACTGAGAGAGAATCCTCCGAAAGAAATCGGCGGTTATCATGTGCTTTCATTCAGAGATTACAAGAAAGATGAAATAACCGATCTGACCACCGGTGAAAAGAAACCGACAGGCCTGCCAAATTCCAACGTTTTGTATTTTGACATGAACGACGATGCATGGCTTTGTGTCAGACCGTCAGGTACAGAACCGAAGATCAAATTCTACTTTGGTATCAAAGGCACGTCATTGGAAGATGCTGATGAAAAGTCAGCTCAACTTGGCAAAGCAGTCATGGCAATGATCGATGAGATGGTAAAATAACAGCGTTTTAAGATGGGATTGTCGGGAAATAGATAATCCTATACAGGGGCCGGTGTGATTTGATATGCCTCCTGTCTATTTGACAGGGGCATATCAAATCACACCGGCCCCTGAAATTTGGAGATGATAAATTTATGGTTTCAGAAGTCCCGCCCGGGGCTTCTTTTTTTGCCCCTGAACGCATAGATATAGCATAAGAAATCGATGTGCTGTGGAGGCAGATGATGCCGATTGGCAAAAAATATGATCATATGCGCCGATGCGCGGCGCTGGTGCTGATTTTTAGCCTGCTTGTCCAGATTTTCGGCTGCGCAAGGGAGGCCGGTGGAGAAAAAAAGCTGAGGGATATTGAATATGAAGTGGTCGCTGCCCAGGATATTCCCCAGTCTGCAGCGGAAATTATCGAGGAGAAAAAAGAGACCGGTTTTCATTTTACTTACAGTGAAAAGGAGGATTTTTATATTGCTGTCGGATATGGGCAGAGAGATACCGGCGGATACAGTATCAGTGTGGACGAAGTGTATGAGACAAATTTCGGGATTCGTATAGAAACGACACTGACCGGACCCGAAAAAAGCAGCCATGAATCTTCAGAACCATCATGGCCGTATATTGTTGTGCGTATTGACCCGCAGGAAAAGCCGGTCATTTTTAATTGAACGTTCATATAATTATCTGTGCAGTCATAAGTTTTAGATAGGAATATGAGGAGGGATATATATGGAAATTATCCGAGACAGAATAAGAACAAAACATTTTGTCGGGCGGGCTGTCAGTCAGACGACAATGGAGGATGATTTTAATGTGCCGGATGTTAAACCGGATATTGAACAGATGATTGAGGAGACAGGAGAATTAAAGATTACCGAGGCCAGAGCAAACGACGGCAAAATTGTCATACGTGGAAAACTGGAATTTTCCGTATTATATATTGGAAGCAGTATCAGCCGTCCGATGCAGAAAATGTGCGGCAGTATTCCGTTTGAGGAAAGTATGAATATGGATGGTGTGACAGACAAAGATGATATTAAAGTCAGCTGGGATATGGAAGATCTGAGGACCCGTATGATTAACAGCAGAAAAATCAGTGTACGGTCAATCGTCAGTTTCTGTGTGACAGCGTCGAAAACGGAAGAAGAGGAAATGGCTGTGGACATTAAAGACGGAGAGGATATTTACATGCTTCCAAAAGCGCTTGATGTCAGCCAGATACATAGTCAGAAAAAGGATATTGTCAGAATCCGCCGGGAAATCAATGTGCCGGCAGCCAAGCCGAATATCATGGAAATCATATGGGATCAAGTGATGATCGGAAGTCTGGATATTAAAGTGCTGGATGGCAGAGTCAACGTCCGCGGCGATTTTGACGTGTTTATCATGTATGCTTCTCAGGAGGAAAAAAATCCGCTGCAGTATTTTAACCATCCTTTGGATTTTAATGAAAGTGTGGACTGCGCCGGGGCAGCGGAGGAAATGATCGGCAATGTGGAAGTGAAAATGATTGCCCGTGAATTCAATGTGAAAGAAAATGAAGATGGGGAATTAAGGAAAATAGAGGCGGAAATTGTGCTTGAACTGAATATGGCGGTTTATGAGGAGAAACATATCAAAATATTAGCTGATGTTTATTCCAATCGGAAGAAACTGGAACCGGTCATGAAAGAAATGATATTTGATAATATTTTGATGAAAAATCAGTCGGTAATCAAACTGGCGCAGAAAATCAAAATTAAAAATGATCAGGCCAAAATTCTTCAAATCTGCCAGAGTGATGCCAGTGTTAAAATGGACCGGATGGAGATCATGAAAAACGGTATTATGGTGGAGGGTGTTGTTTATGCACAGATCCTTTATATCGCCGCAGATGATAAGAAGCCGGTCAATGCCATTAAAGGTACGATTCCGTTTTCACATATGATAGAAATTGATGGTATGAAGCCGCAGTGCAGCTTTGAGATGCTTCCTGTTCTGGAACAAGTCAGTTCCACAATGGCAGACAGTGAGGAAATCGATATTAAAGCGGAACTTTATTTGAATACGATTGTTTTTGAGCAGACAAGGACAGAGATGCTTTCAGATATTAAAGTATCCGCTCTGGACTACGAAGCACTGGAAGCAATGCCGGGTATCGTCGGGTATGTGGTTCACCCCGGAGACACACTCTGGAAATTGGCGAAACAGTTTTATACAACAAAAGAGAGAATTATGTCAGTTAATCGTTTGGACAGCGAAACACTGAGTCCGAGACAGAAATTGGTCATTGTCAAAGAAGATCAAAGTATAGTATAATGTATACACCATACACAAAAAATACAAAACAGCATACGGGCAGAAATCATATACGAAAGCAGAGGAATAGTTATGAATCGTATTTCACTAAAGGCAATGGCTAAAATTAATCTTGGCCTTGATGTGGTCGGAAAAAGGCCTGATGGTTATCATGAGCTCCGGATGGTCATGCAGATGATCAATCTGTATGATAAGGTGAATATTGAGAAGACGCCGAAGAACGGTATTCAGGTAGAGACGAACCTTTCGTTTCTTCCTGTTAATGAAAATAATATTGTCTATAAAGCGGCAAAGCTGCTGATGGATGAATTTCATATTCAGGATGGCGTCAAAATTTCTTTGGAGAAACACATTCCCGTCGCCGCAGGCATGGCCGGCGGCAGTTCTGACGGCGCAGCAGTTTTATTCGGCATGAACCGCCTGTTTAATCTTCGGCTGAATAAAAGGGAACTGATGGCGCGGGGCGTCAGGCTGGGAGCGGACGTTCCGTATTGCCTTTTAAGAACTACAGCGTTGTCAGAGGGCATCGGAGAAATTTTGACAACATTAAAACCGATGCCGGACTGTACCATCGTTGTGGCAAAACCGGCAGTCAGCGTTTCTACGAAAACCGTTTTCGGGAAGCTGAAACTGGATGAAATCCGCCAGCATCCGGATATTGATGCTATTGTCCGGGCGATCAATGATGGGGATCTGGGGGCTATAGCCGATCATATGGGTAATGTTTTGGAAACCGTGACCATACGGGATTATCCGGTGATCGGGGAGATTAAAGAGTTAATGAAGACGATGGGAGCCCGCGGCGCGCTGATGAGCGGGAGCGGACCGACAGTCTTTGGGATTTTTGATGATGAGGCGGCGGCAAAAAATGTGTGGTCGGCGCTGAAAAACGGTTCGCTGGCAAGGCAGGTATTTTTGACACGGCCGGTGAATGTAAGTCAATGAAAGCAGGTACAAACATATGATGAGTGATTTAAAAATGAGCGCCAATGAATATCTCCCTTTGAGAGATGTTGTTTTTAAAACACTCCGGGAAGCAATTTTAAAGGGGAATCTGGCGCCGGGAGAGCGGCTGATGGAAATTCAGCTGGCCAATCAGCTTGGAGTAAGCAGAACGCCTATACGTGAGGCTATCAGAAAGCTGGAATTGGAAGGGCTTGTAATTATGATCCCCCGACGCGGCGCCGAGGTGGCGCGCATTACCGAAAAAGATTTAAGAGATGTGCTGGAGGTGCGCGCTTCGCTGGAGGAACTGGCGATCGGGTTGGCCTGCGAGCGGATTACAGACGAGGAAATCGGAGAACTGCGCAGGGCTCTGGAAAATTTCCGTGAAGTTTTAAGAGAAGGCGATGTCACAAAAATCGCAGAAAGTGATGTGGATTTTCACGATATTATTTTTTCGGCAACACAGAATGCGCGGCTCATACAGATTGTTAATAATCTGAGAGAGCAGATGTACAGATACCGTTTGGAATATCTGAAAGATTATACAACCCACGACCGGCTTTACAAAGAGCATCAGCAGATTACTGATGCCGTCTCGGACAGAGATAAAGAGCGGGCAAGAAAACTGATCGTAGAGCATATTTATCATCAGGAATTGACTGTGATCAAAAACATTCAGGAATAAAACGGGCAAAAAATGCCACAATAAATGCATAGAGAATATGATTAAAAGGATGTCCAAAAGACATCCTTTTTTTAGCGAAACGGCTACCATGCTTGCATGAGCGGATATTTGCCGGGTAACGGCCAGAGAGCAGCGGCCATGTAACGGAGGAAGATATGAAAAATAAACAAATTTACGCTCATCTGCAGAACAATATCGATGTTATTGAGCAATGTTTTGAACGGAGTTCTGATGCGGTGCGCCGGCGGTTTTATGTCGGTAAAAACCGTTATCCCGTATATACAGCATATATGGATTCAATGATCAACAGGGATTTTGTGGAAGGCGAATTGATTAAGGGGCTGATGTTTCAAACCGGGGAGTTGCCCACGGAAAATACACTGATGTATATTAAAGATTGCTGTATGCCGACGGCTGATGTGAAAGTGATTACCGCTCTTGACCAGGCAGTGACAGAAATTTTGTCAGGCAATACGGTACTTTTTGGCGAAAATGCGCCGATGGCGCTGATGATCAATAGCAAAGGATTCCCGAATCGCGGTGTTTCTGAGGCGGAATCTGAAGTTGCCATCAGAGGGCCGAAAGACAGTTTTACAGAATCTGTCCGCTTTAATACGGTATTGATCCGGCGGCGCATCAGAGATTTTCGGCTGAAGGCAGAAGGGCTGAAGATCGGTGTCCGTTCAAAAACGGACGTCGCTGTCATGTATATGGATGATCTTGTCCGTCCGGAGGTTTTGGAAGCGATCCTCCGGCGCCTGCAAAGTTTTGAGATTGACGGTGTACTGGACAGCGGGATGCTTGAACAGATGACAGAAAAGAAGTGGTATTCGCCTTTTCCCCAGTTTCAGTCGACGGAGCGGCCCGATAAAGCAGCTTCTGCGCTGATGGAAGGCAGAGTTGCAGTGATTGTCGATAATTCACCGATGGTACTCCTGCTTCCGGCAACGCTGGCCTGCTTTTTTCAGGCTTCTGATGATTATTATAACCGGTGGGGCATTGTCTGTTTTACTCGTCTGCTCAGATACGCTGCCGCAGTGATTGCGATGACGCTTCCGGGTCTGTATATTGCCGTCGCAAATTTTCATCCGGAAATATTTCCTACAAGTCTGGCGTTGTCGTTTACGGCGTCAAGGCAGGGAGTTCCGTTCCCTTTGGCAATTGAAGTTATCCTGATGGAGCTGGCTTTTGAAGTGCTGAGGGAAGCGGGAATACGTCTGCCCGGCCCGATGGGAAGTACATTAGGTATCGTTGGCGGCCTGATCATCGGACAGGCAGCGGTAGATGCCAATATCGTCAGTCCGGTAGTTGTCATTGTTGTTGCATTGACAGCGTTGGCGGCATTTACGATACCCAATGAAGGATTTGCCTCTGCTTTTCGGCTTGTCAAATTCTTTTTGATTTTTACAGGCGCATTTTTCGGTATTCTCGGATTTGTTATGGGCGGTATCGTTGTTATGATTCATCTGTGCAGCCTGACAAGCTTTGGGATTCCATACATGCTGCCGTTTGTAGACTCATCGGTCTGCCCGAAAGAAGATTATAAAGACAGTGCGCTTAGGTTTCCGCTGTTTGCAATGAAAGACCGGCCCATATTTACGAGGGAAAATGCGAGAGTGCGGCTGAAACGGAAAAAAGGGGGACAGTAACATGTTTTCGGAGAATGGGAAAATTTCAGGCCGGCAGATGAACCGTCTGCTTATACTGGATTTATTTGCTGTATCCTGTATGGTGCTTCCCAGACTGCTGCCGGATATTTGCGGCCGTCAGGGCTTTTTTGCAGTCGCGGCCGGTGCGGGCGCTGCTATTTTGTCTGCATTGCTGTATACAAAGACTGCCCGGTGCTATACAGACAATTTTTTTGCTTTTGCCCGCCGGCAGACAGCAGCCGTACCTGCGGTCATTTTTGCATTATTTTTTATGATCAAATTTTTATTATCAGCCGTCTTTGTTCTGAAAATGTTTTCGGAAATTATCAACCGGACATTTTTGACGGAAATGCATGAAAAAGTTATTGCGGCGCTGATGATTTTGACAGCCCTCTACAGTGTGTCCAAAGGTATTGAAACGAGGGGGCGTCTTGGGGAACTGTTATTTTGGGCAGTGCTCATACCAATTATTGTTGTGGTCATTTTGTCAGCGGCTCAGATCGTACCTGACAGAATTTTTCCGATGACGGCAGATGATGCCGGCGAAATATTTGATGGGACGCTGCTGACAGCGGCTGTTTTTAGCGTTTTTGAATTTCTGCTGTTTTCAATGCCATATGTGCGCGGCAGCCGGCCTGTATTTCACTTTTGTGCATGGGCAGCGGCAGCGGCCGCTGCTTTAACCATATTTATTTATGTGGCTTGTATCGGTGTCCTTTCTGTGGAAGGAGCCGGGGCGGAGCATTGGCCGACAGTGATTCTTATGCAGGTTATCCGCTTTCCGGGATATTTTTTGTCGCGGCAGGATGGATTGATGCTTGCTTTTTGGATGGGCAGTGTATTTATACTTTTGAGCGGCTATATTTTTTATACGGATGAACTGACAAAACAGCTGTTTCCGAAAAAATATTTTAAAGGAACCATGATTTTGTGGCTTATTCTTGTGTACGGTCTCTTTTGGCTCATTCAGGATTACGGACGTTTTGAGGCCGTATATTGGCGGCTGATGACTTTTGCGGGCATGCCGGTGAGTTTGCTCATTTCGGCATGGCTGCTGATAAGCTGTAAGTTTAAAAGGGGAAAGGAAGGCGGCAGAGCATGAAATGCATAAAAATCAGAAAAACAGCAGCAGCGGCGCTGATTCTTATTATTTCTGTCATCACAGGCGGATGTGCCGGAAATATTCAGATGGAAGACAGAAATTATGTGATGGCTCTGGGTATTGATTATGACGGGCAGCAGCTGAGCGCCGCCATGAGTTTTCCCGATCTGGAAGCACTGATTGGCAAAGGAAGCAATATCCACTATCCTGTGACGACTGTGACCGGGAATAATCTGGCGGAAATAGAGGAGAATTATCAGTTGGAAGCCAATAAAAAGCTGGATTACGGACAGCTTCAGGTCATTGTGTTCGGCAAAGCGCTCTTGGAAAATCCGCCGGCGATGGAACAGGTGCTTTCCTACATCAAAAATCGCCAGACCTTTACCCGAACGATTCTCGTCTGTCGGGCAGAAGACAAGGCGGAAGACATTATTGCCTTAGATGAATCCGTCAACGGTTCTGTCGGTCTGTATATTAAAGATATGTTTGAAAATAATGCCGCGGTCTCCGGTTATGAAAAATCTACGGTCAACGATATGATCACAGCATGGAAAAACGGGCGGGAAACGGTGCCGCTGGCGGTTTTGAGCGTGACATCTGAAAAAATTCCGCGTATTGAAGGCGAGATAGACTATAAAATGGAATAGCGGCCATGTTTGCGGCAATACTCCGGATAGCAGCAGACGATACAGCAAAAGCTGTAAATATGCGCAGGAGGAGTGATCGCAGTGAAACAATGGATGACACGATTGTTTTGTTTAGGGTTGGCAGCGGTTTATATAGTTTTTGGGGCAGCAATCCAGACAGAGGCAAAAGAAAATCAGAAAGAGATTGCCGGGCAGGTGCTTCGTCTGCATATTCGGGCAAATAGTGATTCAGTCTCGGATCAGCAGCTGAAACTTCAGGTCAGAGAGGCAGTGATTGACTGTCTGAAAACCTATCGGTCTGAAATGCGGGATATACAGTCGGCAAAATTGACTGTTGCCAAACACCGGGCAGCAATCCAAGGGGCAGCCCGGCAGGCTGTGCAGTCGGCAAACTATGAGGTTGATATAACATTAGGAAGATCATGGTTTCCTGAGAAAAGATACGGAGATGTTGTACTTCCGGAGGGGATGTATGATGCGGTTATTGTAAATATAGGACAGGCTCAGGGGCAAAACTGGTGGTGCGTTCTGTTTCCCCAGCTGTGCTTTATTGATGTGACACACGGCTATGTATCTGAAGAGGCTAAAGAAGAATTAGGAGAAAATTTATCTGAGGATGCCTATGATTCTTTGATTGATCCCAGTGTTGAGGCACGTTTTAAAATAGTTGAATGGCTTCAGAATATCTGGTAAGATATGCATAGAAATATTGCACAGGAAATTCATAAGAATTTTTTGTGCCAAATCATTGTCGGACATCGAAAAGCCGGCATCAGCAAAGAAAGGCAGTAATTATCATGACGAAGGAAGAAAAACAGGCGCTTGTACAAAAACCTGAAAATGAACAAATTACTTTT
>DVJY01000035.1 GCA_018716485.1 Candidatus Scybalocola faecipullorum
AAATTAAAAATCGCGCATGTCTTAAAGTCTTCAATTTACTCGGGAGCGGAAAATGTGGTACTGACGATCATGAAAGGGCTCCGGGAGGAGTTTGAGTTTCTTTACATTGCCACAGAAGGTCCAATCCGGGAGAAGCTGAAAGAAGAACAGGTGCCATTCAAGCTCCTGGAGCGTTTCGACAGAAAGCATTTGAGCCAGGCACTGAACGAATACCAGCCGGATATCGTACACGCTCACGACTTTTCAGCGACGGTGCTGTGCGCGGCGGTTCCTGGGAGATTCCGGTTGATATCGCATTTGCATTATGACCCGCCGTGGGTGAAGAACTGGAACGGGAAAACCTTGTGTTACGCCTTATGCAGCAGGCGCATTGAAACCATTCTGACTGTTTCGGAAAATATCTTTCGGTCTATGGTATTTGCCGGCAAATGCGGGGGAAAATTACAGGTAATAGGCAACCCTGTCGATGGCAGGCAAATCAGAAGTCTTGCCAGGCTGCCGGCTTTGCAGCCAGAGGAAGAATCTGGCTGCGATATGATTTTCGTAGGCCGGTTTGTGGAACAAAAGAATCCCGAACGCTTTATTGAACTGGTAAAGAAAGCAAAAGAGAGAGGATGGCTGGAGATTCAGGCATGGATGCTGGGAGAGGGAGAACTTCTGGAGAAATGCAGGGATTTAATCAGCAATTTGAAACTCCAGGACAATATTGGATTAAAAGGGTTTCAGTCAAATCCGTATCCTTTGATCCGCCAGGCGAAGCTTCTGTGCATGACCTCAAGATGGGAAGGCTTTGGCCTGGTAGCCGCGGAGGCGAACCTGTTGGGGGTTCCGGTCCTTTCCACAGATAATTCCGGGTGCAGGGAGATTTTGGGAGAAGGAGCGCCGGAACTTTGCCGCAGTGATGAAGAATTTCTGGAAAAGATATTTCTTCTGCATGAAAGTCCGGAAGTCTATGAACAGTGGCGTCAGCGTTCCCTGGCGCGAGCAGAACAGTTTGACAATATGGACCGGTATATGGAAACGATGGCGGCCATTTACCGGGAGAAAGAATGAGGATTTAACGTGGTCAATGTAGTGTATGCCTGCAATGATGGATATGTACGGCAAACGATTGTTTCAATGGTATCGGTAATCGAGCATAATCCGATGGCAGAACTATATTTGATATCCGATGGGATTTCAGAAGAGAACCGCCGTTTGGTTGCGAAAAAGCTGGAGAAGTTTGGAAAACAGGTGCGCATTCTGGAACTGGAAGATGTGCTGCCGGAAATCCATTTTGACGAGGGGGACCGGCACCCCAAAACCGTGTATGCAAAACTGTTTTTAGGAGATATCATCCGGGAAAAACGGATTTTGTACCTGGACAGCGATGTAATCGTAACGGGTTCCTTGGAGCCGCTGTTTACGAGAAAAATGGAAGGAAAGACCATCGGGGGCGTGTTGATGCCCTATTCTTCAAAGTTAAAAAAGCGAGTTGGATGCGCTCCGTGCAAGCCTTATATTTGCGACGGAGTCGTGCTGTTTGACTTGGAGACATGGAGGAAAAACGGCAGGACGGAAGGCTGTCTGGATTATATCCGCAGGCATCAGGGGAAACCGCCGATGCTTAGTGAAGGGACACTGAACCATATCTGCCAGGATGAAATCGAAGTTCTGGAGCCGAAATACAATCTGATGCCATCCATGCTGATGTATAATTTGAAGCAGATACGGACGTTGTTTCGGGCAGACTGCTATTATGAGCGGCAGGAGGAATTGGACGAGGCAAAGGAGAAGCCGGTGATGGTCCACTTTATGAATGAATTGTATAATCGGCCCTGGTTTGAGCCTTGTGACCATCCGATGAAGGAGGAATATCGAAAACGGTATAAGCAATTGTTTGAAAATGCTGTATATGAGAACCAAAATTTATCTCTCAATACACGATTGACAAGAATATTGCGAGATATCCTGCCATTTCCTATTTTTAAAAAACTATATCACTTAAAACATAAGGAAATACTGTGATGAATGTAAATGAACTAGCGAGAAAAGCAAGAAGAGTATTAAAAGAAGAGGGAGCGGGAATGCTAATAAGAAAAACCCGCTTATATATTAAAAACGTTGCAACGGGACAGAAGGTGTATTCTGAGGCTGAAAAGGCCCAGAAATGCTGTATGGATGTCCTTTTTATTAATGGCTGCTATCTGGACCATCCATCCCGCTACAGAGTAAGCCATCAGCGGGAGCAACTATGTGCTGGGAATCTGTCTTCAGCAGAGGTGTTCTATACAAATCTATCTTTAGATTTGGTAAAGAATTTTCGCACTTTTATTTTTTTTCGCTGCCCGTACACAGAACAAATCGGGGAATTTGTCAAGTTAGCTCATTCATATAATAAAACAGTTCTCTATGATATTGATGATTTAATGGTCGATACGAAGTATACAGAGACGATTCCTTATGTTCAAACTATGTCGAGAGAGGAAAGAAAGGTATACGATGATGGCGTAATTGCAAATGGAAAGTTATTATCCATGTGCGATGGAGCCATTACAACAACTCAGGATTTAGCTGAGGAATTAAAACATTATGTATCAGAAGTTTATATTAACCGAAATGTCGTATCAGAAGAAATGATTCGACTATCGGAAACGGCCAGGGAAAAAATATCTCCAAATGAGGGACGGGTGCGAGTTGGTTATTTCAGTGGAAGTATAACCCATAATCCGGATTTCGCAATTGTGCTTCCGGCATTGATTCAAGTGATGGAAAAATATGAGAGTGTGCAGCTTTTGCTGGTGGGAGAGTTGGACATTCCTGCGACTTTAGAACCATATAAAAGCAGGATTACAGTTGCGCCAATGACACAGTGGAGAAAACTTCCGGAATTAATTGCCTCGGTAGATATTAATATAGCGCCGTTAGAAGATACGTTATTTAATAGAGCAAAATCCGAGAATAAATGGTCGGAAGCAGCTTTGGTAAAAGTGCCGACATTGGCCAGCAATGTTGGGGCTTTTAAAGCAATGATTCAAAATGGTGAAACGGGTCTTTTATGTGAGAACACGACAGAAGATTGGTTTAATAGACTGTCACAATTGGTGGAAAATCGTGATTTGCGTCACGAAATCGGCAATCAGGCATATCAATATGTAAAGAAACATTGCACAACAATATCAGCCAGTGCGGCTTACTCGGACTTAATATATAAGTTGATGAAGCCTAATATTGTTTATATTCTGCCGGTGATTCAAATAAGCGGTGGTGCTTTGGTGGCGTTGAAGCATGCGGAAATTCTTCAGGAAAGAGGATATGATGTAACAATATTTAATGATGGTTATGAAAAAGATACGGAATTAGAAAGTGGTGGGCGCGTATTCCCTGTTATTTCAAGAAGAACCATCCAGGTTGAATGCAATATCGACCGTTGTGTAGCTACTTTATGGTCAACCTGCGATTTCTTTTACGAATATGGAAGAATTCGGGAACGGTTTTATTTGGTCCAAAATTTTGAAACAGACTTTTACAAGCCGGGAGACGATTTACGGCTTCGTGCAAATGCAAGCTATCGGATTCGCATCCCTGTAAAATATATTACAATCTCAAAATGGTGTGAAGATTGGCTGCATTCAGAATATAAAATAGGTTCATTTTACGCCCCTAATGGATTGGATACTGAACGCTTCTATCCGAAAGAGCGCAATTATTCTGGCAAGATTAGAGTGCTGGTAGAAGGCAACAGCGATGATTACTATAAAAATGTGGATGAGAGTTTCCGCATTACGAATCAATTGCCTGCTGACCGATTTGAGGTATGGTATATGTCTTATCAGGGAAAACCTAAAAATTGGTATCGTGTGGATCGATTCCTTCACAAAGTACCCTATAGCCAAGTACCGGATGTTTACCGCCAGTGTCATATACTGATAAAATCCAGTATTTTGGAAAGCTTTTCCTATCCTCCGCTTGAGATGATGGCTACAGGAGGCTGTGTTGTAGTTGCGCCT
>DVJY01000036.1 GCA_018716485.1 Candidatus Scybalocola faecipullorum
GAAAGGTTGATTATAGCATAAGGGGCTCTGTCCCTTAAACCCAGAGGTTTATCGCTTTGTGTTTCCACAGGAGCAAAGAAAAGAGCAACACGCTCAGTGCTGCTCCTGTGTAACCATGGATGCCGCTCAGGCCGCTCCTCAGCGTGCCCTATCCTGCATCTCAGGGAAAGTAACTATATTATATTTGACTACTAATCGGAATTCAACCGGTTAGAGAAAGGTTTGGAAGAGTTACTTCCACCACTGTTTTTGCAATGGTAAGTTCCAGTTAAGACCTACTGGAACTGGAATTTACTTTTCCAATTGACTTGAATATTTATTTATGTAAATTTCTCTATGATGCTCTAATTCATGATTGATAACTGATTTCATTCAGGCTATACTCAAATTAATCTTTATTGTGAAAGGAAAATCGTTATGAATACAAAAGTTCAAAATCCAACCGTCCCACGCACATTGGCCGACCTTTTAAAAACCCGCGGTACACTTACGCAGAAGCAAATACTTTCACTTTTGCAGCCTGTGATTTCTTCCCTGTCCAAAATGCACAGCCAAGGGCTTGTCCACGGTCATATCAGCCCAGAGACTATTTTGCTCCGCGACAGCAGGTTTTTACTATTCAGCAGTCCGCTGCCGGAAAATTACAGAAAATATCTTAGCCAAAGTCTGTCCTGTGACGAAAAAGAACGGCTTGGCTGCACTGCTTTCCTTGCCGATGCTGACGCGGCCGAAACATCCGATGATCGTTTTGATGTTTACCGCGCGCCTGAAGCTTATATCAGCAGCCGGTTTGTAACCCCTGCTGCCGATGTGTACAGTCTCTGTGCCGCTATTTACACGACAGTCACCGGATATGTGCCTGAATCTGTGGAAAATGTTTTATTTAACCGGGAGGCAAAGCCTATTTGGGATGTATTAACATCGCCGCTTCAAAACAGTGATAACAAAAAGAAGAAAATTTCTTCAGAACTCATGGATATATTAAAAAAAGGCGTATCTCTCTTTCCAAAAGGCCGCTATGCCGATGCCTACCAGCTTAAAACCGTTTTAGAAAAGCCGGCTGTCAAACAGCTTAAAACCGTTTTAGAAAAGCCGGCTGTCAAACAGCTCCCACAACTTGATCGCGGATTTATTGAGAAGCTTAGTGACAAAGTAAAAAGCATATATCCAAATTTTCAAAGAGATACGATTGAATCCATAACTTTCCTTGATACTTTAGAAAACGTGCCGTCAGATCATGTCATTTTATCCGAAGACCAGTATGGTGTGATTTTGGCATGGGTGAAATTGTCTGCATCAGAAAAATACGATGTTTTTATCTCAGCAGACGGCGGCATATCCGCTGCTCCTAATATGTCGCATATGTTCTCTGCCTGCAAATCTTTAACCAACATTGATCTCAGCAGCTTTGATACGTCCAATGTCACCGATATGTGTAGCATGTTCTTTTCCTGCAAAGCTTTAACCAACATTGATCTCAGCAGCTTTGATACGTCTAATGTCACCGATATGTCAGAGATGTTCTTTTTCTGCGAAGCTTTAACCAACATTGATCTTAGCAGCTTTGATACGTCCAATGTCACCAATATGTCATGTATGTTCAGCTACTGCGAAGCTTTAACCAACATTAACCTTGGCAGCTTTGATACGTCTAATGTGACCGATATGTCAGGTATGTTCTTTTCCTGCGAAGCTTTAACCAACATTGATCTCAGCAGCTTTGATACGTCCAATGTCACCGATATGTCAGATATGTTCAGCTGCTGCGAAGCTTTAACCAACATTAACCTTGGCAGCTTTGATACTTCTAATGTGACCGATATGTCAGATATATTTAAAGGCTGCGACAACCTGAGCCCGGATATTAAGAAAAAAATTACCGGAAATGCCCCGGATTGACCCGGCCATAAAACACATAAGCGGACATAACGAATCTCCGCCGGTCATACAAAAATGCGTGCCCCTCGGCACGCATTTTTCAATCATCTTTATCTTCAAAAACTTCTTTCATCTTATCCATGAAGCCTTTTTTCTTTTTCGGCTCTGAGTGTGTTTCCTCGCTGCGGACAGCAGTTTTACGCCCCCGCATGGCCGCGTCAAACTGAAGCAGCGCTTCTCTCTGCTCATTGTTAAGACGCTCCGGTACTTTGACAACCAGTGTTGCGTAGTGGTTGCCGCGTACATTTTTATTCCTGATGGTCGGCACGCCTTTGCCCTTTAAAGTAACTCTTGTGTCCGTCTGAGTTCCCGGTTTAACACTGTACTTCACATCGCCATCCACTGTGTTGATCGTAATATCCGCGCCCAGCGCCGCATCCACGAAAGATATCGGCACCGTTGTGTAGATATCATAGCCCTGTCTTTGAAATACCGGATGTCTGTCCACTGTAATACCGACAAGAAGATCGCCTCTCGGACCGCCGTTGACGCCCGGCTCACCTTTGCCTGCCACACGGACGCTCTGTCCGCTGTCAACGCCTGCCGGAATGGAAATCTGAATCTTCTTTGTATTCTTCACATAACCTGTGCCTGCGCAGTCACGGCATTTTTCTTTGACAATCTTTCCTGTACCGTGGCAGTCCGGACATGTCTGAACATTTCTCACCGTACCAAACAGTGACTGCTGTGTGTACACAATCTGGCCTTTGCCGCCGCACCTTGAACATGTCTGCGGCTGTGTTCCCGGTTTTGCTCCGGTGCCGTGACAATGCGGACATTCATCTTTCAATGCCATCTCAATCGTTTTTTCTACGCCAAATACGGCTTCCATAAAGGAAATCCGCATATTAATCTTCACATTAGCGCCCTGCATCGGCCCGTTATACGCCTGACGTCTGCGGCTGCCTCCAAATAAATCACCAAAAATATCACCGAAAATATCGCCCATGTCGCCCGAAAAATCAAAGCCGCCGAAACCGCCGCCGGCTCCGCCCTGTTCAAAGGCCGCATGTCCGAACTGATCATACTGTCTTCTTTTTTCTGCATCGCTCAATACAGCATAGGCCTCTGAAGCTTCCTTAAACTTCGCCTCGGCCTCTTTATCACCCGGGTTTGTGTCCGGATGGTATTTCTTTGCGAGCTGACGGTATGCTTTTTTTATCTCTGCATCTGACGCCGACTTTGACACGCCGAGCACTTCGTAATAATCTCTTTTGCTTTCTGCCATATTCGCTCTCACCCTCTTATCACACAAATGAGGATGCCGGGAACCCTAAAGCCCCCGACAACCTCATTTTAAATTTCTGTATCTATATTACACTTCTTTATAGTCGGCGTCAACTACATCATCGTTCTGCTGATAGTTATTTCCGCCTGCATTTGGCTGAGGGCCCGGTCCGGCCTGAGGGCCGCCCTGTCCTGCTGCAGCGCCTGCTGCTTCGTACATCTTTGCAAATACACCCTGTGCCGCATCCATTAATCTCTGTTTAGCTGCTTTGATATCTTCAATCTGCGCGTCAGTCATATCATCTGCAGGTGTGCTGTCAAGCAGTGCCTTCATGCTGTCAAGTTCAGCCTGAACTTTCGCTTTGTCATCTGCACTGACTTTATCGCCGACTTCATTGAGAGCTTTCTGTGTCTGGAACATCATTGCATCAGCTTCATTGCGGGCTTCTACGCCTTCTTTACGTTTCTTATCCTGTGCTTCAAATGCAGCTGCTTCTTTGACAGCTTTATCGATTTCAGCTTCGGACATATTGGAACCTGCTGTAATTGTAATATGCTGTTCACGTCCTGTACCAAGGTCTTTCGCAGATACATTGACAATACCGTTGGCATCAATATCAAAAGTAACTTCAATCTGAGGAATTCCTCTTGGAGCCGGAGCAATACCATCCAGTCTGAACTGGCCAAGGCTCTTGTTATCTCTTGCAAACTGTCTCTCACCCTGTACAACGTTGATATCAACGGCAGACTGATTATCTGCTGCTGTAGAGAAAATCTGGCTCTTTCTTGTAGGAATCGTTGTATTTCTTTCGATCAGATGTGTTGCAATACCGCCCATAGTTTCGATAGACAATGTCAGCGGTGTAACATCAAGCAGAAGGATATCGCCTGCGCCTGCATCGCCGGCAAGTTTGCCGCCCTGAATTGAAGCACCGATAGCAACACATTCATCCGGGTTCAGGTTCTTGCTTGGCTCTTTACCTGTCAGCATCTTAACTTTTTCCTGTACTGCCGGGATACGTGTAGAACCGCCGACAAGAAGCACTTTTCCGAGGTCGGCTGTTGTAATGCCGGCATCTTTCAATGCATTCTGAACAGGAATGACTGTTCTTTCAACAAGATCTGCTGTCAATTCATCAAATTTAGCTCTTGACAGGTTCATATCAAAATGCTTCGGACCTTCAGCTGTTGCTGTAATAAATGGCAGATTGATATTTGTTGTTGCTGCGCTTGAAAGCTCTTTCTTAGCTTTTTCAGCAGCCTCACGAAGCCTCTGCATTGCCATCTTATCACCGGAAAGATCGATGCCCTCTGTTCTCTTGAACTCAGAAAGCATATACCGTGTAATCTTTTCATCAAAGTCATCGCCGCCAAGTCTGTTATCACCGGATGTTGCCAGAACTTCGATAACACCGTCGCCGATTTCAATGACAGATACATCGAATGTACCGCCGCCCAGGTCATAAACCATAATTTTCTGTTCTTTTTCGTTATCAAGGCCATATGCCAGCGCAGCTGCTGTAGGCTCGTTGATGATACGTTTAACATCAAGACCTGCGATCTTACCTGCATCCTTTGTTGCCTGTCTCTGTGCATCGTTAAAATATGCAGGTACTGTAATAACTGCTTCTGTAACTTTTTCACCCAGATAGCTTTCTGCGTCCGCTTTCAGTTTCTGCAGAATCATCGCCGAAATTTCCTGCGGTGAATATCTCTTGTCATCAATTGTTACTCTGTAATCAGAGCCCATATGTCTTTTAATAGAAGATACGGTTCTGTCTGCATTTGTCACTGCCTGACGTTTTGCAGGCTCACCGACAAGACGTTCGCCATTCTTAGTAAATGCCACAACAGACGGCGTTGTTCTTGAACCTTCTGTATTTGCGATAACGACCGGCTTGCCGCCTTCCATAACGGCTACACATGAATTTGTTGTACCTAAGTCAATACCAATGATTTTACTCATAATCAATTCCTCCTAAAAACTGTTCCAATTAATCTATCTGAATTGTCAACTGTAAACTTTTTAATATCTACTCTGCAACAGCGACCATGCTGTGACGGAGCACTTTTTCTTTAAACATATATCCTTTTTGAAGTTCCTGTACGACAATACCCGATTCATACTCATCGCTTGGAGCCTGCATCACTGCATTGTGAAAAGCAGGGTCGAATTCTTTGCCGACAGCTTCAATCTCAGAAACACCGGCATCTTTTAAGATACCTGTGAATTTTTTATATATCATCTCCATGCCCTTGCCGAAAGAAGTCTCTTTTTCTTCATCGCTCATCGCTGCAAGACCTCTCTCAAAATCGTCAATGACAGGAAGTATTTTTTCAATGATCATGCCTGCGCCTGAATCAAACATCTGTCCCTTTTCTTTTTCAGTTCTTTTTCTGTAGTTATCAAATTCAGCCATCTGACGCATCACTCTGTCTGTCAGATCTTCAATCTGCTGATCTTTCTTGTCTTTTTTCTTTTCTTTCTTTCCGAAGAATTTGGATTTCTTCTTATCAGCGTCATCACTCTCGGCCGCATCGCCGTCTTTATCCGTCGTCTGGCCGTCTTCCGACTGCTGATTTTCCTTTTCTTCTGCTGTCTCTGACGCCGCTGTTTCCTGATCGGTATCCTGAGATACTTTTATTTCTTCTTCAGAAGTTTTTTCTGTATTCTGATCAAATTCTGCCATGGCTAATCACCTCGTTCATCTTTCTTAAATATCGTATCCAGCTGATTCATCATCGTCTGGAGATTGCCTACCACCTTTTTATAGTCCATACGCTTCGGTCCGATAATACCGATCGTTCCCTGCACGCCTTCTTCCAGTTCATATGTTGCGGTCACTATGCTGCAGTCTTTCATCGCGTTCACCGGAGATTCAGCGCCGATATAGACTTGAATCGCATGTTTGTCTTTATCGTCTCTTTCCATCTCCTCGGTCACGATATCTTCCAGTGCTTTCTTTTCCTCCAGTGCGTAAATAAGCTGACTGGCATTGCGGGTATCGCATAATTCCGGATATTTCAAAAGATTTGTCGTACCGCTTGTATAAATCTCGACATCATCTTCTTCCTGTATCGCCGCCACGATCGCATCAATGATTTCATTGATCACACTGTTATGTTCTACAGCCTGATGCTTCAGCTGTCCGATCAGTTCCATGTTGATCTGCTGAAGCGTAAGCCCCTGAAGGAATGTATTCAGCAAAAGATTCAGCTTGACTACATCCTCCGGATCGATCTCTTTTTCCGTACGGAGCAGCTTATTTTTAATCACATTACCATCCAGCATCATCACAACAAGAAGCTGCTGCGGCTCAATCTGTGAAAGCTGAATAAATCTCAGCTTATTCCGCTTATACTGCGGTGAGGAGATCAACGATGCATAATTTGTATTCGTCGCCAACAGTCTTGCTACCTGTTTGAGCAGCTGATCGACCTTATCTGCCTTCTGAATGACAATCTCTTTCATCTCGTCAACTTCAGCAATCTTTTCTCTCATCATATTATCCACATAAAACCGATAGCCCTTATCCGACGGAATACGTCCGGCAGAAGTATGCGGCTGTATGATATAGCCCAGTTCTTCCAAATCTGCCATTTCATTACGGATCGTCGCGGAACTTAAATTCAAATCGGTAAACTTTGAAATCGTTCTCGATCCGACAGGCTCCCCTGTATTCAGATATGTCTGAATGATCGCATTGAGAATCTTTACTTTTCTTTCGCTCAGTTCCACGATATCACCTCTTTTTTCTTTGTTAGCACTCGTTGTTTTAGAGTGCTAACACTTTCTGTACATAACATAGCACTATCTAAAGTCTTTGTCAAGCATATTTTTCAATTTTTTTCTTTTCTTTTGCCATAAACTCTTTTATAATGAAATGACAGTACCTGTGCTTCAGACAGATTGATATCTGTACATTTTGGCCTGTGGTACTGCCATCAAATCTGAAACAGGAGATGCCTATGACTGGTAAACCTACTGCACTTTATGTGCATTTTCCTTTTTGTGTTCAAAAATGCCGCTATTGCGATTTTCTTTCTTTTGCTTCACCTGAACTTATTCCGGCTTACATGGAGGCGCTCATATCGGAAGTCAGCCGAACAGTCCGGCAGCTGTCACAGGACGGCCGTCAGATTTCTTCTATATTTATCGGCGGCGGCACACCGTCATTAATGAGCGAATCCCAGCTTTCACGCCTGATGGATTCCGTCACTGATGCGCCTTTGTGCGCTGACGCCGAAATTACCATTGAAAGCAACCCCGGCACGCTGACTAAAGATCTGCTTACTTCCATGCGCCGCATGGGCATCAATCGCCTGAGCATCGGTCTTCAGTCCGCCGATAACAAAGAACTGGCCGCATTGGGAAGGGTTCATACCTTTGAACAATTTGAGAAAAATTATGCTGCCGCGCGGGACGCCGGATTTTCTAATATCAATATTGATCTGATGTCTGCCCTGCCCGGTCAGACAACCCTTTCCTATGAGCAAACGCTTTCCCGTGTTCTCGCCCTTGAGCCTGAACATATATCTGCATACAGTCTGATCATTGAAGAAGATACGCCTTTTTATGCTTATTATAAACTGAGCGAAGACTGCGGCTTCATCCTGCCTCCGCTGCCTGACGAAGACAGCGAACGCAGGATGTATCACCGGACAAAACAGCTGCTTGCCGGACAGGGCTATCACCGCTATGAAATTTCAAACTACGCACGTCCCGGATATGAATGCCGTCACAACATCGTTTACTGGCGCCGCAAAGATTATATCGGCACAGGTCTTGGCGCAGCCAGTATGATTGAAAATGTCCGTTTTTCAAATACAAAAGATATTCGCCGCTATATAGAGCTGATGCGCTGCGGACGTCTTGACGACTGCCGGGAGCAGATCGAGCATTTATCCGCTGCTGACCAGATGTCCGAATTTATGTTTCTCGGCCTGAGAATGACTGACGGCATTTCAGCCGATGAATTTCAAAAAACATTCGGTCAAACGATTACAGCCGTCTACGGTCCGGTCATAAAAAAGCATATTGCAGACGGCACACTAATTTTTGACCGCAGCAGAGGACAGCTTTATCTGACAGATTTCGGCCTTGATGTGAGCAGCTATGTGATGTCAGATTTTATCATCGATTAAAAAGAGAAAGGATAAAAGTTATGAATATTGTTGTTCTTGAACGCTCCAGTGTGGGGACAGACGTTTCTGTAGACAGCTTCGGCCAGTTTGGAAAATTGACCTGCTATTTAAATACCTCACCTGAAGATGTAGCAGACAGAGTTGCCGATGCCCATATTATTATTTGCAATAAACTTCCGATGAATGCGCATACATTAAAAAAAGCTGCATGTGTGCAGCTCATCTGCCAGTTTGCCACCGGCTATGACAATATTGATCTGGATTACTGCCAGAGCCGCGGCATATATGTGTGCAATGTCCCAGACTATTGTTCGGATGCTGTAGCGCAGCATACATTTGCCATGCTCTTTTATGTGCTTGAAAAGCTTCGCCACTACGACGATTTTGTCAAATCCGGCGCTTATGCCGCTCAGGACCGATTTTCCAATTTTGATCTGCCTTTTATGGAAATTTCCGGGAAAACATGGGGCATTATCGGTCTTGGACATATCGGGCGCCGTGTTGCAGATATCGCCTCAGCCTTTGGCTGCCGCGTTATTTATTATTCTGTTTCCGGACAGGACCGCAGTACAGTTTATCCGAGAGTTTCTCTTGATGTACTGGCATCATCTTCAGACATACTTTCTGTCCACTGCCCGCTCACTGACCGCACAAGACATTTAATCAGCAAAGATGTGCTTGCTCAAATGAAACCGTCCTCCATACTGATCAATGTCGCCAGAGGCCCTATTATCGACAGCACGGCTCTTTATGATGCCCTGATTTCAAACACCATCCTTGCCGCCGGACTTGATGTTCTTGAACAGGAGCCGATGCGTCCGGATGATCCGCTGGCCGGTTTTAAAGACAGCAGCCGACTTTTAATCACGCCTCATATGGGCTGGGCCGCCATTGAAGCCCGCCGCCGGCTTGTTGATGAAACCGTTAAAAATATTCAGGCGTTTCTTGCCCATAAAGAAAGAAACCGGATCTGCTGATCCGGTCATCTTTCTGGCCCGCTGTGCCACATCTTATAAAATACAGGAATATACATTGCCCATGTTGCCGCCATGATCACTGCACCGGCAGCGATCAGTCCATTGATCACACTGCCTCCCATCTGCGGGAAAAGCATAATCAGCACGATGATCACATAAAGCGCCGCCGTACAAACTTTGCCATACCACATAGCGCCATCCAGCTTTCTGCCGTTTTTCTTCAGCAGCAGCAGACCCATCACTGCCATAAACCCTTCTTTAAGCAGAAATAATATAACAACCGTAAGCATCCACGGATGTTTGATCGTCATGCAGATTAAAATAACTCCGAAAGTCGCCTTGTCAGCCACAGGATCTATCAGTTTGCCAAGTTCAGTGATCATATTAAAATGTCTGGCAATTTTTCCGTCAAACATATCCGTCAGCCCTGACACGCCGATCACACAGGCCGCGGCAAAATTTTCAGCCGCAGTATCCGCATGCATGTAAATCCATGCAAACACCGGAATCAGCGCCAGTCTGAAGTATCCGAGAATATTCGGAATTGACCATAAATCACTTTTCTTTTGTATCCATTTTTTATGTTCAGCCATATCATCCTCCGTACTTTCCATTATTTTTCCCAGTTAACTTCCACCAGAATATCATTTTCTTCCAGTCTCATATTACCTCTCGGAATCAGTGTTTTCTCGCCTCTCTTAATAGTAATGATCAGCTTATTTTCTGATGCGGGAAGTTCACTGATCAGTTTGCCCTTCAGTCTGGAATTTTTATCAATGACAAATTCCTGAAGCATCATTTCTTCTCTGTCCTCAAAAGACTTTGCCGCAATGACAAGCAGATCTCCCGGAAGTATTTGTGTGTTTCCATTCGGAACAATACGCTCTCCTCCGCGCAGAATCACCGCAACGAGCAATTCGGATCCAAAAGGAATATTTTTAATCTGTTTATTTGCCCACGGATGCCTCTTTTTAATATGTACTTTTATAAAACTGATGTCGCTTTCTTCCTGATAATCATTAAATGTCTTATTAATATTAGAGTGAATATCGATCATGCTCATTTTATATGACATCCATGGCAGCAGTGTTCCCTGAAAAGTAATTGACAGCAGCACAATACAGAAAACCAGATTAAATAAATTGTATCTCATCTCCACATGATTCAGCACGGCAAGTATGGCAAACACGATAGAAGCCACACCTCTGAGTCCAGCCCATGAAACAAGCCCGATCTGCCTCATCTTTGACTTAAACGGAGCCAGAAGCACAACTACGGATACCGGTCTTGCGATAAATGTCATGAAAAGCATGATCAGCAGCGCCGGTATAAACACTGCCGGCAGATTTACCGGTGTGACCAAAAGTCCGAGAAGGAAAAAAATAAGCACTTGCACAACATTGGTCAAAACATCAAAAAAGTGAACCAGGTACCGTTTCATCGGCAATGTGGCATTGCCCATGATCATACCGCATAAATAAACGCTCAAATATCCATTGCCGCCCAGTGCCGTCGGCAGTGCATAAGCAATAATCGCAGCAGCAAAAACAAAAATAGTCTGACTCTGATCATTGCCGAAATTATTTTTCTGAAGCTTCCACACAGCCAGCTTTCCGATGACAGCGCCGGCCAAAGCACCTGCAAATATCTGTTTAAAAAGCATCATCGGTACTGATACTTCACTGCCGCTCATCATAGATACAAAGATAACGGTCAGCATATATGAAATCGGGTCGTTGGAACCGGATTCCATTTCAAGCAGCGACGACGTATTATATTTCAGCGCCAGTTTTTGAGAACGGAGAATATTAAATACGGACGCCGCATCGGTTGACGCAATGACTGAACCGATCAGCATACTCTCAAGTACCGGCAGTTTTAATACAAAATGAACAAAAGCGCCTGTCAGCCCCGCAGTCATGACAACCCCGAAGGTGGACAGGAGCACCGCTTTGACAGCAACAGGCTTTGCTTCCTTGACATTAATGCCGAAACCGCCGTAAAACATAATAAATACAAGGCTGATCGAACATATTGTATCCGCGGCGCTATAATCGTCAAAGGCAATGCCGAAAATACCGTTTTCTCCGAACAGCATGCCGATACCGATAAAAATCAGCAGCGACGGCACAGGAAGCCTGTCCAAATACTTATTCAGCAAGATACAGATCATGATGATCACACCGGTCAATAATAAATAATTATTCAACTATCCTCCGCCTTTCCATTAAATTTTCTTTTTAATACAGCAATATTCTCCGTATGATAGCTCATGGCAAACATATCTACCGGACAAAGCTTTGTTACTTCATACCCATGGCGGACCATCATTTCGATATCCCGCTTCTGAGTGACAGCATTACATGAAATATATACAATTCTGTCCGGATGCATCGACAGCATCGCCCGGACAAATGCCATGCTGCATCCGCTTCTTGGAGGATCTAAAAAAATAACATCCGCATGCATACCTTTTCGGGCTTTTTCCTGAATCCACTGTCCCGCATCACGGCAGGCAAATTCAATATTTGTAATGCCGTTTTTGGCTGCGTTTTCTCTGGCATTTTTCACTGCTGCCCGGTTGATCTCAACACAGGTGACCGAGCGGACAAGACGGCTGACTGACAGCCCGATGGTTCCGATGCCGGAATACGCGTCGATGACCTGATCTTCTTTCCTCAGTCCCGCCGCTTCCGCAGCCGCCTCATAAAGTTTCTGCGTCTGAATCGGATTGACCTGATAAAAGGACTTTGGCGAAATACAAAATTTAAGTCCGCAAAGTTCATCCTCGATTGTCCCATTGCCATAAACGACTTCTTCCCTGTCACCAAGAACCATACTTGTAGCTGCATCATTGCAGTTCAAAACAATGGTCGTAATTTCCGGATGGCACGCCAGCAGCTGCTTAATGAATGGCTGACGTTCCTTAAAATTTAATCGTCCGACTACAGGCACAACCATCACCTGACCGGTCGCATATGCAGTTCGTATGAGCACATGACGCAGTATACCGGTATGCCGGTCCTCATCATAGGGCGCAATATTCAGCTTTCCGGCAATTTTTCGGATATCTGCAATGATTTCATTGGCCGTCCGGTTTTGAATCAGACAGTTTTCTATCGGAACGATATGATGGCTTCCCGCTTCATAAATCCCCGCCATAATCTTTCCCTGACGATCCCTGCCAAATGAAGCATGTACTTTATTTCGGTAATGCGTCGGGTCAGCCATACCGATTATCGGAGAAACACTGCAGTATTTTCCAAGCTGCTCTCTCACCATCTGCTCTTTAAAGCGCAGCTGTTCGCCGTAGGACATATGCATCAGCTGGCAGGCGCCGCATCTGCTGTGATACGGGCACGGCGGCGTCACACGTTCAGGAGAAGTTTCCTCGATTTCTTTTAAAATACCAATCGTTTCCGTCTTTGTATGTTTTAGGCAAATATGCGCCATTTCCCCGCCAATCAGTCCCTCCACGGGAATTTTTGACTGATTAAAGCTGACGACACCTCTGCCGTAAATATCGTAGCTTCTGCACTTCACTCTATAACTTTTTTTAGGCTGCTTATCTTTATTCATATCCGTCTCCTGTATTCTCTTTTTTGGCTCCGATGCCAAAACCGCCCCATATTTCATATACATTAATATTCTTAGTATAGCATGCAGCCTCCATTAAAGGCAATCCCCAAAAAAGTCCTGCAGATATCTGCAGGACTTGCCCTATTTCATTATTAAATTAAACATTAATTTCAGCTTTCATACCCAGGTCATCTTTATTGGCTTCAAGAATCGGCGCAATATCATTTGCCAAGAATTCTTCTACCTGCTGAGGCGCACGTCCGACGAAATTCTCCGGCTTCATAATTGCCTGTAACTGTTCCATCGTCATGCCAAAGGCCGGATCTGCGGCAATACGCTCCAGAAGATCATTCGGCCTGCCTTCTGTTTTAACGACCTTGCCTGCTTCCATTGAGTGTACACGGATCCGCTCATGCAGTTCCTGTCTGTCGCCGCCAGCTTTAACAGCGTCCATCATAATATTTTCTGTCGCCATAAACGGCAGTTCATTCATCAAATGCTGTTCAATAACTTTCGGGTAAACAACAAGTCCGTCAACCACATTCATATATAAGTCCAGAATACCGTCAATGGCAAGAAAACCTTCCGGTATACTCAGACGTTTATTTGCCGAATCATCGAGCGTTCTCTCAAACCACTGGGTCGCTGCAGTCATGGACGTATTCATCACATCAGACATCACATATCTGGACAATGACGCAATACGCTCACTGCGCATCGGATTGCGCTTATACGCCATCGCGGAAGAGCCGATCTGATGCTTTTCAAACGGTTCTTCAATTTCTTTTAAATGCTGCAGAAGGCGGATATCATTTGAAAACTTGTGAGCGCTCTGCGCAATGCCGGCGATCACATTCAGCACTCTGGAATCCACTTTTCTTGAATAGGTCTGTCCGGACACCGGATAGCAGCCGTCAAATCCCATCTTCTGCGCGATACGGCGGTCCGCTTCCTTACACTTTTCATGGTCGCCGTCAAACAGTTCCAAAAAGCTGGCCTGAGTTCCTGTCGTACCTTTGGAACCCAGCAGTTTTAACTGAGACAAAATATAATCCAGATCATTTAAATCCATCGTCAGATCCAGCAGCCAAAGCGTGGCTCTTTTGCCTACAGTCGTCGGCTGCGCCGGCTGAAAATGGGTAAATGCCAGTGTCGGCTGATTTTTATACGTATCGGCAAACTTTGCCAGTTCTGCGATGACATTAATCAGCTTTTTACGGACAAGTCTGAGCGCTTCTCTCATAATAATGATGTCTGTATTATCGCCCACATAACAGGATGTGGCGCCCAGATGAATAATTCCCTTGGCATTCGGACACTGCTGGCCGTATGCGTAAACATGAGACATCACATCGTGGCGCACTTCGGCTTCCCGTGCCTTGGCCACATCATAATTAATATCATCTTTTGCTGCGATCAATTCCTGAATCTGTTCATCAGTAATCGGCAGTCCCAGCTCCTGCTCTGTCTGCGCCAGAGCGATCCAAAGACGGCGCCACGTTTTAAACTTCATGTCCGGTGAAAAAATATACTGCATTTCTTTGCTGGCATATCTTTCAGATAAAGGACTTTGATATCTGTCGTTTGTCATTTCAAACCTCCATCGTTAATTCACGCTTCAAAATCGCCGCGGATATCTCTTGTCGGCGGCGTCAGCGGATAATTGCCCGTAAAGCAGGCGTCGCAATAATCTATGTGTCCGACCATTTCTCCCATACGCTCCAAATCCAGGTACCCCAGTGAATCCGCACCCAGCATCTTTCCGATCTCCTCCACAGAATAGTGATTGGCGATCAGCTGATCTCTTGACGGGATGTCTGTACCGAAATAGCAGGGATATTTAAACGGCGGCGAACTGATGCGGACATGGACTTCCGTTGCTCCGGCGTCTCTGAGCATCTTAACGACCGGTCCGCTTGTTGTTCCGCGGACAATCGAGTCATCGATCATAACAATACGCTTGCCTTTAACGACTTCTTTTAAAGCATTCAGCTTAATCTGGACACTTTTCTGCCGGGCGCTCTGCTTCGGCTTAATAAATGTTCTTCCCACATAATTATTTTTTACAAAAGCGCGTCCGTAAGGAATTCCTGAGGCAAGGGCATAGCCCATGGCCGCATCGTTGCCCGATTCAGGCACACCGACCACAAGATCAGCGTCCACCGGATGGGTCTCGGCTAAAATCTTGCCGGCCATAATTCTTGAATTGTAGACGGATACGCCGTCGATCGTACTGTCCGGTCTTGCAAAATAAATATATTCAAATATACACCGCGCCGGTTTTTTATTGCAGTACATTGTATTGGATTTGATACCGTTCTCTGTGATCGTCACGATCTCTCCCGGCAGCACATCGCGCACAAAAGACGCCCCCACAGCGTCAAGGGCGCACGTTTCCGAGGCAACAACATAGGTGTCATCTTTCTGTCCGATGCAAAGCGGCTTAAACCCGTAAGGATCACGGGCACAGGTGATTTTTCTCGGGCTCATAACCAGAAGAGAATAGGCGCCCTTAATATACTTCATTGCCCGCGCAACCGCCTCCTCGACGCTTCCGCACTGAACACGCTCTCTCGCCACAAGATATGCGATCACTTCAGAATCAATCGTTGTCTGAAAAATAGCGCCGGTCTTTTCAAGTTCTTCCCTTAAATCCACGGCGTTGATCAGATTTCCGTTATGGGCGATCGCCAATGTACCTTTGACATATTTTGTGACCAGCGGCTGTGCATTCGCACGGACACTGCTGCCCGCCGTCGAGTAGCGGACATGCCCGATAGCAATATCGCCGTGCAGCTTATTAAGCTGCTCCGGTGAAAAAACTTCATTGACAAGCCCCATGTTTTTATAATAATGAATATCCCTGTTTTCGCTGACAGCAATACCGCAGCTCTCCTGTCCTCTGTGCTGCAGGGCAAATAAACCGTAATAAACAAGGGCAGCGACGTCCTCGCCGTTTACATTGTAAACGCCGAAGACGCCGCATTCTTCATGGAGTTCGTCATGTATTGTATGTTCTTCCAACTGTTTTCCCATACGCTGACCTTTCCGAAAGATTATAATCCCAGTCTTGAGGATACTTCCTCATAAGCTTCCTCTACATTGCCCATATCTCTTCTGAAACGGTCCTTGTCCAATTTTTCATGGGTATTGACATCCCAGAAACGGCATGTATCCGGTGAAATTTCATCTGCAAGAATAATCTCGCCTTTATAACGTCCGAATTCCAGTTTGAAATCGATCAGATCGATATCTTTTGTCCGGAAATAGTCTTTCATGATATCGTTGATCTTAAAAGCATATTCTGTGATCTTATCAATTTCTTCTCTTGTAGCGGCGCCGATAGCAATGGCAAAATAATCATTGATCATCGGATCGCCAAGAGCATCGTCTTTATAACTGAATTCCAATGTCGGGGCAAGAAGCTTAAATCCTTCCTCAATACCGAGACGTTTGGAAAAGCTTCCGGCTGCCACATTTCTGATAATGACTTCCAGCGGAACGATTTCCACTTTTTTCACTGCAGTTTCTCTATCGCTTAATTCTTTCACATAATGTGTAGGAATTCCGGCCTTTTCAAGCATCTGGAACATAAAGTTTGTCATCTTGTTGTTGATAACGCCTTTTCCAGTGATCGTTCCTTTCTTTTCGCCGTTAAAAGCAGTTGCGTCGTCTTTATAATCAACAATAACGATGTCCGGATCTTCAGTAGCGTATACTTTTTTTGCTTTGCCTTCATACAACAATTCCAACTTTTCCATGCTTTCATCCATCCTTATCTTTTTCAAAATATTAGTATTGCTAATGACCTGTCTGCTGCCGCAGCAGCGCGGGGCATACTGCGCCTTTTTTCAGGCCTCTCTACTGTTACGTTTTCATTTTACAACAAGTGCAAATTCAAATCAATAGCAAACCCTTTTGTATGCTTATTAAAAGTCTCTTTGTTTTATATTAGCCGCACTAATAATATAGGTTAATTTGACTGGAATTATCTAAAATTTATCTAAATTTTTTTCTTTTCTTTGCAACGAGTGCACAAATGTGTTAGAATTTTTATATTACGACGCTGTAAAGGAGTTTTACCTATGAAAGAACGCTTCATTAATGAACTGAAGAAAATGAAAGCGATGCCTTTTAAGCAGCTCATAAGTTATATTTGGGACTACTATAAAATAGGCATCATTGTCACTGTGTGTGTGGTGATTTTCTTTATTGCTCTGCTCAAGGGCATATTAAGCAATAATCCTGACGCCTTAAAAATTATGGCCTGCAATATGCTTCCTTCAATGACCACCTCTGAAGAAGAAGCCCATGTCGAAGATACCATTAATCAGGACTATCTTAACTACACAGGCAAAACAGCCGGCAGCAAGCCATATATTGAACTGGACCATTCGGCTGACCTTCTGATCGAGGACAGTTATACAGCCTCCGTGATGGTACAGAAAGTAACCGCATCCATCGGCGCTCAGCTTGTAGACATTTTTGCCGGTCCGCAGGAAGGCATTCTCCACTATGCCCAGCTGAATGTTTATGAAGATATCCGGGATTATCTTCCTGAAGATACCGTCAGTGCTCTTGAAGAAAAAGATCTCATCTGCACCGCAACAATCTCTCCTGATACCGAAGCCGGAGAGGATTTTGAACCATATGACGTCTGGTACGGAATCAAAGCAGACGGCATGACCACATTAACTGAAGCCGGCTATGACACAGAAGGCATTGTGATCGGCATCATTGCCGGCACCGAAAAGCATGACGTTGCTGTTGAAGTGATGAATATGCTGATCGACGATTTACTTTAATATTTCCATGAACGCCGAGGGCATCCCCGTCTGCACAGACTGGGATGCCCTCTTATTATTTTTATAATAAAAAGCTTTCATCGCTGATACAAGCGCCATTGCTTTCGATGACTTTCTTATACCATGTATAAGATTTTTTCGGTATCCTTTTGTAAGTACCTGTGCCGTCGTCATGTTTATCAACATAGATAAACCCGTATCGTTTTTTCATTTCTCCGCTGGAAGCACTGACAAGATCGATACAGCCCCATGTAGTATATCCCAGCAGATCGACACGCCGTCTTCTTCAATGTGATACGGGATAATTTTTTCTCATCTGATTGATCTGATAAAATCCATCAGACACCAAAATCCCTCCTCCGTCAATGATCGTCAGCGGATTTGCTGTTAAGCAGCGCTTCTTTTTGAAGATCTTCTTTAGACATATATTTCTTAAAAATATGCTCTAAAATAAGCGACGACAGCAGCGCATCAACAGCCGGCACGAAAAAGATGGCAATAAACGGTATAATAAAAACTATAAAAAAGCAGACCAGCGCGATCACCGCCAAAAGCAGCGTCCAGCCGATATGACGCAGCGCCATAAATACGCAGTTTTTTACAATAGACTTCAGATCCAGCTCAAATCTTGCAATATACGGCAATACATATAATGTCAGCAAGATCAGCAGCAAAAGCATCGCATAAAAAAATGCTTTCGCTATCGTGAGCATGCCTCCTTCGGGCAGCATATAGTCAAGAAGCACCGAATCCACATAAAGCACAATGCCAATAACCACTGCAATAATCCAGAAAATCGTGGACTGTTTAAATGATGACTTAAATCCAGACCAAAATTCCCGGAAAATATAGCCTCTGCTATGCCTCAGCGATTTATTGGCCACATAATAAAGTGCCGATGTCGACGCGCCCATTGTAACAATCGGAATAGAAAATACAAACCACAGCAAGCTCAAAAATACGCAGTCGACAATTTTATTAATCGAAGAAAAGAGCGGGCTGTCATAATTAAAAAATCTCCCCATACAAGTAAAACTCCTTTTCTAACAAATTTAATATTTATTATATCGTGTTTTTCGTCAAAATACAAGCTATAAGTCTTTATGCACACCCATCCGTCTGCCAAATCTGTCAAAATATCCAAAAAGGGCCGCATATTACAAAAAGGCGCCGGAATCTCCGACGCCTTAAATAACATATGTATTATAAATAATTTAACGGATTTACAGGCACATAATTTACCCAAACTTCAAAGTGAAGATGAGGTCCTGTAGAATAGCCTGTACTGCCCACAGCTGCGATTGTCTGGCCTTTGCTGACTGTCTGTCCCACACTTGCATAAAGTGCGGAGCAGTGCTGATATAATGTGTGCAGTCCGTTTCCGTGAGAAACAACGATATAATTACCTCTGGCAACCTGCCAGCCCGCCTGAACGACTGTGCCGCCGTCAGCCGCGTAGATCGGTGATCCTGCGCCGGCGCCGATATCAATACCCTGATGGTTTGTAGAACCGATACCGCCCGGTGATGTTCTGCCGCCGAAACCGCTTGTTACTGTGGAACTTGTCGTCGGCCATAAGAAGCTGCCTGTCACAGTACCTGAACCTGAAGATCCTGTCGAACCGCTGTTTGAACCGGTTGAACCGCTGTTTGAATTGCCTGAACCGGTTGAATTACTGCCTGAATTTGAATTGTTTCCAGTTGAAGATCCGCTGTTTGAAGAACTATTATTATTCTGCTGCTGTTCCTGCTGTTTCTTTGCTTCTTCTTCACGTTTCTTCGCTTCTTCAGCTGCTTTTCTTTCCTGTTCTTCGATGGCTGCAATAAGTTCTTCTGTATCATCGATAGAAGATGCGATCTCACAAAGATCACCGTCAACGGACTCAATATCCAGTCCGAGAGACTCAAGTTCTGCCTGCTTCTGACCAAGAATCAGATCCAGCTCTGCTTTCTTTTCTTCCTGCTCAGCTTTTACTTGTTCCTGCTCGCTTTTCTGATTTTCCAAATCAGTTTTGTACTGCTCGATCTTCTGTACCGTTTCTTTGAGCTGTTCCAAAAGGTTGTTGTCATATTCGGAAATCTTTGCAATATAAGCGCTGGAGTTAAGGATTGAAGAAATATCGTCTGCCTGAAGGATAATTTCCATCAGAGAAGTATCACCCTGTTCATACATCTGACGTATACGTACTTTTAATGCCGCATACTGATCCTGCGCATCCTGCTCTGCCTGATCAAGATTGGCCTGTGTCTCTTCGATGTCTGCTTCAAGTTCGTTGATACGGTCTTCTGTCTCCTGAAGTTTTGTAACAACTGTCTGCTGTTCATTGTCAAGTTCCTGAATATATTCTTCTGTATCAGCTTTAGACGCTTTCAGATCTGCCAGTCTGCTTTCAAGATCAGACTGCTGCTGCTGGAGCTGTTCCAGC
The DNA here is from genome assembly GCA_018716485.1 of Candidatus Scybalocola faecipullorum. Lineage (GTDB taxonomy): Bacteria > Bacillota > Clostridia > Lachnospirales > Lachnospiraceae > Scybalocola_A > Scybalocola_A faecipullorum. Next base: position 20,097 of record DVJY01000036.1, read on the forward strand.
TGATCCTGAGCTTCCTGCTTTGTCTGTGCATATGCAGGAATTACCGTAGAAAATGAAATTGCCAAAGCCATAGCGATCGTGCCTATCTTAAGAAATCTCTTATTCATGGTCTAAAAAATGCCCCCTTTGTTTTCATCGAAGTTGATTATAACACATACGGGGGCAAAAGTACATAAGTATTTAATATTTTCTTAACAATTATACTGTTTTTGTTACATTTTTACAGTCTATCCTTCAAATGCAGCCAGTCTTTCTCTCACTTGTGCTATCATTTGAGTGTATTTTTCCAGTTTTGCCTGTTCCTCTTCAATCTTTTTCTGAGGTGCTTTGCTGACAAAGTTAGGATTTTTTAACATACCGTCTGCTCTTGCGATTTCTTTTTTCAGGCGGTCCTCTTCTTTTTTCAGACGCTGGATTTCCTTTTCTATATCCACCAGTTCAGCCAGCGGCATATAAATTACCGCATCCGGGATTACGGCAGAAACCGCATCGCTGCCGATACCTGTTTTGTCCTTTTGCACAAAAACTTCACTGGCATAACCCAATGTTGCAAAAAATACTTTGCTCGTCTTAAAAATTTCGGCAATGCCGTCATTTTCTGTAACGACAATAACTTTTGCTTTCTTGCTCGGCGGCACATTCATCTCGGCCCGGACATTTCTGATGCCTCTGACCGCGGCTTTAATGACTTCCACAGCATTCTCATCTTCCGCAAAATCCCATGCTTCCTTATATTCCGGCCATTTTGAAATCATAACAGATTCTTCTTCATCCTGAACATTGCAAAAGATTTCTTCCGTAATAAACGGCATATAAGGATGCAGCAGCTTCAGCGCCTGTATCAAAACCGTTTTCAATGTCCACAGTGCCGCCGCCTTTGTCGTATCGGTATCGCTGTACAGTCTCGGTTTAACCATTTCAATATACCAGTCACAGAATTCTTCCCATATAAAGTCATAAATTTTAGAAACAGCGATACCCAACTCATATTTATCCATATTTTCTGTTGCTTCTTTGGCCAATGTATTAGCTTTGGATAAAATCCACTTATCTGCCTGTGTCAGATCATCAAGGGTCACCTGATCAATAGAAATGCCCTTCTCTTTGGCCTGTTCAAAATTCATCAGCATAAATCTTGAAGCATTCCACACTTTATTGGCAAAATTACGGCTTGCTTCCACTCTTTCCCAATAGAAACGCATATCATTGCCCGGCGCGTTGCCTGTGATCAGCGTCAGTCTCAGCGCATCGGCGCCGTATTTATCGATAACTTCCAGCGGGTCAATGCCGTTGCCCAGCGATTTGCTCATCTTCCGGCCCTGCGCATCTCTGACAAGTCCATGGAAAATAACTGTTTTAAACGGCACTTCCTTCATCTGCTCCAGACCTGAGAAAATCATACGGATAACCCAGAAAAAGATAATATCATAGCCTGTAACAAGTACGCTTGTCGGATAAAAATAATCCAGTTCCGGTGTTTTTTCAGGCCATCCCAGTGTGGAAAACGGCCAAAGTGCCGATGAGAACCATGTATCCAAAGTATCCTCGTCTTGTTTAAAATGGGTGCATCCGCATTTCGGGCATACCGCCGGCGCACCGCCCCTGTGCACCACAACTTCGCCGCACTTTTCACAGTAGTAAGCCGGAATTCTGTGCCCCCACCAGAGCTGTCTGGACACACACCAGTCACGGATATTTTCCAGCCAGTTCATATACGTTTTTTCCATGCGCTCCGGCACCAGTTTGATCCGGCCGTCTTTGACAGCGTCAATGGCCAGTTTTGCCAGTTCATCCATCTTCACAAACCACTGCTGCTTGACCATCGGTTCCACAGTTGTGCTGCAGCGGTCATGAGTACCCACATTGTGTACATGCTCTTCAATCTTTACAAGCAGTCCAAGTTCTTTTAAATCTTCAACGATGGCCGCTCTCGCCGCATAGCGGTCCATACCTGCGTATTTGCCGCCTTTTTCATTAATCGTGGCATCATCATTCATAACGTTGATTTCTTCCAGATGATGACGTCTGCCCACTTCAAAGTCGTTAGGGTCATGAGCCGGTGTAATCTTTACACAGCCGGTTCCGAATTCTTTATCCACATATGCGTCTGCGATCACCGGTATCTGACGGCCCGTCAGCGGCAGTTCCAGCATCTTTCCGACAAGATGTTTATATCTCTCATCCTCCGGATTCACCGCAACGGCAGTATCGCCAAGCATTGTCTCCGGACGTGTGGTCGCAATTTCAACAAAACCTTCCTCGCCGACAATCGGGTATTTAATGTGCCAGAAATGTCCTGCCTGCTCTTCATGCTCAACTTCGGCATCGGAAATCGATGTTTTGCATACCGGACACCAGTTGACAATTCTTGAACCTTTATAAATATAGCCTTTTTCATAAAGATTGCAGAATACTTCCTCCACAGCCTTAGAGCAGCCTTCATCCATTGTAAAGCGCTCTCTGTCCCAGTCAGCCGAAGCGCCCATCTTCTTTAACTGATTGTTGATTCTTCCGCCGTATTCTTCTTTCCATTCCCATGCTTTTTTAAGGAAGCCTTCACGTCCCAGTTCTTTTTTATCAATGCCTTCTTCTTTTAATTTTTCCGTAACCTTGACTTCTGTGGCAATCGCCGCATGGTCTGTGCCCGGCTGCCAAAGAGCATTGTACCCCTGCATCCGCTTAAAACGGATCAGGATGTCCTGCATCGTACTGTCCAGCGCATGTCCCATATGAAGCTGCCCCGTAACATTTGGCGGCGGCATGACGATGGTAAATGGCTTTTTGCTACGGTCAACTTCAGCATGAAAATATTTTTTATTCGTCCATTTTTCATAAATTCTGCCTTCAATCTCTGAAGGATTATATGTTTTTTCAAGATTCATACTCTGTTCCTCCTTGTTTCATTTTCAGCACCGCTGCCCGGAAAATGTCCGCTTTGGCCGGCATGCCTCTGACTGACGGACTTATCAACCAAAGAAAAAGCTTCCGCCCCTCAAAGGGCGAAAGCTCGCGGTACCACCTTTATTCACAGAAATCACTCTGCCTCTTATCGTCTTTAACGGCAACGATCCGTCAGAACTTATGCGTCTGCGCCGCTTTCTCGGTTCTGCTGCTCCAAAGCTACCTTCGCCGGTGCTTTCTTCAGACAGCCTCTCAGCCTTCGGACCGTCCTCTCTGGCAAGTTTTCCCGGTTACTCTTCTTTTTCTCCGCATTTATGTCATGTATTTATATCTTATGCGCATACCAAGATTTTGTCAAGCTTTTTATCCTCTGTATGCCGTTTTCAGCCGCTTAACAACTTTACGCGCCTCTTCATCAGTCGGCTTCTGACCGATTGTCATTTTTGCGCGTTCGGATTCATAATCTGACAGTACATCGTCAATATACTTTTCCGACAATTTATACTGCTGAGCCGCGTCAAAAAAGGCTGTTTCATCATCTGCCATCACCAGCGCCCAAAGACAGCATTTCAGCGAACGCTCATCTTCGTTCAGATCATAAGCCTTTTTAAAACTGACCGCCGCTGATGCAAAATTCATAACCCGCATATAAGCGCAGCCCAGATTATGCCATGTATTGCCTTTAAACTTTTCAGTCACTGTATAGCTGCCCGGATTTTCCATCTGTCCGATAACACTCATATATCCCTTAATGGCTTCCATATAGCGGCAGAAACCCACAAGATTGTCCGCCTGTATTTTGGCCGCCTCAATCGGATTCTGATGTTCGATCTCGTCAAGCATACCGGCAAGTCGGCTTAATTCTTCGCTGTTATAATAATCAACCATTGTCATCAGCTGCATCACAAGCATTTTCAAAGGAACATCCGTCTTCTTCATCTGTTCCAGCGACTTCGCGATTTCCGGAGACTTCATCGCTTTTTCAATCCAGTAAAAAAGTTCGTCACTGAATGTCTCCTGCGTGATCGTATATATGTTTTCATACATATAGTAACATAATTCTTCCAGCGAATAAACTTTAGTATCGCTGAGATTAAAATAATACGGCTGACGCTGCTCGGTTTCTTTTTGGAAAATAAGACGGCCTTCTTCTCTGAACTTTGGATCAGCCTCATATTCCGAAATATTGAGTCTTTGCTTCCACGTCTTTTTAGATGCCGGATAAAGGCCGCCGAATCCCTGATCTGTCAGTGTGACATGGCAGACTGACGCATTTTCAAAATACATCTTAAGTCCGACAGTCACCGTCTTGTTTTTGCGTTCCGGCAAATGATCCAATACGATAGGAATCAATTTTTCCTTATTCGTAATGCAGTCTCTGACATGAAGCACCACCTTATCTGTCCCATCCAGAATAAATTCAGCTTCAGGATGGATCCTGTACCAGCATTCGCCGGCCTGAACGATTTCTTTTCGGGTCACTTCTTTCATTTGTGTTCCCCGAAGATAAATACTGGACGCAATAATATCGTCGCTGGCAGCGATAAAATTTTTCAAATTTTCTTTATAAAAATCAATATGGCTGCTGTAGCAGGCGCCGGCACAGTACAAGTTGTCCCCCATAAAAATGCGGCGTCCCGAACCTCCCAGCCGGCTCAGGGAAAGCTTCATCCAATCCCCTTTAAAACCGTCCCCCGCCAAATATACAGTAGAGATAATCCGGCGGCTGAACACTTCTTTGATGACATCGGCAAACTTTCTGTCCAGATCCGGCCCGGACAGCTGTTTGAAGTCCTTGCCGCTCATATACATAGTCAGCGGAAAAACTTCTGTGGAAGCTACTGCAGGCCGGTGATTTTTGTTAATACTCATATGATAATAATACAGCCCCTGATCCGTATATTCAAATAAGCCCACATCATGCTGCCACAATTCCGGTTTCTGGCTCATGGCATAGTATTCGTAGCTGGCCATATGGCTCTGCACCCGAAGAATATGATCTTCAACGCCCATTTCCTGACGGCATATATCATAAATGTCAGCCATCATCTGCCGACTGACATAACTCATTGTCACCGTCAGATATGCAATCGTATACCTTGGCGCATAAGCTTCCAAAAGGGTCATAGATTCCTTAATAAAAATGCCTGTCAGCATTTTTTTGCTGTACTTTTTGCCGTCTACAGTCAATTCAGGCGCCGTATCGTAATTATCAAGGAAACCAGATACAAGTGTCCCCTGACCTTTTGCGGCGGCATCGGCTGCTTTCTCTCCATACAGCCACCGGCCGCCGTCTTGATTTTTAATAAAACAAAGCACTGTCGGAATTCTGGAAACATTTTTACTGCCAATCACACAGACACTTTCCGGCTCTCCCTTTTTCTCATTGAACCAGCATATCTGAGAATACACAGTGCCCAGATCGTAACCTATAATTAAATTTCTTCTCTTGTTTTCCATAATATCTACTACCTTTACTGAATGAGCGCAAACATCCGTTTTGTCAAAAATCTTTTCTCTTCATAAGAAGCCAGTTCCTTTTTGACCTGCTCCATATTATTGTCCGCTGTCATCTGAATCATCTTATTGATCCAGTCATGCCCGTTGCGCACCGGCTGATTTTTATCATATTCATCAGCGCCTTCAATAATTTTGCTCTCTGTGACTTTCTGGGTATACTCGTTTTTTTCTGTAATATAGTATTTCAGCTTTTCATCAGCAAACAATGTAAATGTTTTAACAAAAATACCGCCGAAAACATTTTTCATCTCTTCTTCTTCGTAAATTGTCTGCTGACCGCTGCCGTCGTCGCAAAGATAATGAATCGTCACTGTATGTTTCGGATTCGTTCTGTAGGACACATAAGTTTTATCAATAATCTCCGCAGGCACATCTTCCATGCCTGCAAACTTCCTGAAAAACGGAAGGATCATACCCCGTTCGGCAAATTCCCGGATTTTTCTGAGAATCCACTGGTGATGTCCCGTCTCACTGCCCTTTTTAAGCGCATAGTATTTAAGCAGCGCCAGACAGCATACATCTGCGGCGGATTTCATCTGATCGCATTCAATTTCAATATAGTTAAAGACGGCCTCGTTGACCTGACGCTCTTTAATCAAATACTGGTATGAATAATATGTCAGAAAAGCCCTCACAATGCGCTGATCCGGATACATCTTATAGTAGGACTCAAACACTTCCACGTCGTAATCGGTGACCATCTCTGCAAAAAGCACCTGACATAGAATCTTTTCCTCCAGTTCAAAGGCATTGACTTCAAAATTTTGAGCCGCCTGCCAGATACGGTAAAGATCCTTTGTCGTACCCAAATAAAACTTAATCAAATATCCTAGGGTCACATCGTCGTATTTGCCGCATGAAAATGCATAATAAGCCATCTCAATGAGCAGTTTATTTTCTTTCATGCCTTTTTCTCTGATCATCCGGGAACAGAGACGCATCAGCTTTTTATCCTGAATATTTTCATAACCGTAAATAACGATCGCATCATAAGCTTTATCGAAAAGATTTCTCTGAATATAGTATTCGATAATGCTGCCCCGCTCCGCACTGTCCAAAAGACTGATATCCAGCTTCAGCAAATACTTCTCCAGCGTCTGCCCCTCATAATTATCATAATAATAATCAATAAGATTTTTAAGGATATTTTTCCTGTACTGCTGGCGCACATTGCGCAGATTTAACGTCTGCTTATAAATATCAATGGAAACATCATCGCTTTTCTGGTACTTAATCGCCCGTTCGCTGCGGTTCATCAGCACCATCGGATTGTCGCTGCCCAGTTCATAGCATTCTTTGACAAATTCGCTCACATCCATCAGCGGCGTCAGACTGTAAGTCACCGTACCGCTGTAGCGGTTTCCCATTTTGTCCACGAAAATCAGCAGATAATCCTCCATATAAATATCCACATAAGCTTTGCCGTCTGTCACCTGATATTCATAGTCATTGAGCACTTCTCTGTGAGAAACGATCACACTACGCACCCAGTCATTTTGAATATCTACTTCATATTTAAAGATGACATTCGGCAGCTGTGCCGCAATTTTACCGTTGATATGATCTTTTTGTATATAATTTTTATAGAGCACCACCATATTCCGGCTGATATAGCCTCTGGAAAGCTGTTCGAAGGTAAATGCTTTCATAATGTTTTCATAATCGTTATAAAGGGATGCATGTTCTTCTTTATGCTGAATGATATAAGCATATAAATATGCTTTTTTCGCCGCGCTCAGCTGATTGTCATAGTTAAAGTAAATCATGACCGAGATCGGAAGCTGATTATCTTTGCTCTCATCCAGAGAATACATGTAATTTTCATACATGCCCCGAAGCTTCAGTGAGGACTCGATCCCCAGCCTGTACCAGCGGTTATACTTTTTATCAACAATATTGCCGCGGATCAGCAGGGCGCATATCCCGGTCAGCAGTTCTTTGCTTTCATAAATCTCGCACTGTTCGATCAATATTTTTAATGCCAGCGGCGAAAAGAATCTGCCGGCAGCGGCAATATCTGCAAAACGGTACACGATTTCCCGGGTAATACAATCTTTTCTCACCGCCCATGCCACAAGCTGGATTTCAAACTGATCAAATTCTCTGAGCAGTGACGGCGATTCCATGACGGCCCGGATGGCTTCCCAATACAGCAGCGGGCTGATACAGCCTTCTTCGAACTGCTCTTTGATCATCAGATATCTTCGCGCAGGGCTGATTTTATTGCCGTAAATTGCCAGCCGCATCCATAACAGACGCCAATCGCTGTAACGTCCCTCATAATAATCATCAATTTTTCCGACAGCAAATTTTGTATATGCCGGATCCTTTCTGGACAGTGAACTTAAAAACAAATAGTAGCAATAGGTGACTACCGACTGATGTCTTAACTCCCTGCCGTTAATATTTTCAAGAATTGACGCCGCATTTTTTTCTTCGCCGGCCAGCAGGCAAAAATGCGCCTCATACAGAGAGTAAATCGGCTGGCGGCTATTGTTCTGACAGCAATCCACATTTTCCCGCGTCCGGCGGATCCATGTCTCTTTGTCCATACGCTTCATAGACAGCTGCACAAAATCACCCATCATATGATACACACTGTCGCTAAGTATTCTCTGGGCATCCGGCGCCTGACGGCTCTGGTCCTTCATACAGCTGACAGGGATTTCAATCTTCTGGAACAGTGTTTTGACAATAATCTTTCCGTAATTATTGCCGGTTCTGAAAAACGACGGGTCGATCATATACTCCAGTTCATAGTAGCTTCCCAGAAAATCTTCTGTACTTAATTCCTTTTTGTATACCTGAATAAAATCTCCCACAGTCTCCACTTGAATTTTCTGATAACCCCAGTGGTTTTTCTCAATCACGATATGTTCGCTGATCATCGCTTCAAGATGATTAAACTCAATACTGTCCTGAGAAATCTTCAGTTGAATACGGCGTTTTCTGCCGATCGTGCATAAAAACTCCTCCAGCGCCTGATTCGGATTGCGGCTCTGAATAAGTTTTTCATAAACATGCGCATATTTTTTATTTACTAAAAACACTCTGGCAAAATCCGCAGAATGAAATAATTTTACTGCTTCATGCCAGTTTGTCTGAGCCAGATTTGTAAACTGGGCAAGATCCTTGATCGCTCCAATACTTGTATGACAAAACGGCTGACATACCCGCACATCAAAAGGGATTTCCACCTCTCCGCCATTGCTGATAATACTGATATGTCCCGTGATCTCCTCACCAATTTCCAGTTTCGATGCATCAAACCGATACCCTACGGCAATCTTTTCACCGCAGTAGTCATTGGACTTTAACTGCATCAGCTTATTTGATGAGAAGGCTTTTGTCCTGATTTCATATCCGTTCATACTGCTGATTTCAAAGGAGCCTTCATAAACATCTCCGGCTTCAATTTCAAAGCTGATGACCTCCTCTGATACGGATAACTTCGGTTTTTCATATTCAAAAATGCCTTTGGCCAATAAACTGATTTTTTCTTTCACAAAACTTCACCTGAACCTCTCATCTTTCGTTCGCTGTCGTAGACCCTTAAACTAGTATCATTTTATTATAGCATTATTGTATAAACTGACGCAAGAGTAAAAGGCAGGCATTTCAACGCCGAAAAAAGGGAATGTCTTTCGCAGACATTCCCTCTTTATCACGTTTCCATAATAATCTTTTTGCCTTCTCTGAAATTTAAGATACTGGCAACAACTCTCGGAACAAGTACCGGCTGATGATACGTCATCGCATAAAAGCCTTTAGGCAGCCTTTCTTTCAGATTCAATTCGCCTTTAATGAGCTGTTCTGACTCAAAATCATAAGCCGACTGAATTGATTTATCAAAAACAATGACATCACTGCTGCCGTGCATACGATAAATTTCCCGTTCATACTGGACGATGACGCCCGGAGCAATTTTATTTACACTCATCTGAACATACAATTCTTTTAAAAGCGGATCGCTGTTTTTTTCCATCCATGCGATATCGCCCTTTAATATCATCGCGCACTTTTCTCTTTCCACATATGTATAGGTACTGTAAAAAGTTCCTTCCCGAAAACTCTGCCGCTCGATCTGAATACGACTGTCATCAGGATGTTTAATATTCATCGAATAGCAATCGAAATTTTCTGTAAGCTTTCTGCTGTCCCTTAAATAATTAATATCTCTGTTAAAATAAATCTTCCACAGGTGGACTGCTCTGCCCTGCTTTTTTCCTATAATATTTCTATATTCTTCTGAACTTACCAGTCTCGTTTCTTCAATATACGCTTCATCATACATAACTTAAAAACCTCCTTATATCAATACCATATATTTCCTGCTCTTTTGTTCTACATATATTGTATGTGGCAATTGTGAAGTTATGATGATTTTCAGCTAAAAAAACCCTTAAATATTTCTAAACATTGGACCGCATTTTGCATAAAACAGCCATGCCCCTGCCTTGAAGAGCGCGGCTCCGAATAAAATGGTCAAAGCGATATAAAACGCAGTCATATTAAACATCGCTGCTGTCTCTGTCACAAATAAGGCAAAAATCAGCGTCGCATCCATAGCAATACCGCCGCTTTTATCATGAAGATACTGGTTGCGCTCGTCTCTTTCCTTTAGCATCTGCGCTTTAAGCATCATACGGTTTTTCAGCAGCTTTTTATTTTGACAAATACGCCAAATAACTGCGCCCATACCGCCGAACAAAACAATGTCTGCAAACATATCCGCCGAATTCGTCACCACTCTGGAATCTCCGCCGCCAAGGCATGAAACAATGACCATATAAGCCGCCATAGCGGCAAACAGCAGCCACAACAGACGGATTCTCATCTGAATTTTCTCGGAATAAGATTTATTGCTCCATTTTTTCATACTGTTCATCCTCCTTTGCTTTGTTTTCTTTCAGGCAGCACAGCTCCTCTACCGTTGTATGAAATACTTGTGCCATGCGGTACGCCAGCATCAGCGACGGGCTGTACTGTCCTTTTTCAATAGAAATAATCGTTCTCGAAGAGACGTATACCAGATCTGCCAGCTGCTGCTGCGTCATCCCTGCTGCCAATCGGTACGCCCTCACTTTTGTGACCATATGACACCTCCCTATATGAAGTTTATTTCATGTGAAGTTAACTTCATGTTAAACTATTAGAAAGCTTTTGTCAATAGCTGTATGGCTAAAATAGAAAAAGATGCCCGTCATCAGGCATCTTTTTCAAAATAGATTTATTATTTATTTTTGTAGATAATGTCGTGTCTTCCCGGTCCGTTGGAAACCATCGTGATTGGTACTTCCAGCTCTTTTTCAATAAATTCGATATATTTGCGGCAGTTTTCAGGAAGATCCTCATAGTTTTTAATGCCGCGGATATCTGTCTTCCAACCCGGCAGATATTCGTAAACCGGTTTTGCTTTTTTCAGTTCGTGAGTCGTCGGGAAATCTTTTGTCACTTTGCCGTCAATTTCATAGCCCACACATACCGGCAGCGTATCCAGATAACCGAGCACATCGAGCACAGTCAGCACTGCTTCTGTTGCACCCTGAACGCGGCAGCCGTATCTGCTGGCTACAGCGTCAAACCAGCCCATACGTCTCGGACGGCCTGTCGTCGCGCCGTACTCGCCGCCGTCACCGCCTCTGCGGCGAAGTTCGTCAGCTTCTTCGCCGAAAATCTCGGAAACAAATTCGCCGGCGCCGACTGCGCTTGAATAAGCTTTAACCACTGTAATAATATCTTTAATTTCATACGGCGCAATACCTGCACCGATGGCTCCGTAGGCAGCCAGTGTTGATGAAGATGTTACCATCGGGTAAATACCAAAGTCCGGGTCTTTAAGGGAACCAAGCTGGCCTTCCAGAAGCACCTTCTTGCCGTTCTTCAATGCGTCATGGAGATATGCAGCCGTATCACATACATACGGAGCTACCATCTCTTTATATTCCATCAATGTTTTATAAATTTCTTCAGGATCGATCAATTCTTTATGATACAAATGCTCTACAAGCACATTTTTCGTTTCCACAATGCGGTAAACTTTTTCTTTAAGACCTTCTTCGTCAAAAAGTTCACTCACCTGAAAACCGATCTTTGCATATTTATCTGAATAAAATGGCGCGATGCCTGATTTCGTTGAGCCAAAGGATCTGCCGCCCAGTCTTTCTTCTTCATATTTATCAAAAAGAATATGATATGGCATCAGAATCTGAGCTCTGTCAGAAACAAGAATCTTCGGACGAGGAACGCCTTTGCTGACAATATCCTCAATTTCTTTAAATAAATACGGAATATTCAGCGCAACGCCGTTGCCGATAATGCTCGTCGTATGATTATAGAATACACCCGACGGTAAAATATGAAGCGCAAATTTGCCGTAATCGTTGACAATTGTATGGCCTGCATTGCTGCCGCCCTGAAAGCGGACAATAATATCGGAATCTTCTGCAAGCATGTCCGTGATCTTGCCTTTGCCCTCATCTCCCCAGTTTGCTCCAACGACTGCTCTTACCATTAAAAACCAGCTCCTTACTGTATACTTTTGTGGATTATCAAAACACTCTATTATTCTATGCTACTTTGATTTAATTGTAAAGGAAAACTTATAAAATCCCGCCTAAAAACTTATAAAATCACATTCAGGACTTTCCCAAAATCATCGGCGATAAATTCTGCGCCTGCTGCTGTCAATTCTTCCCTGCTCCCATAGCCGAATGTGACACCCACGCAGGCAATGCCGTTTTCTTTGGCGCCTTCGATGTCATGTTTTCGATCTCCGACCATAATGACCGTATCTTTGGACGGATGATTAAAAGCTTTCAGCGCCTCTTCTACGACTTCGACCTTTTTCGTCCGCCGCCCGTCTAAGAAGCTGCCTGTGACCGCGTCAAAATAATGATCAATATTAAAATAGCGCAAAATCTTTTCCGCAAATACCTGAGGCTTTGATGTCGCCAGCCCGATGCGGCAGCCATGTGTTTTTAATGTCTCCAGCGCCATAACCGTGTCCGGGTAAAGTTCATTTTCAAAAATTCCCCGATCTGCAAAATACTCTCTGTATTTGGATACGGCTTCCATGGCCTTTTCCCTGTCAAAGCCGTAAAACTCCATAAATGACTCATGCAGCGGCGGCCCGATAAACGGCGTCAGCTTTTTCGGATCTTCATTGATGCCGTAATATTTCAGTGCATAGGCGACCGAATTGGTAATGCCCTGTGCCGGATCTGTCAGTGTTCCGTCAAGATCAAATAAAACGTGTGTGTACATCTGCCACGTCGAGTAGACTTTGTCTCGACTTTTCACTTCCTTTCATTTCAAATTTCTTTGCGATGAGAGGTTCAAGTCTCAAAAGCCCCTCACAGAACCGCACGTGCCCTATTAAGGCATACGGCTCTTCAATAAG
>DVJY01000037.1 GCA_018716485.1 Candidatus Scybalocola faecipullorum
ATATTATGTGATTACACTTCGATATATCTTCTGCATTCAAAAAGCAACCATTTATTAAATTCGAAATATTTGCTGCCTCTCGAATATACAGTATTGTTCTTGTAAACATTTGTGAAAACCTTGCAAATTGAGCACAAAAAATTGTATTGGCAATTACTAAATCAAATCTTTTTAGATTTTTACTTAACCGTTCCGATGCATTTTCTGGAAAATCAATAGTTGTTACTGAAAAACTATTTTTTTCAAATTCACTTATATAATTTCCATCTTTTAAAGTCCAAATTTCAACTTCATAGGCACATTTTTGCAAAATACAAGCCAATTTTAGTAGACTTTTAGGTGCGCCAGTATATGTCATTTCATGTGAAACTAATAATATTTTTTTCCTATCAATTCTAAATTCCGAATTACCCATCATTTTTCCCACGCCGCTTTATATTATATGTTAATATTATCAACTAAATTTTCTAAAAATTTTTTGTATTGGTTGCATTCAAAACTATCATTTTCCATTAAAAATATTGATGCATATGCATCAGCAGATACACTTCCAATATCTAACTTTTTTTTAATCCATTGATATATGAAATCTAAAATACCACGCTGTATTTTATAAAATTCATTTTCGTTCTTTTTTTTATCCTTTAAAATAATCTTTAATTTACTGTTTCTACAATAAAAACCTCTAAAACTTCCCGTAGGCGAAGCCAACAACATTTCCCAATACAAGTTATGGTTCTTATTCGGATCATGAAACTTCCACATTTCCCGATTATGTCCCTGTGAAAACAGATAGCTGACCAGTTTTCCATTCCAGAGCTGAGCTTCACTGGTGTTTGGTTCTGCATTATGTGCGCTGTTCGTTCCAGCCAAAAGACCAATGACCTCACAGTCCAAATGCCAAATATGATTCACAATATAATCCAACGTGACAGCGCCGCTGCCGGCCCAGCCCACATCTACAGCCACAACCTTTTTACAGCCTTCTAAAATTGGTGCATAGTACATTTTTCCTGCTTCAAGCTGCTCGTCATAATGCGCAAGCACCTGTTCCCAATGATCCATCAAATAAGCTTTGACCATTTCCGCATTTTTATCTGTCAAAATTGTTTCCGCATTGAGTTTGCCTCCGTAATTTTGAACGCAATCTTCCAGCATATCTTCAAGTTCCATAGACGCAAAAATTTTCTCCAGCGTATATCCTTGATTCACTTTGTGGAATAAAAACCGTCTGAAATAATCATACTTAAAATAGGAAGCCGCCATCTTTGTGGCTGCCAATCTTGACCAGTAAACATAAGCGCAGTGATCAGCTTCCTCAGGATATAACTTCTGATAAACTTGATTAAGAATGTCTCCGTCTCTTGCCAAAAATAAAATTTTATCTATATGATGTGTCTGCACATATTCATGAATAAACTGGCAATATCCTAAGACAAACAAACCACCATACACAAACCCGAATTCATATTCCATCGAATATTCATTCAATCCATTGTGCAGATGGGCATTAACAATTCCCCGATACATCGAACCAGTAATAGCCGACATATCTTCTGCACGAAACTGGTTTCCGAATTCATTGACATTTCGATACGGAAAACTTTTAAATCCGTTTTCCTCAGCTTTCCTTTGATCGGAATATGCATTGTCCCCAACATGGGCATAAGTCAAATTTTCCCCAAATGTCTTTTTAACGATATGATACAGTCCGCCGGTTCCTTTAGACGTTCCATATTCGCATGATACAAAATAATCATCAAAGTTCGGATAACCATTTTTGTCCAACAGCGTTTTTATTTGTTCTTTACTCAGATACATATCTGAAGTAATGACCATTTTCTTATGATACTTTTGAAGTTCTTTGATAACTTCAGAAAAATATGGGTTTGCGAAACAGTATTTTTTTTCATTATTCCATTCCGATGTCATACCTGTGTCTTTTGGAATACCGGTCTCTTTTGAAATCATCTCCCAAATTTCATCATAGGTCACTTCATAATGACCTTCTGCTTTATGTTTTTTCTCTCTGGCTTTCCATTCCATTTCCTGACGAATACGCTCAAAATCCAAATATCCCAGTTCACTGCCAACCATAAAAAACAAATCTGTCGGCTTGGAAAACGGACGTAAAATCAGTGTGTCAAACACATCAAAAGAGATGACATCATACTCCGCAAGTTTCTTGGCAAATGCTGCCGGCGCTTCCCGTTTGGACAGTGATGATTCACTGCCCTTTGTGTATAATTTTTTATCCTTATCCGGATAAAGTTCCGCCGGTTCCTTTAACTCCTGATCACGGAAAATATAATACTGCGCATTCAGCTTCATCAAGTAGCCCCAAGCTTTCAGTCGTCCTGCGCCTGAAAGCTTGTCTCTGTATTTATGATATCTGCTTCGTATGCCCGGCACCCGATTCACCAGTGTGCCGTAAATTTTTTCATTCATTCCCATAAATTTCTGCTCCAGTCAATTTCAGGCATTCATTTTTTCATATGCGGCACATACTTCTTTCGGATCACCAACAGCTCTCAGTTTTCCTTTTTCAATCCATACAGCTTTTGTACAGTTGCTTCGGATGACAGATGTCGAATGTGATACGATCAATACTGTAGAACCGCCGTGCATCATTTCTTTGATGCGCTTTTCGCTCTTCTTTCTAAAGAACATATCTCCCACACTTAAAACTTCGTCGAGAATCAGTATTTCCGGCGTATCTCTAATCGTAGCGATTGCAAATCCCAGTCTGGAAACCATACCTGAAGAATAGTTTCTCACTTTTTCCTCCATAAAGCCTTCCAACTCGGCAAACTTCACAATCTCATCATAGTGCTCATCGATAAATTCTTTCGTATAACCGATAATGGCGCCGTTCAAATAAACATTTTCTCTGCCGGTTAATTCATAGTCAAAGCCTGTACCAAGCGTCAGCAGCTGGATTTTGCTCTTATCCACTTCTACTGAACCTTTGGTCGGCTTTAACACACCGGAAATAATCTTTAAGATTGTACTCTTTCCGGATCCGTTGGTACCGATGATACCGACAACTTCACCCTTATGGATTGTAAAGCTGACATCATCCAGCGCTTTAAACATTTCATAGCTTCTCTGCCCGCGGATCGTACGTACCATCAGCTCTTTGATACTGGTTGCCTCATCCTTTTCCCGCTTAAATTCCATAGTAACATGCTTGACATCAATTTCTATCGGTGCTTCATTTTTATCTTCCGAATCGACTTTTGTTGCCGTCGTTTTCGGCACAATTTTTTCTTTCGCAACCTTTTTTTCAACATCTACTTCCGTCTTCTTAACTTCTTTCACCGGCTGCACTGCAGGCTTCTGCTCTGTCTCAGCTTTTTGTTTGCTTTCTGTCTTTTCTTTTCCCTTTTGAATCTTTTCCTCCGCCGCCTTAGCCTTCGGCTGCTGCTTAGCTTTCTCTTCTGTTTTTTCTTCAGCCACCGCATCTACTGGCACCGGAATGATTAAATCTTCAGATTCAAGATGTATCTCTTCTGCTTGTTTTGTATCCTCTGTTTTTGGCAGATCATCTTCTAATTTAAAGTCTTCAAAAATAAAGTCTGACATTTCACGCTCTTCAGACACCTGATCTGTAATCTTTCTGACCCGCTGCGGCCCCTGCGGCCCATGCTGTACTTTTTTTCTGCGGTTGTTGTTCTGATTGAGTCTTTCTGAGGTCTGCACATCATCTTCAACAACCTCATCAAACTGTACCGGCCGTTTAATCTGATTTCTTTGACGGCGATGCTGTTTTTTCCGGTTGCGCCTGACAATCATTACTTTCAGCACGACCAATGCTGCCAAAATAACCACCAGAATAACAATTAACACAGGAATCAATATATGCATGACAGAACCCGATGAGGATTCCTGTATAACAGGCATCTCCGTCTGTGCCGTTGTCTCCGGTTCTGTCTGAGCGACCGTTTCCGGTTCTGTCTGAGCGACTGTTTCCGGCTCTGCCCGTGTAATTCGGATTCTGTAACGGGCATCATGATCCCATAAATCCGTTGACACAACCGTAATCACATTTTCACCGACTTCCAATGATGTATCAGATATCTGCACATCCGCATCTGCCGGTGCCACTGTCACATCAGCTTCTGTAACATCCGCACCAACTTCAATACTGTATTCTGTCTGTCTTGAATTAAAGTCCGGCAGACTTTCGCCATTGATCTGAATATCTTCCAACTGGCACATATCCGGGACAGTCACCGATTCTGTTACAGTCACCGGATCCAGTTCATACGTGTTACCTTCCGATGTTGTAATACTTGCAGACTCAATCGTAATTTCAGAACTGCCGCCGGCCTGAGGGATAAAGTTAAGCATCGTCTGGTATTGTGTCACCCCGCCAGCAGATGCATTAATTTCAATCCTTCCTTCTTCAGCCAGCGTGCCGCCGGAACTGTACTCGATCATATCCGGTTCATAGGTCACAATCATATCGACTTCACTGATGCCTTCGGAAGATTCGACGTAAATGCCTACCGGGGATTCTTCATAAATTGTCCATGAATAACTTTCAGAGCCAAAATAAACTTCCTCGCCTTCGGCCCTGCTTTCCATCGGAAACATCTGGAAGGCCACAGCGAAGGCAGCAAATAGTAATACAATAATATTTTTAAATGACTTTCGCATAGTGCCTCCATTATATCTTCTGCATAATATTATTTTTATTTTTTCTAAAAATCAAATAACCGACAATATACATGCCCACTGCCCATACAACCATACGGACAATTTCAGGAAGCGACGGCAATGTTCCATACATAACCACTTCTCTCAAACAGGCAATATAATTATATATCGGATTGTTCACAATAATCTCCCTGATTGCACCGGATAACTGGTCAACAGGGTAAAATATAGCCGAACAGTACATCCATAGTGTCAGTACAACGGAATAAAGATGCTTCACATCGCCGAAAAACACATAGGCTGTAGCCAGTATGTAGGACAAGCCTAATGAAAATAAAATAAGAAATACAAAAATCACCGGTGAAAAAAGCATGGTCCATTTCGGCGTAATTCTAAATACGATCAGCATGGCCACATAAGCCACCAGCGAATATCCCAGATTGACAACAGCCGTATATACTCTGGCAAGGACAAATATTTCCATAGGCAGCTTCACTTTAATCAGCATCGTCTTATTGTCCACAAGCGTCGTCATAGCTGCGTTGGTTGCTCCCGTAAACAGCTGCCATAAAATCAAACCGGTCAGATAATAAATCGGGTAATTTTCAATTGATCTGCTGAAAATCTGCGTAAAGATCATCGACAGCACCGCCATCGACAGCAGCGGATTTAAGACGCTCCATAAAATTCCCAAATAGGATCTTGCATATTTTCTTTTAATTTCTCTTGATGTCAATTCTCTGATGACAAATAAATATTGTTTTCTATTTTCTTTATCAAACATGTTTCTTTCTCCAAGTCAAAGTTTTTCTTAAATAGAGCAGGTATTTATACATCCGGTACCACCGCAGGTGGCGCGCCGGATGGCTGCTGCTTCTTGCCGCGCTGCCTTCATACCAAGCGCTCTCTTTAATATACTCTTTTTTTATGCCAAACATCACCAATGCCTTATTCAGCACATGGTTTGCCTTCAGTTCTTTTTCACTCATCAGCACCGCGGTCTCCTGACGGGACTCATCAAGCACATCATCCGAAAACGGCAGGCTGCCGTAATATTCGGCTTCCTCACGGGATGGCGCGCCCATAAACCGATGAATCAGACCGCGGATAACTTTTTTATACTGCTTTATTGTCTCCTTTTCAGGGAAGGACAGCTGCCCCAGCAGCGATTTCGTATAATCTTCCATCTGCATCTGCGTCCTTTGCATAAAAGCTGTAAGTTCATCTGCGGTCTGCCCGTATACAGGCACATACCGGCCGCCGCTTTCCCTGTAGCCCATGGTCATCCCATGGGGCGCGCTGAAGATCACTTCAAACAGACAGTTGGAAAACCATACTTTGTCTTTCAGGCCGTGTTCCGGTGAAAAATAAAAGCAGTCATAATCTGACCGGTTTACATTTTCCGGCAGTTCATAAAGTCCCCAGTAATAACCTGTCAGCGGTGTCTTTCTGCCTGCCGCATGCAGCAGCTGATTCAATGTTTTTTGCATAGAACCGACCCAGCCGCTGTCCACAATAGCATCACTGACGCCGTCTGTCAGTCCTTCCTGCCGCATATAGCTTAAAATAGCCGGCATAGCCTCTTTAGAATGGCTGCCGACATATTCAAGAAAAGGCCGGCACTGACTTAATGTTTGTCTCAGTCCCGACAGCGCGGCATACGGAATCACATCGTCTGCGCCATAGGGCAGATGAAGCAGCGCAAGAATCTCTTTCTGCTGCTGCTTGTCAAGCCCCGCTCTGTTTAATATTTTGTTCAGGCTGACATCAATACCGCCTCTGCATATATATTCCAGCGCTTCGTCCATATTTAAATGAAACATCGGTATACGCAGAGCGTACCTTGAGCAGCTTAAGTAAATACAATCTATCGGAAGGCCGAACTTTTCACAATAAAGTTTGGCCGTTTTATACATCAAATATCCATCTCTGGCCAGAAAATAGAGTCGTCTCTGACCTCTGTCCATCGCCTGACTTAAAACCCACATTATGAAAACATTCATCGCAGGGCCAAGTACACATGAGGTTGTCCGGACAGAAACATCTTCGTCTGTCCGCTTTGCCAAACGGTAAAATTCCGGCACTTTTTTCAGACAGGATACATATTTATCCTGCTTTGCGCTGTTCAAATCAACCGCCCCTTTTTATTTTCTTTTTTATATGCTGCATCACCGACGGTGAAACTAAGCCGACAAAAAGCGGCTTGACCACATAAATCATGGTCCCCGGCCTCAATATGCCAAGCTTTTTAAAGCCATTGTATCTGACTTTCATTTCCTGAATATAAAATTTATATCTGCGCTTTCTGTATGCGCTGCAGTCTTCTCTATATTGAAGCAGCGGCTCCTGGATATTGTAGCCGTGATAGCCTCTGCTCTGAAGACGCATAAACAATTCATAATCTTCACACCGCCGTGTCGTTTCCGACACTTTATAGCCCTGATTTTCTATCAAAACACTTTTTCTGAATGCCACTGCCGGATGGATATAGGGCGAATACGGCAGGAAATCCCTGTTCTGAGGAATCTTGGCTCTCCGGTCTGTACCCCAGACGCCCTGATCATTAAACAATTCTGAATTTGAGCCCACCCATGCATATTCTATATGATTCTCAAGAAAATCATATAGTTTTTCCAACCGGTCCGGTTTAGAAATATCATCTGCATCCATACGGGCAATATATTTGCCACGCGATTTCATGATGCACTGATTCAAAGCATATGCAAGGCCGCGGTTGCGGTTTTCCCGCATATAGACAATCCGGTCATCCAATGCCGCCGCTTCGCGGATGGTTTCCGCATAATCCGGCGATGAACCGTCGTCATAGATGATCATTTCCCACCACGGGAACGTCTGCCCGATGATGGAGCGCACCGCTGCAAATAACTGCTGTTTTTGGGTCGGATTATAGACGCCCATGATCACACTTATTTTTATGTTCTTGGCTCTTTTCACAGCCTCCATAGTTCACACACCTATTTATGAATCGTCAAATGCTATTGTAATTTTTGTTTTCTACAGTTATTTTTTGAGTATTGGTCCGCTCGTCAAGCGTCCCGTAAATCTTTCGCATCTGCTGATTTGTCTTTGATTTTTCAAAAGGCTCTGTCGACTTTCTGCTGTAAAGTTTCATCTTTTCAAACCGTTCCGGATCCATATTCATCATTTTATCGATACTTCGCGCAAATGCTTCCGCATCATTATATCTGCACACACAGCCATTTTTGCCGTGCTCCATATACTCCCGCGTACCGCGGTTGTCCGCAGCAATGACCGGAATGCCCATCGACAGCGACTCCAATGCAGCCATACCGAGTCCTTCTCTCTTAGACGGAAAGACTGACACCTGCGCGCTGCCTAAAATCTTCCACACTTCTTTGCAGTAGCCGTACATGGTCACAGTATCTTCCAAACGGTAATCTTTAATCCACTGTACCAACTTATCGTGATAAAATCCGTCGCCGCAGACCCCATATTTGATATGAGATATGTCTTTGCCGCTGTCCCTCATGAACGCCAGTGCTTTTAAGACAATTTCCTGATTTTTGTTTTCATTCAGTTCACCGACTGAAACAATAAAGAAATCATCCTCTTTAATGCCAAGCTGTTTCCTATTCTCCTGTATTTCTTCATAGGAAAGGGGTGAGAACTTTTGTCTGTCAAGTCCCACCCCCGGTATCTGATAAACTCTGCCGCCCTTTTTCAGATGGAACTTACAAGCATTCTCGTAGTCTTCCCTGTTGATTAATATCATGATGTCTGTATACGGTGCCATCAATTTTTCGATTGCGTAGTAAATAGTATTATTAATCAAAGGCGCGCCTTTGTAAAAATGAAAACCGTGAGCCGTATAAATAACTCTGAGGTTCTCTTTTCTGAAATGTCTGCCTGCCAAGCGCCCCAAAAGACCGCCGACAGGTGTATGGCAGTGAATTACCTGAATATTATATTGTCTGACCAAATCAACGATCTGATGATAAGCTTTAATATTATCTCTGAGCATATAGGGAGATTTGGCAATGTCAATATGATGCAGCTTCACCCCCATCGATGTGATCTCACTCTCATCATAAAGATAAATCTGCTCTTTCATATTTGCGGCATAATGAACAGTATACCCCATGTCTATTAAAATTCTGACATTGTCCTTTTCAAATTTATTTAAAAAACCACTGACTGTCGTAATAATCAGTATATTCTTCATAAATATCTTTC
Source organism: Candidatus Scybalocola faecipullorum (assembly GCA_018716485.1). Lineage (GTDB taxonomy): Bacteria > Bacillota > Clostridia > Lachnospirales > Lachnospiraceae > Scybalocola_A > Scybalocola_A faecipullorum. Next base: position 8,878 of record DVJY01000037.1, read on the forward strand.
TCCCTGCCTGTTTTTTCAATCCGATCATGCCTTTCTTTACATGATTTTTAAAGCCATTTTCTCCCAACAGCAATTATGCTTATTATATGCTTTATGCATCTTCCTTGTCAATTAAATATGATATCAAAAAGTAAGTCGTTCTATTCGTCTGTTTTTGTCAAATCACCATTTCGCATAATTTATATTATTCATAACTCCATCAATTTTTAATTTTTTCTTTCAATTTTCACAATTTTTTATTCACTTTTTTGACATAAATATCAATAATTTTATTACACCCTTCTTAATAATCTCCAAATAACACAATTCTTTCATTTTTCTTACATTTTTTCATTTGTTTTCCATTTCTGTCCAATTTTATAAAAAAAATCGATGACACACTTTTTGTCCATCGATTTTGCCTGTTTCTTGTAAATTTTCGCTTGTTTTACTTCTTAAATGTTAGTATAATTTTTATTTTTTTACCGTTGATCTCTGCCTTTACCTTACCTCCCATTTTCTCCATCAGTTCACGGACAATCGTCAGGCCAAGCCCTGTGCCTCCATGACGCCTTGCCGGGTCATGTCTGTAAAAACGTTCAAACAGGCGTTCCCCATCGATATCTGTTTCATTGTCTGTCAAATGATTGATAAATATCAGCCGTTCTCCTGTCTGAATGATTTTTAAGTCTCCGGCGCCGTGGATAATCGCGTTATTAATAAGATTTCTGAAAATACGCTTTAAGCAGTCTGCCGACACGACCGCTTTCAAAGACTCCTGTTCAAAATCCAGTTCGGGATATGTTCCTTTTTTCTCAAATGCCTCATAAAATCCCGCCAGGCTTTCACACAATACAGGAAATACTTCCATCGGCGCGCACTCCGGCTCGTAAGTTTCATTACACAGCTTTGTGTATAAAAACAGTTCGTCCAAAAGCTGCTCCACATCATCAAGCCGCTGCTTTACAATCTGAACATATTGCCGCTCTTTTTCATTGATTTCCGACTGTTCCAGAAGCTGAAGATAGCCTGATGCGCCGGTCAAAGGCGTCCGAATATCATGGGATACGGCTGAAATTGTATATTTCAATTCTTTTTGCGCCTTCCTTGACTCTTTGGCCAGATCACTTTCTCTGTCAAGCCGGGCATTCACCGCGCGGCACAGTCTGAGAAAGCTTTTGCTGCGGACGTCTGTCCATGTCCGCAGATTGCTCCCCTGAGGCGCATCTTCCAGCTGCCCCGCAATTTCATTGATCTGACAGGAACAGCGGATCACTGTTAAGATTGATATGATACTGATACAAATACACAAAATCAGCCAGACTGCCATCTTCATTCCCCTTTAAATATCTTTCTTCTTTAACACTAAAATACTCAGGCCGGCATAAAATGCAAGCCATACCAGCGGCACTGCGATGCACTGAATATAAACACCGATGCTGAAATTTCCGCTGGCATCAGTAATTTTATTCGTAATTCCAAATAACGTATAGTTTAAAAATGTGCTGTTCATTTTAATCGTTGATAAAATGCTTTGAAGCAGTGTGACGAGAAGTCCTGTTGGAAAAATAATCGCTCCCGCAATGGCCGCGCCTTCACTACGAGTCAGTACATATATAAATATCATCTGAGCCGCCCATGCCGCTCCGGCAGCCAGCAGTGCGGTCATGGTACATACATAGCTTTTTAAATCTGCTGTCGGAATCTCAAGATTGCCTGCCCGAATCCCGGCCTTAATCATTAAAAACATTACAGCCGCCGTAACAGCGGTGACCGCTGCCATTACAATAATTTTACTGAAAATATAGTGGGTCCGGCTGCCATGTACAGATAATATATTTTTTATATATCCGCGTTTAAAATCTCCATATATAAAAATTGCACTGATCAGGCAGATGACTGTCACAAAGCCGTTGCCCCTGACCATATTTTCCATAAAGAAAGTAATGTCGTTACTTTGCATCCAATTAATCGCCGCTTTATCACTTTCTAAAATCTCCATCCCAGCTTCCTGCGCCTGTAACCGAAATTCAGGATTTACAATAATTACCACTGTGACCATTGCCAAAACAACAACGGCTGCTGTAATTCCAAGAATAATATAAAGCGATTTCTGTCTTAAAAGCCGTTTAAAGTCCATACGCATCAGATTAAACATCATATTCGCCTCCCATCCGTTCAAGAAAATATGTTTCCAAATCCATCGCATGCATATACAGCGACTTTACAGCCACATGCCCATCGGCAAAGGCCGTATTGACCGCTGCCGTATCTGCATAACCGAAAATTCGTATTTCCCCTCCCGGCCGTATCTGATAGTTTCTAAGACCAAGCCGCTGCTCAAGAAGCACCGACGCCTTTTTAGGCTGGTCCACACGCACATACATATAATCCTGACACTTTTCGCGAAGCTGTTCATCTGTCATCTGCTCAATCAGCTGTCCGTCTTTAATAATGCCGTAACAAGTTGCTATTTTACTTAATTCCCCAAGTATATGGGAACTGATTAAAATTGTCATATGTTCTTCTTCATTCAGTTTCACAATCATATGCCGTATATCGGAAATACCTTCCGGATCCAGACCGTTGATGGGTTCGTCCAAAATAAGCAGATCCGGTTTTCCCACTATCGCCAGCGCAATGCCGAGTCTCTGCTTCATACCCATTGAAAACGTTTTGACTTTCTTTTTGCCTGCATTTTTAAGCCCAAGGCGTTCAATCACTTCGCCGACCCTTTGTCTGGCATCAGTCAGCCCCATGAGTTCGGCTTTAAAAAGCAGATTATGATATGCCGAAAAATTCGGATAAATTCCGGCTTCTTCCACAAGCACACCCATCCGCCTTCGGATATGATCACTGATATGCTTCTGTCCAAACAGTTCTATATCTCCGGCATCGGGCCACACAAGACCCGAAATCATTTTTAAGGTTGTTGATTTTCCTGAACCGTTTCTTCCGATAAATCCGTAAATATCTCCCTGACGCACGCGCAAATGCACTTGATCGACCACTTTGCTCCGGCCATAGTATTTTGTCAGTCCTGTTGTCTGTATAACATCCATGACTTTACCTCCATTACTTTTGATGGTTCTATTTTCGGAAATAAACGCCCAAAAAGCGCAAACAAAAGTTTAAGAAAGGTTAAAGTTTAAAGACGCTGATCTGAACACATTTTAAAACCAATGCCCCATACTGTCTGTATATAATCATCCGTCCCGCTTTCCTTAAGTTTGGAACGGATGTTGCTGATATGTACATTAATGGTCTTATCTTCCACAAAATAGTCCTGATTCCATACAGCTTCGTAGATTTCCTGTTTTGTAAATACTTTCTTCGGACGCCGTACAAGCAGTTCTGCAATATCGAATTCGTGACGTGTCAGAGGCACTGGCTGTCCGCACGCATAAAGTGTCCTCTCTTCCATATCCAAACGCCACTGTCCGAATCTCAAATTTTGTGAATGATCAACTTCTCTGTTTTGCCGGCGAAGCTGCACTTGAATTCTCGCCCACAGTTCTTCCATCTCAAACGGCTTGGTCATATAATCATCCGCGCCGATGCCGAGAAGATTGACTTTATCTGCCAACCCGTCTCTTGCAGATAAAACAATGACCGGAACCGAACTTTCTTTCCTGATTTCTCTAAGAAAATCCTCCCCTGATATTCCGGGAAGCATCAAATCTGCGATGATCAGATCCGGCGAATACATTTTCCACAAAAGAATACCTTCTGTCCCCGAATATGCCTGCCGGATCTGTGCACCCTGCTGTGTTAAAAATTTTGTGACAGCCTGATTAATATCATTGTCATCTTCTACAATTAAAATCTGTGCCATATTTCGTATTCCTCCATACTCTCTTGGATATAAATTCTGCACATTATGCAACTATTCTACCATAAACATACTTCCGCGTACAGCTGCAGTCAAAAAGAAGCTCTCATCTGCTTGACAAGCCAATATCGTGCGATTTATAATGAGAAATGTCAGCATTTTGTACGAAATCGGACTTTTTTGGAGGGAATAACTTTGAAACATCATTTGAAACGTCAATTTTTTTCAGCAGTGCTGCCATCGATGCTCGCTTTTATGTTCTCCGGTATCTACGCGATCGTCGACGGTTTTTTTGTCGGCCGCAACGTCGGCGACACTGGTCTTGCCGCCGTTAATATTGCCTATCCTCTCGTCGCTCTTTTACAGGCCGCAGGCACCGGTATAGGCATGGGCGGATCCATCCGGCTTTCGATTGAAAGCGGCCGCGGAAATGACGATGCGCGAAAAAGCTATGCCAAAATGACTCTGATTCTGCTGCTTGCAGCATCGGCTGTCATTTCAGTTATATTATTTTTTGTATACCGACCTGTCCTTGTACTTTTCGGCGCTGAGGGGGATATACTGACGTTGGCTTGTGAATATATGGTTCCAATTGTTCTTGGCGCTGTTTTTCAAATCTTCGGCACCGGCCTTGTGCCGCTTTTAAGAAATTTTAATGACGCTGTAGGCGCCATGCTTGCAATGATCGCAGGTTTTCTCACCAACGTTGCCCTTGACTGGCTTTTTGTCTCTGTATGGTCAATGGGTATGCGCGGCGCAGCGCTGGCTACAGTCATCGGTCAGGCAGTAACTTTTCTATGCTGCTGTATTTTTCTGCAGCGGCAGAAACTCTGGCATTTTATCGCCTGCGGGAAGCTTTCCGCATCAAAAATACCGGCCATTTTAATTGTTGCCGTATCTCCGTTCGGACTGACGCTGTCACCCAATCTTGTTATTATGATTATTAATAAAGCTGCCGCCATCTTTGGCACTTCCAAAGATATCGCGTGCTATGCAGTCGTCAGCTATGCCATCTGTGTCGCTCAGCTGCTGCTTCAGGGTGTCGGCGACGGTGTCCAGCCGCTGATCAGCCTCCATTACGGACGCGGCGAGTCGCACAGTGCGGCCCTTCTGAGGAAATATGCCTATTTATGTGCTGCGGCGACATCAATCATCGGTATTGTTGTTTTATTTTTATGCCGGCATCTGATTCCGATTATGTTCGGCACTTCACCGGATGTTGCCGGGGACATTGCGTTTGTGCTTCCGATATTTCTTTCGGGGCTGATTTTTGTCGCTTTCCTGCGCGTCACCATTGCTTATTTTTATGCGACTGAGCAAAATAAACTGGCCTATCTGCTCATCTACGGCGAGCCGCTGCTACTCATTGTTTTGTACTGTATTCTTCCGAATATTTTCGACATGACCGGCGTATGGGCCGGCGTTCCGATCAATCAGGCCATACTTTCCATCGCTGCATTGATGATTCTGACTTTTCAAAAAAAGAAACATGTATAAAAAGAAAGAAATGAACATATAGACGGATCAAAAATCCGTCTATATGTTCAAGTATTATGAATTATGAACTTCGGCCGTCAGCCATCGTGTATACAATATCCGCAATATTCATTGTCGATTTCCTGTGAGAGACAAGAATCACAGTCTGGTCTTTTTTCGCTTCCATCAGCGATTTTAAAATAATCCCTTCATTGAGAGCGTCAAGATTGCTTGTCGGCTCGTCTAAAAGAAGAAACGGCGCGTCATGCAGAAATGCTCTTGCAATACCGATTCTTTGACGCTCTCCGCCGGAAAGCGTGCTCCCCAGTTCACCGACCGGCGTATGATAGCCATCGGGCAGCGACATGACAAAATCATGCAGCGAAGCTTTTTTAGCGGCTTCAATAATTTCTTCTTCGCTGGCTCCGGGGCGTCCGACAGCAATATTTCCGGCAATCGAATCATGAAAAAGATATGTCTCCTGAGTCACATAAGATTCCATATCCCGCAGATCTGACGTATTGATTTCTTGTATATTCCGTCCGGAAATGCAAATTTCGCCGCGGTCCGTATTCCAAAAACGCATCAGCAGTTTCAGCAGTGTCGATTTTCCTGAACCGCTCCTGCCGTGAATACCGATAATTTTTCCATGGGGCATCTGAAGCGATACATCATCAAGAATCTGCTCGTCATCATAAGCGAAACTGACATGTTTTGCCTGCGCTTCTGTAAATACCGCAGGGGCTTTGCCTGTGATATCTTCAACCTGAGGTTTCTCATCCAACAAAGAAAGTACCCTTTCTCCGCTGGCCAATGTCTGATTTAGGTTATTGGACAAACCAGACAGCGCCGCTGTCGGCCCAAAGGATCCCATCATGGCGATTACTGAAATCAGCATACCGTCAAAGCTGACATATCCGCCCGCATACAGTCCGCTCATCATAAACAGCATAGCAAATGAAAATGCCCAAATACAAAGATTGGTCGCAGACCGCTGCCGCCGCTCCATACAGTTTAATTGTTTTTGAATCTTTCCAAGTTCCTCCGATTTTTCCCTCATCGTTTCATTTTGCTTTTCTCCGCATCCGTACTGAATCGTTTCATCAAGGCCTCGCAGTGCATCAAGGACAAAGCTGTTCATATCGCCGAAAGCATTTCTAAATGCCATACCTTCACTGCCGCCCCGCTTTCCGTTAATCAGCGGAATCACTGCCCCCACAGTAATGTAGGCCGCCGCAGCCAGAATACCGGCCAACAGATGGAACTGTCCGATAAAAACAACCATCACTGTACACGTCAGCACAGCGATTGCGATCGGCGAAATGGTATGCGCATAAAATACTTCCAGCAGTTCAATATCACTGGTCAAAATCGCGATCAGATTGCCTTTGTCTCTGCCTTCCAGCTTGGCCGGCGCCAATGTCCTCAGCACTTTAAATACTTTATGTCTGATCAGCGCCAGCAGCTTAAAAGCAATAAAATGATTGCATGCCTGCTCGCCGTAATGCAGAATGCCCCGGGCAATGGCTGCCGTCACCATCACCGCCAGCAGCACGGTCACCGATGTTTTAAGGAAGATACTTTCGGAAACTGCTGCTGTCCCTGCCGCACTGATACCGTGGATAAGTACGCCGCCGGCCAGTATCGTTAAAAATATGGCGCACAAATAACCGATCACGCCCAAAAGAATGGCCGCCGCCATGATATGAATCAAAGGTCTGACAAGGCCGATCAGCCGGCCCATAATTTTTATTCCGCTTCTTCTTTTCATGCCAAAACCGCTCCTCTCGTCTTTCCGTAATTTTCCAGAGACTGCTGAGTATTAAAGAGCGACGCATACAGGCCATTTTGTTCCATAAGCGCTTTGTGGTCTCCGTGTCCCGCAATTTTTCCGTGTTCGAGAACATAAATGTCATCCGCCAAGACAGCATTGGCCAGACGGTGGGATATTAAAATCACCGTTTTGGTCTTGGCCAGCTTTTTTATGACATCCATAATAATTTCTTCACTCTCTGCGTCAATGTTCGATGTTGCTTCATCAAATATATACACCGGACTGTCATGGAGCAGTGCCCGTGCAATAGCCAAACGCTGACGCTGGCCGCCTGAAAAATTGCTGCCCCGCTCTTCCAGTTTTGTCATCAGACCCTCCTGCGTCTGTAAAAAGTCCCATAAATTGACTTGCCCAAGAACATCGGCCATTTTTTCATCATCAGCCAGACCATCGGCCATCATCAGATTATCTTTGACTGTGCCTTTAAATAAATAGCTTTCATGAGTGACCAATGTTATGGTACGCATCAGCGACGCTTCCTGTATTTTTTCAATCGGCTGTCCGCCCACGGTAATCTGTCCGCCGTTCGCCTTAATCCGCCCCATCAGCAGCGCTGCCACCGTACTTTTCCCGCATCCGGATTCTCCGGCAATACATATAAACTTTCCTGCCGGAATTTCCATAGAAACATGGTCAAGAATCCGACGCTGTCCGTCATAGGAGAAAGATACATCCCTCAAATCAATGCCTGACTGTATATTTTCTGCCGTTTCGGTGCCGTCTGCAGGAGTTTCCATATCCAACAGCCTGAAAATTTTATCACTGGCGGCCATGCCGTTCATAGCAATATGGAAAAATGAGCCGAGCAAACGAAGGGGAATAAAGAACTCTGACGCCAAAAGAATCATCGTAAAAGCGCCCGCAAATCCCATATGTCCGGACAAATATTCACTCACCGTGACCGCCATGCCTGCGGCAGCGCCGCCATAAGCGACAATATCCATCACACTGATAGAATTGAGCTGCATAGTCAGCACTTTCATCGTGATTTTTCTGAAATGCTCTGCCTCTCTGTCCATATCTTCCGCTTTTTTGGCATCGGCTTGATAAATTTTAAGCGTTGTCAGTCCCTGAAGGTTTTCCAGAAAACTGTCGCCAAGTTCTGTATAGATACCCCAATATTTATTAAGCAGACGTTTGGCAAATTTCTGTACAGCGACAATAGATACCGGAATCAGCGGTACGCAGACAAGCAGCACGGCGCTTGCTTTCATGCTGACAGGCGACAGGGCGATAAACAACGTCACCGGCGCCAAAAGGCTGTAAAAAAGCTGAGGCACATATTTTCCGAAATATGTTTCCAGCTGTTCCACACCTTCCGTGGATATCTGAACAATCTCCGATGTTGCAATTTGTGACCGGTAGCCCGCGCCAAAGCGGAGAACTTTTGTATAAATCTTTTCTCTGAGCACGGTTTTCACTCTCGCTCCCGCCATAAAAGATGCTTTGGCCCCCTGTCTGTCACAGACAAACCGGACGGCCATGGAACAGACAATAATCAGCGCCGTCACAGCAGCCCGTTCCTCTGATATTTTCCCGGTGAGTATCGACTCAAGGAAAATTCCCGCCGCTGCAATAGCGGCAATATTCATCACCAACGCCAGCCATTGCCATACAATGTTTTGGACAATATATTTTTTAGATTCAGGCACAAGTCCCATCAGCCGTGTTTTAATCATAAATTTTGATTCCTTTCTTTCATTGAACATACAACATGCCATATGGCCATCACCGGATGATAAAAAAGCATCCTCGGTCCCGAAAACCGCATGACTTCTCTGATTTTTTCACGCATCTCCTTTTGATAGCAGTGGATCCGGCAGCTGCTGCAAAAAGTTTTTGTTTCCATCATCGGACAATGGCCAATTCTTGCCGCCGCATAGGATGCAAGTTTTTCGCATTCAGGACAAAGGCCTTTACTGCCATGCTTTTTGCGGCAGTAAAGGCCGATCATTTCAGAAACAATCCGCATTTCTTTTTCTCTTTTTTTGTTAAGCCCCGAATCCTTTTTCCCATGTTTTTTCATGTCAGGCTGCCTCCGTTTCATTTTCCATGCGGTTTGTTTTTACAATAAATGCCACATAAATAAAGTGCCCGACCCATACAGCAGCCAAAAATATCCGTCCGACAGGAACATTAGCCATAAGAATAAATCCCAGCGCCATCATCGCCGTCACACTTAAAATAATCGTCCGTTTTGTTCGGATTGTCATACCCTGTCCGGCAACGAATCCTTCCAAGTGTTTTTTATAAAGCTTCGTTCCTAAAAACCATTCGTTCAATCGCCTGGAACTTCTTGCAAAAGCAAACATTGCCAGAAGCAAGAAAGGCGTTGTCGGCAAAATCGGCAATATAACGCCTGCTGCACCAAAGCCTGTACTGATCAGACCGAGAACCGACCAAAAAATTTTCATTGTTTTCTTTTTCATTTTCTTCCTCCAGTGGTTAGTTTTAGCTTACTGCATGTTTTAAAAAGAAGCCCTCTAAAGGACTTCTTTTACTTATTATTAAATGCAGTCAAGTTAGTCTTATTTAACTCTTCTGAAGAAAATATATCATATTTTCTCAATACCGTCAATCGGAAATTTCCGTATCTTCGTCTTCGTCCGCCGGACGCCATGCTTTTCCGAATTTAATATCTTTAAACAGTGCCGCCAATCCGGTAATCTGTTTCAGCCTTAAAATCTCATCTTTATCCATTCCCAGATGTTTTGAAATCCACGCATCTGACCGTCCAAGTTCATGCAGTTCTTTGACAATATTGCTCATAAGATCCACATCATGACTCCCTCGCGCCCGGTTATGACGGATCGTGCTTGCCATACGCTGATCCAGCGGTTTATCAATAACCGACACCGGCATCATCCCTTGTTCCCGCTCGTAAATATCCGGATATTCCTTCATTACTCTATATCGATGAAATCCGTCCACAATAATATACTCGTCATTTTCTTTATCATAATAGCAGACAATCGGCATTGTATAGCCATCGGACTTAATGCTGTCGTATAAAAGTTTCATCTCAGGCGGCGCTACTGTATTCGGATTATAATTATTGGGCTTTATTTTTTCCACCGGCACTGCAATAATATGATAAACAGGACTTTTATACACCATAATCCATCTCCTCTATACTCTTATAGCGTTCACGTATGGCATCAATCTGCTTTTGCTGCTGCCTTGTCATGCCAAATCCCATAAAACGGCATGTATGATCATTTTTCAAGATACAGTAGCACATGCGTTTCCAGCTTGGAATATCTTTGCTTGACTTAATATCATCAGTATTATCAGGAATCTTCCCCACAAAAATGACTCTGGATTTCTTGCTCAGCGTGTAATTGGATACACCATTGCGCCGAATATGATATCCGTGTTCTTCCAGTTCATGAATGGTTTCCTCATCCAGCCCGCCGCCGGTCTGATGCCAGAATTGAATCGATGTGTTAAATTTTTTGGCATAGTTATTGCGCAGCCGCGCCGGCAGCGTATCCAGCAAAAATAATGTATATGACTTCCATGTATGGCCTTCGGGCAATGTGACATTTCTGTAGCCCATCGCCTTTGTGCGCCCGTAAATACTGGCAAAATTCGCTCCCTGAACTCTTCCCACAAGCTTGACCCATATTTGAGGATCGATAACTCTGTATAAATTCAAAGACTCCTTGGAATAATCATTAAACGGTGACGCTACGCGCATCTGCGTAACCCGCAGACCGGCTTTGTAATATAAATCGTATAGATGATTATAGTCGTAATTGAATAAATAATAGGCATGCCATATGTCATAGACAGACTGTCTTTTTGCCGCCATGTTCTATGCGATACCAGCGTCCGAACTGCTTTGCCAAATCTTCCTGATGCATGCGGTAACGGTATGTGGTCATCGGATTATGCTCCAGATTGATCACATAAGGCTTTTTAGGCATGTCCCGCACCCAGCTCTCTTTTTTCGTATCATCCCACGGATACCAATACATCTCGTAGCTGCTCAGCGCCGTCCTTGTAGCCATCGGAAGACAAACCCAATATGGTTCGACTTTATCTTTTATCCGCTCAAAAGTTCTTTCAATATATTCTGTCGTTACTGTGTACTGGGCTTCAAAATCCTGATGAAATACACCGATTTTTTATCCGGGTAATGCCTGTCTCTGAAATCCAGCGTCATATCCAGCAAAAGCCCGCTGTCTTTTCCGCCTGAAAAAGAAATATAAATATTATCAAATTCTTTAAAAAGCAAATGCATCCGTTCCAAAAACGCCTCATAAACATCTTTGTCACTGTATTCCCGTATCATGCCGTTATCACTCCCATGTCTTAAACCTTCATTGACTTGCGCAGTGTTAACGCTAATTTACCATATTTTTCTATTTTTTTCAACAAAGTTCGGCACAGCCCCTTCTGTTTCTTGACAATACCGGCTGTTTTTCATATTATTTTTTTAGAGCGGAGAACTTTATTATGAAAGGAGATCAAACTATGAAATCAACAAGAAAATACGCCACTGTTTTCGATCTGAACGGCGTTCCGCGCTTTTCACAGGCGTTTCCACTTGCACTGCAGCATGTTGTTGCAATGATTGTCGGATGTGTTACCCCGGCGATTGTGATTTCCGGTGTTGCCAATCTTAATGCCGGCGACACTGTTATCTTTGTACAGGCAGCGTTATTTATCGCCGCCATTTCCACTTTACTTCAGCTGTTTCCTATCGGCGGCAGAGTCGGAGCCGGACTTCCTGTCATCATGGGTGTCAGCTTTGCCTATCTTCCAAGTATGCAGGCAATCGCCGGAAGCTACAGTATCGCCGCAATTTTCGGCGCCCAGCTCATAGGCGGTATCGTCGCTGTTTTTGTAGGCCTGTTTGTCAAAAAGCTGCGCATTCTTTTCCCGCCGCTGATCACAGGTACCGTTGTCTTTACCATCGGTCTGTCATTATACCCGACAGCTGTCAAATATATGGCCGGCGGGGAGTCATCACCGACTTACGGATCATGGCAGAATTGGCTTGTGGCTCTGATCACCCTGGCCGTCGTCATTGCCCTGAATCACTTTGCCAAAGGCTTTTTAAAATTATCTTCCATATTGATCGGTATGATTGTCGGTTACATCATCGCTGCCTGCTTCGGCATGGTTGATTTATCCTCCATTGGTGAAGCCGGTATTTTCCAGATACCTCGCCCGCTGTACTTCGGCATGGAATTTGAACCTTCCGCCATTGTCACAATGGTTCTTTTGTTTGTGATCAACTCTGTTCAGGCAATCGGCGACTTTTCAGCCACAACTGCCGGCGGCCTTGATCGTGAACCAACCGATAAAGAACTTTCCGGCGGCATCGTCGGCTACGGTATTACAAATATTTTCGGCTCCTTTTTCGGCGGGCTGCCGACAGCCACATTCAGTCAAAATGTAGGTATCGTTGCAACAACTAAAGTTGTCAACCGTATGGTTTTAGGTCTGTCGGCCATTATTATTTTGCTTGCAGGCTTCCTTCCGAAATTTTCCGCACTGCTGACAACAATTCCTCAGTGTGTGCTGGGCGGCGCCACGATTTCAGTGTTTGCCTCCATTGCCATGACCGGCATCAAACTGGTGGCTACTCAGCCCCTGTCCTACCGCAATACGGCGATTGTCGGTCTTGCTGTAGCACTTGGCATGGGCATTACCCAATGTCCTGAAGCATTGGCCGCTTTCCCGGAATGGGTTACAACTGTTTTCGGAAAATCTCCGGTTGTTGTCACAACACTGACTGCAATTTTACTCAATGTCATTCTTCCTAAAGATAAAAAAGCATAAAGTGCCAAACCGTCCCTGTCAGGCAGACAGATGAAAAAATGAAAAGTTTCCAGACATAAATATGCTCCCTTCTAAGTGGACAAGTTTTATTATTTCACTTGTCCGCCTGGAAGGGAGCATTTCATCTGATGCCATACTTATTCAAATCCACTTTTCCATCGACAACCGGCACACCTTCCGCCTCCAAAAGACCGGCCTGTCTGCCGCCGAAAGCTAATTCCCCCGGAAGTTCTCCTTTAGCGCTGACAATTCTGTGGCATGGAACATGCGGATCTTTATTTTTATTCAGCGCATTGCCGACGGCTCTCGCCATCTTCGCATTGCCGGCCATGGCCGCAATCTGCTGATAGGTGGCCACTTTCCCTGCAGGAACTTTTTTCACTGCCTCATAAATTCTTTTTGCCGGACTGTCTGTTAAAATATCATAACTTTCAGCAATCATCCGCCGTATATCCTGATCCGGCACCGTTCCGTCAAGAATAATCGTATTCCAATGTTCTTTATTTAAATGATATCCGGCCGTCACTGATGGATAAATATTTCTCCAAAAATCCCGCCACTGGGGCGATACTTTAACATTCAGGTGAATATATCCGTCTTTCTCATACGTCCAAAGAAATGTTTTTTTACTTCCTTTAATTCGCACCAGCTGCCAATTCGGATCGTGAAACGGGGCATCCTGATATGTATCGTGAAAAGACAGTCCGTATGCCAGCGCTTCTTCCCTTGTTTTCATTCATATTCACCTTCATCTTCCCGTTCTTCTGCCTCTACTTTAGAACGCACCCTCGCTTCCGTCTCCCGAATCACATCGCCGTAACCTGAAAGCGCGGCAAACGGTGAGAACTGAGCCGCCCGCTCCGCCATCGGCATTTGCGGATGTCTGTCTGAAACATGATGGGGCATATCAATCATATCATCATATGTTTTTTTCATGCTCTGTGTCCTCCAATCTGCCCATTGCGTGTCTTTGCCGTAGCCCCTTCCTCAAAATTCATTCCCCGCAGCACGGCATTCTTTCCGTATTTCTTTTTAATATCCAGCATGGCCTGCTGCAGTTTTTTCTCTTTTTCCAACGCCTGCTCATCTTTCTCCTTCTTGGTATCTGCCCCGCCAAGGCTTTCAAACAGGCTCATCTGTTCATAATGCGCTTCCCTTGCGGCTGCTCTTTCATCTGTCACATGCTCGGCAGTCAGATAAAGTCTGCGGATCAGAAGTTTTTGATCGGCAATACGTTCAAACAGTTGAGCGGCTGCCTCGATAAGCCGCCGTCCAGAGGCTGTCGGCTGTTCTAAATGCACTGTACCGTGGCCATGTTTGGGAACTTCGCGCCCATATCGGTCCGCCTTTGTTTCTCCCCGGTATTCCTCATTTTTTGGCCGGTCTTTAAGATTTTCCCGGTCATATCCAACAGTCAGCACAAGCTGATCTGTCACCAGTCTTCGGTCGAATAAATCCAGCGCCAGCATATCTGCCATTTCCCGCACGACGAGCCGGGCTTTTTGCCAATCATAGGGGCATGAAAGCACCTGACCGGATCCGACGCTGTTGGAGGCCGGCTTATACGCCTTAATATCCGCAATCGTACACGGTTCCCAGCCCCAGGCATGATCAATCAGCAGTTGTGCATTAATGCCGAACATTTTATAAAGCAGTTCTTCGTTATAATAATCCGTCGGCTTTCCTATAGAACATCTTGCAATATCTCCCATCGTCATCAATCCCTGAGCTTCCAGTTTTTTGGCATAGCCGCGGCCGACCCGCCAAAAGTCAGTCAGCGGCCGGTGATCCCACAGTGTCCGCCGGTAACTCATCTCATCCAGACATGCAATGCGCACACCATGCGCATCCGGTTTTGCATGCTTGGCCCCGATATCCATTGCCACTTTGCACAAGTAAAGATTGGTGCCGATGCCCGCCGCAGCTGTAATACCGACATTCTCCGAAACATCGGCAATAATTTTCGACGCCAGTTCTGTTGCGGAAAGACCGTATGTATCCAAATATCCGGTAACATCCATAAAAACTTCATCGATGGAATACACATGCATATCTTCCGGTGCAATGTATTTCAGATACACTTCGTAAATCCGCGAACTGTACTGCATATAAAGCGCCATACGGGGCACTGCTGTAATATAATCCACCGCCAGCGACGGTGATGCCTGAAGCTGTGTATCATCCCACGATGATCCCTCCAAAATATGTCCGGGTGCGGACTGTCTGCGCCCGGCATTGATCTCTTTAATACGCTCTATGACCTCAAACAGACGGGGCCGCCCCGGTATGCCATATGCCTTCAGAGATGGTGAAACAGCCAGACATATGGTTTTTTCAGTACGGCTTCGATCAGCCACGACAAGGTTTGTCGTCAGCGGATCAAGCCCGCGCTCAATACATTCCACCGAGGCATAAAAAGACTTCAGATCGATTGCAATATATGTCTTTTGCGCCACTTCCACATCCCCCTTTCAATCAATCCGCCAATTACTCTGTCTGTATCGCATTCGGGTAAATTGCTTTCAGACGATTATCGTCAAATCGTTCATCCATAATCTGCTGCCATGTATACTCTGCCGGAATGTCATGTGCTCTCTGGTCGCTGCGCACCAGCGCCATGCATGACACGATGATATTGCAGCAAAAAAATACAATAAACAGCCATGTCACTATTTTTCCTATTTTCATCGGGACTTTTTCAATCCATGATGACATGATCGGATATATGCCTTTAATCCAAATAACTGCTGCAATTCCCCAGAAAAAACAGTATAAAAGATTGATACGGCCGCCCAGGTTGAACGGGATTTTGCTGTAATCCCAAAAAACTTTTCCGAAGACCATTTCTGTAAATACACTGCATATGTATTCATAAGCGCCGCCAAGACATGTGCCTGCAATAAAAATAAATGCATCCGAACGCTCTCTGTATTTATATAAAAGCAGTGTCGCCGCCGCAAGCGCCAATCCCCAGACAATACTGAAAGGTCCCCAGACAACACTGCTGCGGCTCATCCACACCCCCGCCGTCAGCCGGCAAAAGATAGTTTCTGTAATATCTCCCAAAAATGCGCCCAAGCCAAACAGCCATATAATTTTATAAAAGCTGCAGCCATATGCAAAAATCGTTTTATTCTTTTGGACTGCGGCCTGCGTATGGTGCGTGGACGGATAGGCTCTTTGTATTCGTCTGTCTATACGGCGGTATATCCATTGGCCAAGTCCCAAAGAAATCGAAGACAGCCATGAATCTACATTTTTCCATTGTTCCAGCCGCTTTGTTTTTCCGGATAATATAAAAAGTGTTGCCGCAATATCAACTGCCAGTACAACGGATAATATCCATATAATCACAATTCCCGCAATCTCAGGCATCATGTCAAACAGGTGAATAAGTCCAAAATTTCCCCAGCGGACAATAATCACACTCAAAACGCCCCATAAAATCGAAGCAGGCAGGCAGATATAACCATCCAAATTCACCTTAATTTTAGAATAATCCCACCATCGTTCGTGGTAGACCCGTTCAATCCAGTGTCCGGCCACCCATTCGATCAGCGTTGTGATCACCATACTTACTGCAAACAGCCAAAAGCCCCTCAGTTCCATACAAAATACAGTCACTGAAACTGCTGCGAATCCGTAAATAATACAAAATGGTGCATTGACAAGGCCACGGTTCACAAATCTTTTCTGTCGGACTGCTGCCACAATTGTTTCAAGCATCCATCCTAAAAAGCTGTATATAAAAAACAGCCACATCATTTCATACGCCGAATAAATCATTAGAAAAATTCCTCCTAAGTAAATTTACGTGCTCATTATAACACAGCTTCCGGGTTCTTGGGAATCTACAGTATTCACCAACTGTCCTAATTTTTTTAACTATTGACATTTTGCTCAAAATCTTTTATACTCAAATTGTAATCTAGTTAGCTACTCAACTAACAAACTAACAAATTAGGGAGTGATGTCATTGATCATAGATCCGAATATGGAAAAACCTATATTTATCCAAATTGCCGAACAGTTGGAAGATTCCATATTTACAGGTGCATTTCCTGAGGAAACAAAAATACCGTCGACCAATGAAATATCCGCACTGCTTGGCATTAACCCGCATACGGTACTTAAAGGCATGAATATACTTGTGGACGAGGAAATTATCTATAAGAAACGGGGGCTCGGAATGTTTGTAAAAGAAGGCGCGGTGGAAAAAATCCTTCGCAAAAGGCAGGGGCAGTTTTACGATCAGTTTATTGCCTCAATGATTGAAGAAGCACATAAACTGAAGATGACAAAAGATGAAATTATCACGTTGGTGGAAAGGGGTTTTGAAAATGAAGGGCATTGAAATTAAAGATATAAGCAAAAGCTATAAAAACGTGACCGCACTGGATCATGTTTCCGTCACCTTTGCACCCGGAAAAATTTACGGACTTCTCGGACGAAACGGCGCCGGAAAATCTACGCTGATCAATCTGATTGCCAACCGTATTTTCCCGGATGCCGGCGATATTTTCATCGACGGTCTCCCGGCAAAAGAGAATATGCACATCCACGAGAAGATTTTCTGCATGAGCGAAACTGATCTGTATGACCCGGATTTAAAAATCAAAGATCATTTTAAATGGATCAGCCGTTTTTATGATTGTTTCGATATTGATCAGGCTTTTGCAATCGCCTCCCGTTTCGGCCTTGATACAAATAAAAAGTTTAAAACTCTCTCCAAAGGCTATCAGTCTATTTTTAAACTGACTGCAGCATTGGCGCTTCATGTACCTTATGTCATTTTTGATGAACCAGTTTTAGGTCTGGATGCCAATCATCGGACACTATTTTATGACTTATTGTTAAAAGACTATGAAACTGATGAACGAACTATGATTATTGCCACACACCTCATTGAAGAGGTGTCGCATATCATTGAAGATGTTGTACTGATCGATCAGGGAAAAGTTCTGCTTTGTGAAAACACCGAAGCCTTATTGGATATGGGATACAGTGTTTCCGGCCTTTCTCCGGAAGTTGATGCCTACTGCGCCGACAAACATATCATCGGATTTGACGAACTGGGCGGCCTTAAAATTGCTTACATTCTCGGAGAGAAAACACCCCTTCCTAAAACAGGGCATTTACAGATATCTTCTATGAATCTTCAGAAATTATTTGTCAAATTAACCGAAAAAGGAGGTCAGCCATTATGAAGCCATTAAAATCAGCTGTTTATTATGAATGTGCTACAAAATTTAAAGTTATTGGCATCTTCTATGCCATACAGTACAGCATCGTTGCCCTCATTACAGTGCTCATCGGAATACTCATGGGCAATTTTGAAGACGGCGGCACAAGCTGCCTTGAGATGAATTCACTCATATTTGTCGGCATCTTCGGCATTCTCGGATTCAAAGAAGATTTTAAAATGCTTTTGCAAAACGGTTTTACCCGTGTCTATATCTTCTTTGCCACATTTTGCTGGTTTGCTTTCATGTCCGGTTTTATGGCATTGGCTGATACAATTCTTGGCAATGTACTGCATGATCTGCTGCCCCGCTATTTTTCAATGTACGGAAGTCTTTACGGCTATGGTCATTATCTGAGCAACTGGGCTTGGCTGACACTGATTTATTTATCTGTCTGCAGTCTTTTTTACTTAGCCATTCTTATTGTAAATAAACTTGGAAAGATATATGCCCTCTATACTGCTGTTATTTTCGGCGGAATATTGTTGCTGGCTGTAGCGTTATTCAGATATGTGCTTTCCGCCCGGACCATCGGCCGCATCGTCAGATTTTTAATGGGTGCCATGGGATTTGCCTCCGACGGAGTCATTTATTATCTGAACCCTTTAATCACCTTTTTTATTCTGGCAGCCTGTTTTTCTCTCATTGCTTATGCGATCATCCGGCGTACTGAATTAAAATAATGTTTTTTCAAAATACAGAGGGCGGACAAAAAATGTCCACCCTCTATATATATCGACTGGCTATTGGCGTATTTTCTTCATTCCCCGAACTGATGTATAATCCTTTCCTAAATCCAACATAACCTGATCATTTACATCAACAAAATAAAAATGGCCGTCAACATCTTCCGATAAAATCCAGCCGTTATCGCTCTCTGCCCATAATCCCCGGGTATCTGTCAACGGAATGATTGCCTTGCCCTCTCTGTCATATAATCCGCAGCCGCCTGCATGACGGCCGGTACTATCTTCAGTAATAAACCAGCCTGCATTGACAAGAATATACTGATGATCTGAACTAAACGAAATATATCCCAATCCGCTTGGAATAATAACATTACCTTCCTGGTCAGCCACATAATTACTAAACCCGCCGGATTCTTCCGGATCTTCCAGAATACTCAGTGTTTCTTTCTGTGCCGGAAAATACTCGGGATAAGCTTGTATCACCTCGCCGGGTAAATCAAAAAAAAAATCTGTAACTTCGTTCATTGCTGCATCAATAACGCCGTAACCGGACGCTTTTTGTGCAATCACATATTGGGAATGATCTGCAAATACATAATCCGAATACGCATCGCATACAATCTTCCCTTCTTCATTCACAAGATAATTTCCCGCATCCGTGCTGACATAAGCAAGGAAAGTATCCTTAAACCCTTTGGCGCCTTTAAAATCTTTATAAACGAAGGGTATGACTGTCTCGCCGCGCTCATTGATGAACCCCCACTCACCCTCCGTATTTTCGGCCGCCGCCAGATATTCATACGGCGCCACGGCATTGGCCTTGGAAGACCTTCTCACATACCCCCTCCCAATGGCTATGCACAACAGCAGAATCACCAGAACCGCCAAAACCGTCGCCACGGCAACAGGGAGGCCTCCATACCGCTTTTCCAAAATATTAAACAGCTTCATACACCCGGTCAGCGCTGCTGCGATCAGAATAATGACCGCTGTACTTTGTGTCGTATGAACCTCCCACAAAATATCTTCAGCCATATTATTATTTGGAAAAACAGCATTGTAAATACCCGGATATAACAGCAAAAGTAAGTAGGTGATTCCGATAAACGTATAAGTCATCCATAAATGTTTCCACCCGGCAAGCGTTAAGACAATCATTAAAACAATAAATCCCAAATTTAAAACAGCCGCCACGCTTGCTCCAATGCCGTCAAAATTCCAGAAGCTTTCCAAAAACAGCAGTCCTGCGCCAAACAGCAGCATATTCACCACATCGGCAGCAATCCAGCGTTTTTGAAATCTGTGTGTCCGGATTCTCGCAAAAACGACTGCGGCCAAAACAACAACATAAATAATCCCAACAATACTTTCCATCATCTTTTCCACAGATCATTTACTCAATCAGCATCGCATCGCCGAAGCTGAAAAATCTGTATTTCTCCTTAACTGCAATTTCATAAGCATGAAGAATCATGTCTTTTGAAGCCAGCGCTGATACAAGCATGAGCAGCGTTGATTCCGGCAGATGAAAATTAGTGATCAGCGCATCGATACATTTAAAATGATATCCCGGATAGATAAAAATCTGTGTCCATCCGCTGGTTTCTCTGACATAA
This sequence comes from Candidatus Scybalocola faecipullorum, assembly GCA_018716485.1. Taxonomy (GTDB): domain Bacteria; phylum Bacillota; class Clostridia; order Lachnospirales; family Lachnospiraceae; genus Scybalocola_A; species Scybalocola_A faecipullorum. Next base: position 29,340 of record DVJY01000037.1, read on the forward strand.
CCGTTTTCATCGGCCACGGTTTCCAATGTTCTTGTGCTTGTCGTTCCGACAGATATGATGCGGCCGCCATTTTTCTTCGTTTCATTAATGGTGTCTGCCGCTTCTTTATCAATCATATAAAATTCCGAATGCATATGATGCTGCGTCACATCTTCCACCTTTACCGGCCGAAATGTGCCAAGCCCGACATGCAGGGTAATATTGGCGATTTTCACACCTTTGGCCTGAATATCCGCCAGCAGTTCTTTTGTAAAATGAAGTCCGGCCGTCGGCGCCGCCGCGGAGCCTTCATATTTGGCATAAACTGTCTGATATCTGTTTTTATCTTCAAGTTTATGGGTAATATACGGCGGCAGCGGCATTTCACCAAGCGCGTCCAGCACTTCTTCAAAAATGCCCTCATATTCAAAATGAACAAGACGGTTGCCTTCCTCGATCACATCCACAACTTCTGCTTTCAGCCGTCCGTCCCCAAAAACAATCCTTGTGCCTTTTCTCGCCTTTTTTCCCGGTTTGACAAGGGTTTCCCAAATATCGCCTTCTTTGCGCTTTAACAATAAAAGCTCAATATGGGCGCCGGTGTCTTCTTTGACGCCGTAAAGTCTTGCAGGAATTACTTTTGTATTATTAATGACAAGGCAGTCTCCCGGATTTAAGTAATCAATAATTTCCTTAAATATATGATGGCTGATGGAGCCATCCTTGCGGTTAAGCACCATCAGCCGGGAAGACGAGCGGTCAGCCAGCGGATCCTGAGCAATCAGTTCCTGCGGCAGATCGTAATAAAAATCACTTGTTTTCACAATGCTCATCCTATTCTTTATTTTCTTAATTCAATACCCATTGTTTCAAGTCCGTTAAGGATCTTATTCATTGTCTTATTGACTTCCGTATCCTCAAGGGTATGATCTTTTGCACGGAAAGTAATGGAGTACGCTACAGATTTATATCCTTCCTGAATCTGTGAACCTTCATAAATATCGAAGAGATTAAAACTCTCCAGAATATGTCCGCCTCTCTGGCGGATTACTGCTTCAATCTGTCCGACCATAATATCTTTCTTCATGACCATACTGATGTCTCTTGTCACAGACGGATATTTGGCAATGCCTTCGTATTTACGATCAAATGTGGCTTTCTCAGTAATCTGCGGCATATCCAAAACTGCGATATATGCTTTTGTGCCGATATTATAATTATCACATACATCCGGATGAACTTCGCCCATATATCCGATGACCTGTCCGTCATAAATAATGTTGGCCTGACGTCCCGGATGAAGGAAAGGTTTGGCGGAATCAGGCGTATATGTTTTCAGCTGTTTTAATCCGGCTCTCTCAAGGAATTCTTCAACGACGCCTTTTAAAGTAAAGAAATCGCCTGTGCCGTACATACCGAGGGTAAACTGTACTCTCTCATCCGGATATTCAAGGATTTCTTCATCAACCGGCAGATAAATCGTTGCCAGTTCATAAAGTTTTGCCTCTTTATTTCTGCGGTTGTAGTTATTCGCCAGTGATGTCAGCATGCCGTTTAAAGGCAGTGTACGCATAATACTGTAATCTTCTCCCAATGGATTGGAAATCGTCACTGTTTTTCTCAGTGCGTCGCCCTGAGGAATAAACAGTTTTTCAAATACTTTCGGGCTTTCAAAGGAGTAGGTCATCGCCTCTGAATAACCGCAGAATTCTGCAGTCTCTCTGGCAACAGCTTCTACTCTCAGTTTAAATGAAAGTTTTCCTGTCGTTGCCTCGCCGGTCGGGAGCGTTGTCGGAATCTTGTCATAGCCGTAAAATCTTGCCACTTCTTCAGCCAGATCTGCCGGTCTTAATAAATCCTGTCTGAATGTCGGCACAGTCACTTCTTTTGTTTCCGGATCATATTCCAGTTCAAGACGTTTGAAATAGCCGAGCATCTCTTCCATGGAGATATCTGTACCCAGAAGTTTGTTGACATATGCCGGGTCAAATGGAATTTTTACCGGTTGGCGGACATCATCATAAACGTCGACTGTCCCGCCGACAACTTCCCCTGCGCCAAGCTCTGTAACAAGCTGGCACGCTCTGTCAATAGCTGCTTTGGCATTGTTCGGATCCAGTCCTTTTTCAAACTTGCTCTGAGCATCTGTACGCATACCGAGGCGTTTTCCAGACAGACGGATGTTTGTACCGTCAAAGCAGGCAGCTTCAAAAAGCATCGTTGTGACATCATCTGTGATCATTGAATTTTCTCCGCCCATAATGCCTGCAATACCGACCGGCTTTTCCTCATCACAGATCATCAGCATGTTACTGTCCAGATTTCTCGTCTGGCCATCCAGTGTAACAAAACTTTCACCGTCTTTTGCCCGGCGGACGATAATTTTTCTGCCTGAAATTTTATCCAGATTGTACGCATGCATCGGCTGTCCGTACTCTTCCATCACATAGTTTGTAATATCAACAATGTTATTGATCGGACGGATGCCCTGTGCTGCCAGACGTCTCTGAAGCCACTTCGGTGACGGTGCGATTTTAATATTTTTGACAACACGGGCGCAGTATCTTGGGCAGAGCGCTTTATCCTGAACTTCTACCTGAACATAATCGTGGGCGTCTTCATCATTTTCTTTTACTTCAACAACCGGCGGCACAAACGGCTTTCCAAATGTTGCTGCCGCTTCTCTTGCGATGCCCAAAATGCTGAAGCAGTCCACACGGTTTGATGTGATTTCATACTCAAAATTTACATCATGCAATCCCAAAACTTCAAGGGCATCTTCGCCCGGCGTCAGTTCTTCACTTTGGAAGATATAAATACCGCTTTCCGGCGCTTCCGGATACATTTCGGCAGATGAACCCAATTCTTCGATGGAACACATCATACCGTCAGATTCCACGCCTCTTAATTTACCCTTTTTAATCTGAATGCCTTCTTCCGGCTTTCCGCCGTCGTGATCCCCTGCCACTTTGCCGCCGTCAAGAACGACAGGCACAAATGCGCCTTCAAAAACATTCGGAGCGCCTGTACAAATCTGAACCGGCGCCTCGCCGCCCACATCAACTTGGCAGACAACCAGCTTATCCGCATTTGGATGCTTTTCGACTTTTAAAATCTTTCCCACAACGATTTTTTCCAGATTTTTATCGAACGCTTCATAACCTTCGACTTTTGTGCCAGACAGGGTCATGGCATCTGTATATTCCTGCGCCGTTACATCCAGTTCCGGCACATAGGCTTTAATCCAAGACAATGGTGTATTCATTGCTAACTTCCTTTCTGCGATGTTTTATTAAAACTGTTTTAAGAAACGCACGTCATTTTCATAAAGCAGACGCATATCGTCAATTTCATATTTGAGCAGTGCAATACGTTCCAAACCGATACCGAAGGCAAATCCTGAATATTTGTCCGGGTCAATATTGCTCATCTCAAGCACTTTCGGATGAACCATGCCGCATCCTAAAATTTCAATCCAGCCGGAACCTTTGCACATACGGCATCCTTTGCCTCCACACTTGAAACATGTCACATCCATCTCGGCGCTCGGCTCAGTAAATGGGAAATGATGCGGTCTGAATTTTACCTTTGTCTCAGGTCCAAACAATTCTCTCGCGAATTCTGCAAGTGTTCCCTTTAAATCTGCAAATGTAATATTTTTATCGATCACAAGGCCTTCAATCTGATGGAAGCACGGTGAATGTGTTGCGTCAACTTCGTCCGAACGGTATACACGTCCCGGCGCGATCATACGGATCGGCAGCGGGTGTGTCTCCATCGTATGCACCTGTACACCGGAAGTCTGTGTCCTCAGAAGCATCTCTTTATTAATATAAAATGTATCCTGCTCATCTTTTGCAGGGTGATTAGCCGGAATATTTAAAGCTTCGAAGTTATAATAATCTTTTTCAATTTCCGGCCCTTCAATGACTTCATATCCCATACCTACAAAAATTCTCTCTACCTCATCAAGAGCAATCGTGTTCGGATGGCGATGTCCCAAAACACTTTTCTTAGCCGGAAGTGTCACATCGATGACTTCTTTGGCCATCTGAGCCTCTCTTGCTTTCCGTGCCAGCGTATTTTTCATGGCATCCATTTTGGACTCAATATCTGTTCTCGTCTCATTGACCATCTGACCGAAGGCAGGACGGCCTTCTTTCGGAATGTCTTTCATGGATTTCATGATTGCTGTCAGCTCGCCTTTTTTCCCTAAAAAGGTAATTCTGATTTCGTTTAATTTTTCCAGTGAATCTGCCGCTTCAATTTGCGCGACTGCATTTTCACGAATCTGCTGCAATTTTTCGTTCATGCTTTTCAATCCTCTCTGCAAAATATAAAATATGATTTATGGGTATAATTTAGTCAATATCCTATGCGCCATCTGCCCTTATCACTGTATGGAAAATATGGTGAATTTTCCTCGCAATAAAAAAAATCCCTCAGTTAAAAACTAAGGGACGACAAATGTTCGCGGTACCACCCAAATTCCTTTGTCATATCATATACAAAGGCACTCTCTGCGGATATAACGGCTCCTGCCGGCATCTCCTACTGTACTTTTCAAAGATGCAGCTCCTGTGGGAAAGTCAGTATATATCTGAACTTAAGAGGGTTTTCAGCCGACGGCCCTCTCTCTCTGAAAGAAAATACATACCTCATACACAATCATCGCTTTTGGACTTCTTTCATTCTAACCGCATACGGCACAGCTGTCAAGTCAAAACTATTGTATTTTGTGAAAAAACATGCTACTATCAATAAATATAAAGGAGGAGTTATGTTAAATTTTATTCAATGGTTAAAGAAATTTATATTAAAAATGCAGCGGGATAAAATCAGTGTTTATGCAGCTCAGTCTGCCTATTTTATTATATTGTCATTTTTCCCTTTTGTTATGTTTTTGCTGATACTGCTGAATTACCTGCCAATTGAAACAGACACACTGATTACCGAACTTGTGAATGTCTTTCCGGATTCCTCTTCGAAAGTGGCAACATGGATTCTCAATGATATTATTTCCAGGTCATCGACGACATTGCTGTCAATTACTATTTTAGCTCTTTTATGGACTGCCGGCAAAGGATTGATGGCTCTGACATGCGGTCTGAATTCTGTTCATGAAATCGAAGAAACACGGAATTATTTTGCCCTGAGAATTATATCTACATTTTATACAATACTGCTGGCATTTATGGTCATCTCAGCGCTGATTTTTCTTGTATTCGGCAACTGGCTGTATTTATGGATCATTGAAAAATTTCCGATTCTCAATGATGTGGCGGCCTTTGTCATCAGTATCCGAACATTTGCCTCTCTGCTGATACTGACAAGCGTATTTACGCTGTTTTATAAAATGCTGCCGGCCGTAAAAGTCAAACTGCTTCAGCAAATTCCCGGGGCATTATTTGCTGCCGTGGGATGGCTTGTTTTTTCATACTTTTTCTCAATTTACATTAATTATGCGCAGAACTTATCTTATATGTACGGCGGTCTCGTTGGTATAATCATTTTAATGCTGTGGTTATATTTTTGTATGAATATTATCTTTATCGGTGCAGAAATCAATTTTATATTGTATCGTCAACGGCTTGAAAATAATACCGGTCTGAAATATTAAGATACCTGCCTGATTTTAGTGCCCTTAAAGTAATGATTTAAAATACTTTCGTAATCCATGCCGCGGCCGCACATTGCTGCCACGCCGTTCTGGCTCATGCCGACGCCGTGGCCGAAGCCGCCGCCATGGATGTTAAATCCGCCGCGGCCGTCGCTGTCCACATAAAAATATCCGCTTGGCAGCATTGTCTGATTACTGACTGTCGAACCGTCCGCAAGCGTTATTGTCTTGCCAGCGGTAGACAACGCTTCTCTGACAGCATATTCCCCTTCTAATATAATGCTATTCTGACCATTTCCAACAGTAAGCGCCATAACGACACCGCTGCTTCCCCGTTTTGTTACCGTCAGTGTTGTCGGTGATTCCACGCTTGTTCGGATATCTGCACTGTCTAAATGTACAGACCATCGAAACCATGCTATATCTTTCTCATAATAATCTCTGGCTGATATATCATCAATAAAACTTCTGAATGCTGTCTCATCGCTTAAATCCGGTACGGCGTCATCAGGCTGCGCCGCGGCCTGCACTGTTCCTCCTGATGATACTGCTGCCTGAATGCCTGCTTCAAGATAAGGAATTTCTCCGGAGGACAGCCATACATCCTGAACATCAGATGTCACACCGCAGGATGTTGAAAAAAAGTAGGCTTTGACTGGTTCATCACCGCTATATAAAACCTGTCCTTTTGTTTCATCGACCGCCTGTACTGCCAGTGGATCTTCCCCGGCATTATTATACATCTGACATACTGTGGAGTCGTCCACATCCGCTCCAAAATCCGCAAAAGCGCCGCCCTCGGCAATGGTTTTATAGGCGTAGCTTCTTGCGCAGACCGCCTGTACTTTCAGCGCCTCAAGTCCGTAGGAAACGGGCATTTCACTTGGCAGCACCGCATACAAATATTCTTCCAAAGACAATTCATTGATTAATGACAAACCGCCGTCCGAAACTGAAATTTCTATTTTCCCTCGATACTGAGGATGCCCCTGTCCTCTGTTCATGGACAATACTTCTATTTTTCCGCTGTTTTCAGCCTGAACAGTCGCTTTCCCCGAAGACAGTCTCTGATCCGACGGCGTTAGTTCTATGACCGTTCCGGCATCATACTGCTCCTCCTGCTGTTCGAAATTTATTCTGAAGTTTTCATTGCTCGTCAGCGTCACACCGCCGTGTATATAACCCGAAAAATCGTCGCTGCTGAGCAGAACCCGGATATTTTGGGATTGAATGTCCTGAGACAGCGCAGCATCATCTTCTGAAATTTCTCCGCCGCTTATTTGCTCAAGACGTATGGTCTTTATTGATCCGTTTTCAAAAATGATCGATCCGTCGGCTGATTCTATGTCCTTGCTCAACGGTTTTTCTGTCTTCAGATTGATTTCAGTTTCGCCGATCTGTATCTGTAGTTCATCATCCGAACATTTAAGAAAATGCACTTTTTCTAAAGTCTGTACTCCGCTGTCAACACCAAGCACAGCCGCCGCTTCTGCATCTCTGACAGCAATCCGTACCTTTCTGTAAAGCAGGTCATCCATTGGAAGTCCCTCAAATCCATACAGCCCGTCATCTGTCAGGCACTGCCACGGTTCAAGCTGCTGCGACACCGCCGACGTTGCCACAACAAACACATCTTTGAAACTCAAAGTCTCATATTGTTCATTAGCCAGCCGGAAAATTTCCAGCCATTCAGCCTCCGGAATACATTCAGATAAATTTTCTGTCCGTATCGGAAAAGACAGACGCTCAGAATCAATATTCAGCTTCTGAATGATTGATGCCGCCTCCCTGTATGTGAGCATTTTCATTGGATAGAACCTGTTATTTTCGTTAAATAAAAGCCCGTCTGCCAATACTGTTTTGACATAGGGCGCATACCATTGTTCTTCGCGCACATCTTCAGGAAGTGCTTCTTCGGTTTTTAAACAATCCTCACGGGAATGTCCCAGCAGTGCAAGCTGCTTGGACACATTCGCTCTGCTCACATATGATTCATTGGCATCGTGCTGTATAAAGATTCTGTAAATACAGGCAGCAGCCAGGATGGCAATACACAGCATCAAAAGCCAACCGGGAAAACTCTTTTTATTCTTTTTTGATGAAGTGAGTCTTTGTCTCATTGACATCCCTCCTGTCGCCATGGGAATTTCCTCGCTCTCATCATCTGCCACGGAAATTCGCATTTCGGGCTATCGCCCTTCATGCTCATTTCCGCTGCTGTCTTATCTTTGATTTACGATAAAGCCCAGATGATTCCGCGCTTCGCGCTCTCATCATCTGCCACGGAAATTCGCATTTCGGGCTATCGCCCTTCATGCTCATTTCCGTTAGCCTGTCAAATGGCTGTGCAGCGGATTATAAGTCTATCGGCTTATTCCGCTGCACAGCCATTTGACAGGGCTTTATCGCAAAAATTTAAGGACATCTTACGATGTCCTTTTTGTCTTTTGTAAAGTTCCCAAAGTGCCGTTTCCTGCGATTTGACTCCTAGCCTCAGCCAGGTGGGTATCCGCATTGGCTTTTCTGTCTTCCACTGCAAATTGGAGGCTTGACATATTACCAATATATGAGATTCCCGTCAAAAAAAATGTAGGTTCAAATATACAGGCGTGTCGAACACCCCAGGTAACTTTTTTATTATTATACCCTACTTAACATATCATTTCAAGTGGAAATATCTTTCTGTAAAATCTATGCAAAATACGCGTAAAAATGCACAGTATTTTTTTAATAAAGAGGATATTTATCTGTCAATGCCTTTACGATAGATTCTGCCTGATCTTTGTTTTTATCAAAATCTTTCAGACACAGCGCAATCGCTTCTGCCACCTGATCCATATCAGCTTCATTCAGGCCTCTCGTTGTCGCCGCCGGCGTACCAAGTCTGAGACCGCTTGTAATAAACGGAGACTGAGGATCATTCGGAATTGTATTCTTATTGCATGTAATGTGTACTTCATCTAACATTTTTTCTGCCGCCTTGCCTGTCAGTCCGAGATTTCTTAAATCTACAAGCATCAGATGATTGTCTGTACCTTTTGATACGATATCAATGCCTCTTTCCTGAAGACCTGAAGACAATGCTTTTGCATTTTTAATAATGTTTTGCTGATATACTTTAAAATCGTCACTGAGTGCTTCCTTGAAGGCCACTGCTTTAGCCGCAATGATATGCATCAAAGGGCCCCCCTGAGTTCCCGGAAATACGGCAGAGTTTAATTTCTTTGCATATTCGGCGCTGCTTAAAATCAAACCACCTCTCGGACCTCTTAAAGTCTTATGTGTCGTCGTTGTCGTCACATGGGCATATGGAATCGGGCTCGGATGAAGTCCTGCCGCCACAAGTCCGGCAATGTGAGCCATATCTACCATCAAAATGGCGCCCACTTCATCAGCAATCTCTCTGAAGCGCTTAAAATCAATAATCCGGCAGTAAGCGCTCGCTCCGGCAACAATCAGTTTCGGACGGCACTCCAGTGCAATTCTTCGCACCTCATCATAATCAATAAAGCCGTCATCATTGACACCATACGGTACACAATGAAATACCTTTCCTGAATAGTTTGCAGGGCTTCCGTGTGTCAAATGTCCGCCATGATCAAGATTCATGCCCATAAATGTATCTCCCGGCTGAAGGAATGCCTGAAATACAGCCATATTTGCCTGCGCACCTGAATGCGGCTGAACATTGGCGTATTCAGCGCCAAATAATTTTTTTGCACGTTCGATTGCCAGATTTTCTGCAATGTCCACATACTGGCATCCGCCATAATAACGTTTTCCCGGATATCCTTCTGCGTATTTGTTTGTCAGCGGACTCCCCATCACGGCCATGACTGCTTTGCTGACAAAATTTTCAGATGCGATCAATTCGATATTTCGGTTTTGACGTCCCACTTCAAGTTCAATCGCTTCTGCAATTTCCGGGTCAAATGCCTTTACTTCATCCAATGAGTACATAAAATGAGCCTCCTTATCTCAAAAAGTATGATTGCGGGGCAAAACCATGCTTTGCATGCGGATATAAAGTATATCACTTTTGCCCCAGTATCAGAGTATTAAAATAGTATCATGCAAACGGCAGCCAGCACAATCTGTCCTAAAATAATTGCCGGCACGCCGATTGTAAACTTTTTATGCAGTGTCTTGTGTCTGAAAATATACATGCCTGCCAAAAGACCGACACTTCCTCCCAACGCTGCAGTAATGAGCAGCGCTTTTTCAGAAATACGCCACTGATGTCTGACCGCTTTCATCTTGTCAATGCCGCACATACAAAACGCTGCCGCTGTCATGATCAGAAGATATGCCATAAGTATTCTGAAAAACATCATTCTTGCCTCTTTCCTGACGCACCCGCTGCGTCAATAATGGCAGATTTGGAAGTTTACTTTCAAACTTTCTCTTCTTCCACTACTGCAATGCCAAGTTCCTGAAGCTGAATATCATCGACTATATCCGGCGCGTTAGTCATCAGACAGGAGGCATCTTTTACCTTAGGAAAGGCAATAACATCACGGATGCTGTCCTGCTTTGTCATAAGCATCACAAGACGGTCAAGACCATAGGCAAGGCCTGCGTGCGGAGGAACACCGTATTTAAAAGCGTTCATTAAAAATCCGAAACGGTCATAAGCCTGTTCTTTTGTAAAGCCAAGCACTTCAAACATCTTTTCCTGAATATCATCCTGATGGATACGGACACTGCCGCCGCCAAGTTCAGTACCGTTTAATACGATATCATACGCTTTTGCGCGGACTCTTCCCGGATCACTGTCAATATACTGCCAGTCTTCTTCCATCGGCATAGTAAATGGGTGATGCATTGCCGTATAACGGCCTTCTTCCTCAGACCACTCAAGCAGCGGAAACTCTGTCACCCAAAGGAAATTATACTGGGATTTGTCCAGAAGTCCCATCTGATTGGCCAGTTCCACTCTGAGCGCTCCCAAAGAATCATAAACAACTTTATTTTTATCTGCAGCAAAAAGCAACAGGTCGCCGTTTTCACCATCCATCTTCCGGATCAGTGACTGCATCTCATCTTCTGTCATGAACTTTGCAAATGAAGACTTCACTGTACCATCATCTCCGATAGCAATATAGGCAAGTCCTTTTGCACCGTAATCCTTAACAAATGCTGTCAGCGCATCAATTTTCTTTCTCGGCATATGGCCCTGTCCTTTAGCATTAATACCTCTAACACTTCCGCCGTCTTTAACTGCATTTGCGAAAACGCCAAAGCCGCAGTTTTTGACAATGTCCGTTACATTGCACAATTCCATGCCAAAACGTGTATCCGGTTTATCAGATCCGTAACGATCCATGGCTTCCTGCCATGTCATGCGCTGAATCGGCAGCGGCACATCCACGTCAAGAATTTCCTTAAAAAGCTTTGCCAGCAAACGTTCATTGACATCTAAAACTTCATCCACATCAACAAAGGAAAGTTCCATATCGACCTGTGTAAATTCGGGCTGACGATCCGCACGAAGATCCTCATCGCGGAAACACTTTGCCAGCTGAAAATATCTGTCAAATCCGGAAACCATTAAAAGCTGCTTAAACAGCTGCGGTGACTGAGGCAGCGCATAAAACTTGCCCGGATGGACACGGCTTGGCACAAGGTAATCTCTGGCGCCTTCTGGCGTGCTCTTTTGAAGGATCGGCGTCTCAATCTCCAGAAATCCTTCATCGGCAAGAAACTGACGGATCAGCACGGCAATCCTGCTTCTTAATATAATATTTTTCTGAAGATCCGGACGTCTCAGGTCAAGATAACGGTATTTCAAACGCAGTTCTTCTTTTGTCTTAATACCTTCTTCCACCGGAAACGGCGGCGTCAGCGATTCAGACAAAACTCTCAGCTGCCGTGCACGAATCTCAATATCTCCCGTAGCCATATTTTTATTCACGCCGCCGGCACGCTCTTCAACATTTCCGACAACAGCAATGACAAACTCACTTTTTAACTTCGCCGCTTTTTCAAAATATTCGTCACTGATTTTTCCCTCTTCAAATATGATCTGCAAAAGGCCTGAACGGTCCCGTAAATCCACAAAAATAATACTTCCCTTATTTCTGCTCTTCTGAACCCAGCCCATCACTGTTACTTCTCTGCCGATATCTGCACGAGACACTTCTGTACAGCGATGGCTTCGCTTTAAACCCTTCATTGACTCTGCCATAACGATAATTATCTCCTTTATTTTTAAATGTTTCTTTCGTACGTCATCCGGCACTTGTGCGCCTCCGTCTCAGATCAGCGCCATGCTCCATTTGCCAGTGCTTCGATGCTAATCTCCTGCTGCTGACCGTCTTCCATATTTTTCAGATGGACGATCCCGCTTTCCAGCTCATTGCTGCCCATCATCACTGTATATTTTGCACCGATTTTGTTGGCATATTTCATCTGTGCCTTAGCGCTTCTGTCCATATAATCAGTTTCAACGATCACACCTTTTTTCCTCAGACTGTCGACGATTTTATATGCCCGTCCTCTGGCTTCCCTTCCGAGAATACCGATATATAATTCTACGCCCGGTTCCGGTGCCAGCGCAACATTTTCTTTCTCAAGGAAAAAGATAATACGCTCAATGCCCATCCCGAAGCCTACAGCTGGAATATCCTGCTTTTCATCAATCTCATGGACCAAGTTATCATAACGGCCGCCGCCGCACAGCGTAAATCCTTCAGAATTTACAAATTCAAATACAGTCTTTGTATAATAATCCAAACCGCGCACGATACCTGTATCAACTTCATAAGCAATGCCAAGTTCGTCCAAAAGTGACTTCAGTTCTTCAAAATGTTCACGGCATTCATCATCAAGATAATCTATCGTCCTCGGCGCATCTTTGACAATTTCCTTACATGTCGGCACTTTACAGTCGATCACGCGCAGCGGATTTTTCTGCATACGCTCGCGACATGTCGGACAGAGCTGATCTTCATGCTGTTTCAAATATGCCAGCAGCGCTTCATTATAAGTTTTCCGGCAATTTTTACAGCCGATACTGTTAATATGCAGTTTTGCGTCTTTTAAACCGATTTCATGGATAAATTCTGTGATCAGAGAAATCAGTTCCACTTCTGCCAGCGGGCTCTTGGAACCGATAAATTCAATACCAAACTGATGATGCTGACGCAGACGTCCGCTCTGAGGCTGCTCATATCGAAATGCCGGTGTCACATAAAAAAGTTTTGTCGGCGCAGGCTGGGCGTACATATTATTCTCCAGGTAAGCACGGACAGCGCCTGCCGTCCCTTCCGGCTTTAATGTAATGCTTCTCTTGCCTTTATCTTCAAAAGTGTACATCTCTTTCTGAACCACATCTGTCGTCTCACCGACACCTCTGGCAAAAAGTACCGTATGTTCAAAAACCGGCGTAATCACTTCCTTGATATGATAAGCGCTGCACAGCTTTCTTGCCAGCGCTTCGATCACTGTACGCCTGTACATATTCTCTCCATACCAGTCCTGTGTACCTTTCGGTCTTTGTGTGATCATAAGTTTATCTCCCTTCTTCACTATATTCCCTTAAAAGGAAAATGGCTGCCGCACTAAAGAGCGCCGCCCACAGCGAAAAGCCCCCGTGCGGCAGCTCAAAATAACTTTCGTAACTGCCTTTGTCTATTCTATCAATTATTATAATATTTGTCTAGATAGAAATTGAAATTTCATCGGTTTTGAAAGTATACCGATATACATTATCAGAGAGAATTTCTTCCGGCCGCACGACCTCCTGATTTCCTGACGCGACAATTCGCTTATACGCCTCGGCAGTCTGGGGATCGCTTTCATATGGCACGATCATCATCTCATGAATACTGCACGGCAGCAAATAAAAATCCATGCCGCCCCGGCACAAAGACTCCGAAAAACTTTTGAGGACACCCGGATAAAAAGCAGCTGTCGCACCGTTAAGATGGATATGATTTGTAATGACATACAGCGGCCGCTCCTTGGATCTGCGATCTATGACTCTGAGCGACTTTTTCATATCCTCTTTCAATATCCGGGCTGCTTCCCTGGTATGTCCCGATTTTTGTGCCTGCTGAGCCACCAGATCCAGCATCAGTCCGGTATATATATCTTCCGAGGATTCAATGACCGGAGGAAACTTGGCAGTTGTATTCTTCATCGCATATTCATAAAGAAATTCCTCGGAAATGTCCCAATGCCCCATCATCCGATAATCTACCAGCAATGAAGACAATCCGTCGCTTCCCTGATAAAACCGCACTCTAAAGGTCAGTGCCAAATCCATCTTGCGCACATGGGGACATATGGCAAGCATATCTTTGTTCCGTTCATAATTCACCGCTCTGATAAAAATATCCTCTCTGACTGCCTCAAAATCCATCAGATGCCCGAGGGGCACTGTATACGGCTGGTAAACACCTTTAAAATAATCATCGGCAATCTCTGCAAGAATACATGCTTTATCCGTGCCTTTTGTATAAGCATCATAATACGGCGTCAGACAGATGACCGGGCACTGGGGATTGTCTTTTGTTCTGATCACAAGGGTCTCTTCAACAACGCCGTTATTTTTAATGTCCGGCAGTACCTGTATGCTCACAACAGCTGCCCTGTCAAGATAATCTTCAATATTGTCTTCTATGTATGACGAAAAAGTCTTATAATCCATGCACATATAAAAATAAACTTCTCCTATCTCTATAAAAATTTCAAATAGTTCATCTTCCCCGGGATTTTATCTGAGAATTCTTCATTGAGTAAGTTTCTGAATCAGAAGCCGGCGGCAGTCTGCCGCTGAATAAAGAAATGAAGCTTTATAAAGCTTTTATATTGAAAATTATACATGACTTTGAGAAAAAAGCAATGAAAATCGTTCGACGCGATTCGACACGGGGGTCATAAAACCCCCGCGATCGTGCGTATAACTTCTCCGCCGATTATCAGCCCTGCTGCCGACGGCACAAAAGATATACTGCCCGGCACATATTTTTTAGGCTTTCCCGGGCGCACAGCAGTCCCGGTGTTATCCCCGGCGCTGCATTTTTCATCTTCCTGTTCAGTTTTTACAGGCTGCTCTTTTGAATAGAGCACCTTCAGTTTTTTAATATGACGCGCTTTTGCTTCACGCCGCATGACTCTGGCAAGCGGGCAGACAGAAGTTTTATAAATATCTGTAATTTCAAGCAGCTCCGGATGCAGTTTGTTGCCCGTGCCCATGCAGCTGATTACCGGCACCTGATGCGCGATAGCCCTCTCGGCGATCAGCAGTTTTGCCGTCACTGTATCCACCGCATCTACAACATAATCATATGCCTGCCACTCAAATGTATCAATTGTCTCCGGGCTGACAAACAGCTGATATGTATTGACTTTAATCTGTCCGCAGATATCCCGGATATGCTCTGCCATGACCTGAACCTTCGGCCGCCCCAGCGTGGAGTGCAGGGCGATAATCTGACGGTTAATATTGCTCATGCATACGCTGTCATCATCAACAATATCAATCGTTCCGACACCGCACCGTGCCAGCGCCTCGATTACATGACCGCCGACACCGCCCACGCCGAAAACAATGACTCTGGCATTATACAGCCGTTCCATCGCTTCCTGACCAAGAATCCGCGCTGTTCTGGAAAATTCTTCGTTCATCGCTCTCCTCCTGTCTGTTTTGCACAGACTTTATTCTGCATCAGCCACATACCGCTCGATACCCGTCTTGCGGCCGATCATTTCATCAATCCGCTCAATATAATCTTTCACACTTTTTACATTTTCAATCCTCTCAATACGGTTTTCTTCCCGTACTGCCATTTTCGTTGAGGCGCCTGCGCCCAATGCCAAAATGCTCTGTTTTTCTTCCATGATGAGCATATTGTAAAGGCCTTCGCAGCCAGGACGGGCATAGCCCACATTTTCCAGATTTCCGGCAATATTTTTCTGACGGTACATATAATACGGCCGCATGCCCATAGACACTGCCGCTTCAAATCCGGCACTGATCATGTCGTTGGTTTCTTCCACACCGATTCTCGCCGCATAGGTTTCCTCTGTGTTCAGCGCCGCAGCCCGCTTAATAGCCAGTGCATGGACCGTCAGGCTTTCCGGCGAAAGTTTTTTAATTTCCTCCAATGTACGTTCAAAATCTTCCAGATGTTCACCCGGAAGACCAGCAATCAGATCCATATTGATATTTTTAAAACCGATGGCCGAGGCCATGTCAAAAGCTTCCAGCACCTGAGCCACTGTATGTCGCCGTCCGATGGCATCCAGCGTCTTTTGATTCATGGTCTGCGGATTAATCGAGATACGTTCAATGCCATGTGCCCTGATCACTTTCAGTTTTTCCGGTGTAAAACTGTCCGGCCGTCCTGCCTCGATCGTTGCCTCTGCCGCCAGATCAATATGAAAGCATTGCTCCAGCTTTGTCAGCAGCCTGTCCATTTGAGACGCGCTCAGCGATGTCGGTGTCCCGCCGCCCATATAAAAGGTGAGCAGCTTTTTCCTGCGAAACTTTCGGGACATCGCTTCTATTTCCTTAAACAGCGCTTCCAGATAATCATCAACTCTGTTCTTCCATACATTCAGCGGATAGGAAGAAAACGAGCAGTAGGCGCATATGGTCGGGCAAAATGGAATTCCCGTATAAAGGCTGTAAGTATTCTGATAGTCGACCTGCTCAAGCACCGCTTTTTCATTTTCAGCCACCTGAAGGCAAAGATCAAGTTTTCGGTCAGAGATTTTATAAGCTTCTTTAAAATACTTCCGGATATCGGCATCGGACATTCCTTCTTCCAGACAGCCTGTGGCAACTTTCGCCGGCCGTATGCCGGTTAATGTCCCCCACGGCAGCGTCGTCCCTGTCGCCTCACACAAAAGCCGGTAGGCAAGTCTCTTTAGCTGATCTCTTGTTGCTTTCATCTCCCCGGGCACAGTCTTTGTTTCCCCGGCACGGCTTACACTGCCATCTTGTCCCAATTCACAGACAACACTCCGGCCGTATATATTTTCCGGCGTCTGTTCTTTAAAACATATATCCATATAAATATCTGTTTTTTCCCGGGAAACCGTTATTTTCTGTCCCGGAAAAAAAGCCATCAAAAGTGCCCGGATATCATTTTCAAACTTTGGAATATTAATATATAAATGAATCATTGTCCGTACCCGCCTTATAAAAACGGATTGAACTGCCGTTCTTCACCGATGGTCGTATACGGTCCGTGCCCCGGCAATGCTTCCACATCATCATCCAGCACAAGCAGCCGGTCTTTAATAGAACGAATCAATGTATGCATGCTGCCTGTCGGCAGATCTGTACGGCCGACGGAGCCTTGAAACAGCGTGTCGCCGCACAGCAGTTTTTTCGTCTGAGGCATATAGTAACAGACACCGCCTTGGGTATGCCCCGGCGTATAGATCACTTCAAACATCATACCGCCAAAGACAAGGCAGTCATGATCTTTCACCGTTTTATCCGGCCTGACGCAAACCTGCCGGCCAATCATGCCACAGCCGTTTAAATACGGCGATTCCATGACTTCCTTATCTTTTTCATGGACATAAACCTCAATATCATAACGGGATCTGACTTCATCTGTCCCCATAATATGGTCAAAATGACCATGAGTCAGTAAAATTGCCGTCGGTTTCAGCCCGTTTTCTTCAATAAACCGGCATATTCTGCCGCCCTCGGCCGCCGGATCCACGATCACTGTTTCTTTCGTCTCTCCGTTGACGATCAAATAACAGTTCGTCTGAACCATGCCAAGGACCATGGAATGTATTGTAATCTCCATATTTTATTAACCTCTCGTTCTTTCAACGTCATAAACACAGTCTAGTGAGCGCAGCTTGTCAATGATCTTGCCAAGTTCCTGACGGCTCTTGACTTCAAAGCTGACATCAATCGTCGCCCGCTGATTTTTGCCCGACCGGCTGTTCATGGCAATAACATTGATTTCCCGCTCTGTAAAGACTTTGGCCACCTCTACGAGGACGCCTACTCTGTCATGGACATACACATTGACCTCTGCTTTAAAGACGGCATCTTTTGCACTGTCTTCCTGCCATTCAGCGTCAATCAGACGATTCCTGTCCATTTCAGAAATATTCATAATATTGATACAGTCCGTCCGATGAATTGATATGCCGCGACCTCTCGTCACAAAGCCGACAATCTCATCCCCCGGTACAGGATTGCAGCATTTTGAAAAACGAACAGCCACATCATGAATGCCTTTGACAATAATCGCGCTGTGGCTCTTTGCTGTCACATCTTTTGCAGGAACTTCCGCTTTTGTCTGTGCCAGCTGTTCAAGTACTTTTTCGTCGGTAAGCAGTTTTTTGTCGGCTTTCTTCTTCTCTTCCACAAGACGGTTGACAACCTGACTTTCTTTCAGACCGCCGTGTCCGACTGCCGCACAGACCGCATCCCAGTTTCTGAAACCATATTTTTTAATAACTTTTTCAATAAATTCCGTTTTTGTTACATCACTGAGCACTATACCCTTGGATTTGGCATAGCTGCTGATTGCTTCTTTGCCTTTAACGATGTTTTCTTCTTTAAATTCTGTCTTAAACCACTGATTAATCTTATTTTTTGCCTGGGTACTTTTTACAATATTCAGCCAGTCACGGCTCGGTCCTTTGGAGTTCTGCGAAGTAATAATCTCGATCCGGTCGCCGTTTTGAATAATATAATCAATATTCACAAGTCTTCCATTGGCTCTTGCGCCAACCATCTTATTGCCGACTGCCGAATGAATACTGTAGGCAAAGTCTATCGGTGTGGAACCGTTTGGCAGGCTCTTGACATCGCCCGCCGGCGTAAAACAATAAACACTTTCTGAAAATAAATCCAGATCGTTTTTCAGCAAACTCATAAACTCGCGGTTATCTGACATATCCCGCTGCCATTCCAAAATCTGACGCAGCCATGTCAGCTTCGCTTCTTCCTTATTCGGCGTATTGATGCCGTTAGGATCTTCTTTATATTTCCAGTGGGCGGCAATACCGTACTCCGCTGTCTTGTGCATTTCAAAGGTTCGGATCTGAATCTCAAACGGTTTGCCTTCCGGCCCGATCAGCGTCGTATGCAGAGACTGGTACATATTCTGCTTAGGCATCGCAATGTAATCTTTAAAACGGCCCGGTATCGGTTTGTACTTTTCATGGATCAGACCCAGTGCTGCATAACAGTCTTTAATCGTATCTACAATAATTCTGACCGCGAACAGATCATAAATCTGATCAATGGTCTTATTCTGATTGACCATTTTTTTGTATATACTGAAAAAATGTTTGACCCGTCCGCTGATCTGTGCTTTAATACCGCCCTTTTTCATACAGCTGGAAACTTCATCCACAATACCGGAAACGAAAGCCTCCCTCTCACTTTTTCTGGAAGCAATTTTTTCAGCAAGATCATAGTAAACTTCCGGTTCAAGATATCTGAGTGCAAGATCGTCCAGTTCTATTTTAATTTTTGAAATACCCAGACGCTGAGCGATCGGTGCGTAAATATCCATCGTCTCTCTTGCCTTTTCTTTCTGCTTTTCCGGACGCATATACTTGAGCGTCCGCATATTATGCAGCCGGTCGGCCAGCTTAATGAGAATGACCCTGATATCTTTGGCCATAGCCAAAAACATCTTTCTTAAATTTTCTGCCTGAACTTCAACTTTATCTTTAGAATAGGATAACTGTCCAAGTTTTGTGACGCCATCCACGATTAATGCGACTTCGCTGCCAAACTGCTGGGCAATTTCATCGGTCGTCATCACTGTGTCTTCGACGACATCATGCAGAAGCCCTCCGATGATTGTTTCTTTATCCAGTTCAAGATCTGCCAGAATCAGCGCCACGCACAGCGGGTGAATAATATAGGGTTCTCCCGATTTTCTCAGTTGTCCCTGATGTGCGCTATTGGCTATATTAAAGGCTTTCTCTATTTGTGTAATATCTGTCGAAGGGTGGTATGTCTTTACCTTGTCAATTAACTGCTTATATAAATCTTCAGGTTTCGTAAAATCTTTGGTCGCCACAAGTTCATCTGCACTTTCGGGGGCGATCACATCAACATCTATGACTTTTTTTTCATTATTATTTTCCGCCATACTACCACCTCTTTCCAATTATTTTAACCTTTATTATAACTACTGATTTGCAGAAACGCAACAAAATTCATATAAATTCGACATTCAGACCCTATTTGCCTTCATAAATGACTGCCGAATCAATATTATAATCAGCAAGTCTTTTACGTCCGCCAAGCCCTGCCAGTTCAATCAAAAAGACTATTTTGACAACTTTTCCGCCAAGCTGCTCCACAAGACGTATATTGGCTTCCATCGTTCCGCCTGTCGCCAGAAGATCATCCACAAGCACGACCCTCTGTCCCGGTGTGATGGCGTCTTTATGTATTTCAATCTCGGCGCTGCCATATTCCAGTGCATATGACACAGAAATTGTTTCCCTCGGAAGTTTTCCCTTTTTGCGGATCGGTACAAAGCCCTTCTTTAATTTATATGCCAAAGGAACGCCAAAAATAAATCCGCGCGCTTCTGGCCCGACGACAACATCCACATCGTCGGCATCAACAAAAGACGCCAGTGTATTAATTGCTGTCTGCAGGCCGTCAGGATCCTGAACAACCGTTGTAATATCTCTGAAAATAATGCCTTTTTCCGGAAAATCCGGTATACTTAAAATATAATCCTCAAGTTTTTTCATACTGATCTCCTTTTTTGCTTATTTTTTTGCTACGGTGCAGTAATTTTGTACCACTATCTGCAATTTTTGATAACCTCTATATTCATTGACTGAAGGATAATAGGTAAATGCCAGATCGATATTGTCTGCATAGCCCAAATACATCGCCTCCACGGCATCTTTCCCATATTCGCCGGCGATAAAAGTGTTAAACGCCTCGATATCGCCAAAATACATGGCTTCCATCATCGTATGCCGCTCATCGCAGACGCTCATTTTCAGCACATTATGATTCTTGCCAAGTACGGCCGCTTTTATCACTTTAAAATGTCTTTCGGCAAAAACCGGTTTTGTATTGCCCTTGCCAAACGGCTCCAGCAATTCCAGCTGTTCCACAAATTCTTTGGTGATATAACCGAGCGGCATCACTACATCGATTTTAACTGGCGGCGCCAGTTCCTGTGCGCTCAACCGGCACTGAGTATTCAGCTTGCGTCTGAGTGCCTCAAGGCTTTCCTCGGGCAGCGTCATGCCCGCTGCCATCGGATGTCCGCCGAACCGGGTCATCAGCTCCCTGCAGTGCATCAGCCCGTCGAAAATATTATATGCCTCCACAGAACGGGCGGAACCTTTGATCATGCCGCCGCCGACTTTTGTAAACACAATAGCCGGACGATGATACTTTTCCTTAATCCTCCCGGCAATAATTCCCACAAGACTTTCATGGCAGTTTTCAAGGAGTACCAGCAATATTTTGTCATTGACAATATCTGAGTGTTCGATGATATCTGAGGCCTGTTCAAATCCTTTGGCCGTCATTTCTTTTCGGCTTTCGTTTAATGTCCTCAGTTCATTCGCAATTTCCTTGGCCCGCTGCCAGTTTGTGCACATCAGCAGATCAAGGGCAATTTTTACAGTATCCAGACGTCCTGCCGCATTAAAGCACGGCCCGATCACAAATCCGATATGATAGGCCGATATTTTTTCAGGATTCAGCTTACATACCTCGATCAGCGCACGCAGTCCCATATTATCTGTCGACGCCAGCTGGCGCAGACCGTATTTTACAATGATCCTGTTCTCGTCTTCCAGATCCATCACATCGGCCACTGTGGCAATTGCTGCATACTGTATTAAATTTTCCAAGAATGCTCTGTCCACATGAAACCGTTTATAAAGCACTTGGACAAGCTTAAAAGCGACTCCGGCGCCGCACAATTTTTTAAAAGGGTACCTGCAGTCCGGCTGCTTCGGATTGACCAGGGCATCCGCTTCGATCAAAAGATTCCTGCGCTCACCCGCCTCATTTTCCTCATAAGGAATGTCATGATGATCTGTCACAACGACTGTCATGCCCAGAGTTTTCGCCAGCGTCACCGCATCAAATGCCGCAATGCCGTTATCACATGTCACGATCAGCCGTATGCCTTTATCATAGGCTTCCCGAACGATCCGCTCATTCATGCCATAGCCTTCTTTGATCCGGTCCGGCGTAAATATTTCCGGCTGCGCCCCGATTTTTTGAAAAGCTCTGTATAAAATATAACTTGAGAAAATACCGTCCACATCAAAATCTGAAGCGATGGCAATCTTCTCGCGGCTGACGGCTGCTTTTTCTATAATTGCCGCCGCTTTTTCAATATCTTTCATTGACTCCGGCGCATACAGATCATCCGGGCTGCCATATAAATATTTCCGTATGGCCTCGTCTTCCCTGACGCCCCGGTTGACCATGAGTCTTGCCAGTACCGGGCTGACACCGTATTTTTCGCCGATGGCTTTAAAGTCGGCACCTTTAGCCGTCACTACCCATCGTTCCATAAATTTCCTCCTGCTGATTCATTAAGTATTTCTTTTAAAGCCGCAAAAGCCGCCGTCCTTACGGACGGCAGCTCTTTGATCGCCGATTATTTCTTTCCCTTTATTTTATCTGTGCCGTCATCAGCATGCTTTTGGTCCGAATGTTTTTTCATTATATACCACATTGCGCCGGCAATGCAGACAGATGAATAACATCCGCTGATAATACCTGCCATCAATGGCAGTGCAAATTCACGGATAGAAGCAACACCGACAATATACAGTACAAAAATTGTGACAAACGTTGTCAGAGATGTGTTGATACTTCTTGACAAAGTCTGTGTAATACTTGTATTGACAATAACATCCAAATCGGATTTGCTCATCAGCTTTCTGTTTTCGCGCACACGGTCAAAAATAACAATCGTCGCATTGATCGAATAGCCGACAATCGTCAGCAGACAGGCAATAAACGTATTACCCACCGAAATACGCGTCATCGCATAAACTGCAATAACGACCAAAACGTCGTGGAGCAGGGCAAATACTGCGCTTGCGCCGAATTTAAAATCTTTAAAGCGGATCCATATATATACCAGCATAAGAACGCCTGAAATCAGCACCGCCAAAACAGCATCCCGCTGCATCTGCTGACTGATCACGCCGCTGATGCTTTGTTCTTCGATCGTATTCACATCAATATCGTATGTTTCGGCAATGGCATTTTTAACCTGATCTCTTGTTTCGCTGTCCATCACCGGTGTCTTTACGATAACATTGTTGGAATCCTGAACATTCTGCAGCTGAATATTTGTTACATTTCCATTATCTGAAATGAGCTGGCGCAGTTCATTGCCTGCTTCGCCTCTTGTATCTTCATATTCATTAAACGGTATGGTCAAAGATGTTCCGCCTGTAAAATCCAGTCCCAGATTTAATGCGCCCTGACCTCTTACGCCGTTGACAACCATTGTTGCTGCGCCTGCAGCAATAACAATAATCGAAATTGCGAAAAAGACTTTTTTGTGCCCGATAAAATTAAACGGTTTGCGTTCTTTTTGACGGCCGTAAAGTTTCTCGCCGCGCAGACCCATGGCATAAAAACCGTTGATTAAAATTCTTGTAATGACCATAGCTGTAAACATGGACAAAACAATACCAAGCGCCAATGTTGTGGCAAAGCCTCTGATTGTTCCTGTGCCCATCAAATAAAGTACTGCTGCCGCGATCAATGTGGTCACATTACCGTCAACAATCGCAGAAGTTGCCTTCTTAAATCCTGTATTAATGGCGATCCTGACCGAATGTCCTGCCGTGATTTCCTCCCGTATACGGGCAAATATAATAACATTGGCATCAACAGCCATACCCAGTGACAGAATAATACCTGCAATACCCGGAAGTGTCAGTGTGACATCCAATGCATTTAAAAAGCAGAGCATCATCACAAGGTAAAGGACAAGCGCAATACCGGAAGCAAGTCCCGGAATGCGGTACATAAAGATCATAAATATGATAATAAGCGCTACGCCGATGGCTCCTGCCAAAAGGCTTGTGCTGACTGCTTCCTCGCCGAGCTGGGCGCCTACAACACTGGACTGAACGTCCTCAAGTTCCACATTCAGACGTCCCAAACGGATGGTCGTTGCAAGACTGTTGGCTGATTCATATGTAAAATTGCCCTCAATGACTGCCTGACCGTTGCTGATGGTCTGATTGACATTCGGCGCACTGATAATCTCGCCGTCATAAACAATATAAATCGGGCTGCCCACATTTCTCTCTGTTGCCTGAGCAAACTTTTCTGTGCCCTCTGTTGTAAACTGAAGGCTGACAACGTAGCTGTTGTTCTGTGTGGCTACAGTCGCATTGGCAATATCATTGCCGTCAAGCACTTTATTAAAGCCCGGATTAGCCTCTTCTATTTCGTCGGTAACGCCATCTGTATCCTGTGTATTTGCTGATTCAGTTTCCGATGTATCTTCACTTTCACTGTCTGATGTATCTTCTGACGTCGTATCAAGCATCTCGTAAAATCCGATGCTTCCCGGATTCCCCAGATTATTCAGCACTTCCTGAGCATCATATACGCCCGGGATTTCCACACTGATCTGATTTGAGCCGACCTGATATACTTCGGCTTCTGTACTGTACACCTGAACACGCTGCTGCAGTTTATAGACTGTATCCTGCATATCTGCAGATGACGGCGTATCTCCTACGGCCTGGTAAGTAATACTGACACCTCCGGCCAGATCAAGGCCTAATTTAATATTTTTGGCGCTTCCCTCATGCTTGTCGCCGACACCGCGCCATGATACGAGCGCACAGGCAACTGTCAGCACAAGTACAAGGAAAAACCCGAGAATTCTTAAACCTTTTTTCTCCTTCATCACTATCTCTCCTCAACATCATTCTGCCAGAGCAGCTTTGATCATAATCGCACATTCAACCCTCTTGCGCATCAACTCACAGCCGATATCATAAGCATCATTGATCGAATGATGAAAGTGATATGCGTTGGCCGCACAGCCGCCGCTGCAGTAAAACTTTGCAAAACAATTTCTGCACTTCTCTTTTGTGTAGACATTGCACCCTTTAAATTCATCGCGGATATCTTCGCGAGTTACGCCCTCATCAACATTTCCCATTAAAAACTCTTCCTGTCCGACAAACTGATGGCATGGATATAAATCGCCCCATGGCGTTACCGCCAAATATTCCGTACCCGAGCCACAGCCGGACAAGCGTTTTGCCACACACGGACCGCCGCTTAAATCGATCATAAAATGGAAGAAATTAAAGCCTCTGCCTTCCTTCTCCCTGATGATCATCTCTTTGGCCAGCTTATCATATTCTGCGCAGATTTCAGGGATATCCTCCGCTTTGATCGCATACGGCTCATCGTCGGAAGCAACAACCGGCTCCACAGAAATCTGTTCAAATCCCATATCCGCAAGGCTGAGTACATCCGCAGCAAAATCTTTGTTATAATGCGTAAATGTACCTCTGACGTAATAATTTTTCTGATGTCTGCTTTCGGCCAGTTTCTGGAACTTCGGCATGATCAGATCATAACTGCCTTTTCCGTTTCTGAACGGACGCATATAGTCATGGACTTCTTTTCTTCCGTCTGTACTTAAGACAACGTTGGCCATTTCTTTATTTAAAAATTCCATAATATCATCATTGAGCAAAACGCCGTTTGTCGTCAATGTGAAGCGGAATTTTTTATCGTGAATTTTTTCCTGCTCCCGCCCATAAGCGACCAGCTGCTTCACCACATCAAAATTCATCAGCGGTTCTCCGCCGAAAAAGTCAACTTCCAGATTATGTCTGTTTCCGGAATTTGCAATAACAAAATCCAAAGCCTTTTTCCCGACTTCAAAACTCATCAGAGCACGGCGTCCGTGATATTCGCCTTCCTCGGCGAAACAATATTTGCACGCCAGATTACAGTCATGAGCGATATGCAGGCAAAGCGCCTTCACAACTGTCGGACGCTTTTTAAAATCAAAAATATAATTTTCGTAAATATCTTCTGTAAAAAGCTGTTCATTCTTTTCAAGTTCACTGATTTCTTCCCATGCTTCCCTGACCTCTTCGGCGCTGTTGCGTCCGGAGAAATATTCGGTCAGCTGCTGCTGCGTCTTTTCTTTATATAAAGGAATCATATCGTAAACCAGATCATCCACAACATGAACCGAGCCGCTGTTGACATCAAGGACAATGTTGTATCCGTTATTTTTATATTGATGTACCACTGCAATTCCCCTTTTGTCTCAATTAATAAGCAGCGACGAAAGCCGCTGCTTACTTTCCTTTTATAAAATATTTTTTATGGATTACTTGTTGTTCTCACAACTCTGATTGCCGACTGTGCAAGATGTCTTGCATGCTGACTGGCAGGATGTCTGACATTCACCGCATCCGCCTTTAACCATTGAATTTTTCAGTGAACGGGTATTTAATGTTTTGACATGTTTCATGAATAATTCCTCCTCATTTGATGTTGTTCACGCAAGGTTTGAATATGTTGCGTTCCTTGCCCGTGAACGCAGGATACGTCCAACTTGAACTATTATATCACACTATTTTTTGTTTTTAAAGCCTATTTTTTGAAGTTTCCGCTAAACCGCTGTTTTCTCTTTACACCGGCGCCGTGCTCTCAGCTGAGCATACCGCCCAGCATGCCGCTGCCCAGACATACAAGCGCACTTGAAATAAAACTTACTGAAAAACTGCCGCCGAGACCTGTGGATATTACCAGCAGCACTGCATAATACAGTACGCCTGCCAGCAGTCCCCACATAAAACGTCTTTCCTGCAGTTTTTTTCCGCAGTATATTCCGCTGATCAGACATGACAGTGCATACACAACAATCACCGCAATATGTAAATTGTTTTCACTCAAACCTGTTTTATACAGCAGCAGCGCCAAAATCAAAATAGCCGCGCCTGTCACAAGTCCGCCAAGAATCAGTCCTTTGACCATCACTGTCAGCACCCTCGCCGAATGCGGCGTTTCCTTTTTTCCCATGACAAACCTTCTTCCTTCAGGATTGTTGAATGGTATATTTTATGGTAGACTAAAAGACAGTATGACTGTTTTTAAGGAGGTTTGAAATGAAAACTGTAGATCTTCACACACATTCCAATATTTCAGACGGTTCTATGACGCCGGAAGAACTGATGCGCCATGCTGCCGCCTGCGGTCTGTCCGCCGTCGCTTTAACAGATCACGATACGATCGGCGGTATTGCCCGGGCGCGTCAGGCGGCCCTTCAGGCCCATATCGAATTTATACCCGGCATTGAATTTGCGGCCTATTATAAAGACCGTGAAGTACACATTGTCGGCCTGTTCATTAATGAACAGACGCCTGAATTCATTGATGCCGTGCAGCAAACAGCCGCTGACCGGGATGCCCGCAACGGGGCAATGATTCAGAAAATGCGTGAGGCCGGTATTGATATTACATTGGAGGCGCTGCACAAAGAAGAAGGCCGCGGCGTTCTGACAAGGGCTAATTTTGCCTCCTGCCTGGTCCGCCGCGGCATCGTATCTTCCAATCAGGAAGCCTTTGATAAATATCTTGGAAAAGATAAGCCGTTTTATGTTCCGCGCAAAAAACTAAAGCCCGAAGATGCCATCCGCCGCATACATGAAGCCGGCGGCATCGCTGTACTTGCCCATCCGCTGCTCTATCATTTTACAGATACACAGCTTGATCAGTGTGTTTGTGATTTAAAGGCCATGGGCATACAGGCTCTGGAAGCTTATTATTCTAAAAACGGACTCTTTGACACCGACCGTATGAAAAAACTGGCCGATAAATACGGACTGTATTACAGCGGCGGCTCAGATTTTCACGGCACTTACAAGCCGGATATTGAAATCGGCAAAGGCCGCGGTGATCTTGTCGTTCCGTATGAAGTTCTTGAAAAGCTTAAAACACTGCTTTAATATTTATGCTTCCACGCTCGGGATCGGCTGCGCAGTTTCCACTGCAGCGTCGTAATCAACATGGTCAAATCCGAATCCGAACATTTGGTACAAATCCTCCCAATAACCGTCGATATCTGTATATTCTGTCAGATTATCGTCGCTGACCGCATTCCATCCTTCCATAACTTTTTCCTGAATGTCCGGACGCATTTCATAATCATCTAAGCGGATTCTTGCAGGCGCATCTGTCTTTGGCGCATCTGAGGATAATTGGTCATGCCACAGACGATACATCTGTTCGATCGTTCCTTCATGTACGCCCGCTTCTTTCATCACTTTATAGAGGATTGAAAGGTACAGAGGGACGATTGGAATTGCCGCACTGGACTGAGTGACAAGCGCTTTATTGACAGATATGTAAGCGTTCATGCCCTCTTCCTGAAGCTTGAGCGCTGTTTCATATAAATGTTTTTTAGCCTGTCCGATTGTTCCGTCAAAATAAATCGGATATGTCAATTCCGGTCCGATATATGAATAAGCGACCGTCACTGCGTCGTCTGCCAGAACGCCCGCAGCTTTTAAAGTATGCATCCATTCATACCAGTCTTCTCCGCCCATCACTTTAATTGTTGCCTCAATTTCCTCTGCATTGGCCGGCAGAATTGTGGACTGAGTAATCTTTCTCTTTCCGATATCCAAATTTTTGCTCGTAAATGGCCGGTCTTTTGTCTTTAAAACCGAACTGTAGACTGTGCCGTCCGCCATTGTTCTCCTTGGCGCAGCCAGTGAATAAATAACCACATCTGCTTTTCCCCAATCTTTTTTAATCAGTTCAACAGTCTTGTCTTTAACTTCCTTTGAGAAAGCATCACCGTTGATGGTTTTTGCATATAAGCCATCTTCTGCCGCAAATTTTTCAAATGCGGCTGTATTATACCAGCCTGCGGTTGCTGTACGTTTTTTAAACGCCTGTTTTTCAAAGCAGACGCCAATCGTCGGTGAACCGTCTGCCCATGCAGCGCAGATACGCGAAGACAGTCCGTACCCTGTGGATGATCCGATCACAAGCACCTTTCTTTTTTGGCCTGTCGGCGGCATGGATTTAACATAATCAATCTGACGGCGCACAAGTTCCTCACAGCCGGCCGGATGGGCGGTTGTGCAGATAAAGCTTAAAAATTTAGGTTTTACAACTTCGATCATAATTTCTTTCTCCTTTATATTCTGTTTAAAAAGCGCCGCTGATGCGGCGCTTTTTTATTCTTCGCTGTTTGCTTTTTCTACTTGAACAATGGCAGCTTTTTGCATCGGAATACGGCAGTTTTTATTGTTGCCGAACTCTACAACAACAACTTCATCTGTGATATCAATAATAACGCCGTAAAAACCGCTTGTCGTAAGAATACTGTCGCCGACTTCAATCGAAGCCAGTAAAGCATCCTGCTTCTTCTGCTGCTTTCTCTGCGGTCTGATGGCGATAAAATACATCAGCAGTGCAAAAATCGCAATATAAATAACAATTATGACAATACCGCTAATGCCTCCCATACTGCTACTACTATCCATCGTGTTTCCTCCTTTATTTATTCATCTTTCATTAAAAAGCCTTCTAATTTAGCTTTTTTATAAGCTGCATAACGGTGCTGTTCTATCGCTTCCCTGATTTCCTCCATCATATGGTTGTAAAAATACAGGTTGTGCAGTACGCACAGACGCATGCCAAGCATCTCTTTTGCCTTTAAAAGATGCCGGATATATGCCCGGGAATAAGATCTGCAGGCCGGGCACTGACAGCCTTCTTCAATCGGCCGGTCATCCAATTCAAATTTTGCATTGAATAAATTTAATTTACCGTGATTTGTATAGACATGTCCGTGACGTCCGTTCCTTGTAGGATAAACACAATCGAAGAAATCGACGCCCCGGTCAACAGCTTCCAAAATATTTGCCGGCGTTCCGACACCCATCAAATATGTCGGTTTGTTCTGCGGCAGATAAGGCACTGTCTCCTCAATAATATGATACATTGCCTCATGAGTCTCACCGACTGCAAGACCGCCCAGCGCATATCCGTCAAGATCCATGTCTGAAATCTGTTTGGCATGTTCAATACGGATATCTTCATAAGTACCGCCCTGATTAATTCCAAAAAGCAGCTGATGTTTATTGATTGTATCATCAAGACCGTTCAGCCGGGTCATCTCTGCTTTGCACCGTGCAAGCCACCGTGTCGTTCTTGCCACAGAGTCTTCCATGTATTCTCTTGTGGACGGATACGGTGCACATTCGTCAAATGCCATTGCGATTGTTGATGCCAGATTGGACTGGATCTGCATACTTTCTTCCGGACCCATAAAAATCTTCCGGCCGTCAATGTGGGAATTAAAATATACGCCTTCTTCTTTAATTTTTCTCAGCTTTGTCAGAGAAAATACCTGAAACCCGCCGGAATCCGTTAATATTGGCCGATCCCAGTTCATAAACTTATGCAGGCCGCCCAGCTTCTTTACAATCTGATCGCCCGGCCGGACATGAAGATGATAAGTATTTGACAGTTCCACCTGCGTACCGATCTCTTTTAAATCTGTCGTCGATACAGCGCCTTTAATCGCTGCCGCCGTGCCTACATTCATAAAGACCGGCGTCTGGATCGTCCCGTGGACAGTTTCCAGCTGTCCTCTTTTTGCCCTGCCGTCTGTTGTAATAATTTTATACATAGCAACCTCAACTTTTATCAGTATTTTAACGTAAAAACATTAACATTACCAGTATAACTGCTTTGGACATTTTTCGCAACAAAAAATTTCTTTGCTTTTTGCTCTGACATTTTGCCGGGCTTCCCGCTGGCGGAGCTTTTTCATTTGATAGGTAACGAAGTTTCCTATCAAATGAAAAAAGAATCCTGAATATCAGGATCCTCTTTTCATTCTTTGTGTTCATTCATTTAGTTGACAGCATATTTTGCAACGACGTCAGAGAACTGTTTGTCATTGCCGTCATAAGAAACAGTAACCACGTTTCTGTGATCCAGACTTAAAATTCCTAAAATAGATTTTGCATCTAATACTACTTTATTAAAATATACGTCGATGTCAAAATCGCAGTTAGATGCAGCTGCAACAAATTCCTTTGCACCTTCGATATTACCAAGTCTAATTTCCTGTTTACTCATACGATTACCTCCAATCATAAAAACAAGAGTCGCTAAAATTGAATCTGCAAATAAATACTCGTGTTTGCTTCTTCAATTTCCGTTACTCTACCACAGCTTTTTTTGTTTGTCAAAATTTTCTTTTTTGTTTTTTCATTAAATTAATAGGACTATTTGCTCAATTTTTATCAAAATATTCTTATTAAAATTATATATTTTTTACATGATATCGTTATCATATTCCATTTTTTTATCAACCGTTACATCAAATTATGCGGTGTTTTTATTTCATTTTTTGTCATTTTTAATATTATTTTTGAAATTTTTTCCTTTATTGTCTCTTCATCAAGGACAAATTCTCTTTCAGACGGACAAATTCAGTGTTGCGGATGAGCAGCGAATTGATTATAATCATTACGAGGTGATTTTTATGGCAGGATCCACTTTCGGCACTGCATTTTCTATAACAACGTGGGGCGAATCCCACGGTGAAGGCGTCGGCGTTGTCATTGACGGCTGCCCTGCCGGACTCCCCCTTTCTGAAGATGATATTCAAGCTTTTCTCAACCGCAGAAAGCCCGGTCAGTCATCTTACACAACACCGAGAAAAGAAGACGATACTGCAGTGATTTTGTCTGGTATTTTTGAGGGAAAGACAACCGGTACGCCGATTTCTGTGGCTGTTTACAACAAGTCTCAGCGTTCTAAAGACTATTCGGCTATTAAGGATATATACCGTCCCGGACATGCAGACTTTACATTTGACCAAAAATACGGATTCAGAGACTACAGAGGCGGCGGACGCAGCTCCGGACGTGAAACGATCGGACGTGTTGCCGCCGGCGCTGTTGCCGCCAAACTTTTAAAACAATTCGGCATTGAATTGTGTACTTATACTGAAAGTATTCATCATATCCGCATTAACGACGCCCATTTTGATGCTGATGAAATTATGCGCAACCCGGTCTATATGCCGGACAAAGAGGCCGCCAAAAAAGCTGCCGCACTTCTCGAACAAAAGATGGGTGAAAAAGATTCTGTCGGCGGCGTGATCCGCGGTATTATCCGTCATGTGCCTGCCGGTCTTGGCGAGCCTGTTTTTGATAAACTGGATGCACTTTTAGCGCAGGCAATGTTTTCTGTAGGCGCTGTCAAAGGCTTTGAAATCGGCGACGGTTTTAACGCTGCCTTCGCTTTCGGCTCTGAAAATAATGACGCTTTTACAACAGATGCCAGCGGAAACATTGCAAAACTGACAAACCATGCCGGAGGCATACTCGGAGGCATGAGCGACGGTTCGGACATTACATACCGCGTTGCTGTCAAACCGACGCCTTCGATTGCCCGTCCGCAATCTACTGTCAGCACAAATAAGACGCCTGTCACTGTAGAAATCCA
Source organism: Candidatus Scybalocola faecipullorum (assembly GCA_018716485.1). Classification (GTDB taxonomy): domain Bacteria; phylum Bacillota; class Clostridia; order Lachnospirales; family Lachnospiraceae; genus Scybalocola_A; species Scybalocola_A faecipullorum. Next base: position 61,427 of record DVJY01000037.1, read on the forward strand.
CGGCCGTCACGACCCGATCATTGTTCCACGTGCCGTTGTCGTTATCGAATCTATGGCCGCACTGACGCTGGCCGATCTTTTGCTGCGCAATACCGGCGCCCGGCTCGATACTTTGAAAAAATTTTATCTTCCATCATAACAGCTTTCGACAAAACTCCGCACAGGCAGCCATCGTCTGTTTGCCGGACATATCGTAAAAAAGCGTTCCCTCACAGGCCAAACCGGCTCGGAGCGGGAACGCTTTTATAGTATCATCAGAAAATTAAAGGACTTTTTTCAGTTTAATTGATGTCGGACTGTACAGCTTAATCGGCCGTCTTTCCATCGTAAAATAGCCTTTTTCATAGTCAACCTCAAACTCTGTCATACTGTCAGATTCCTGATTGACACAAAGGAAATTCTTTCCGTCCGGCGCAAGTAAAATATCTTTCGGATATTCGCCGCTGATCGGAAGCACGCATACACGCGTCATTTTCTTCGTCTCCGGATCAATCTCAAAAATAGCTACGCTGTTGTTTCCTGAATTTGAAACATAAAGATATCTGTCATCCGGCGTAAGTTTCAATGTTACTGCATTGCTGTAGCCATCCCATTTTTCCGGGAGTGTCGGCATCGACTGGAGTTCTGTAAATTTGCCGTTCTCTGCATCATAAGCATACTGATTGACAACATTTGTATTTTCAAAGGTCAGATAAGCATATTTGCCGTCGTTGGAGAAAAGCATGTGCTTCGGACCGCTGCCCAGTTCACAGCGCAGAATACCCTGAAGTCTGATCTTTCCGTTTTTATGGTTAAACTCATAAATCTTTACCTGATCCATACCGATATCTACGCTGAATACAAATTTTTCATCCGGGGAAAACAGCGCGCAGTTAACATGGCAAAGATAGTGCCGTCCCGCATCGCTGCCAAGGCCTTTCATAAACACTTCGTCTGTCACTTCACCCACAGTGCCGTCACGGTTGATTTTTAAAACAGTCATCTTACCGTCATGGTATCCGGCAGCAACAAGGTACTTATTCTTTTTATCGACAGATAAAAAACATGGGCGAAGCCCGTTCACTGAAGCCTTATTTAATAATTCAAGACCGCCGTTGTCCAGCGCGCGAAATGCGGCAACACCTTCATCACATGATGTGTACAAAAACTTCTGATTATGTGAAAGCGTCACATAAGAAGGGTTGTTAATTTCAACAACTACCCTTTTTTTGAAGTTAAAATTTGCATCCACATCATAGATCGACAGACCTTTACTTTTACCCCTTGTATAGGATCCCACATAGGCTACATATTTATCAGCCATCTTTTATTCCTCCTTTACAGCTTACCGTACGCGTACAGGAAAGCCTACCTTCTTCTGAACTTTTCTCAGCGTTTTTGCCGCATAATAATTTGCTTTTTCCGCATTTGACTTTATGACGCCATCCAAGTAATCTTTATTTTTAATAAGATCCGAATGACGCTTCTGAATCGGTTCGAGGCACGCCACAACAGCCTCCCCGACTTCTTCCTTAAGTTTTGCATATCCTTTGCCTTCAAAGGAAGCTACAGCTTCCTGCTCGCCGATGCCTGTCGTCGCCATATAAATATCAAGAAGATTTTTAATCTCCGGCTTCTGCTCTGTATAAATAATCTTTGTATCCGAATCTGTAACCGCCCTCTTGAATTTGCGCATGATCACTTCCGGCGCATCCAGCAAATAGATGCTGGCATTTGGATTTTCATCGGACTTTGACATCTTCTTGGACGCATCCTGAAGACTCATGATTCTGGCTCCGCTTTTTCCGTAATACGCTTCAGGAATCGTAAATACATCGCCGTAAATATGATTAAACCGAAGCGCTATATCTCTTGTCAGTTCCAAATGCTGCCGCTGATCATCACCAACCGGCACAACATCGGTCTGATAAAGCAGAATATCCGCGGCCATCAATACAGGATAAGTAAATAATCCCGCGTTAATGTTATCCGCATGTTTTGCCGCCTTATCTTTAAACTGTGTCATGCGGCTGAGTTCACCCATATATGTATAGCAGCTGAGAATCCATGAAAGTTCTGCATGGCCGCTGACATGTGACTGATAATAGATACAGTTTTTCTCCGGGTCAAGACCTGCCGCAATATAAAGAGCCAGAAGATTTCTCGCTCTTTGCCTTAACTCTGTCGGATTTTGCCGAACTGTGATTGAATGCAGATCTACGACTGAAAAAAAGCACTGGTACTCATCGCTTAAATGCACCCAGTTTTTCAAAGCGCCAAGATAATTTCCGAGCGTCAGCTGCCCTGTTGCCTGCATACCGCTGAAAAGCGTCTTTTTTCCGTCTAACATGCTGTTCCTCCTATAAATCATCCGAATATTATGACTAGTTTTAGTTTATCATAAGCCTCCCCATTGTTCAAGACTTATTGACTCAATCCAAATGCAAAATGCACCTGAATTCAGGCATCATACGGTTTGCAAGCATCAATCCACGCCTGGGCATGACTGTATTTTTCCAATTCACTGCACGCCAGTTCAATGGCCGAATTTGAACTTCCGGCAGCCGGAAATACTGTCTCAAACCGCTGCATTGATATATCCAGATAAGTTTTCACCTGAGTCGGATTAGCAAACGGGCATACACCGCCCGGCGCATGTCCGGTCAACTTCTCAACATCATCGTGTGCGACCATTTTCGCCTTAAATCCAAAATATTTTTTAAACTTGCTGTTATCAATCTTCATATCCCCGGCTGTCACAATTAAAAATGCAGCCTGCATATCTTTCGTATAAAAAGACAGAGTTTTCGCAATTCTGGCCGCCTGTGTACCTACTGCTTCCGCAGCTTTTTCCACAGTCGCACTGGATACAGCAAACTCCATCACATCATTTTCCCTGCCATATTGTTTAAAAAATTCACGCACTTTATCGATTGCCATTGTAAATCCTTCTTTCGTCTGAAACAGGGCCGCCCCCGGCGGCCCCGCATTACTGTATATCTTTTTTATACTGATCTTTCGGCGGAAAATCTCCGATATAAAGCCCCGAATGATCATCTTCTACTGTCGTCTCCGTATTCTGCATGACAAGCGGTTCCAAAGGATCTGTCAGATGTCCGGCCCTTGGAAACCAATGCATCATATGATTTTTATCTTCTCTGCCAATCATTTTATCCCTCCAGTGTTTTATTTCATCAATCTGTGTCACTGTCAGGATATCCCGATTATCAGAAATTATGTATCCGATGCGCAAGGATAAAACAGCCGGTCCGGCGTAATATACTCAAGCACTTCTATTAAATATTTGTTTGCGGCATATTTTGCCATATTCAAATTCATGTCCAAATAATTGCCGCAGTCCTTCGCACATGCGCCCGGAATCTCTCCCTCAAAATCACGGATAAATTCAAACATTTCTGTCACAAGCCCTACAATATCTTTTGACAAAAGATCTCCGGTCAGCAGTAAATAAAACCCGGTCCTGCATCCCATCGGTCCGAAATAAATCGTCCGGTCTTTATATTCGGGATGATTTCTTAAAAAGGTCGCTCCAAGATGCTCAATGGCATGTACTTGAGCTGTATCCATCACCGGTTCAAAGTTGGGGCGTGTCATCCTCAGATCAAATGTTGTTATTGTTTGACAGCCTATACGGTCTTTTCTTGATACATAAATGCCCGGCAGTAATTTTAAATGATCTATTGTAAAACTCGCAATTTTTTCCATAATCATTTCCCTTTCGCTAAATAAATATTATATGCTGCAGCTGCGCCGCAGCCGCAAGCAGCAGTAAATGTACCGGATAAAATAAATAAAATCCCCACTGCACTGCTTTTGCCGAATAACCTTTTTCCCCGTTGTAAAACCATATTAAAATCATGGCTGATGCGCCAAACCACTGATTGGCAGGCATAATGCCGAATAAAAGCAGTATCAGCAGCGACTTTATGACCTTTGATGAACGGAACATATAAAAAATATAAATAACCGCAATGCCCTCCCAGCCGTAATCGGCCCGCAAAAGCCAAGACAGTGCCGCGCCGGCGGCAAAAACAGCCATCTGCGCTAGCGCCGCATTGCTGATATCTGTAATATGCAGCTTTATTTTTTGGCCCGCATCAATACAAAGAAGCCCGATCAGCAGCGTCAGAAAAATATTTTGAGCGCCGGGCCAGAAAAATGTCCCATAAAAAGCGATATCGAAAGGTATTTCAGAAAGCACTGCAAATAATCCGATTCTCAGCGCATACCTTCTGCTGTTTTTTGTGTGTACGGCCCCTTCCGCAAGGAGAAATGCAAACAGCGGAAAAGCCAGTCTTCCCGCATAAGTCATCCATACAGCTTCCGGGAACAAAATACGCCCGGCATGATCCAGCAGCATCGATAACGCCGCAATCATTTTAAGACTCAGGCTGCTCATGTTCAATCCTCGTCCGGCTGACAAAAACAGCTACTGATCTTGGCGCCATTTCGCATGACGTCACAAACTCTCCTGTCACCATGCGGCCTGTCGTATCTTCCTCACATACCCATGAAAGTGTTTTTGGAAGTATCGGAAGATGCACTTCCTTTGACTCCCAATGCATATTATATGCAACATATATAAAATCATCCTCTGCGCCTTCAAAATGGGCATATTTGCCGCAGTACATCGTTCCCATGAAACGGCTTTTTTCGGAAAGTTCCGGTTTCCACGGCAGTGTGCCGTGCATTGAAAAGTCCGGATAACCGCAGCTTAAATAATCCATCATGCGCAGCGGTTTTTCCATATGCATCATCGGATGACTTTTTCTGAATACGATCAAACGGCGCACCATATCAAGCATCGCTCTGTTTTTTCGCATTTTAGACCAGTCGATCCATGAAATTTCATTGTCCTGACAGTATGGATTATTATTGCCCTGCTGTGTATGGCCGAATTCATCGCCGGCATAAATCAGTGGAATGCCCTGATTGATCAAAATAAACATCCATGCATTTCTTATCTGCTGTTTTCTCAAGTCCAGCACTTTCCGGCGTTTTGTCTCTCCTTCTGTACCGCAGTTCCAGCTGTAATTATAATCTGTGCCGTCTTTGTTATTTTCTTTATTTGCTTCATTATGTTTCTCATCATAGGTAACCATATCCCACAGGCGCATGCCGTTATGATTGGCTAAATAACGTACAAACGAAACTGACCGTCCGTTGGCTCTGAGCAAATTTGAAAAATACTCAGTCATATTCCCGTCGCCCTTTAAGAACCGTCTGCAGCACACTTCATACTCATCATGATAAACTGCCAAATGTTTATATCCGGCCGGCAAATGTATGTTTTTACTGTCATCAATATTAAAATACTCCCCGAACAGTTTTACTCTTGCCAGTACCGGGTCTGTGACGATCAAATCCAGCGGCACGCAGGCACTGTTGATATGAAAACCGTCGACATGGTATTCTTCTGCCCAGTACCTCAGGCAAGCTGCGATCAAATTTTTATTCGTATCTTCTTCAAATGAAAATTCCATCACAACTTCTATACCTGCTTCATGCAATGTTCTGACCATCTTTTTAAATTCCTCCTGAGGGCACGGTCCTGCCGCGTAAGCTGCTTTGGGTGCAAAATAAAACGCTCTGCCGTATCCCCAGTAATTCATCTTGTATGACTCCGGCTGTTTCCCCGGTATGACATAAAGATTTTCATTTTCCGCAGTCATTTCATCAAATTCTGCCGCCGGCATCAGTTCGACACAGTTGACGCCCAGACTTTTAAGATAGCCGGCTTTTTCAGCCACCCCCAAAAAAGTGCCGGGGTGACGCACTTTTGATGTGGGATGCTGGGTAAATCCCCTGACATGAAGCTTATACATCACAAGGTCATGACACGGAATTTCCAAAGGCCTGTCTTCTTTCCAGTCAAATTTTTTGTTCCAGTAACAATATGTTTTTTCCGGTCTTGCCTCTCCCCAAACAGAAGCCGATGCCAGTCCCCTTGCATAATTGTCTCTCAGCCGGATACTCCCTGCAATATATTCGTATTCAAAGTAGCTTTCTCTGAGTCTGACAGTAACCGCAAAAACGTCTCCGATCACATGATATTCATGCATAGGAATTTCATAAATTTGCGCTGCCGTCGTAATTTTTAATATAAATGGTTCCCGTAAATCTACTGCAATTGCAAAATTCATGCCCCGCTCTGTTTTGCTGACTCCCAGCGGCCATGCGTTGCCTTTTTGAACTTCTAAGTTTTTTTCAATTTTCAAGTATTCTCCCTCTTTTCTGACAAAATGTCGAGCAAGGTCGTTACTGCACGCTGCAGTAAATGCTTCATTTTAATTATACCGCATGTCCATCGTATTGACTAGGAATTTTTCTGTTCCTGTATTTTTTGATACAATTCATTTAAATAAACCCACCGATCCATTTTTTCTTCTAAAGCTTTCTCGGCGGCTTCCTTTTGAGTCATCAATTCAAACAGCTTGGCGGAATTAGTAGCGTTTAACTCCATATCCTTTTCCAATGCGCCAACCTTCTGTTCCAATGCTTCGATATCTTCATCTATTGTCTCAAATTCTTTCTGCTGCGCATATGTAAATTTAAGTTTTTCCGGACGGTTCCGTACCCTTGCGGTGTTTTTTGCTTTTTCCGATTCTGGTTTCTGCCCCTGAACATCAGCCTCAGCTTTTTGACGCCGCTGCTTTGCTTCCAAATAATCGGTATAGCCGCCTTCATACTGCACAAGTTTTCCGCTTCCGTCAAATTCAAAAATACGGTCCGCAACATTATCCAGAAAATATCTGTCATGAGACACCGTCACTACAATACCCGAAAAATCATTGAGATAATCTTCCAGAACCGTCAGGGTGGCAATATCCACATTGTTTGACGGTTCATCTAAAATCAGCACATTAGCTCCGCCAATAAGCACAGACAGCAGATACAGACGTCTCTTTTCGCCGCCGGAAAGCTTATCTACAGGCGAATACTGCATATCCGGCGTAAATAAAAACTGTTCCAGAATCTTGGAAGCGCTGATTCTTCCCTCACTTGTCTGCACAAACTCGGCAATGTTCCGAATATAATCAATCACCCTGATCTGCGAATCCATATCCGGTTCCTCCTGAGCCAGATAACCGATTTTAATTGTTTCTCCGATATCAACTGTGCCGGAATCAGGTGTCTCAATTCCTGCCATTATTTTAAGCAGCGTTGATTTCCCGCAGCCATTTGGTCCGATAATCCCCAGCTTTTGGTTTTTAAGTACAATATATGTAAAATCATCAATCAGTTTTTTCTCTCCATAAGACTTACTTACATGGTTAAGTTCAATTGTTTTTTTGCCCATACGCTTCCCGACAGCAGCATCCATGACAAGATTTTGCTCTTGGGCTGCACCGCCGCCGTTTTTCAGCTTTTCTAAACGTTCCAGACGCGCTTTTTGCTTTGTACTTCTGGCACGGCAGCCCCGTTTTGCCCACTCCAGCTCCATTCGCAGCAAACTCTGCCGTTTGCGCTCCGTCGCCAGTGCCATTTCTTCCCGCTGGACTTTCATTTCCAAAAATTTTGAATAATTTGCCTCATAGCTGTAAATATTTCCCCCACTGACTTCCCATATCTTATTGGAGACTTTATCCAGAAAATACCGGTCGTGAGTCACCATCACTACAGCGCCTCTGAAACTTTTCAGATAATCTTCAAGCCACTCGATCATTTCTTCATCCAAATGGTTGGTCGGTTCATCCAGTAAAAGTACATCAAATGTGCCTGCAAGCACCTTAGCCATCGCTGTTTTTCTGCGCTGTCCGCCGGACATTTGCGCCAGCGGCATTGAAAAGTCTGTAATCCCAAGTTTCGTCAGATAGCTCTCAACCTGCCAGCGATTTTCCGCAGCGTCTGCAAAGGCATAATCTCCTACTGTTCCACCGTCAGGGAACTTGGGATTTTGAGCCAGATAGGCTATTGTCAAACCATTCTGACAGACAACCTGCCCTTCATCCGGCGTTTCCAATCCCGCAATCATTTTCAGCAATGTCGTTTTCCCGACACCGTTGACACCTACAATACCGATTTTATCACTGTTTGAAACGCCGCATGACGCATCCTCAAAAATAATTTTCTCTCCGTAAGTTTTGCTGATATGTTCAATATTAATAATGTTCATTTTCTGTCCTTTCCTCAATCACCCGGCCGGTGTTTTTGACTTTGTACAGCCATAAATATGCACACACTCCGCGGCCGCATAATATACCTGCTTTCGCTGAGTAATTCTTCTTTTTTTAAAATTGCTTCCGTATCTCTGGCTGTATCGACTGCCGGACGCCATACGCCGCGGATCAGTTTTGGCAGTGTCACTTCAACATCTTCCCAGTATGTATTCAGTGCAAGATAAATCATATCATCTCTGCCGTGGTCATCTTTTCCGGCAAACATTACACCGATCATATGCGTATCCCACATATACTTTCCATTCCAAGGCTCACTGCCATGAAGGCTGAGTGATGGAAAGCCCTGACTGCAGACGGCAGTATTTTTCCTGAGTATCGGATGCTTTTTTCGAAAAGCCGTCATAAACCGGCAAAATTCCAGCAGTTCTTTATTTTTTTCCGCCATGGTCCAGTCCAGCCATGAAATCTCATTATCCTGACAATAAGGATTATTATTACCGTACTGCGTATTGCCGAATTCGTCCCCTGCCAGAAACATGGGTGTTCCTCTGCTGCACATCAGTACTGCAAAGGCATTTTTAATCATCTGAAACCTCAGTTTTAACACCTCCGGCGATTGTGCCGGACCTTCCTCGCCGCAGTTCCAGCTCCGGTTATCATTAGTACCATCCGTATTATTCCAGCCATTATCTTCATTATGCTTTTCATTATACGCATAAAGGTCATAGAGTGTAAACCCATCATGGCATGTCAAAAAATTGACTGAGGCATTTTCACCTCTCTGCTGCGGCGGATACAGATCCAAAGAGCCGCATATACGGGCGGCCGCCGCCTGCGCAAATCCGCAGTCCCCTTTAAGAAAGCTTCTCAGATCATCTCTGTACTTGCCGTTCCATTCCGACCACCGATTATATGCAGGAAAACTGCCTACCTGATACAATCCCCCGGCATCCCAAGCTTCAGCAATCAAATCTGCACCTGACAAAATCGGATCGTATGCCAGACTTTCCAACAGCGGCGGCTTATTCATCGGCGCTCCGTCTTCGCTTCGGCCGAGAATAGACGCCAGATCAAACCGAAAACCGTCAACATGGTAATTGACGACCCAGTAACGCAGACAATTCAAAATCAGCTCACGCACCATCGGATGGTTGCAATTTAGCGTATTACCGCAGCCGCTGAAATTATAATAATCTCCCTCCGGCGTCAGCATATAGTATATATTATTATCAATCCCTTTAAATGAAAAAAACGGACCCTGAGCATTACCTTCCGCCGTATGATTAAACACAACATCAAGGATAACTTTAATTCCTTCTTTATGAAGTTCTTTGATCAGAGTCTTTAATTCATGCCCTTCCCGATTGTATTCAATTCCCGAAGCATAGCTCGTATTCGGCGCAAAAAAGCAGACCGGATTATACCCCCAGTAATCAAGCAGTTTTCTTCCATTGACAACCCGCATGCTTCTCGTCTCATCAAACTCAAAAATCGGCATAAATTCCACTGCATTAATGCCCAATGCTTTCAAATAAGGTATTTTTTCACGAATCCCATCGAATGTGCCCGGATGACATACTTCAGAACTTTCATGTTTTGTAAATCCTCGAACGTGAAGCTCATAAATAATACAGTCTGAAAGCTTTGCCCGTTTTTTCTGAGGCATTTCCCAGTTAAAATTATTATGGACAACTCTTGCTTTATAAAAGGCATCGTCCGAAAGCTGCATACCCCACCGGCTCTGCCCGGTCACTGCTTTGGCATAGGGATCAAGCAAATATTTATGTTTATCAAATAAAAGTCCCTCTGCAGGATTATAAGGGCCATCCATGGCATAAGCATACTCGAATTCATCGATCTTCAGGCCGAAAACGAACATGGAAAAAACATGACCGACATGATAATTTTCCGGAAATGGAATACGCGCGTACGGCTGTGTGCTCTCTCTGCGGAATAATAGCAGTTCACAGGCCGTGGCCGAATTGGAAACAACTGTAAAATTAACGCCATCCGGAAGCGCCGATGCTCCGTTGATTTCATAAAATCCCGGCCGCACGTCAAAGCCATGGATCCGGTCAATGGGTTTTAAATTCTTTTTGTCCTCTACTTCAATTCCCGAAAAATCTTCCAGCAAAAATTCTTCTTTCTGCGCAATCGCTTTGCGCCGTATATGATTGCCACTGTACTTCATGATAGCCCTCCTCCCAAAATGAATGAATTTATGATAAGTGATTCACCTCCTTTTGTCAACTTATCCTTAATCGAAGATTCTGCTGTCAAAGCTGATTTTTTCAAAATTTCCCCTTGAAAATTCACGGATTTTCAGTAAAATAGTATCTGATTGTCTCGTAAACCCGATCCGCCGAACGATCGGCGGTGACTGACAAATTATGGAGGTTATCAATTTTATGATCAGTGCAAACAACATTACACTGCGAATCGGTAAAAAAGCCTTATTTGAAGATGTCAATATTAAATTTACCGAAGGGAACTGTTACGGCCTGATTGGTGCCAACGGTGCAGGAAAGTCTACCTTTTTAAAAATTTTATCCGGCGCCCTTGAACCGACCAAAGGAGAAGTTATCATGAATCAGGGCGAGCGTCTCTCCGTTTTAAAACAGGATCACTATCAGTATGATGATTATACGGTGCTTGACGCTGTCATTATGGGCAATGCCCGTCTCTATGAAATCATGAAAGAGAAAGAAGCCATTTATGCCAAAGAAGATTTTACTGAAGAAGACGGTATGAAAGCCAGTGAACTTGAAGGTGAATTCGCCCAGCTAAACGGCTGGGAAGCTGAAAGCGATGCCGCGATTTTGTTAAACGGCCTGGGCATTGAAAATGAACTTCACACGCTATATCTGCGTGATCTTGACGGCGGTCAGAAAGTCAAGGTACTGCTGGCTCAGGCCTTGTTTGGCAATCCTGACGTTCTGCTTTTGGACGAGCCGACAAACCATTTGGATTTAGATGCGATTGCATGGCTTGAAGAGTTCCTGATCAACTTTGAAAATACAGTCATCGTTGTCTCCCATGACCGCTACTTTTTAAATAAAGTGTGTACGCATATCGCAGACATCGACTACGGAAAGATTCAGCTTTATTCAGGCAATTACGATTTCTGGTATGAATCCAGCCAGCTGATGATCAAGCAAATGAAAGAAGCCAATAAAAAGAAGGAAGAAAAGATTAAAGAGCTTCAGGATTTTATTCAGCGTTTCTCTGCCAATGCTTCAAAATCCAAACAGGCAACTTCAAGAAAACGGGCCCTTGAAAAAATACAGCTTGACGAAATCCGTCCTTCCAGCCGAAAGTACCCGTACATTGACTTTAAGCCGAACCGCGAAATCGGCAATGAAGTGCTTCAGGTCACAGATTTAACAAAGACCATCGACGGTGTCAAACTGCTCGACCACATTTCGTTTACACTGGGTCATGACGACAAAGTCGCTTTTGTAGGCCCAAACAGCAAAGCAACAACCGCTCTCTTTCAGATTTTGGCCGGCGAAATGGAGCCTGATGAAGGTTCCTACAAATGGGGCGTGACAACGAGCCAAGCTTATTTTCCGAAAGACAACAACGCCATTTTCGCTTCCGACGATACGATTGTGGACTGGCTGATGCAGTATTCCCCTGAAAAAGATGTCACATTTGTCCGCGGATTTTTGGGCCGCATGCTTTTTTCCGGCGATGACGGACTTAAAAAGCTTAATGTCCTTTCCGGCGGTGAGCGTGTCCGCTGTATGCTCTCTAAGATGATGATGCTGGGCGCCAACACGCTGATCATGGATGAACCGACAAACCATTTGGACATGGAATCTATTACAGCCTTGAACAACGGTCTGATCAAATATCCGGGTGTACTCTTGTTTACATCTCAGGATCATCAGTTCGTGCAGACAACAGCCAACCGTATTATGGAACTGACACCGGGCGGACTGATTGACAAACAGTGTACTTACGATGAATATCTTGAAAATGATGAGATGGCAAGAAAACGTCAGATTATGAATATGGATGATCAGATAGACGACTGATGCCGGGGTATCGCGCAAACTCTCATGCCGCGCCAAGCGCGGCAGCACGATAAATAAAAGCCACGGATTGCTCCGCGTCTCTAAAGCACAGACAAGCGGTCTGCTTTCAGACCGCTTGTCTGTGCTTTGAGACGGGCTTTCAAAGTAAAATACCTGCCAAGACAGTTTTACTGTCCGGGCAGGTATTTTTTTATGTTTTATGCAATTTCGTCGATCTGTGTAATTTTCCATGTGCCGTCATTTTCCTGAAGGGTCATCTGCATCTTTGTTTCCAAAGTTCCGGCATTTTCCACAGCTGACTTCATTTCTTCAAATAATTTCGGCGCGCAGGCATCAATGATTGCCTGTGTAACAGCATCTTCACCGTCCGATTCTGCCAGCTGCGCAAGCTCATCCATATGTTCTCCGGCATATTCATCAAACAATGTGCCCATGTCCACATTATTCATACCATCAAGCGCTGACTCTGCATCAATAAAACTTCCTGAAATCTGTACGGTCGCCTGACCTTCATTTTCTTCCACATTGTCTATTGTATATGACTTCACCGAATTTTGAAGAAAATATTTAACGAATTCATTGGCCGCACTGTTGTAGGTTTCACCCATCGTTTCATCTGTCAGATTGGCTACGTTACTGATTTCCGATAATCCGAAATTATCTGTCAGATCATCTGCCGCAGCTGTCAGCGCCTGCTCGTAATCCCCCGCCTGAATGCCTGCAAAATAGGCATCGACCGAACTTTTAATCTCTTCTTCATGGGAGACGCCGCCACAGGCCGCCAGCGCCGCACACATCATCATGCCTAAGCAAAATAATAAGAACTTTTTCATACCCTATACCTCTCATTTTTAAAAATCTTTACCGATATCGTGCCTGTAATATTTATTTGCAAAATCAATCCAGCCTACTGCCTCATAAGCATTTTTCCGCGCTTCATGCAGATCTTTGCCTTTCGCCGTAATACCAAGCACCCGGCCGCCGTTGGTCACGATCTGCCCGTTATCAAACTTGGTGCCGGCATGGAAACAGTAATAGCCCTCTTTGCCGTCGAAGTTTTCAAAGCCCGTAATCGGCAGCCCCTTATCGTACTTCTCCGGATAGCCGTCAGAAGCAAGAATAACACACACTGCCGCATTATCCTCAAATTCAAGCGCCAACTGATCTAAAGTACCGTCGATACAAGCTTCAAACACATCGATAATATCATTTTTCATTCTCGGAAGAACAACCTGAGCTTCCGGATCACCGAAACGGGCATTATATTCAAGAACTTTCGGCCCTTCCTGCGTCAGCATCAGACCGACAAATAATACGCCCTTAAATGTTCTGCCTTCCTGACGCATAGCGTCTATCGTCTTATCAAACACTTCTTTCTGGCAGAATGTCTGCATTTCTGCAGTATAGAACGGACTCGGTGAAAATGTACCCATCCCGCCTGTATTTAAGCCCTGATCACCGTCTTTGGCACGTTTATGATCCTGTGCGGATGTCATCGGCTTAATTGTTTTTCCATCGCTGAAACAAAGCACTGAAACTTCACGGCCGGTCATAAATTCTTCTATAACAATTTTATCTCCGGCGCTGCCAAAGTGCTTGTCTACCATCAATTCTTTAACACCGGCCTTTGCTTCATCCAGATTGTTGCAGATCAGCACTCCTTTGCCCAGTGCCAGCCCGTCAGCCTTTAAAACAATCGGCATTTTTGCTGTCTCAAGATATGCCAGCGCATCATCGGCATTTGTAAAAGTCTCATAAGCAGCTGTCGGAACATGATATTTTTTCATCAGATCTTTTGAAAAAGCTTTAGAGCCTTCAATAATGGCCGCATTTTTTCTCGGTCCGAAAACTCTTAATCCTTCTGCTTCAAAAGCATCGACAACACCTCCGACCAATGGATCGTCCATACCGATAACCGTCAGGTCAATGGCTTTTTCTTTTGCAAAAGCTGTCAGTTTATCAAATTCCATCGGGCCAATATTCACACATTCGGCAATAGAGGCAATACCCGCATTGCCCGGCGCGCAGTAAATCTTTGTCACCTTTTTGCTCTGTGCCACTTTGGCCGCTATGGCATGTTCTCTGCCGCCGCTGCCTACAATAAGTACTTTCATCGATTATTCCTCCTCAATTTTGGCAATGCCGTCCTTGACGCTGACACGTCCCGCCGCAATAGCATCAATGACTTTCGGCATAATTATCCATTCTGCCTGTTCCATAATCCGGCGCTGAAGGGTCTGCGGCGTATCATCATTTTTAACTTCTACCGCTTTCTGCATAATGATCGGGCCTGTATCTGTCCCTTCATCCACAAAATGTACTGTTGCGCCGCTGACTTTCACACCTTTTTTCAGTGCCGCCTCATGGACGTGAAGTCCGTAATAGCCCTGGCCGCAGAAAGACGGAATAAGCGACGGATGGATATTTATGATTTTGTTTCTGTATTTCTCGATGATCATTGCCGGAACGACAACCATAAAGCCTGCAAGTACGATCAGATCAACATTTGCCCGATCGATTTCATCAAGCAGCGCATGATTAAAGGCATCTCTGCTTTCAAACTGCTTCGGAGAAATACATACGGCTTTAATGTCATGCTGTCTGGCTCTCTCCAGTGCATAGGCCTTTGGGTTATTGCTGATGACAATTTGGATGGCCGCATTTTTGACCGTACCGTCTTCAATTCTGTCGATGATCGCCTGAAGATTGGTGCCGGAACCGGATACGAGCACTGCAATTTTTAACATAAGATCACACCTTTTTCCCCGGCTTTTGCTTCGCCGATTTTATATGCTTTTTCTCCTGCCGCTTCCAAAATTTCAACAGCCTGATCCGCCATCGCAGGATCAACGCCGATCACCATGCCGATACCCATATTGTAGGTATTATACATCACTTTTTCTTCAACCTGACCTTTTTTGGCCATCAGCCTGAAGATTGCCGGTACTTCATAACTGTCCTTATGAACAACTGCGCATATGCCTTCCGGAAGCATTCTCGGAATATTTTCATAAAAACCGCCGCCTGTAATGTGGCTGCACGCCTTGACTGTCACGCCGCCATCCTTTAACGCTTTTAATGCCTTCACATAAATCTTTGTCGGCGCAATGAGCGCTTCGCCCAGCGTCGTGCCAAGTTCTTCATAATATGTGTCCAAAGATTCCTTTGTCATCTCAAAAATCTTGCGGACTAAGGAAAAACCATTGCTGTGTACACCTGAGGAAGCAATGCCGATCAGGATGTCGCCGTCTTTTAAATCCTTTCCCGTGATCAAATTCTTTTTGTCCACAATGCCTACCGCAAACCCGGCCAGATCATATTCATCCTCCGGATAAAATCCCGGCATCTCCGCAGTTTCACCGCCGATTAAGGCTGCGCCTGCCTGAGTACAGCCTTCGGCTACACCTTTAACAATTTCTGCGATCTTTGACGGCGTATTCTTTCCGCACGCAATATAATCCAAGAAAAATAACGGTTCTCCGCCGGCACACGCGATATCATTGACACACATAGCCACACAATCAATACCCACCGTATCATGCTTATCCATAATAAATGCCAGCTTCAGTTTTGTACCCACACCATCTGTACCGGACACAAGGGTCGGCTCTTCCATATTTTTAAAGCTGTTCATTGAAAATGCTCCTGAGAAACCGCCGATATCTGTCAGCACTTCCGGACGCATCGTTTTCATAACATGTTCCTTCATCAAACGCACGGATTCATAACCGGCTTCAATATCTACACCTGAATTTTTATAATCCATTTTTTCCTCCACCTATTCTTCCATTATTTTACTGGATAATCACCGTCAAAGCATGCGCTGCAAAAGCCCTGATCACAGCCGCCGCACGCCTTTTTAAGCCCCTCAAGACTTAAAAACTTTACGGAATCGGCGCCGATACTCCGGCAAATTTCCTCTTCGGTATCCTGATTGCCGCCCATCGGCCGGTCAGGCGTACTTGCGCCATACAGGCAGTCATACCGTACCATCGGCGCGCAAATGCGCAGATGGATTTCTTTGGCCCCTGCATGTCTTAACGCCGCCACAAAAATCTTGGCTGTCGTGCCCTGAATCATAGAATCATCGACAACGGCAAGCTTCAATCCTTTGACATTACTTTGGATGACCGACAATTTCATATTAATACCTTTGGCAAACATACCTTCATCCGGTTTCATAAGCTTGCTGCCAAAATATTTATTTTTAATAAAAGCATCAACAAGCGGCAGTCCCATCGCCGCCGCATATCCTTCGGCCGCTGCAAGTCCCGAATCCGGCACCCAGACAACTCCGTCTGCATCGGCCGGAGCCTGCGCCGCCATCTCCCGACCCATCGCTGATCTTGCTTTATAGATTTCGACACCGTTAAATACACTGTCCGGTCTGGAATGATAAATATATTCAAAAGCACAAATAGCAGATTTCGTGTCCGGCTGACGGCTATTTAAAGAATATACGCCTTTTTGTCCGGCAACAAGAATTTCTCCCGGAGCCACTTCTCTTTCAAACTCAATACCCAGTTCATTAAACGCGCACGTTTCTGAAGAAAAATAATACGTATCTCCTTTTTTTCCAAATACCAGCGGACGGATTCCTTTCGGATCCCGCACACCGATGACTTTTCTCGGTGTCATCACAAGCAGCGCATAACCGCCTTTAAGTTCAGGCATGACTTTTGCAATAGCCTCTTCAATGGTCGAACACTGATTCCTTGCTCTGGAAATAAGGACGGAAACCACCTCTGCAGCTTCCAGTGTCTGGAATACCGCGCCTTTGAGTTCCAGGTCTCTTCTAAGTTCTTCTGTATTGGTCAGCCCGCCGTTTAATGCCACCGCCATATGCCCCTTTGTATAACGGATCACGATAGGCTGCGCATTTTCCACGGCATCCTGCCCCGCATAGCGCAGTACATGACCGATTCCCATATGACCGCCCATACGGTCAATAGATTCTTTATCGAAAACTTCCGTGACAAGCCCTTTATCTTTCTTATACTTAAACTGACCATCATCGTGGACGCAGATACCTGAAGCTTCCGTGCCGCGGTGCTGCAGCGAAAAAAGGCCGTAATATATGATTTTGGCCGCTTCAGATACATTGCTTCCGTAAAGTCCAAATAAACCGCATCTGTCCAATACTTTATCGTTATTCATGCTTCACTGTCCTTCCTATTTTCCCTGTTCTTTTAAGTATGCCTTATATCCGATTTCCTGAAGCTTTGCATCCTTTGCGACAACCTGATCCTTCAGTTTGGCAGAATATGCTTTCAGACGTGTTAAAAGTTCCTCATCACTTGTAGCCAAAATCTTAGCTGCCAAAAGTCCCGCATTGGCTCCGCCGTTAATGGCTACTGTGGCAACCGGAATGCCGGAAGGCATCTGAACGATTGAATATAAGGAATCGCGGCCGCCAAGAGATGTTGTATGCATAGGTACACCAATGACCGGCATCGGGAAAATTGCCGCACACATACCCGGAAGGTGTGCTGCCATTCCAGCCCCGGCAATGATGACCTTAAATCCTTTTGCTTCAGCACTTTTGGCGTATTCAAAAAATACATCCGGCTCGCGGTGCGCTGAAATAACGGTAATTTCGCATTCAACCCCTAATTCCTCTAAAATATCTGCCGCTTTGCTCATCACCGAAAGGTCCGAATCACTTCCCATGACAATACCAACTTTACCACTCATCTGTGTATCCTCCTTAATTTATATTTATTAACTTATCTAATACTTTTTTCATCTCTTCGGAAACAGATACCTTTCCTGAAAAGATTTTCTCATCTTTAATTGTACTCGCTGCACAGCGCTTCGTCAATCACAAGGTTCTTATACGACTCATTAGCTATACTAATACTATAGGTGACGTTTGTGCGCCTGTACCGAGATACTTCTGCTCCAGTGCCGCCATTTTTGCGCAGTAGTCTTTTACATGAACATTCCCACACTCTAAAAACTCTTTATGCTCTTCACAGGAAGTTCCCGACGACAGCGGTATACACACATATCCTGAAGCAGCCGGCTGCCCTGATGAATATTTTTCAAAAGTGCTCTGCGCCACTGAAAAATAACGTTCATACAGCGCTCTGTCAGCATAATATAAAATATCTCCCCTGTGCGCCTGTATATACGCCATACATCCGTCTTCCAAAAGACCGGCGCCTTTAGACAGTCCGCTAACGCCAAACACACTTCCCCGTATCACAAACGGATCATAGCCCTCCGCTCCAAGCTGTTTTGCCGCAGCCGCAGCAATCGGCTCATCACCGATGTAACAGCTTAATAAGCACCTTCCGCCGCTCCCCGTCAGCGTCGTTTGTTTGGCCGCCCTCACGCATTCCTGCGCCCTGTTTTCAATTTCTGTCTTATCCGCATTTCTCCATCTGCGCCACCGGCAAACGGCCGAATCCGATACAAACATACCATAAGTATATAAAACCATTTCGTTTTGTCCGTCAGCGGCTTCCCAAAAAATACGCTCGTATCGATCCAGACGCTGATCTGTCAGTTCCCGAATTTTATATGTCATAAATTCATCTGCATAATCGCTGATAAACCAGTAAATTGCCCGTCTCACCATCTTCGCCGTAACTTTTTCATATTCAAAATCATTATAAATTTCTATAAAAAGTTCCATGCAGACAGTGATCGGAACTCTTCGGTATTCCCACACAGCCGGAATGATACTTCGGATAATTCCGTACAAGCAGGATAAGTATGGCCCCAGTTCATTCCCCAGGTGTCTTTTGGCATAGTCCGGATTTCCCCAGCTGTCTTGCATTTTAGAGCCGTACATCGTTTCATACAGGCGGTCATGAATCTGCGGCCACACCGACGGATCTGCCGACTCCAATTCATCACGCTCAAGCGCTGTCAGCAGGCGGTCGCACATTAAAATCCAACGGGCGTTTTCCTCAAAAAAGCGGTCATACGGCGGGCAGACACTGTGTTCTTCCAAAATCTGTTCAATACGCCATACTGCCAGATCATACCGCTCTCTGATCCTGTCATTGTCTTCTTTAAACAGTGTTCTATAATCCATTACCGGCTTTCGGACTCCTTTTTTATATTTCCGTTGGCTATATTTTTCTCCAAAATCTTTTTAAAATATGCCCATAATGTTTCTGACCCTTCAGGTGTTTTTTCGTTCCGCTTCATAATCTGTGATTCATAAACCGTATGCTCATGCCAGCTTTTGCCGCCTGAAGCGTCATTAAGGAGAATGGGCTGGCATTTATCCAGTGTATTAGCAAACTTTGCTTCCGGCGTCTTCGCCTCTTCAAATTCTTCCCACAGCGCTCTTAATTTTTCTCCCTGATCTTTTGGAAGAATAGAAAACAGCCTCTGTGCCGCTCTGACTTCTCTCTCCCGCTTCGTTTTATTTCCTTCCTCGTCGTATGCATATGTATCTCCGGCGTCGATTTCCACCAGGTCATGGATCAGCACCATTGCCATCACATGCTCTGTGTTAACAGATTCGTTGGCATACTCCGACAGCAGCATAGCCATCAGGGCAAGATGCCATGAATGCTCGGCATCATTTTCTTTTCTGCTGCCGTCAGACAGCCATGTCTGGCGAAATACAGATTTTTCCCGGTCCGTTTCCCTGATAAAATCCATCTGTTTTTTTAATCTTTCTTCATCTGTCACCGCGTGTTCTTCCATCGCCGTTACCTCCGTTTCTTTTTTTCATCAAATACCGCCTTATTCTGTCCGCAGTCCAAAACACAGCATACCCGAGCAGGCCGCCTAAAGTATTTAAAATCAGATCATCCACATCAAAGCTTCCCACCTTTAATAACAGCTGCGCCGTTTCTATCATCAGACTGAGACAGAAAGCCCGGGATACGGCAAACGCCCATTTCCGGCATCTGACCGAGACTGCCGGAAGCAGACAGCCAAAAGGCATAAAAATCAATATATTTCCAAACAGATTCATGGCAAATGCCCGGAATCCCACAATATTTCTATAGGTGAAAAAACGGTAAATTTCATGAAACGGCCTCAAATTATATCTGTAGTCCTCTGAAATTATATTTCTCCCGTAAGCTTCACTAAAAAAGCAAAAATAGATAAGTGCTGCGATATAAATGCCCATCACCGCAGCAGATGTCCATCTTATTGCATGCTTTGTTTTTAAACTCATTTCACACTCCTTTCCGGGCGTATCGATCGGATAGGGAAAATTCTTTTCCCCTATCCGATCACCGCGATACCCCGCTCATCTCACGGCTTTGCCGCTCGATGACCGTTGGCCCGCCAAATATCCGCTCATGCAAACATGGCGGCTGCTTGGCG
The DNA here is from genome assembly GCA_018716485.1 of Candidatus Scybalocola faecipullorum. GTDB lineage: Bacteria > Bacillota > Clostridia > Lachnospirales > Lachnospiraceae > Scybalocola_A > Scybalocola_A faecipullorum. The sequence continues at coordinate 81,888 of DVJY01000037.1, forward strand.
GGCTTATCGCGCAAAAATGGGATGCTGTTTTGTTTATGCCAGCATCCCTTTTCCTCAGTGATCGATCTGTTTA
>DVJY01000038.1 GCA_018716485.1 Candidatus Scybalocola faecipullorum
TGGTAAGAAAGTGGCACAAAAGCTGGGACTCGATCAGGCATATACTGAACTGCTCCCGGCAGATAAAGTTGACCGCGTAGAAGCAATGCTGAAACAAACCAGCGAAAAAGGGAAGTTGGTATTTGTGGGTGACGGAATCAATGACGCACCGGTACTGGCCCGCGCAGATGTTGGTATCGCTATGGGCGGTCTCGGCTCCGACGCAGCGATTGAGGCCGCGGATGTGGTCTTGATGACGGATGAACCCTCGAAAATTTCTGCTGTTGTGCGGATTGCCAGAAAGACGATCCGTATTGCAAATGAAAATATCGTATTTGCCCTGGGCGTCAAACTCTTAGTCCTGGTCCTGGGGGCTACGGGTTATGCGAATATGTGGGCAGCTGTTTTTGCAGATGTCGGTGTATCGGTCATTGCTATTCTGAACGCGATCCGGGCCATGCGGGTAAAGAAGTTTCTTCCCCCGGCGCATTGATACAAAAATGGAAATAGAGAAATGCGCCGTTGCTTCCAATGATGGGCAGCGGCGCATTTCGTCTATTAGTCGGTCGGGCAGGATATTTCAAATAAGGCATCCACCGTCTTATGGAGAAGTTTTGCGGGAGCTGTATTGGATAATGTGTAATAAACCTCTTTTCCCTCCCGGCGGCTGGTAATAAGGCCGCTCCGTTTCAGATTTTTCAGGTGATGGGAAATCGCCGGTGCGCTCATATCAACGGCAGCGGCCAGATTGCAGACACATTCCTCACTATGGCACAACAGCCACAAAAGCCGTAGCCGGGATGGGTCACTTAACTGCTGAAACAGAAATGCTATTTCCCGAAAATTTTCTTCGGCAGGCATTTTATCTAAAACCTTTTCAATATCTTGTCCGTGGTTGTGGGGCAAATGGTAGTGTGACATATCGCCGCCTCCCTTCCAAAATAGAATAACCACAAACGATATAGCTGTCAAATACGAAAGGTCGGATAACACTATGGAACAACAAAAGCCATGCGTATTCAAGCCTGATACGGCAGACATGGATAAGCTGTCTGAACTGCACAAGGCAATGGGTGACTTTACCCGGATGAAAATTCTGTGGGCGCTGATGAAGCAGGAATATTGCGTAAAGGAACTTGCCATACAAATGAATATGTCCGGGTCTGCTATTTCCCATCAGTTAAAAATTCTGAAAATGGCAAGGCTGGTCGCCTCGCATAAGGTCGGCAAGAATGTATTCTATACTCTTTGCGACGAACACATTAAATGGATTTTAGAAGAAACCTACGCCCATATTTCTGAAAGATGAAAAGGCGCAGCCCTGTGAAAAGGGTTGCGCCTTGATATGGTGGCTCTTTACAGCTTGTCGTAGGAAACCAGATCGCTCATGGGGATGCGCTGGACATCAAAACGGTTCAGATCACCTTCACCCTCCGCAGAGTAACCAACGACAAGAATGTTGACCGGTTCCAGATTGGCAGGCAGGTCAAACTCTTTGCTCAAAACATCCGGCTTGAAATAGCAAACCCAAACGCTTCCGAGGCCCAGTTCGGTTGCTTGCAGCATCATGTGGTCGGTCAGGATAGAAGCGTCGATGTCGCCGGTCTGCTTTTTGTCAAAAGGCCGTACACATGCCTTGTTGTGATCCGCGCATACGATGATTGCCAGCGGTGCGCAATAGATGTTTGCCGCCTTGCTCACTTTGGCAAGGGCCTCATCACTCTGGGCGACAATCAGGTGAACCGGCTGCAAATTTGCCGCTGTAGGTGCAACGTGTGCTGCCTCCAAAATCTTGTTCAGTTTTTCCGGCTCCACCTTCTGGTCGGTGTAGTCCCGGACAGAAAAACGCTTTTTGGCGATTTCAAGTAATTCCATAGTTCAAAGTCCTTTCCGTGTATTTTATGTGTCAAATCAACCATCGACTATATTGTAACACCGCAGAAAAATTCCACAAGAATGTACTTTCCGGAAAGATAGTTCCCAAAAGGAAAGTGCCCATCCTAACATGAGAGGTATTGATATGCAAGAAGAAAAAGAGATTTTTAGCTGCCCCGTAGAAGCAACGCTTTCTCTGATCGGCGGCAAATACAAACCCCTGATACTCTGGCACCTGATTGAACAGCCGCTTCATTACATGGAGCTGCAACGACTTATCCCAAAAGCCACGGCAAAAATGCTTTCCCAACAGCTCCGCGACTTACAGCAAAGTGGTTTGGTATCAAGGAAAGTGATACCAGAGAACCCACCTAAGACGATTTACTCTTTGACGCCGTTTGGCAGAAGCATCATTCCTGTTTTGGAAGCAATGTGTAATTGGGGCACCGGCTATCTGGACGGTCTGGACGTTCAGACGCCATGCTGTCCGTCCACTAAAAAGTAGAAAATCAGGCACAGCCCATGCCGGTGCATGAGGTTGTGCCTGATTTTTATATTTGGGATTGCCGCACATAGTTACACAGAAGCGCGAAATCTACATTGGGATTTTCTTTCTTAATTTTGTCCATATATGCTTCCGCCTGACGGTGCAGCTCCGGCTTTTGTAGATCATCCAAAAAGAAAAACACATTCAACCTGCGGCCTACGGCAAACAATAGCCGTTCTTCCGGCGGGAGTCGCAGGAAACGGTCAATGTCTGAAAGCATTTGCCGCTTCTCTGTCAGTAGATTGCCGCGAACTTCCAAGAGCAGATTGATGATATGTTCATTCACATAGTAGCTGTCCATTTCATTAAGGCATTGTAAAAATAGCCGCTGCTCTTGAACGATTTCTTCCTCTGATTGTAGCGTAATAGTTCCGTTTTGAATAAGCTGCCACATCATGGAACTGGGCTTAAATCCGGTAGCGTGGACACGAATAAAATCTGGTTGTATGATATTGAGTGCGTCAGCGGTCTTTCGTGCATTTTCTTCGGAATATTCCTTTCCGCCAATCCCTAACAGGATAAATTCAGATAGCGTCATATCCGCTTCTTTTGCCAGACAACCGCTGCGGATAACCGTATCAGCATTGAATCCTTTATTGATAAGCTGCAAAACGTGGTCAGCTCCCGTTTCCATTCCACAATACAGATGATTTAGACCATGCTCCCGTAACAGTTTAAGTTCCGACAGAGTTTTGCGCGTTATGCTGTCAGCGCGGGCATAAGTGGTGACAGACTCCAGAGAGGGGAAGTATTGGTGCAAGGCATCCAAAATCTTTAGTAAATATTCTGTTTTCAATACCAGAGCGTCACCGTCCTGTAAAAAACAGGATTTGTACTTTTGGTCACTATACTGTTCTGATTGCACTTTTATATCACTGATTATATCCTCTATCGGACGCATAGAAAATTTCATGGATTTATAAAGCCCACAAAAATAGCACTTGTTCCAGTGACATCCTCGCGTCACACGAATGAGCAGACTGCTACTTTCGGAAGGGGGACGGATTGGCCCAATTTCAAACTCATTCATTCTGATACATCTCCTTTCGACATATTCAGTTGAATGGTAGCATGATGGAATAAAGCCTACAAGAACGCACTTTTTGGG
>DVJY01000005.1 GCA_018716485.1 Candidatus Scybalocola faecipullorum
TTAAGCAGTAAAGGTAATTAAAAATACATGCCTTCCATATATTTTTGCTGAAAAACAGGCTCTGATGCCAGTCCGGTTTCCGTGGCCAGTGCAGTTATTTTATCTGCTCTGGCCATCATACTTTCATCCGATGCCAGCATGACCGCCCCCCTAAGCGCGCTGTTGCCTACAGCTGTCATCTTTCCGAGAAAAGCCTTCGGAAAAAGTCCGATGTCTGCCGCTTTCTCATAATTCAATTGATATCCGAAGCCGCCGGCGATATAAATATGCCGGATCTGTGCCGGATCTGTGTGATATTTAATCATTAATGTCTGCGCGGCAGCACATACAGCCGCTTTTGCCATTTGCAATTCCCGGATGTCTTTTTGCGTCAGACAGATTATTTGTCCGTCTGTTCTTTTTGCTACCGGATATCCGCCGACAAAATAAGCATCGTCCAACATACCGTTTTCATCGATAATTCCTGCTTTTAAAAGTTCCGACGTTATTTCAATCAGTCCTGTGCCGCAAATTCCCTCCGGCGGCCCCCCGCCGATCGTTTCTGTCTTCAATTTGCCGTTTTCGTAAACAGCACGGCAAATAGCCCCCTGAACACTTCCTGTACCCCATGTAATATTACCGCCTTCAAAGGCCGGTCCTGCCGCCGCCGATGTTACCAGAAGCTTTTCGCAGTTTCCGATGGCCATCTCTCCGTTCGTACCAAGGTCAATGAGCATATCTGTTTCCCGATCTGAAGCCATATTCAAGGCGCACATGCCCGCGACAATGTCCGCTCCCACAAAAGCGCTGATTCCGGGATATATTTTAATACACACATGTGAAAAGAAGTTTTTCCTTCCAAGGCGCTGCCCTGCTGCTTGAAGACGTTCTTTCAGGCGCCCCTCGGGGCAGAATAATTCCTCTTTCAATGTATACGGGACAAATGGCGCCTGCCCAAGTCCGTTACACGGATATCCTCTGAAAATATGAAGCATCGTCGTATTGCCGCAGACTGCGATCACGTCAAGTTCGCCGCCTTCTGGCAAATACAGTCCTGCCGCTGCTTCAATACCGCTGCACACATCTTCCTCAATTAAGTCCCTCATCGCCTGCTCTTTGCCCGCGCATGCCCAGCCGATTCTTGAAATGACGTCTGCGCCATAGGTGCGCTGCCGGTTTATCCCCGTATATGTTCCCATAATCCTGCCTTCCGGCAGAGCAATCATCTGAACCGCCAGAGTGGTCGTGCCTATATCTATAGCCGCAGCATATTTTTTTGTATTATCCGCATGTCCACAGCCTGAATCAGCCTCTCTACACGCTGCCGTTCCAAATACCGAGACAACCGCCATGTCCTCTTGTGTTTCCATCTCCGGAACAACGACTATATCCGTATCAGGCACTGCCATACACGCAAGACGCCGGCCCTGATCCAATTCTTTTGCAGAAAAAAATTTCCGATCTGAAGCTGATACCGCAAGGCTGCCTTTAATCAATTTTATCCGGCATTTTCCGCACCATCCGCTGCCGCCGCAGACCGCCTTATAGGATGCATCAAACTCAGTCAGCACTTCCATAACTGTTTGTCCGGGCTGACAATTCAGAACCGCCGCCGGCCTTCCGTTTTTGACCACAGTCACTTGGCAGCCGCCGCTCTTATCAGATAAACCTTCCTCCTGTCTGAATCTGCATGATTGCTTCTGACATCTGCCGCAGTCATGCCAGTCTCTGAACTTTTCTGTCTGATGTGTCAGCACATAGACACTGCACAGTGTTTTCACCGGATCAAACATTAATCCACTGCCTATTTTAACGCCAATGTGCGCCGCTTCCGTCTGCGTCCATGCATCCTGAAGGATTATCGCAGGAAGATCCTGCGGAATATCCCAACTGCCGCATATGCCTCGTTTCATATCTGCGCAAAAAGCCAGCCGTTCTGTGTGAAGTTCCTGAACTGCCGAAAAAAGTGCATCATCTGACATCGCATCTGCCATCAGTCCACGAACATAGTCGCCGCTTTCAAAAGCGTCGCTGATATATCGGCTGATACCTTGGCCCATAGTCACAATCTCATACAAAACCTCTGTTCCGGCTTTGTTCTCCGCCTCTCTCGGCAGTATCGCAGTGCACATAACTGCCGCCGGCTTTAAAAGCTCCATCACCTGAGGAAGTATCGAATCGTAGCACGCCGTCATCGCATCAAATACCGGCGAATTCTCCTGACAATCTATCTGACGGAAAACATGTTCCCGTACTATCTTAACCTCCAATGTATGATACGTTCTGATATTCTCCATGCTGCCTCCTTACTGCGTTACGGTACCGCTCTTTTAGTCAGCTTCATTTTACCAGATAGCTTCTTTATTTATCAAGTCCCTTGAAAATAAGGGCGCGTTTTGCCGTTGTTTCAAATGACAAAATCGGGGTTGCTTTTTCAACTGAACTTCCAATAAGTTTCTCCGGTCATATTTTTATATAAAAAAACACCTCCCGAAATATATAAAGATTTCGGAAGATGTTTTTTGTGAATTTTTTTAATTCCAATCCTTTTTATCTTCAAAATTATCCGGGTTGGTACCAAAATGCTGATTCCTGTTCAATTCATTCATTGACTGAATCTCCTCCGGAGTCAGTTCAAAATCAAAAATATCCGCATTTTCAATAATCCGCTCTTTATGTACAGATTTCGGAATCACGATAATATTTTCCTGTAATTCCCATCTGAGAACCACCTGCGCCGGCGTCTTGCCTCTGCGTGCAGCGATACTTTCAATCACAGCATCTTCCAGTACCCTGCCCCTGCCAAGCGGGGACCATGCGGTTACTTCAATACTCAGATTGTTGCAGAAAGTTCTGAGCGCTTTCTGATTAAGATACGGATGGCACTCAATCTGATTGACTGCCGGAACGATTTCCGCCGCCGCCATCACACGCATCAGATGCTGCATATGACAATTGCTTACGCCAATAGCTCTTGCACCGCCGGCCCTATAGATTTCCTCCAATACACGCCAAGACGACTCCAGTGCGGACGATACCGGCCAGTGTATCAAATAAAGATCCACATAGTCCATATCCAAAAGTTTCAGGCTTCTCTCAAAGGCTTCATGCTGTGTTCCTGCCGCCATATCGTCATTCCACAGTTTTGTTGTCACAAAAATTTCTTCTCTCGGAATTTTACTGTCTTTGATTGCCGCACCGACGGCATCTTCGTTTTTATATAATGCCGCTGTATCAATATGGCGGTAGCCCGCATCAAGTGCAGCTCTGACAGCGTCATATGTTTCATCTCCTGACTTATAGACGCCGAGTCCGAAAATCGGCATCATCACCCCATTATTTAATTTTTTTGCTGTTGTCAGATTCATAGTGTTTCCTCCCTTTTTCTAATATCCGGATGTTTTCCTCCTGCCTTTATGATATAATATTCCCAATATCACTGTAAAGGAGTAATTTATGAATCGAGAAGAAATTCATTCGGGCCTTCTGGCGCTTGCAGACCCCAACTATCGTACCTTTCATGCCAAACTCTGTCCGGGCTGCGATAATATTTTAGGAATACGCATCCCTGTTTTGAAAGATTACGCAAAGCAGCTAAAAAAACAATACAAAAGCATGCGCGAATATCTGGACTGCCCCTTCTGGGATTATGCTGAAGACATTATGCTTTTCGGTTTTTTATTGGCCGGAGAAAAGATGACCGATCAAGAACGTCTGCCTTATCTTCAAATATACGTCAGTCATATTACAAGCTGGGCCGTCTGCGACTCTCCTGTATCTTCTTATAAATTTATAGGAAAAAATCCGGATTTTTACAAACCGGTAATCCGCAGTTATCTCACATCAGACAAGGAATACGAAGTTCGCTTTGCTGTTGTTGCTCTGATGGATTATTATATAAACGACGCGGAAATTGACGGTGTCCTGTCCGACATTGCCGGCCTTGCCCATGACGGTTATTATGTAAAAATGGCGGCAGCATGGGCACTGTCAGTCGCCTATATCCGATTTCCAGAAAAAGTGCTTCCGATGTTTTCTGCCAAAACACTGGATGCATTTACCCATAATAAGGCGATTCAAAAAATATGTGAGTCATACAGAGTGTCCGCAGAGGACAAAGCCATGCTGCGGACATTAAAAAAATAATTATTCAATCACTTTAATCTGACAGTTTTTCATTGTTTCCAATGCGCATCGATGGCCTTCCGGCGTAGCGCCGGCACAGCATGAAGCATCCACAGCAATCTCAACATCCGGCATTGTTGCTTTTAAAAGCAGTGCATTGGAAACAACACAAATATCCGTACAAAGGCCAACAATATCAATGCCGTCAATCGGCGCGACTTTATGAATACCATTTAAACATCCTGCCAGCGCAAGAGAGCCAAATGTCGGTTTATCAAAAATAAGACTTCCGGCTTTTTTAGCCGTTTCATTAATTTCGTCTATCAGTTCCCAGCCCTTTGTCCCCCGGATACAATGTTCAACCGGCAGATTCTTCCCTTCCAATGTTTCCAGATAATCTGCCTCATGGGTATCTCTTGTATACATTACTTGTCCTTTATAATTTTTGATTTTTTCCACCACTTTCGGCGCAATCTCCTGAGCCTCTTTTGTTCCAAGAGCGCCGTCTACAAAATCATTCTGCATATCTATAACGATCAGCATTCTGCTCATTTTTACACACTCCTATACGATAATCATTTCAACAATATAAACAACAACTATAGCCGCAACAGCCACCTCTACAAGACTGCGATTAAAACATCCAAGCAAAATGGCGACAGCCGCGCCTGTAGCCGCCGAGATACCATGCCCTGTCGCATAAAATACATCCGGAAATGTCAATGCTCCCAAAACTGCATAAGGCGTATAATCCAGAAAAGACCGAATGTATTTGGATTTTATTTTCTTTCTGAAAATAGTGACCGGAAGAACTCTCGGCAAATAAGTAACCAGAGCCATCAGCAAAACACAAATCAATACCCGTGTCATAAATTCCTCCTTCTGACATATCTTCTGTATCATCTCAGCCGATATGTTTACTCCTCTTCATCTTCCTTCGGATACAGCCACGCGCCGATACCAGCTGCCGCCACAGTGGCAATGATAACGCGAAAGCCCGATGAAATAAAATGAAACATCGGAATGTACCTCAATCCGCACATTACAGCCACTGCGATTACGATAATCATGAACACCCTTCCTGAAGCTCGTGCCGGAGGAATAATAATTGCAATAAACATTGCATAAATAGCTATGCCCATGGCATTTTTCAGTGCTTGCGGCAAAATTCCGGATATGCACGCCCCGGCAATCGTCCCCATATTCCATCCGATGATCGGAAAAATAATCAGCCCAAACATATACGCCGCTTTCACCGGAGGCTTCTCCATCGATGCCACGACAAAAGTCTCATCCGTAATGCCGAAAGCAAACAACATACGTTTCCACACCGGTGTCTGCGTTTCAATTTTTTGAGACAAAGACAGCGACATCAGCATATACCTCAAGTTGACAACAAGCGTTGTCAACGCCACTTCCACATAACTTCCGCCGGCAAGGATCAAATTCAGTCCCGCAAATTGTCCTGCGCTCGTAAGATTAGTCAACGATATCAAGGCGCCAACCCACCATGGCAGCCCACCGGCAACCGTCAGAAAACCAAACGTAAAAGATACCGGAAAATATCCAAGCCCGATGGGCAGCCCGGCCCGCAGGCCTCTTCTGAATACACTCATATTTTCTATCCTTTCATCTTTCGTCATAACACAGCTTCGCCGCTTGATGGGTTATCGCACAAATAAGGCAGGCAGGCGGCGGCCTGTCTGCCCTGACGATTACCAATTCAATCCGATTTCTTTGAGCTGTTCACCAAAACGGATTTTAGCATAGGATTTAATTTCCCGGATACAGCCTTCGAAACCAAGCTTGCTGCTATCCAGACACAAGTCATAATTTCTCGCGTCGTTCCACTCATGCCCCGTATAATATTTGTAATAATCGCCCCTATGTTTATTGGTCCTTTCAATAAAACGGATCATTTCTTTCCGGGTCATATTATTGCGTTCCAGCGCACGCGCTATATTAAACTCCATAGGCGCATGTATAAAAACGCTGATGACATTTTTTTCATCCTTAAGTATGAAATCCGCGCACCTTCCGATGATCACACAGTTTTGTGTTCTGGCCAAATCTTTTATAATTTTAGCCTGATAATTAAACAAATTGTCATCCGACACAAAATCATCGCTCTCCGGATCGATCAGTCCGCCTTTATATACTTTCGACATTCCGAGAATCTGGCGGCTCGGCTTTAATTTTTCATCCTTTTGGGCAAACAACTGCTCATTGATACCGCTGTCCTCTGATGCCATTTTTATAATCTCGCTGCTGTAACTGGAGATGCCGGATTCACGCGCAAGCATTTCGCCGATTGTTTTTCCGCCGCTGCCATATTCTCTAGCAATTGTGATGACAAGATTATTCATAACCAAAACTCCTTCTTTTTTATTCGCCAAGATATGCCTTCTTTACAGATTCATCATTCAGCAGATCCGAAGCCTTTCCGCTCAAAGAAATTGTTCCGGTCTCAAGCACATAAGCTCTGTCTGCGATTGAAAGCGCTTTTTTGGCATTCTGCTCCACAAGAAGCACTGTCGTTCCCGACTGACTGATCTCACGGATAATATCAAATATTTCATTAACATAAATCGGCGAAAGACCCATTGACGGCTCATCCATCAAAATCATTTTCGGCTTACTCATTAGCGCTCTGCCCATAGCCAGCATCTGCTGCTCGCCGCCGGATAACGTTCCCGCCAACTGATTGCGGCGTTCCTTCAGTCTTGGAAACCGCTCATAAATTTTGTTCAGACTCTCCTCTATACCGCCTTTATCTTTTCGTGTAAATGCACCAAGCTTCAGATTTTCATATACGGACAGCTGGGAGAAGACCCTGCGGCCTTCCGGCACATGAGCCATGCCCATGGCTACCAATTTATATCCGGGAATTTTCGTTATATCTTTTCCCTCAAATATAATCTGTCCCGCTCTGGGTGCGATCAGGCCGGTCACAGTATGCAGTGTTGTCGTCTTGCCGGCGCCGTTGGCACCGATCAGCGCGACGACCTCTCCCTGACTGACCTCAAAGGAAATTCCCTTAAGCGCCTGAATGACCCCGTAATAAACTTCCAGATTTTTTACTTCAAGCATTGCCATAAGTTTTTCCTCCTATTCGCCCAGATAAGCTGTAATTACTTTAGGATCATTGAGCACCTCGCTTGTCTTGCCCGCTGCCAGTACCTGGCCGAAATTCAGAACCGTCAGTTCTTCACAAATTCCGGATACAAGTTTCATATCATGCTCAATCAGCAAAATTGTCATATCAAATTCTTTACGGACAAACCGGATCATCTCCATCAATTCACCGGTCTCATTGGGATTCATGCCGGCTGCAGGCTCATCTAAAAGCAGCAGCTTCGGCTCCGTCGCAAGCGCACGCGCAATCTCAAGCTTTCTCTGTTCGCCATACGGAAGATTAGATGCTTTAAAATCTCTGACATTTTCCAGACCGAAAACATGCAGCAATTCCATTGCACGCTCATTCATTTCTTTTTCAACCCGAAAATATCGCGGCAGTCTTAAAATCCCCTCGATAGTCGAATATTTGTGGTGATTATGCAGACCGACTTTTACATTGTCCAAAACAGACATATCTTTAAAAAGACGGATATTTTGAAATGTTCTGGCAATGCCTGCTTTATTGATATCTACAGTCTTTTTGCCTGTAATATTTTTCCCGTCAAGAAAAATCAATCCCTCATCAGGTTTATAAACACCGGTCAGCATATTAAATACAGTCGTTTTTCCGGCTCCGTTAGGCCCGATCAGCCCGTAAAGACTTCCCTTTTCGATAGAAATGCCGAAATTATTCACCGCCTTTAAGCCGCCAAAGGAAATTCCCAGATTTTTTACTTCCAGCATCGCCATATCACTTCACCTCCTCCGTCTGTTTATGCCTGCCAACTTTTTCTTTCAGCCGTGCTCTGAAAGTTCTTGCGCCCGGACTCCAATTAAAGAGCATCAATACAATCAATACAATCGCATAAATAAGCATACGATAATCGTTTAATCCTCTGAGCATTTCCGGAAGCAGTGTTAAAATAACCGCCGCAATCATCGATCCCCAAATATTTCCAATTCCGCCAAGTACAACAAAAACAAGAATTGTAATCGACATATTATAGCCGAAGTTTCTAGGGAGCGCTGTCAATGTGGAAAGATTGTGCGCATATAACACCCCGGCGATTCCTGCCAGAGCAGCAGAAACTGAAAATGCAAGCAGTTTATATTTTGTAATGTTGACACCGACCGATTCAGCCGCAATACGGTTATCACGAATTGCCATAACTGCACGCCCTGTCCTTGAATGAATCAAATTTAACACAATAAATAAAGTCATTAAAAGTAAAATAAAACCAATAATAAAGGTAGAATCATTAGGTGTACCGCTCAGTCCCTGAGCGCCGTTGATAATCATCTTGCCATCCGGTTCCAGTGTCAGAGGACTTAATGAAATGTGAAATCCCTTGCTGTCCCTGCCGACATACAATGCATTAATTACATTTTTAATAATTTCACCAAAGGCAAGTGTCACGATTGCCAAATAGTCTCCGCGAAGTCTTAATACCGGTATGCCAATGATCAGACCGAAAATTCCGGCAGTGACTGCGCCGATCAGGATAGCAATCACGAAGCGGAATAAATCGCTGCCAAAAGCGTCACCGACACATACAGAAAAAAATGCGCTTGAAAAGGCACCGACGCACATAAATCCCGCATGTCCAAGGCTTAATTCTCCGAGAATACCAACTGTCAGATTTAAAGAAACCGCCAAAATCGCATATGTGCAAAGCGGAACTAAAAGCCCTTCCATCAGACTGGACATACTGCCTGTGAGCAGCATAATTTCAACTACAATAAACGCCGCGGCAGCAATACCATAAGTTATCAAATTCGTTTGAGCAAATTTGCTTATTTTTTTTGTCTTCATACTGCCCACCTACACTTTCTCATTAATCTTTTTGCCTAAAATACCGGTAGGCTTCACTAAAAGCACAATAATCAGCACACCAAATACAATCGCATCAGACAGCTGAGAAGAAATATATGCTCTGGCAAGACTTTCAATCACACCGAGCAAAACACCTCCGATAAATGCCCCCGGGATAGAACCGATGCCTCCGAATACCGCGGCAACGAAGGCTTTAATGCCCGGCATAGAACCTGTGTACGGCGTCAGCGACGGATACGCCGAACACAAAAGAACGCCAGCAATCGCCGCAAGACCTGAACCGATGGCAAAAGTCAGCGCTATCGTCCGGTTGACATTAACACCCATCAGTGTCGCCGCACCTCTGTCTTCTGAAACAGCAAGCATCGCCTGCCCGGATTTTGATTTCTTAATAAAAAGCATCAATCCGATCATAATAACAATACATGCGATGACCGTCACAATAGTCTCACCCGAGATCGTCAATGCTCCGCCAGCCAGTCTTAACGCCGGTACAGGAACGACTGAAGTAAAAGATTTCGTGCCCGCGCCGAAAATCAACAGTGCTACATTTTGAAGCAGATAACTGACACCTATGGCGGTAATGAGCACTGCCAGCGATGTCGCCTCACGCAGCGGTTTATATGCCACACGTTCAATCACAACACCAAGAACTGTACAAAAAATTACAGAAACAACGATTGCCAGCATCGGATTCATGCCCCATGTACTTGCCATCGTAAATACGACATAGCTGCCGATCATAATCACATCGCCATGGGCAAAGTTCAGCATCTTGGCAATACCGTAAACCATCGTATAGCCAAGGGCAATGATTGCATAAACGCTGCCTAAGCTGATGCCGTTGATCAGATAGGAGAGAAAACTCATACAAACACCTCTTTAAATACATAAATTAAAAATTAAAGGGGCCGCCCTAAAGGCAGCCCCTCTCGGGTCATCATGTAAACTACTGAAGAATCTGATATTCTCCATTTTCAACCTGAACAACGATCGGCGCTTTCTGTGGTTCTCCATCAGCGCCCCACTGAATATCTTTTCCTGTAAGTCCTGTAAAACTGATTTCTGTCATCGCTGTTTTTAAGGCATCACACATTTCTGACGCACTCATATCTGCTGTCAGACCGGCCTGCTCTGCTGCCTGCTTAATTACATAAACACTGTCATAGGCATCTGCGGCAAACTGATTTGGTGTACCTCCAAACTGTTCTTCATATTTCTGTACAAAATTCTGAGTCAGTTCATCGGTTGAATTTGTTGAGAACGGTGTCAGGAACATAACGCCTTCTGCCAACGACTTATCAAAGTTATCCACATCAAGAATACCGTCAAAACCGTCACTTCCGAAAATCAGCGGTTCGAATCCGATTGTATCCGCTTGAGCAAGAATAAGCGCTGTCTGTGTGTAATAAATCGGAAGGAATAACAATTCTGCTCCGGCATCCTTTGCTTTCTGCAGCTGTACACTGAAGTCTGTATTACTTTCGCCTGTGAATGCCTCCTTGGAAACAATTTCCAAACCTTTTGCCTGTGCCTCGGACTCAAAAGCCGAAGCAATACCTGATGAATATGTATCAGAACTGTCATAGATAATGCCAATCTTTGACGCAAGGCCATTCTCTGCAATATAATCTGCAGATGCCGTACCCTGACTTGGATCTGAGAAACACATACGGAAAGCATTTTCATACTGAATAGAATTTACGGATGTAGCAGATGGTGTAATCTGGAACATATTGTCTTCATTGCTTCTGGCAACAACAGCCTCACACGGTGAGGATGTTGTTGTGCCGACCAGCATGTCCATACCCCAGTCCTTTAACTGATTATATGCATTCACTGCTCTCTCTGCATCAGACTCATCATCCTGAAAATCAAATTCAAGCTGAACCCCATTAATACCGCCGTCTGCATTAATCTCATCGACTGCCATCTGAGCGCCATTCATAACAGCGTTTCCATAAATTGCATTGTTTCCTGTCAGTGGTCCGATACCGCCAATTCTAAAAGTAGTGCCGTCATCCTGCGCGCTGCCGCCATTTCCCTGACCACAGGCCGCCAGCGACAGTACCATAGCACCGGCTAATACTAAACCTATTGTTTTTTCATCTTTGTTCCTCCTCAAATGCATGCGCTGCCATGAAAAAATTCATTAACATCTGCTTTATCACAGCAACACGTTACTTAATTTTAAGCTTATTCCCTATAATACCTTTATTATATTCATTTGTCAATGTATTTTACAACTGCATGCATAAAAGAAAATACAAAAAAGACTTTATTCGTCAACATCACGCTTCATCTCTTTCATGGCAAATATCTGCAAATGAAGCACCGATTACTTTTGCAAGTACCTGTGGATTCACCTTCAGGGAGGAGCCGATACGTCCTCCGCTCACTGCAACCCAGTCATAATTTAATGCGCTGCCATCAAAAACAGTCTTATATTGCTTTTTCATACCGATCGGACTGCAGCCGCCCCGAATATATCCTGTTACCTTATTAATATCTTTAACATGAATCATCTCTACAGATTTCTCGCCGGCCGTCTTTGCGGCTTTTTTCAAATCTAATTCTCTGGCTATCGGTATAACAAAAACGTAATAATTTCCGCTTTTACCTTCCGTCACCAGTGTTTTAAAAGAGCGGTCATACGGTATACCGCACCGGTCGGCAACACTCAGCCCATCCGTAAATTCATCGCATTCATACTGGACAACTTCGTAAATAATTTTATTCTTATCTAAAAAGCGCATAGCATTTGTTTTAATTTCTTTCATTTTTCATTCTTCCTGCTTTCTGTGGTCTTTGATCTTTTGCAGCGTACGCTTTTTAACGCCGTCTAAAGCCTCTCCGAACTTCATAGATACAGCGCCCGGATTATCACGCAAAAGTCTTCTTGTAAAAAAACGGTTGCCACGAATTTCCGTTTTTCTGTATTCTTCTCGAAGTCTCTCCAGTTCCGCTCGTACCAATTCAAGACGTCCTTCCATATCCTCCCTAACTTCGGTCAAACGGACTTCGGCATTCGTTCTGACGGATACCAGTTTTTCCGCAGCTGTTTCTTTGGCTGTATCCAAACGTTCTCCCAGCGCCTCTCCTTTCTTCTCAAGCTGCTGCTTCAATTTTTCACCCTGAGCACGTATTTTTGTCAGCTTCTCAAGAAGTTTTCCCAAATTCCATGCAGCTGTGAAAGAAATAACAAAGTCGGATACAAATAATACAGACAGTATGGCATCCATTGCCAGCTGAAAGCTTATCGGCATATTGAGCACCCAGCGTTCAATCGGCTCATGAATGACCTCTGTCAAAATCACTGACAATATACCCCATGCCAAAGATGATGACAAACAAATGTAGCCTTTAAAATTTAATTTCTGATTACTGTAATCCCAATATCTGACTTTAAATAACGCCTCCATAATAATCCCGGTAACAAGTTCAAGGCACGTCGCCGAAAGCATGCCAAAAACAAACACAAGCCCATACTGTCCCCTGATCGGAACAGTTACTATTAAAATAGCGATAGCACCGGATCCATAAATCGGAAGCAAAGGCAGCCTTAAAAATCCCCTGTTAACAAATCTTCTCTTTTTAATGGACACATAAGCCGATTCAAAACACCAGCCAATAAAACAATAAATATAGAAAAACATCAGCCACTGAAATATATTATATGTCATATCGTACCCTCGATCATTGATTCACTAAAGCATAACGGCTGTCCGCCGCCAGACAAACAGCCGGCTGCCGAACTTATCAAATACAAAAAATCGAGTAGGCTGCATCCTACTCGATTTCTTTGAAACTTATGCTCAAGCTTTATTAACTGAACCAAATAATTCCATTTTTTCTTTAACAGTTGCTTTAATTGCTTCAAAGCCCGGTGCAAGCAGCTTACGAGGATCGTAGCCTTTGCCCTGAAGATCTTTGCCTGCTTCAATATATTTTCTTGTTGCATCTGCAAATGCAAGCTGGCACTCTGTATTTACATTGATTTTGGCAACTCCAAGGGAAATTGCTTTCTTGATCATATCTTCAGGAATGCCTGTGCCGCCGTGAAGCACTAACGGCATATCGCCTGTTTTTTCTTTAACTGCTTCAAGTGTTTCAAAGCTTAATCCTTTCCAGTTTTCAGGATATTTGCCGTGAATATTACCGATACCTGCTGCCAGCATCGTTACTCCCAGATCTGCGATTGCTTTGCATTCATTAGGATCAGCACACTCGCCCATACCGACAACGCCGTCTTCTTCACCGCCGATGGAACCGACTTCTGCTTCAAGAGACATACCTTTTTCTGCGCAGACAGCTACAAGTTCTTTTGTCTTTTCGATATTTTCTTCAATCGGATAGTGGGAACCATCAAACATGATTGATGAGAATCCTGCTTCGATGCACTTGCAGCATCCTTCAAATGTACCATGATCCAAATGAAGTGCTACAGGTACGGTAATGTTTAATTCTTCAAGCATACCGTTTACCATACCCACAACGGTCTTAAAACCTGTCATGTATTTGCCGGCACCTTCGGAAACACCTAAAATCACCGGGGAATTTAATTCCTGTGCTGTTAAAAGAACTGCTTTTGTCCATTCAAGATTGTTGATATTGAACTGACCAACTGCGTAATGTCCTTCTCTTGCTTTTGTAAGCATCTCTTTTGCTGATACTAACATATTTACTTCCTCCATATTCATAAAATTTGTATGAACATCAGGCAGAAACCTTTCTTCTGTCCTGTATCGACCTTATTATATCTCATTTTTTTCAAAAAAGGAACAGGTTATCAAATATTTTATAAAAACTTTGCATGTTCGGCAAAAACTTTAAAAATTATTGTCCATTTTTCAAATCAAGATAATTCTTTATAAAAGTCACTGTCTTATCAATACCGAGAACACTCGTATCCACTGACAGATCATAGCTGCTGCAGGCGCCCCAATCTTTGCCCGCATAATAGCCATAATAACTTTCACGTTTTTTATCTGTAGAACGTATTGTCTTAATCGCTTCTTTTTCTGAAAGATTGTACAGCCGGCACACTCTCTCCACACGCTTATCCATAGGTGCGCACAAATACAGTCTTGCAACATTCGGCTCATCGCGCAGAATATACTCGCCGCAGCGGCCGATCAGCACAAAAGATTCCTGTTTTGCAAGATTTCTGATGACCTCGGCCTGAATATTAAACAGACGGTCACTGGATAATGTATGATCCAGTGGATTCATCGAATTCACCGAAGAAAATGTATTCATTGCCAGCGCATACAAAAAACTGTCCGTTGGTTTTTCATCCACCTTCTCAAAATAATCTTTGCGGATGCCGCTCTTTTCTGATGCCAGCTGCGGAATTTCTTCATCATAAAGTTTGATACCAAGAAGCTTTGCAAGTTTTGCTCCGATTTCTTTGCCTCCGCTGCCGTACTGACGATTTAATGTAATAATAAGATTGCCTTTCATCATCGATTCCTCCCAACGCTGAATAACTATTTACCCCAGTATAGCATAATTTTCAGTTTTTTCCAAGCAAACGGAAGGACTTATCTTCTTTTGACGTAATATTTACAGTAATTTCACAATCCGAGACATGAGACTCATTAATATCCAGAGCATATTGGATTTTTGCCTCTATATTCATCTCATCTTCCCGACAGTCAATATTGGTTGTGTTAATACCGATCATCATATTGCCGTAAGGCGTTGTATAATAGGTCATATTTTTCTTATCCGGTTCAAAAACCATATGGGTGCTTTGAGGTCCCCGGCGGATAACATCCACACGGCCGCGGCCAATTTTAATAATATTTTTTACTTCGCTTCCGCTTTCCGGAATCATCTCATCATATAAAATATAGTGTCTGCCATTTTTATAGTAATAATCCGCACCTGTAATGACTTCTACAGGTTCATCGCCGCCGGTTTCATACTGAAATCCGCAAATTGATAAAATGACATCTTTTGTCATAATCTTCCTCTTTTCTAATACAATTCCCCATAAAATTAATACTCTTCAATCGGTACAAGTCTTGTTTCTACCAATTCCACCGGAAGGATAGAATTTGCAAACGAACTGAATTTTGCAGCGCCGTCGCTGACATAAAAACGATAGGTCGGCTCTCCGCAGTCTCTGTAAATGCCCTGTTTTTGAAGCAGCGTTCTCAAGCTGACAGCAGTCTCATAAGCAGGATTCACAAGTGTCACATTATCTCCCACAACATTGCGGATCGTACTGCGTATAAGCGGATAATGGGTACAGCCAAGCACAATAGTATCTACACCGTAGGCCATCAGCGGCTTTAAGTATCTCGAGGCCATCTCCACCGTTACCGGATCATCGATCATTCCCTCTTCCACCAAAGGCACAAACAGCGGGCATGCTTTGCCAACGACCATAAATGCCGGATTATATTCATGCAGTATTTTCGTATAAATACCGCTTCCAATGGTACCTGTCGTACCAAGGACACCGATTTTTCCGTTGACTGTCGCCTTTGCCGCTGTTTTAGCTCCCGGCAGAACGACGCCAATGATCGGTACATCCACTTCCGGTATCAGCGTATCCAGCGCGTAAGCGCTGGCTGTATTGCAGGCAATCACAATGGCCTTAACCTTTTTTGTTTTTAAAAAATGAACAATCTGTCTGGAATATTCAATAATAATTTCCCGGGATTTGCTGCCATAAGGGACACGCGCCGTATCCCCGAAATAGACAACATTTTCATTGGGCAGCTGGCGTATGATCTCACGGACGACGGTCAGTCCGCCGACCCCCGAGTCAAACACACCAATAGGTGCATTTATATCCAAGGCCATCCCTCCTATCTTTCATATCTGTGAAAAGCAAGCTCAATCAGCTGATCAACCAGCTCACTATTGGAAACACCCTGATCTTCCCACAACATCGGATACATACTGATTGATGTAAATCCCGGCAGTGTATTAATTTCATTAAAGACGACTTCATTGGTCTCTTTCTCTACAAAAAAGTCCACTCTTGCCAGTCCGTAGCCATCGACTTGCTTAAAAATTTTCACTGCGTCTGCTCTCAGTTCTTCAAGAACCCCATCCGGGAAAACCGGATGCAGATCTGTGCGCGATACCGGATTATTATATTTTGCATCATATGTATAAAAATCTTCCGCAGACAGCACTTCACCTACGTTCGATGCTTTCGGCGCATAGCCGCCGAGTACAGCGCACTCAACTTCTCTGCCGACAATCGTCTCCTCTACAAGAATTCGGATATCATGCTTTACCGCCTCTTTGAGTGCTTCGATCAGAGCGCTCCGATTCTCTGCTTTGCTGACACCGCACGAAGACCCTGCCTTAGACGGCTTAACAAAGACAGGATATTTTAATTTCGCCTCAACATGGGCGGCACATGCTTCCATATCTGTCAAATCGGTATGTCTGATCAGCACATAATCTGCCTGACGGATGCCCAGGTCATCTACAAGCAATTTTGTATATGCTTTATCCATTGAAACCGCTGATGAAAGCACACCGCAGCCGACATATGGGATTTTTGCCATTTCAAAAAGGCCTTGGATCGTGCCGTCCTCACCGTACATGCCGTGAAGCACAGGAAATACAACATCAACCGGCTGTCTTGTATACACACCGTTTCTTTCAATAATGATGCACCGGTCACTGGCATCCGGGGAAAACACTGCTTTGGCCCCGCTCTCGTACCATGTACCATCCTGAATCTGCTCAAGGTTTTCTGTTAACAGCCACTTTCCTTCTTTTGTAATACCAATCAGCGTTGTTTCATATTTATCAGGATTTATTGCCTTAACAATCGTCTGTACTGAAATACAGGAAATTTCATGTTCTGATGACTGCCCGCCAAAAATAACGGCAATCTTTAATTTTTGACTCATTGAATTTACCTCCTCAATGTGATTTCCACACTGTTAGCCTTTCTATTGTACCCCAAAAAATATGAAGATTCAACCACAAACCACTGTCAAAGTAAATTTAAGCAAGCATCTCCATCAAAAAAAGCGGGAATTCCCGCTTTTTCGTTTACTGCTCCATTTGTCTGCCCAAAAATGCTGCCGCTGCTGCCGCCAGTTTCTTTTCCACCTCTCCCATTTTATATTTTTCATCTCTTGAAGCGATAATCACTGCGCCAATAGCATCCCCCTCGGCTATAATCGGACAGATAACCTCGGACTGAAAGGCATCATTCTCTCCCGGTATTAATTCTACAAAAGCCTTATCTTTTTGACTGCAGCAATTAGACATGCGCTGGTGAATCATGCGTTCCAACGCCTTGCTGAGCGGTTTCCCGAGCAATTCTTTTTTCCCCTGCCCTGAAACTGCAATGTGCTGATCTCTGTCTGTAATACTGACAATATGGCCGCTCGTTTGTGCCAGCGCTTCGGCATATTGTTTTGAAAAACCGCTCAGTTCACCAATGAGTGAATATTTCTTTAAAATAATTTCCCCTTCTCTGTCTGTAAATATTTCCAGAGGATCTCCCTCGCGTATATGCAACGTTCTGCGGATTTCTTTCGGAACTACAACTCTGCCCAAATCGTCGATTCTTCTCACAATTCCTGTAGCTTTCATATAAAATTCCTCCGTTTACTTGACTTTCCGTTTCTGAAAGTAGTATTTGTCAATGGAGGATTTTTATACTTTTTTATCGTTCTCTTCTCCTTTTTTTATAATCATCGTCGATTTTTTTCTTCCATGTGCCATCGATCCGCGATGTCGGCGCACAGGCGGCTTGATTCAATCCTTTGGTTCCATCAGCCAATCCAATAAATACCGTACCTGTATCCCATTGTAATTTCCGGTTGTTAACCGATCCATGGTTAAAATCACCTTCTCATAATTGTCCCGGATATTTTCAAGGGATCTGATTTCCCGCTCAAATGTCTCCTGTGCAGTCATGTCCGCTGTAACCTGAAAATATTGATATGCACCCTGCTTCTGGGCAACAAAATCCACCTCTGTGTTTCCGACTTTGCCAATCGTTACTTTATATCCCCGACGCAAAAGTTCAAAATAAACAAGGTTTTCAAGAGAAAAACCCAGATCATAGTTTTTACGTGGGAGGATATAATTTCTCAATCCCAGATCAACAATATACATTTTTCGGTTTGCTTTTAAAAGCTGTTTCCCGACAATGTCAAAACGTTCTGCAGGATAAAAGATAAAGGATTCCGTTAAGGCTTCCACATAATCCCCCACCGTATTGGGCGAGATTTTTCTTCCATTTGAAACCAGATAATCCGTAATACTTCTGACAGATACAGGATTACCCACAACACTTGCAAGATATTTTGCAATCGTCTTCAGCAGCGCAATATCTGTAATTTTCCTCTTGGAAGGATTGCTTTCCTTCCTTACCTGTCTGTCCTCAATATCTTTTACAATGACCGTATTGTAAATCCCCTCCAAATAGGTGCTTACTTTCTCGTTGGTACGATTCATAACAGCAATGTACGGCATACCGCCGTTTCTTAAATATTCAGGAAATCCCTGTTCCGGTTCTAAACCGGTCATGGAAAGGAACTCCCGAAGGGACAGCGGAAGCATTTTGATTTCCACATACCTGCCTGTCAAAAGTGTTGCTAAATCTCCCGAAAGCATATACGCATTCGACCCTGTAATATAGAGATCCACATTGGGCTTTACATATAAACTGTCTACAACCTTTTCAAAGGAAGGCACTTTCTGAATTTCATCGAGAAAAATATACGTGATTTTTCCGCTGACCAAACGTTCTTTCAGATACTGATGGAGCTTCTTGTAATCCAGCAGATCTTCGTACTCCAGTTCCTCAAAGTTGACGGAAACGATTTGCTCCTGTGTGACCCCGTTTTCCTTCAGCCATTGCTGAAACTGCATCAAAAGTGTCGATTTTCCGCAGCGCCGGATACCTGTGACCACTTTGATCACCTGTTCATCTTTCCAGCTGATGAGCTGATCTAAATATTCTTTCCGTTGTACCAATGAAAATCACCTCCCTGTTAGTGTTCTCATTTTAGCACAGATTATTCCCATCGTCAATGCTGTGTTCCCATTTCGGAACAATAATTGATTTTTTATTAAATCTATTCCAGTATCGGATTTTCAGCAGTAAATATATAATCCCCGGTCTGGCTTGCGCTCTTTTGCAGCTTTCCTATCAAGTCTACCCAATACAGGATTTTCTGTAGGCTTTAAGGGCTTCCAGTGTCCGCAACCGGTTTTTCAGCATCTCTTTTGCCGACTCCAGACGCTCCTGCTCCTTTTGGGCCTCGGTACGATTATCTTCCAGCTTAAGCTCCGGGAATATCTCATTTGCTGTTTTAAAATACTTTTTCTGTTCTTCTGCCGGTAGTGTACGAATCCTCTCTATATCAGCGGACGTATCCTCAAGTTTTTTACGCTCTGCCAAAACTTCCTCCTCTGTAAAGCCCCAGAATGTCATATCATAGATAACAGCCGCACTAAGTTTCGCTGCCCCTACTTTAGTCACATTTTGGGGATCAACCTCATATCCCAGTATTTCTTCCCATGGGGAAAGCTCAAACCCATAGTTTT
>DVJY01000039.1 GCA_018716485.1 Candidatus Scybalocola faecipullorum
ATTATGGCAAAATACAGAGCAATTCCGCAAGGGTTTATGACAGTTGGAGAAGTGGCAAAGAAAATGGGAGTTACCGTCCGTACTCTGCAATACTACGATAAAGAAGGACTGCTTTCCCCATCGGCAGAAAGCGAAGGCGGACGCAGGCTTTATACAGATAAAGATTTGATTACACTCCATCAGATTATATCTTTGAAATCACTGGGCTTTTCTTTGGACGATATAAAAGAGCGGTTGATCTCTTTGGAAACACCGACAGATGTTGCAAATGCTCTTACAGATCAGGCAGATGATATACGCCAAAAAATAGAACAGCTTCAGGCTTCGTTGTCAGCAATAGAACAGTTAAAAGCAGAAGTTTTACAAATGCAGACGGTCAACTTTAAGAAGTATGCAGATATTATTGTCAATCTACAAATGAAGAATGACTCTTATTATCTTATTAAGCGTTTTGATGATGATACGCTCGATCATATACGCAGTCAATTTGATAAAGAAAGCGGCTTAGATTTTATGGACAGATTTAACCGCCTAAGTGATGAAATTGTACAGCTTCAAAAAGAAAATGTACGGCCTGAAAGCGAAAAATGCCAACAGGTTGTAAAAGAATATTGGGGTTTGATTATGGAGTTTACAAATGGCGATATGAGTATGCTTCCGAAATTGATGGAAGTCGGTAACATTGATACTGCCACAAACGCTTGGGAAGAAAGGCAGAAAATCGTTAACGCTTATTTAGAGCCAGCTTTGCAAGTCTACTTTTCAAGACTTGGAACAAATCCCTTTGAGGAGGTGAAACCGTGAAAGATGCAATACAAGTTTGTGAATTAAAGAAAAGTTATGGCAGTCATATGGTTCTTAAAGGACTTGATTTTCAAATTGAAAAAGGAGAAATTTTCGCTCTGCTCGGCGTAAACGGAGCAGGAAAAACGACAACGCTTGAATGTATCGAAGGTCTAAGAAAATATGACAGTGGTGCGATTACTGTAAACGGAACAATGGGTATTCAGCTGCAATCATCATCTTTGCCTGCCAATATCAAGCCAATGGAGGCTATCAAGCTGTTTGCAAAATGGAATAAAACAAAAATTGATGATGCCATGCTTAACGGTCTGGGTATCAAAGAAATTGCAAAGAAGCAGTATATACAATTATCCACAGGGCAGAAAAGACGGTTACATCTTGCCCTTGCGCTTATAGGCAATCCTGATGTTATTTTTCTCGATGAGCCGACTGCGGGACTTGATGTTGAGGGAAGACTATCGCTCCACGAACAAATCCGAAAGCTTAAATCACACGGAAAAACAATCGTCTTGGCAAGTCACGATATGGCGGAAGTAGAAACCTTATGTGACCGCATTGCCATTTTGAATAACGGAAATATTGTCTTTTGCGGTACAGCTTCGGAACTGACTGATAGGGTTGGGAGAAAATATTTTATCCATATCAAGACGCAGCAGGGAGACAACACTTTTGAAACGGACAATATCGAAGATACTTTGATTTCTTTACTGGGCGAATTAAAGCAGAAAAAAATCCATGTATTAGATATTAAAGTTGATCGTGGCACGCTGGAACAGCATTTTATCGAAATGGCAAGGAGGGAAGCTTAAATGAACGGTTTTTTATATGGCGTAGCATTACAGTGGAAGTTGGATATACGCAGTAAATCTTTGTTGGTAACCTGCTATATCGTTCCGTTTATTTTCTTTCTGCTTATGGGTGGTATTTTTACTTCTGTTATGCCTGAAATGAGAAGCACACTAATACAATCTATGATTGTGATGAGCGTTTCAATGGGAGCGTTTATTGGGTTGCCGCCATCATTGATTGAAACTTACGGAAGTGATGTAAAAAAGGTTTATAAAGCAAATGGAGTCCCTTTATATTTAGGTCTTGTTACAATGTTCCTTTCTGCATTCGTGCATTTGATGATTAGCTGTGCCATGATATTACTGCTTGCCCCGATACTGTTTGAGGCGGCTTTGCCAGTACAGCTTCCTTTTTTCTTTCTTGCGCTTGCCATATACATCATTGTGTCGCTGAGTATTGGAAGTATATTGGGATTGGTTATAAAAAATCAGGCAAAGCTGACAATGATAGCGCAGCTTGTGTTTTTACCCTCGATTATGCTTTCGGGGATTATGTTCCCTATCGACTTGCTGCCCGATTTCCTTGAAGCCATAGGGCGTATTTTTCCCGCTTTTTGGGGATACCGATTGATGTTAGATAATGGTTTTTGCCTTGAAAATTTATGGTACTTAATTCTTGTATTCTGTGCGGCAGTAATTATATGTGCAATACTTTTGAACAAGCAAAAATCTAAATAGATCGGAGGACAAAAGTTTTGAATAAAACAGAATGCAATTCTTGTTTGCCGAACTGATAAATGACTGAAAATTTTTACACTTCTATGACTTCTTTAGCGCATATCAGCGAGTATACGGCCAATAAAACATGAACACCGGTTAATTTTCATGAATGTAATTTAACAGCGCTTCAGTTGTGGATACCGCCTGTGTTTGGTATGATTGAATCAGCAAAGGCCGATGCAAATCCAAATAAAGGAGATATTCATATGTCATTGGGAAAAGTGATCAGAAAATACAGAAAAATAAAAAATTTGACGCAGGAAGAAATGGCAGGGCGGCTGGGAGTGACAGCGCCGGCGGTAAATAAGTGGGAAAATGAAAATTCGTATCCGGATATTACACTCTTAGCGCCGATTGCCAGATTATTGGGAATTTCGGTGGATACATTGCTGTCATTTCGGGAAGCTTTGACACCGGAAGAGATTTCGGGGATTGTTCGTGAGGCGGATCAGAAACTAAAAGAAGAACCGTATGAGGAAGCTTTTTTGTGGGCAAAGAAAAAATTGGAAGAATATCCCAATTGTGAACAGCTGATTTTGAATCTTGCGGTTATTTTCGATGCCCAGCGTATTGTACAGGAAATTCCGGACAAGGAAAAATATGATGATTATTTTTGTGATTTGTACAGCCGGGTATTAAGCAGCGCCGATGAGTCGGTCCGGATCAGGGCTGCGGATTCGTTGGTTGGGTTTTATATGCGGAAGAAACAGTATGACATGGCGGAAAAATATTTGGATTATTTTTCTATTCAAAATCCGGAAAGGAAACGAAAACAGGCGCAGATTTATGAGAAAACCGGCCGTATCACAGAAGCGTATAAAGCATATGAAGAACTTTTGTTTTCGGATTTCCAAAGAGTCAGTATGGAACTGCATGGAATGTATATGCTTGCGGTTTTGGAAAAAGACAGTAAAAGAGCGCATATGCTTACAGATAAGCAAAAGGAACTGGCAAAATGCTTTGAAATGGGAAAATATTATGAGGTTTCAAGCGGCCTTGATCTTGCTGTTTTGGAGAAAGATGCAGACACGGTGATTTGTGCGGCGGAAGCAATGCTTGCATGTGTGGAACAAATCGGAAGTTTCAGAAATTCGCCGCTTTATGAACATATGGAATTTAAGGAGGTAAACGCGGAATTTACCGCAGAAATGAAAGAAAATCTTTTGAAATGCTTCCGTGAGGAAGAAAGCTTCGGATTTTTAAAAAATGATGAGCGGTGGCAGAGACTTATAAAAGAATAAAATAGTTTTAATTTTGGACTAATGATAAATCCTTGTCAGTAAGTCAAGAGGGAGGTTGGCGATGATTTTATTCTTGACGGATTGACCGTATTTCATCAGCTTGGCATTTACATTTGTTTAAACTTGCTTTTAGTTTCGGTTCAGTATATAATTATGTGATAAAATTGTGGCGGCGGCACGATCATATGATTTGAAAATTTATGAGGGAAAACGCCATAAACTTAAAGGAAATATTAATAATAATGATAGAAAACACATTAAAAACGCACATATTTACAGAAGAAGATAAAAAATTAATAGCCGTTTTGAAGTCATTGCCGGAAAATTATTGGGATTTTAAAGATGATGATGTGAGAGAGTATACACACGGCATACACAATTAGCCTGCGATGATGGTCTGCCCGATCAGCCGTAATATTATTCGCATCGTGAAAGATATACGTCCGGTCTACACCCTTTTGGATCCGTTTGTCGGCTCCGGTACGGTGCTGGTGGAAGGGATGCTTGCCGGGATAAAAAATATTTACGGAAATGACATTAATCCGCTGGCTTTGTTTTTAAGTAAAGTCAAGACGACGCGGCTGGATATAGGACAATTACAGCAGGAAACCCAATTATTATACAGACGGATCAGTGATGTCTGCAGCCGTTTTTATTTTCAGATCGCTCAGGCAGATGAAGTGATGCGGCATACATATCAGTTAGATCTGACAGATAAAAAAGGCTGGGGAACAGATGCGGCCAAATATTTGCGGAAATATAGAGAAGACAGCGATTTTGATATAGATATCCCTGAATTTAAAAATATGGGTTATTGGTTTAAACCGCGTGTTATTTTACTGCTTTCTGTGATCAAGAGAGAAATTCAGCAGATTGAGCATAAGGACATCAGAGATTTCGTTTTTGCGGCATTCAGTGAGACGATACGTTTTGTCTCCAACCGGCGGAACGGTGAATTTAAAATGTTTCGCATGCCGGCCAATAAAGTGGATCAGTTTGAGCCGGATGTCATTAAAGAATTTATGACAATTTTGAACCGCAATATCGAGAAAATGAAAGATTTTGATGCAGCCTGTTCCAAAACAGGAGAGACTTCGGCGGTGATAATTTTTAAGGATAATGCCATGACGCTGGAAGATGTTCCTGATGATTCGGTGGATCTTGTTGTTACCTCGCCGCCGTACGGCGACAGCAGAACAACGGTGGCTTACGGCGAATACAGCCGGCTATCGCTGCAGTTTCAAGGAAAACAAAAGTTGGCGGATACCAGTTTTGGGTTGTGGGAAATCGGAGAGTTAAAGGTGAATTACTGCTGACAGATCAAATTATTGCTGAGATTGCCGATCATTATCAGTTGGAACATATATATACGATTGGCAGAAACATTATCAATAAAGTGATGCCTTCCTTAAATTCCCCGACAAATGAAAACGGTGTCAAAGCGTCAACAATGACCAACGAGCATATTGTCGTTTTGAGAAAGCGGGCATGTTAAAAACAACAGAGATTTTTGAAAAAGAGGTGCATGATGATGGATTATGAAAATGTGTTGAGCAGCGCGTTTGAATTTCGGGATATACGTCCGGAAGAGGCCGGGCAGGCGGCAGAGATTGAACAGATTTGTTTCCCGCCCAATGAGGCATGTACGGCAAAGATGATGAACGAACGGATTAAGACGGCGCCGGAACAGTTTCTTGTGGCTGCAGATAAAACGACGGGAAAAATCGCCGGTTTTTTAAATGGGCTTGTTACAGATGAGTATATATTTCAGGATAAGTTCTTTTGCGATGCATCGCTCCATAATCCAAAAGGCGAAAATATTATGCTGCTGGGGTTGGATGTTTTGCCGGAGTACCGCGGCCGCGGTCTTGCCTCGGCAATCGTTGCCCGGTACATGAGCAGAGAAAAGGCGCGCGGCAGAAAGCTTGCGATTTTAACGTGTCTGGAATCAAAAGTTAAAATGTATGAAAAGATGGGATTTTACAGTCATGGACTGGCGGATTCTTCGTGGGGAGGCGAGCAGTGGTACGAAATGATATATATGATTAATGACTGAAGTGATAAGAAATAACAGGGCGTAAGTCTGCAAATTGTGTTAGACTGTAAGCAGTATAGGTATAAAGTATCATAGAGGAGGGGCAGCAATGCCGCAGCATGTTGTTGTGACGGATTATTCGACGAAGTGGGTCAAGATGTTTGAGCGGGAGGCCAAACTGATTAAAAATATTTTAAAAGACCAGTGCCTTGCGGTATACCATATCGGCAGCACGGCGGTGCCGGGGCTTAAAGCAAAACCGATCATTGATATGATGCCGGTTGTCAAAGATATTCAAAAAGTCGATCAGATGGCAGAGGCATTTGAAAATATCGGTTATGAATATTTGGGAGAGTTTGGTATTGCCGGCCGAAGGTATTTGCGCAAAGGCGGCGATGAAAGAACACATCAGATCCATATTTTTGCGGAGCGCAGTAAAGGAGATATTGAGAGGCATCTTGCTGTGCGGGATTATTTACGCACTCACCCAGCGGCGGTGCAGACATACGGAAAGCTTAAACAACAGTTGGCCGAAGCTTATCCGTATGATATAGAAGCCTACTGTGGCGGAAAGGATGCTTTTGTGAAAAAGTTGGAAAAAACAGCGCTTGAGTGGAAACACAGCGGAGGTAAAAACGATGGATTCGAATAAAGTTTTTTCATTGAATTTTGCAAAGATTTATCAGTTGTATTTGCAGAAAGTGGAGAAAAAAGGAAGAACAGCTGAAGAACTGGATACAGTGATCTTGTGGCTGACAGGCTACGACGAAAAAGGGCTGAGGGAGCAGTTGGAACAAGATGCTGATCTGAAAACTTTTATTGACCATGCACCGCAGATGAATCCTAACTGTTCAGCCATTCGAGGCAAAGTATGCGGTGTTCGGGTAGAAGATATCGAAGATCCGATGATGCGGAAAATCCGGTATATGGATAAATTGGTGGATGAACTTGCAAAAGGCAGGCCAATGAAAAGGATTCTCAGAAATGATGACAAATGAAGAAATTTTAGAAACGGCGATGGCCCAGTCGGCGATTGATGCTAATTGTTCCGTAGATGATTTTAAGAAATCGGAAAATAAGATTGTATTTTCACAAAAAAATCCCCGGGCGCGCCGATATCTTGAATTGCCGCTGGCCTGTAATCTGATTTCCTACGGCAATAATATTGTGGCATCCATCGACAGGAAATACGAGTCCATTGTGCGTGATTATATCGAAAAATATCCAGTGGAACATTGTTTTGAGACGCCCAATATGCACGTTCTTAATGAAGCGTTTGAACCTTACGGCATGAAAGTATGCTTTATGGCGGAATATTTTTTGCCGGATGTCCGGGCGCTCACAAAAAACGCATGTCCGTATCCGGTACAGATGCAGGAAAAAGAGGCGCTTGAAATGTTTGACGCGAAACAGTGGCCGAATGCGCTGAACGGAAGCCGGGATGTACTTGGCTTTGCAGCTTATAAAAATCAACAGATGATCGGTATGGCGGCATGTTCGCAGGATTGCGGCAGTATGTGGCAGATTGGCGTGGATGTGCTGCCAAAGTTCAGACAGCAGGGGATTGCTTCGGCACTGACAGCAGCCTTGGCATGGGAAATATTGGACCGGGGCAAAGTACCGTTTTACTGCTGTGCGTGGTCAAATATAAAATCGGCACGCAATGCGATTAAAAGCGGCTTCAGACCCGCATGGGTGGAAATGACTGTAAAGACAAAAGAATTTACAGATAAAATGAATGGTATTGTATAAAAACAGGCAGGAGACAGCTTTAGCGGCTGACTTCTGCCTGTTCGTTTTTTATGAGAAGATCATAACGATGGCAATAATCAGTGCAAGAACACCGATGCATCGGTTAATGACCAGCGACAGGTCTGACGGCTCGGCATCTTTAAAGTGCCAGCCCCGTTCCAAATACCAGAAAGCGCGGGGAAAGATGATACATAAAAGACCAGTGATGATCAAAAGTACGATCAGCACAATATTATGAGAAGACGCCTGCGGCAGCACTGTTGCCTCAAGAATACTTGTTAAGTCATTTGATGAAGTGTAATTTTCTCCGGCCGGAAGATTGTTCCATCCGCCGACGGCAGATGACGTGTCCTGCCCCTGTGTAACTTCTGACCAGTAGACAGCGCCGTCGGGATAGGTGATATTGAGGGAATATCCCGAAGGATTCCGTATGATTTCATATGAATAAAGATTTGTTCCGTCAGAAATTGTCTGAACTTGGGCATCTACCGTGTAAGATACATTATTGTAATTAATATCATAAGTTTTTTGCGATGAACATGCGGTCAGCAGGATCATCGCGGCAAATGCCATGAGCCACAGACGGACGCGGCAGGCTAAAAGAAACAATTTTTTCATAGACATTTCCTCCAAAAGATGTGATCATTCTGACATATCTGAGTATGACAGCATATAGATTTTTGTGAGTAAAATCATATCATGTTTCTGCCAGTCAGGCAAGCTGATTGTCCCCTATGTTTTGTGAAATATGTTGATGCAGCCGGGAAAATCATTTATACTTGAAGTACCATAGTGGGTGGAGCGCAGTGAATATCATCAGATGAAAGGAGAGGGCGCTGGTGAAGAAAAAATTATTGATTATTGCTGTAGTCGTTATACTGGCTGCGGCGCTGGGAATTTATCTTTTTTGGCCGTTAAAATTAACAGACCATCTTGCGGAAAATGATGTACTCTATATCAGCAGTACGCAGCCTGTCGTGGAAAATGGCAGTGCGGACATTTTATACGATTCTTCTGAACTGGAAAAAGGGACACAGTCATATACTGAAGTGATGAATCTGCTGAAAGATATGCGTATGCACAGAACGTGGAATACATTTTTGAATTCAGGTGCGATGAACGGCGCAGATTTTTATTTGACGCTGAGCGACGGCGGGGCGTACATGATTTTGTCAAGTACAGGCGAAGTATCTGTGGATGGTCATCGGTATATCTTATATGAAAATACGGTACAGCAGCTTTATGATATGCTGCCGCCAAAGAGTGAGGGATAAAATGGCTACAATCAGAGATATTGCCGAAAAAGTGGGCGTGACCGCAACGACGGTGTCAAGGGTGATTAATAACCGGGGGTATATCAGCGAAGAAACGCGGCGGAAAGTCTATGCGGCAATGGAAGAACTGAATTATAAACCGAATGAATTGGCACGGTCTTTGTCAAAGTCCCGTTCAGATACGATCGGGCTGATCGTTCCCCATATTTATCATCCTTTTTTTGCCAAATTGATCAGCTGTATGGAAGCTGTGGCTTCAGAAAAAAAGTACAAGCTGCTCGTCTGCAATTCCAAGGAAAAGCCGGAAAAAGAGGAAGAATATTTGAATATGTGTCTGTCCAACCGGGTTACAGGTATTGTCATATGCAGTAAAAATATTGATACTTCCCGGTTTAAAATGCTTGGTATTCCGATAATCAATCTGGAACGCACGCAGGAAGTGCAGGCAGCGACAATCCAGTGCGACAACTATCAGGGCGGCTGTTTGGCAGCAAAATGCCTGATTGAAGCAGGATGTAAAAATCTTTTGCATTTTGGCGGCGTGATCGGCAGGGAGATGCCGGCGGATATGCGGGCGGCGGCATTTACGAAAGTGTGCGAAGATTCAGGGGTGGCATCGACAGTGCTGCTGAGTGATGCGCCGGCCTACGGTTCGATGAATTATCGAAATTTTATCCGGGATGCGCTGGAAAAACATCCCCATATTGACGGTATTTTTGCCAGCAGTGATCTGATTGCGGCGCAGGTGATCCAAGTCTGCCAAAAACTGGGGCTGAGTGTGCCGGGACAGATGAAAGTTGTCGGGTTTGATGATGTTCTTGTCTCGGAACTGGCAACGCCTGCCATCACGACCATACATCAGCCGGTGAAAGAAATGGCACGGCTGGCAGTAGAGTTCATTGATCGAAGTTTAAACGGAGAAATCGTGCCCACAAGTACTGTGCTGCCGGTGCGCCTTGTACGCAGAGACTCAGTCTGATATTTTAAATAAATTTTATGAAAAGTCGGAGGAAACCGATTGACATATCATCGGTGAAAATCCGGCTTCACTTATTTATAAAAAAGTTTAAATATATGATAAAAATAGGAATGTAATCGGTTGACATACAAAACCGGCGGAACTATAATATGTATGACAAAAGTAAAGGACATTTCATCGTGAACACACAAATATAATACAATGGCGGGAAAACTGCCGGAAAAGATAGGAGAAGATCTGATGGCAAAGGGAAGCGTAAGAAGAAAAAAAGCAGATGAATACGCACAGCGTCTGGCCAAACATTATGACGAATTGAAGTGGCTCTACTGTGAACTGTACAACGGACGGGAGGATATGTTTGAACAGCTTTGTGAACGTATGATGCAGTGGTATACGGGCAGGTCAGAGGCGCTTAAAAGACTTGACAGAGAAAGAGAAGCAAATCCGGATTGGTATAAAAAGCAGGATATGCTTGGGATGATGCTTTATATTGATGCATTTTCTGAAAATATAAGCAATCTTGAGAAAAAGCTGGCATATTTAAAAGAGTGCAATGTCAATTACCTGCATTTGATGCCTTTCTTAAAAACACCGAAGGGCAAAAGCGACGGCGGCTATGCGGTGGCTGATTACAGGACGGTTCAGGAAAATCTGGGTACGATGGCTCAGCTGGATTCTCTGGCTCAAAAATGCCATAAAAAAGGCATCAGTCTGTGCATGGATTTCGTTATGAATCATACGTCAGAAGAACATGAATGGGCGCAGCGGGCGCTGGCCGGAGATAAAGAATATCAGGACCGCTATTTTTTCTTTGACAGTTATGAAATTCCGGCAGAATATGAAAAAACTTGTCCTCAAGTATTTCCGACGACGGCGCCGGGCAATTTTACATGGCGTGCCGACTGTAAAAAATATGTGATGACAACTTTTTATCCGTATCAGTGGGATTTAAACTATGCCAATCCGGTCGTTTTCAACGAGATGGTATACAACATGCTTTATCTTGTAAACAGGGGCATTGATATTGTTCGGATTGATGCCGTGCCGTACATATGGAAACAGCTGGGAACTTCCTGCAGGAATCTGCCTCAGGTGCATACCATTGTCCGCATGATGCGTATGATCACGGAAATTGTCTGCCCGGGCGTTGTACTGCTGGGAGAAGTTGTTATGGAGCCTGAAAAGGTGGTGCCATATTTTGGTACTGTGGAAAAACCGGAGTGCCATATGCTTTATAATGTTACGACGATGGCGTCCACATGGCACACTGTTGCGGTGAAAAATGTATCTTTGCTGAAGCATCAGATGGATATTGTCAGTGCGCTGCCGAAACAGTATGTCTTTTTAAACTATCTCAGATGCCATGATGATATCGGCTGGGGATTGGATTACGAATATTTGAAACAGTTCGGATTTAGTGAACCGGCTCATAAAAAATTCCTCAATGATTATTTCAGAGGGCTTTATCCGGGCAGCGACGCCAGAGGCGAATTATACAATGACGATCCGGTGCTTCAGGATGCCCGTTTATGCGGCACAACAGCATCGCTGTGCGGTCTGGAAGCGGCAATTTATGAACAGGATGAGGAAAAAATGGCGCGTGCAGTGAAGAAGATACTGATGCTCCATGCATATTTGCTTGTCCAGTCTGGCATCCCTGTCATTTACAGCGGTGATGAAATCGGACAGCTTAACGATTGCTCCTATAAAGAAAGCGATGATGCTGATAAAGCAGCGGATTCAAGATATATACACAGAGGCAAGTTCCAGTGGGCGATGGCAGCTAAAAGACATCAGGAAGGCACGACGCAGCAGCAAATTTTCGAAAAACTGTCAGATATGGAAAATATACGGTTTGCCCATGATATTTTCAGCGGAAAGGCTTCTGTAAAAACGGAAAATACATATAATGATGCCATTTTATGTGTCTGCCGTGAACTGGACAATGCATTTCTTGTCGGCCTGTTCAATTTCAGTGATGAACCTCAGACAGCATGGATCAATATGGGAGACTTTGAATTTGAAGATTTGATCAGCGGCGAAAAGCGGGTGCTTCAGGCTGTGGAAATGTCCGGAAACGGCTATGCATGGTACTATCGGACATGGTAGAAAAAATTATTTTTCTCTAAAATTTTTTAATTTCTCTTTTTTTTCTGACGGTATATGGTATACTAAACTCAATATATACGGAAAAATCTGCCAAAGGCATGTTGATGTCCGGCAGATTTTTTCATGCTTCAAAAGATGGAGATGGTTCAATGAGTAAACAAAAACGCAGCAGTTTTATTATGCAGGGAACAATTCTGGCCGCTGCGGCGATGATTACAAAAGTCATCGGACTGGCGTATCGTATCCCTCTGACCAATATTTTGGGCGCTGAAGGCAATGGATATTACGGTGTTGTTTTTCAGGTATATAATTTGGCTTTAATGCTGACATCTTACAGTCTGCCTATGGCTGTTTCAAAACTTGTATCAGCCAGGCTCGCCAATCGGCAGTACCGAAATGCCCAGCGTGTTTTTAACGGCGCTATGACGTTTGCCCTTGTAGCCGGCGGTGTGGTAACGCTGCTCGTCTTTTTCGGTGCAGGTTTTATATGCAGTGGAATTTTGAAAATGGATCTGAGCGTTTATGCACTGAGAACGCTGTCGCCGTGTATTTTGATCGTCGCCTTTTTGGGCGTTTTAAGAGGATATTTTCAAGGACACGCGACAATGCTGCCGACAGCTTTTTCACAGATCATCGAGCAGATTGCCAATGCGGTTGTCAGTCTTGTCGGCGCATGGCTTTTGTTCAGAGTCGGCCTGAATATGGGTACAGAAGAGACAAGAGAGTCTTACGGCGCGGCTATGGGCGCCGCAGGCGCTACGGTCGGTACGGTGATCGGCGCACTGACGGCGCTTATTTTCCTGATTGTTTTATATGGCGCTTACCGTCCGGTAATCCGCAGACATACGGCAAAAGACCGGACACGTCGTCCTGAGAGTAAGAAAAAGATTTATAAAGTGCTGCTTCTGACAATCGCCCCGGTCATTTTAAGCGCGACACTGAATAATATGAGCAATATTGTGGATCAGGGCGTATTTACAAATGCGATGGCTTTTCTCGGCTATTCCGAAAAGGAATATACAGAACTGCTTGGCGTCTTTAACGGGCAGTACGATACGATGATCGGTATTCCTCTGAGTGTGGCAAGCGCTTTGGCCTCATCTTTTATGCCAAGCCTTGTGGCGGCCATTCAAGGCGGCAGCCGTCAGCTTATTCACAGAAAGATCAATCTTGTGTCCCGTTTTACAATGATGATCGCCATTCCGTGTGCTGTCGGTTTTATAGCCCTTTCAAGACCGATTCTTGATCTGCTGTTTTTTACACAGGATAATACGGTACCGGCGATGCTGCTGAAGCTGGGAGGTATTTCGGTTGTATTTTTCTGCCTCTCCACAGTGACTAATGCGGCGCTTCAGGGGATGGACAAAATGATGGAGCCGGTAAAAAACGCGGCAATTTCGTTTCTGATTCATCTTGTGGTGCTGCTCATTATGCTTTTTGTATTCCGGTGGAGTATTTATGCAGTGGCGATCAGTAAAGTTATTTTATCCGGATGTATTTGTATTTTAAATGCATGGGACCTCCAAAAAGCGTGTCGTTATAAACAGGAAGTTAAAAAGACATTTATCATTCCGGCAGCGGCATCTATCGTGATGGGGGGTGGGGCGTTTCTGATGTTCAGTGTGTTGGATTTAATTTTGCCTGAAGCGGCGGCGACGATTGCCGCACTTATTGTTGCTGTAATTATTTACGGCATTTGTATGGCATTGATGGGCGGTATTTCAGAAGCCGAAATCGCAGATATTCCTCAAGGAAGAAAATTGGTTGTTCTTCTCAAAAAATTCCATTTATTAAAAAAATAATAGGTTAATATGGGGGATTTTGCACAAATTTTGTAATATTTTAATACAATAGCGAAAGAAACGCGGCTTGTTTTTGTGAAAGTCTTGAAATTCATCGGTTAAGTGGGAAAGCATGATTTTGGTAAAATCACAAAGAAAACACAAATTAATGCGTTGAAAATTTACTTGTTTAATCTGATAGAGTGTAGTATACTTTTGTGCATAGACAAAGGCGTCTCAAATGCAGCAGCATTGGAGACGCCTTTTTTATTGCACGGGAAATGAATTTCGGTGCAGTAAGCGATGAAGAAGCCCGGCCGGCCTCATCTATATTTAATTATATCTAAGGAGGGATTGTCTATGACGATCAATACTGGTGATACAGCTTTTATGATTATTTCAGCGGCTTTAGTTTTCTTTATGACACCCGGCTTAGCCTTTTTCTACGGCGGCCTTGTGAGAAGAAAAAATGTCGGTAATACGATGATGGCCTGTGTTGCGATAATGGGACTTTCAGTTGTTATGTGGGCTTTGTTTGGATATTCACTTGCCTTTGGAGGCAATCACGGAGGCATTATCGGTGATTTCAGATGGTTTGGACTTAATGGTGTAGGCATGGAGGCAGGAGCGTATGCGGATACGATTCCTCATCTTGTATTTTGTGCTTTCCAGATGATGTTTGCGATGATTACCCCGGCGCTTATTACAGGAGCTCTTGTGGGCAGAATGAAATTTAAAGCATTATTTATCTTTATTGTTTTATGGTCGGTCATTGTTTATTATCCGCTGGCACATATGGTATGGGGTGAAGGTGGTTTCCTTGCAGCCATCGGCTCTGTCGATTTTGCAGGCGGCAATGTCGTTCACATCAGTTCCGGTGTCAGTGCCCTTGTACTTGCGATTATTCTGGGAAGACGCAGAGGCTATGAAGTTGTCAGCTACCGTGTACATAATATTCCGTTTGTTGTGCTGGGAGCTGCCATTCTTTGGTTTGGATGGTTTGGGTTTAATGCCGGCAGCGCACTTGGCGCCAACGGACTTGCGGCACATGCATTTATGACATCAGCTATTTCTTCAGCATGCGCGATGCTGACATGGATGTTGATTGATGTTTTGGAAAATAAACGCCCGACACTTGTCGGTGCTTCTACCGGTCTAGTCATCGGTCTTGTGGCAATCACACCGGGTGCCGGTTATGTACCGATTTGGGCTTCATTTATTATCGGCGCGCTTGTCAGCCCAATCTGCTATTTTGGCGTCAAACTTGTAAAGAAGAAATTAAAAATTGACGATGCGCTGGATGCTTTCGGCTGTCACGGTATCGGCGGTATCTGGGGCGGTATTGCTACCGGACTTTTCGCAGAACGTTCAATTAATGACGCCGCACAGTGGAATGGACTTGTTTTCGGTGATGTCCGCTTATTTGGCGCACAGCTGGTCGGTATTGCCGTATCTATTGCAATTGCTGTTGTCGGAACACTGATCTGCGCCGGCATTGTGAAATTGTTTACGCCGCTGCGTGTAACTGCCAAGGAAGAACAGCTCGGTCTTGACATGACACAGCACGGTGAGGAAGCTTATCCAAGTTTTAATGGCTTAGACCAGTAAATAAAAAGACCGAGAGGAGGAAATGACAGTTATGATGATAAAAATTGAGGCGTTTGTCCGTCAGGAAAAATTTGAGGATGTGAAAGCCGCTTTGGATAAAATCGGTGTCAATGGTATTACTGTATCACAGGTCATGGGCTGCGGCACACAGCGGGGCTATAAAGAAGTTGTCCGTGGTATGGAGATTGATATGCAGATGCAGCCGAAGATTAAATTTGAAATCGTTGTATCTTCAGAAAGCTGGGCAGAAAAAACGATTGATGCCATTGTGGCCTCTGCATATACAGGTGAAGTCGGGGACGGCAAGATATTTACCTATGAAGTAAAATCCGCTTTAAAAATAAGAACAAAAGAAACAGGATATGAAGCAATTCAGGCAACCGTCTGATATTTGAAGAAAAAACGCAGGATTGTATGGCAAAAGCGCTGTACTGCCCTGCGTTTTTTTGTGCGATACACCCGGCAATTGAGAACTGGTCGGGAGAGTGGCGGTGTGGTATAATGATTGCACAAAGTGCAATCCGAAGCGGTGTCAGACCGCTTCGCCCTGCTAACGCAGGGATTATACGGGAAATATTCCTGTAATGAGGGGAGGAGTATATAGTGGAGAGTGCTAAACTGAATAAGTGGGCGGAACTTTTGCTGGATACGGGCAGGCGCAATCCTTTGATCCACTTTAAAGATACGAAATCTTCAACTGCGGAAGTGCTTATACCGGACATGTACCGGCTTTTTGATAAAATCGATCATGGTATTTCTTTTGAAGTCTGCGCTCCGGCGGAAGATGAAGAAACGGCGGATGATGTGAAAGATATTCAGGCAGAAGCACAAGATATTCCGGAAGAGGAACAAAAAGAGGCGGACGTTGCGGTGCCGGAAGAGGAACAAAAACAGGCGCATTCTGAAGAGGCAATACGCGATGTACGGGAAATATATAGGCAGAAGTATGCTTCCAATATAAAAAAACAAAATCAAATGCTTTTATATCATACGGGCAATTTAAATAATGTAATGCTGAATCTGTGGCAGCGGGCGAAATCTTTTGTTGAAGAGACCGGTGTGGGAGTGACTTATTTAGCCTTCGGATTTGTGCATTGGACTGAGGCGGAATATGCAGGACATACATATTGTGCGCCGCTGCTTCTGGCTCCGGTGAGAATTGAACGGGAATCTGCCGCCGCGCCGTATATGATTTGTCCGACCGGCGATGATATTGTTGTCAATCCGACGTTTTCCTATAAAATGAAAGCGGAATACGGATTCGGACTGCCGGATTATGAAGATGAGCCGTTGGAGTCGTATGTTCAAAAGACAGCGGCGCTTGTGGCGCGGCTGAAATGGGCCGTATCTTCAGAGTGCAAGCTGGGCATTTTTTCTTTTTTGAAAATCAATATGTATCAGGATTTAAAGGAACATGCCCGGCTTATTTTAGCTCACCCCAATATACGCAGGCTGCTCGGGGAAGCGCCTGAAGATGGGATATACAGCGGTGTATCCGAAAAAAATAGGGTGTCTTCCGAACAGAATCGTTCAAAACCGGCGCTGCACAATGTGGTTGACGCAGATTCCAGTCAGATTGAGGCAATCGAAATGGCAAAATCGGGAGAAAGTTTTGTGCTTCAGGGACCTCCGGGAACCGGCAAAAGCCAGACAATTACCAATATTATTGCGGAATGCCTGATGGATGGCAAAAGAGTACTGTTTGTTTCGGAAAAGCTGGCAGCGCTCAATGTTGTCTATGATAAGCTGAAGAAGGCCGGACTGTCCGAATTTTGTCTTGAACTGCACAGTCACAAGGCGAATAAAAAAGAAGTTATTGCAGATTTGTGTCATACTCTGCGCAAAAATAAAAGTGCAGTCTCATTGAGAGCAAATGATGAAATTGCGGCCATGGAGAAAGTGCAGCGGCAGCTTGATGCTTATGCGGCTCAGCTCCACTGTCCGAGAGCAGTCATTAAAAAAAGTTTATATCAGCTTTATGAGGCCTGCGCCGCTGTCCGAAAATATCCGGATATTGAATGTGTCTGGCCGGATATTGACGCCAAAGATGAGACGAACCTTTCAGATGCTGTCTGGCTGATTGAGCAGTATGTCGGTTATATACCGAGTACCGGATATGATTACCGCCAAAATCCTTGGTACGGATTTTGCAGACAGGATATTTCCTATGCGGCGAAAATGCACTTAAACACTGAAATTCCGGAAATACTGACGTTTCTCAGAACGCTTTGGCCGATTTCCGAGGAGATGCGTGAGGCTTATGGTATTGCATGTATCAATAAAGACGATGCCGATATATGGCGTACATTTTTTCAGTTTGCGGCGTCAGTGCAGATTAATGTGCCGGAACTGCTGAAAAAGGAAAATTTTGAGGCAGCCGAGAAGATATTAAAGCAGCTGATTTCTGCACGCAAAGATGTGATGGCCTGCCGGGAAGAAATTGAGGGCAGCTTCGAGGAGGGTATTTATCAAATAGACGGCAAAGATGTGTACGACCGGCTGACAAAGCTGTTTGGCAGCCCGCTGTCAAGATTATTCAATCAGGAATATAAAAAAATAGCAGCAGATTTCAGGTTATGCAAAAAAGACGGCAAAAAAGTACCTTACAGCCAAATGGTCCATACAGCAAAAGTCTTATCAGATTACCGCCAGAAGATGACAGAATTTGAGACATTGGCCGGACATATTGAACATTTGTTGGGCGGCGCTTACCATGGGACAGATACAGATTGGGAGACTGTCAGCAGTCAAATGGCCTTTATCCGGACATTAATGGCGGCAGACATTGATTTCGGGCGGCTGCCTGAATATAGCTTTGATTTGTTTGTACAGGAAAAAGAGCGGATGCTGCAGTTGACGTCAAAATTGGATGAATGTTCAAAATTGTGCACAGAAGCGTATGAACGGATAGCAGAAGCTTTTGATCCTGATATTTTTGACTTAAAAACAGCCGGAATCAGTGAAAGCGTGGAAAAATTGGAAGGCTGCCTCAGTGCCAAAGATGAGTTAGATGACTGGTGCCGTGTCAGAACGGTGCTGCGTCAGTTGAA
This sequence comes from Candidatus Scybalocola faecipullorum, assembly GCA_018716485.1. Taxonomy (GTDB): domain Bacteria; phylum Bacillota; class Clostridia; order Lachnospirales; family Lachnospiraceae; genus Scybalocola_A; species Scybalocola_A faecipullorum. Next base: position 18,202 of record DVJY01000039.1, read on the forward strand.
AGATGAAAATATTTTGAAACTTTTGAATCAAATGATTGATCAAAATATTGAACCGACGGCAATGACGGGAGTAATCCGTAAAAAGTTTTACAGCCAGTGGATTGATGCTATTATTTTCAGTACACCTGTGCTTGCAGATTTTAACAGGACTGCGCAGGATCGGGCAGTTGAAGTATTTGCCGAAAAAGACAGGCAGCAATTTGAGATTAATAAAGCCAGAATAAGGGCGGCCGTATCGGCAGAGCGTCCGTCATTGGATATGATCGCCTCAGGAAGTGCGCTGGCAATGCTTCTGCGGGAAGGTGAAAAGAAGCGCCGCCAAAAAAGTATACGCTCCATATTATCTTCGGCAGGCGAATTGGTTCAGCGTATTAAACCGTGTTTCCTGATGTCTCCGCTAAGCGTCAGTACTTTCCTTGATCCGAAAGTCATTCACTTTGATGTGGTCGTTTTTGATGAAGCATCACAAATTTTTCCTCAGGACGCAGTCGGAGCCGTCTACAGGGCGGATCAGATGATCGTTGTCGGTGATTCCAAACAGATGCCGCCGAGCAACTTTTTTAATGCTGCAGTCCAGACTGAGGATATGGATGATGACGGATCGGATGCTGCAGATTTCGAATCAATTCTCGATCTGTGCTCGGCGTCGATGCGACAGCTTCGGCTGCGCTGGCATTACAGGAGCCGGTGTGAACAGTTGATCGCATTTTCAAATAAAAACTTTTATGATAATGAGCTTGTGACGTTTCCGGCAGCACGAGCTGACAGTTTGGGACAGGGCATTGATTATTACTATGTTGACGGTACATTTGAACGCAAAAGCCATACAAACCGAAAAGAAGCGGCATATGTTGTGGATTTGATCTATGAAAATATTGAAAAATATCCGGACAGGAGCCTTGGTGTGATTGCTTTTAGTGTTGCCCAGCAGAATATGATTGACAGGCTGCTGATGAAACGGAGAAAAGAATGTCCGGAAAAGGAATTTTTCTTTAAAAGCGATGTGAAAGAACCGTTTTTCATTAAAAATCTGGAGACGGTTCAGGGTGATGAGAGGGACACAATTATTTTCAGCGTAGCTTACGGGCCGGACAGTCAGGGACGGCTGCTGCACAATTTCGGGCCGCTCAACCGTGCCGGAGGGGAACGGCGTCTGAATGTTGCAGTGACTAGAGCAAAGCAAAATGTTCAGCTTGTGTCTTCTATGCATTATACGGATATCGATCTTAGCCGGACATCTTCAGAGGGCGCCCGGCTGTTGAGGGAATATCTTGATTATGCTGAAAATGGGGAAATTGCGCTGGAACGGTCAGTGTCTGTAAATCCGTTTGAACGGTATGATTCGGATTTTGAGGCTGAAGTCTGCGAGTTTTTACGATCCGGCGGATTTTGTGCAGACACTCAGATTGGCTGTTCAGGGTTCAGGATTGATATCGGATTGAGGCGGCCCGACAGTTCGGATTATGTGCTTGCAATCGAGTGCGACGGAGCTTCGTATCATTCGTCCAAAAATGCGAGAGACAGAGACCGGCTGAGACAGGAAATTTTGGAACATATGGGCTGGAAGTTTTACCGTATATGGTCTACGGAGTGGTTCAGAAGCAAAGCGGCTGAACAGGAGCGGCTGATTGAAGCATGCAAGAGGGCGCTTTCGGCGGAGGATACGGCTGATATGGAAAACGATGCTGAAGAAAATGATGAGACTGTGCCGGCACAGACGGAAACAGCAGAAGATTTTGAAGAACCAGTAGCGGTTGAACCATTCATATTCCCGGATTATAAAATGATCGATATCGATCAGATGTGGAGAAACTATTTCCCTGATCGGTATGTGCATATGGTCAAAGAAATTTTAAAGGTCGAAGCCCCGTTATCGGAAGAGTGGCTGCTTAAGCGGACGGCCCCTTTCTTTGGAAGAGAAAAAGTGACCAGTGTTGTACAAAATGCCTATGAGAAGGCGATGGCCGGCTGTGAAGGGATTGGTATCATTCGCAGAAACGGGTTCCTTTATCTTGAACAGGACAATCCCATTTTTTTTAGAGCGTCAGGAAGTCAAGTCAGAGAAGTTCGTTATATTTGCCTCGAAGAGCTGGCTTCGGGTATGATGGAAATTCTGCGGCAAAATGTGACTGCGGATAAAGACGGACTGTACAATGCCCTTGCAAAACAGTGCGGACTGACAAGAGCCGGGAAGGCGGCAGCCCAGCGCTTTGATGAAGCGTTTAAGCTTTTGGAAGACCAGGTAAAAATTGAAGGGGAAAATATCTCTGTCAAATAAAATAATAGGCTCGCCTTGAAAAAGTAAGGGATTTGTGCTATCGTATGGAAAGAATCTAATTCTGAGGGGCGACGCCCCTGTATACGAATGAAAGGACAATGTCATGAACAGTCAATATACATTTATAGAGAATGTCGATCCTGCAAGGCTGAAAGAATTTGCCTGCAGCGCACCGGTCAAGTCTCATTTTTTAGGCTCCCATGCATGGGGCGAGGTATCTAAAAAAAGAGGCTGGATCCCATATTATGTGGGCGCCGAAAAAGACGGAAAGCTGGCGGCGACAGCACTTTTGCTGCAGAAACCTTTATTCTTGGGATTTTCTTATTTTTATATTCCAAGAGGCTTTATTATGGATTACAGCGACCGGGAATTGCTGAAATTTATGACGGAAAGTGTACATAAGTTCTGCAAAAAGCATCATTCGATTTATTTTAAAATCGATCCGGATATTAAGCTGCAGACCATTGATTATGAAGGCAATGTGATCGAAGGCGGGGAGAACAACTACAAGCTTGTGGATGATTTGAAAGCGATGGGGTATCGCCAGAAACCGCTGAATTACTTCTTTGAAAATGAACAGCCCAGATTTACGTTCCGTATAGCGCTGGATGATACGATGGATGTGATCGAATCAAGATACAGCCGGACGACGAAAGCGAGAATTAAGCAGGCGCTTTCGGCAGGTGTGGAAGTGGAAGTCGGCGAGGCGAAAGATATCGATGAATTTACACGGCTGATGGCCATGACAGAAAAGCGTCAGGATTTCTATTCTCATGATAAAGCATTCTATTCATATTTTTATGATGTGTTTCAAAAAGAAGGCATGGTCACTCTGTATTTGGGCAAGCTTAATATTCCGAAACTGCTTTCTATGAGAGAGAAAGAACTGAAAACTTTTGAGGAGGAGGCGCAAAAGCTTCAGGATGCCACAAGTAAAAAGGCCATTGGACGCAAAAAAGAAGTGGATAAAAAGATTGCCGCTTTGAAAAAGCAGATTGAAGGGCTGGCGGACAAGCCAAAGAAAGAGATTGTTGTGTCTACTTATCTGACAGTTAAGTATGCAGATAAGGCATGGGCACTGTATGCGGCCAATGACATGGATTACGGCAAGTTCTATGGTAATTATGCGGTTTATCAGCGTCAGATCCGTGATGCAAAAGAGGAAGGATTAAAGATCTTTGATGTGTTCGGCACGATCGGACGTCCGCACAGTGACAGCCGCCTTTCAGGACTTTACGAATTTAAGAAAAAGTGGGGCGGAGAGTATACAGAATTTATCGGAGAGTTTGATTATATTGAGAACAGGCCGATGTATTTTATGTATAAAAAGCTGATTCCGATGTACCATAAGATGGTGAATAAAAAACTGAGAAAGCAGGTGCAGCAGTATGAGCCGTAAAAATTTTGTCGGCGTTGTTCTCGGGGGCGATATGAACAGCTATGCCGTGGCGAGAGCATTTTACGAGGCATTTCATAAAAAAACGATCATTATCGGTCAGCATCCGATTTTTCCGACAGCATACAGTAAGATTATTGAAGGCTATTATTATGAAGACCTGATGCGCGATGATGTGCTGATCAAAGCGCTGAAAGCTATTGACGAAAAATATCCGGACAAAAAGAAAATTTTGTTTGGAAATACGGACTACTATGTGCGCCATATTATGCATAACAAAGCGGCGATTTCGGCCATCAGCGGTAATTTTATCATGCCGATGGTCGATGAGGCCAAGTTTGACCAGCTGTTTAATAAGAGTACATTTTACCAACTGTGTGAGAAATACGGACTGGATTATCCGAAGTGCCGGGTCTTTCATTTTGATTCCGATGATGTGGAGAATTTTGAACTGCCGTCAGATTTTCCGATTTTTATTAAGCCGTCGGACAGTGTAATTTATGCTCAGTATGATTTTGAAGGCAAGCAAAAAGGCTATAAAATCGAAAATATGGATCAGCTTCGCCGCGTTGTTGATACCGTCAGAAACTCCGGTTTCAAAGATACGTTCGTTTTTCAGGAGTATATCGAAGGCAGCGACGACTCGATGTTTGTGTATACCGCTTACGTCAACAGCCATCACAAAGTTACTGCAATGACCGGCGGCAGGATTTTGATGCACGACCGGACGCCGGAACTGATCGGCAATTACAATGCGATTACAAATGCCTGCGATACGGCGCTTTGTGAAAAGCTGAAGTATTTTCTTGAACATATCGACTTTACGGGCACATGCCATTTTGATGTGCAGTATGACGCAAAGCGTCAGGGATATGTCGTATTTGAGATGAATATCCGTCAGGGGCGGAGCAACTATTATACGGCGGCCAGCGGTGTCAATCTGGCAAAATTAATCGTGGAAGATTATCTTTACCATAAAGAGACCCCGTTTTTCATTGCAAAACGTTCGTTTACGGTCAGTGTCGTGCCGAAGCTGATGCTGAAGCTTGCACTGAAGTCAAGCGGGGAAAAGTCCTATAAGATGAAAAATTTCTACCGCTTCGGTCTTGCGCCTTATGACAGAGGGCTCAAACGGTATATTTATCAGATGGCGTGGGATCTGAGGACGATGAAAAACCATTTCAAATATAACCGGTGAAAGCGGGGGTTTGCAGATGGGAGAAAAAGAGCGACTGGAAGCTTTTGAAAAGATGCTTGGCGCAGTGCAGCGCCAATTTGAGGAGACTTCGGAAAAGATGGAGCGGCTGAAGGCTCAGGATAAGACAAAATCAGCAACGTACAGACAGCTGATGGGCAATAGGTTAATATACAGGAATATGTTGGATTTGTACAAATTATACGGTCTGATCGAGTAGACAAAATCCGGTATAATAATTAAACAACGTGTGGCTTAGAAGCGTAATTCCGGTTGCGCACAAGCCGCACGTTTTTTATGCGATACAATATACCCGCCAAGCGGATGCGTCGTTTGCACCAACGGACATATTAACTTTGTGGGACAATAGGTTCTTTCAGTACGGTTCTGTAAGTATTCGGGCTCATATGGCAGATTTCTTTAAACTGCCGTCCAAAATAAGCCGGAGAGGAGAAGCCGACAGCATAGGCAATTTCTGTGACCGAAAGAGATGTTTGAAGCAGAAGCTGACAGGCATGACGAATGCGGCATTCAGTGACAAGCTGCATCGGAGTCGTATTAAACTGTTTTTTTACAGAACGGATCACATGGGTCGGATGGCAGCTGGCAATATCTGCCAGTGTGGCCAGTGTTATTTTTTCATTATAATGCGCTTGAATATATGTCAGAATAAGCTGAGGGATTTCGGCGGCGGAGCCGGACATCTCCGTGAGGGCAACAGACTGAAATATTTCCATGAGCATCCGCTGGCGCTGAATAGGGCTGTACATAGGCGCTTTTGTGTGCATCGCTTTGTCATAACGATTTAGTGCGAGTGTTTCTAGCAGCTCCATACTGCGCCTCATCTGGCTGAAAGTACCCGGAGAAACGGTCTGAAATATGGGCAGCAGGATATGTTCATCGCTGTGGAAGTCAGATTGGCGGAGCGCAGAGGAACTTTTCAGGCAGAAAGGCTCGCGCGTCATAAAATGGAGCCAGTGAAAAAAAGTTTCTTCACGGCATATTTTATAACCGCGGTGCGCTGTCATCGGCGGTATGATTAAAATATCGTTCGGTGCAACTGCAAAAGTTTCTTCGCCCACAGACATATATAAAGTGCCGCTTTCTACAGCGATCATATCAAAACACTCAATGCCGCGGCGGCTGACGTGGAGATCACCGGGACGGTACCGGGCACTGCCGGCTAAAATAAAATACGGATAAGACGGAACAGTAAAATCTATACAGGACATGGGCAGACGCTCCTTTGCTAATTTTGTGATAGTTTATTTTAGCATAAATAGAGATGTATATCAATAATTTCAAGGATAAATACATATAGAGGCGAAGATGTGAAAAAATTTCATTTCATAAAGTGCTAATATTTTTATATTATATACGATTATATTTTGATAAAAGCGGCTAATATCAATGTTGCCCGCAGCTAAGCTCCTCGGTTAATATAAAGAAAAAAGAAGGAGATGTTTGATGATGGGCAACGTATCATTTCAATCTGTAAATATTGAAGACGGATTCTGGAAGGAACAGCAGAAAGTGAACCGGGAAACAACTGTTTGGGCGATTTATGACCGGTTTAAAGAAAGCGGCCGTTTTGATGCGCTTCGGTGCGGCTGGCAGGAAGGAATGCCAAATAAACCGCATATTTTTTGGGATTCAGATGTGGCAAAATGGCTGGAAGGTGCTTCTTACCTTATGCAAAAGCAGCCGGATGCCCGGATGGAGGCGATTGCTGACAATATTGCGGACACAGTGGAAGCGCATCAGAGAGAGGACGGTTATTTTAACAGCTATTTTCTGACAATGAGCCCTGATGAAATTTTTACACACCGTATGGATCATGAATTGTACTGTGCGGGACATTTTGTGGAAGCGGCCATTGCTTATTATCATGCCACAGGCAAGAGAAAACTTTTGGACTGTATGGAACGGTATATCGCATTGATCGATCGGGTGTTCAGAATCGAACATTCGGCGGCATTTGATACGCCGGGGCATGAAGAAATTGAGATGGCCCTGGCAAAACTTTATGAGGAAACGAAAAATGAAAATTATTTAAAACTTCTGCGATTTTTTGTGGATCACCGCGGACGCAGCAAAAAAGATTCCAGTGCGCCGTTTTCAGAATATCATACACAGTCTCACCTGCCGGCTGTAGAGCAGCACACGGCAGAGGGACATGCTGTGCGGGCGCTTTATTGGTGCTGCGGCATTCAGGATCTGGCGGCATTGGAAGATGACGCGGATTTAAAAGAGACATGCCTTGCCATATTTGACGATATTGTCACTAAGAAAATGTATATTACCGGCGGCGTCGGCTCCACTTATGCGGGCGAGGCGTTTACTTTCCCGTATGATCTGCCGGATGACAGAGCCTACAGTGAAACGTGCGCCGGGATTGCGCTTGCTATGTTTTGCCGCAGACTTTGGTCCATGTACAAGGATGGAAAATATGCGGACATTGCTGAACAGGCGATTTATAATACAGTACTTTCTGGGATCTCATTGTCGGGCGATGAATTTTTTTATGAAAACCCTCTGGCTGTTGATGTGCGTCAGCGTAAATTTTATGAAAAGCGTCCGTCTTTTGAACAGCTGAGATGGCCGATTATACGGCGTGTCAAATTGTTTGAATGTTCATGCTGCCCGCCCAATTTAATGCGTCTGATCGGGGCCATCGGCGATTATGCTTATTCGGTTGAAGGCGATACTATTTATACCCATTTGTATATGGATAATACAGCCGATATCCCGGTAGCCGGAAAGACATTCAGGATTACACAGAAAACAAAATATCCGCTGGCGGGCCATATCTGCCTGACTGTAGGCACTGAGGGAAGCTGCAAGCTGGCGCTGCGTATACCTGCATGGTGTCAGAATCCTGAAGTGAAGGTGAACGGAGAAAAGATTCATGGAGAGATATGCAACGGTTATTTTATGATTGAAAAGATGTGGGCCGAAGGAGACTGTATTGAACTGATACTCCCAATGATCGTGCGTGTGGTAGAAGCGGCGCCGGAATGCAGGGATTACTGTGGAAAAATTGCGGTCTGCAGGGGACCAATGGTCTACTGTGTGGAAAGTGAAGACTGCGATGGGCAGACAGTTGTGAGAGATGTGCGTATACACACAGATGCTCCATTTACAGTGAAAGAAGAGATGATCTGCGGACGGGAGCTTCCTGTGATTTATGCGGAAGGTGAAGTGCGCAGGGGCACCGGAAATCTTTATCAAAACGTTCCGTTTGAGCGTATGCCGGTATCTGTGAGAATGATTCCATATTTTACATGGGCCAACAGAGGCGAGGACGATATGTACGTGTGGCTGCTTGGCTAAAAATTTAAAATTCAATGCCGATACATAGTTTCATCATTGTGAAGCGAAGAAAAAGATTCGCCGATTATGATGAATATGTATCGGCATTTTGTTTTGGCATGAAAGCACTGGGCAGGCAAAGATAAGCGTGCATATTGCGTGCATATTTGGGGGAGATATGTTGTTGAAAACAAACAAAAATGAAAATACATTCTTGTATGTTTTGTGGGAAATAAAAAAAATGGCGATAAAGACTTGCCATTTTTGCTCTGGGGTGATATCTTTAAGATAAAGAAACACGCAGGAAAGTGTGCTTACACAGAAAAAGCACGCGCAGTGAACGGAGGTAGGGCAATGAAATATTTGGAGTTTGATGAACAAAGACCGATGGACATTATATTACTGGGCAGGGTGGCCATCGATTTTAATCCTGCTTACAATGATCAGGTGAAGGAAGATTTTAAACCGTTAAAGAAAGTACATATGTTTGAAAAGTTTGTCGGGGGTTCACCGGCAAATATTGCAGTCGGCGTAACAAGACACGGCCTGAAGGCTGGCTTCATCGGAAAAGTGTCAGATGATCAGTTCGGCGAATATGTAGTGGATTATTTTAATGAACAGGGCATTGATACATCTCATATTACAAAGTGTACCAACGGGGAAAAGCTGGGACTGACATTTACAGAGATGCTTTCGCCGACAGAAAGCAGTATTTTAATGTACCGCAATTGCATTGCCGATCTGCAGCTGAGTGTTGAGGATATTGATGAAGATTATATTAAAAGCGCAAAAGCTATTTTGATTTCAGGTACGGCGCTGGCACAGAGCCCTTCCAGAGAAGCAGCCATCAAAGCAGTGATGCTTGCAAAGAGAAATAATACAAGGGTTATCTTCGATATTGATTATAGAGCCTATAACTGGAAAAACGACGATGAAATTTCTATTTATTACAGCATTGTGGCTAAAGAAGCAGATTTAATTATGGGATCAAGAGAAGAATTTGACTTGACAGAAAAATTGATCCGTCCGGGCATGACAGATGAGGAAAGCGCTGCCTACTGGCAGGGATGCAATGCGAGACTTCTTGTTATTAAACACGGTATGAAAGGATCGACTGCGTATACATGTGACGGACAGAAGTTCAGCATCAAACCGTTCCCTGTCAACGCAAGAAAAGGTTTCGGCGGCGGAGACGGTTACGGCTCAGGCTTCTTATACGGATTGTATCAGGGCTGGGATGTGATTGACTGTCTGGAGTTTGGCTCAGCAGAAGCTTCAATGATGGTCAGAAGCAATAACTGCTCAGATGATCTTCCGGGACCTGATGCGGTACGTGCATTTATTAAAGAAGAAAAAGAAAAATACGGGGAAATGATCGCAAGAGTATAGAGAAGGGAGATTGAGAATCATGGCGAAAACAATCAGAATGACGACGGCTCAGGCAATTGTCAGATTTCTTGATCAGCAGTATGTGCTGATGGATGGCAAGGAAACCAAATTTGTAGAGGGCTTTTTCACGATTTTCGGTCACGGCATTGCTGTGGGTCTTGGAGAAGCGTTGGATACAAATCCGGGGCAGTTAAAAGTACTTCAGGGCAGAAACGAGCAGGGAATGTGCCATGCGGCAATCGCATTTGCAAAACAGAACGGACGTAAAAAAATCATTCCATGCGCATCGTCTATCGGACCGGGTGCTGCCAATATGGTCACAGCCTGTGCTACGGCAACTGTAAATAACATTCCGCTGCTTGTTTTCCCGGCAGACAGTTTCGCGTCAAGACAGCCGGACCCGGTGCTTCAGCAGCTGGAACAAAGCAGCAGTATGGCGATTACGACAAATGATGCATTTAAGCCGGTATGTAAATATTGGGACAGAATTACACGTCCGGAGATGGTCATGACAGCGCTGATCAATGCAATGCGTGTGCTGACAGATCCTGCGGAAACAGGCGCATGCTGTATAGCGCTTTGTCAGGATGTTGAAGGTGAATCTTATGATTTCCCAGAGTATTTCTTTAAAAAGCGCGTACATAGAATTACACGTCCGACAGCCGTTGGGGAAGAACTTGATGATCTTACAGAAGTGATTTCCAAAGCAAAAAAACCGATTGTGATTGTGGGCGGCGGTGTCAGATATTCGGAAGCTGGAGAAACTGTAGAAAAATTCTGTGAAGAATTCCATATTCCGTTCGGCGAGACACAGGGCGGAAAAAGTGCCTGCAAGTCAAGCCACCCTTATTGTCTGGGCGGTATCGGTGTGACAGGAACTTATGCCTCCAATATCATTGCAAAAGATGCTGATGTTGTGATTGCGATCGGTTCCAGACTTTCAGACTTTACGACCAGTTCCAAGCATCTTTTCAGAAATGAGGGTGTGCAGTTTGTAACAATCAATAACAGCCGCTTCCATGCCTATAAGATGGATGCAGTGAAGGCTGTCGGTGACGCGAAGGCAACCATAGAGGCGCTTGCGGCACGTCTTCGTGCGGTCGGCTACTGCTCTGCATATACTGATGAAATTGAAAAGGCTAAAGAGGCGTGGGATAAGGAAATGGATCGCCTTGGTGCGATCACATATACCGGCGATGATTTTGAGCCGCTGATTAAGGCGAGAGATCCGAGAACGATTCCGGAATTTGTAAAAATGACACACGGCACAATCGCCCAGACTGCAGCGCTGGCAGCGATCAACCGTACGATTGATCCGGATGCAACGATTATTACAGCAGGCGGCTCGCTTCCAAGCTGTATGCAGCGTATGTGGAGAACAGATAAGCGGGGCGGCTATCATGCAGAGTATGGTTATTCATGCATGGGCTATGAAGTTGCGGCAACACTTGGCGTAAAGATGGCGGAGCCGGACAATGAAGTTTATTGCGTTGTCGGTGATTCCAGTTTTCAGATGATGCACAGTGAGATTATGACAATCATGCAGGAATGCAAAAAAGTCAATATTTTAATCTTTGATAACTGCGGTTTTGGCTGCATCAACAATCTTGAAATGAATCACGGTATCGGAAGTCTTGCCACAGAATTCAGATATACAGACGGCAAAAAACCGACTGGCAATCTGATTCCTGTAGATTATGCGAAGATCGGCGAAGGCTACGGCCTGAAGAGTTATACATGCCGGACGATTGATGAACTGGTTGCTGCCCTTGAAGATGCTAAAAAACAGACAGTGGCATGTCTGTTTGATCTGAAAGTTATTCCAAAGACGATGACAGATGGTTATGAATCATGGTGGAATGTGGGCATAGCCACAACATCTGATAAAGAAAGTGTCAGAGATGCATGCGAAGGCGTTATGAAAGGCCGCAGTGAATCAAGAGCATATTAATTGAAGTTGTCTGACGGCGCCGCAAAAGAGCGGCGCCTCAGTTTACAGAAAGAGGCGTATATAATATGGGAAAAGTATTTGGTTATCCTGAATTTGATGAAAACGGCGAAAGAATATTGACAACTTATGATAATGACTATAAAGCAATGATGATGGACATCAGAGTATACCGTCTGAAAGCCGGTCAGAAGCGCAGCTTTTTAAGAACAGGAGAAGAAACGGCAGTGCTGCTTCAGGAAGGCAAAATGATTTTTCAGTGGGAAGGTAATCGTGCTGAAGTCAGCAGAAAGGATGTTTTCACTGAAGGACCGTGGTGCGTACATGTATGCACAGGCAAGCGTGTTGACGTTACAGCAATCACCGACGGAGAAATTCTTGTTCAGTGTACAAAAAATGATAAGGAATTCCCGGGCAGACTGTACCGTCCTGAGGACGCGCCGTGGGGTTATTCCAGTGTGGGAAAATTCGGAAATGTGGCAAAACGCCGGGTAAATACAATTTTTGATCACGATATTGCGCCGTATTCTAATATGGTTCTCGGAGAAGTTTTGAATGATCCGGGCAACTGGTCAGGATATCTGCCGCACCGTCATCCGCAGCCGGAGACATATTATTTTAAGTTTGATCATCCGGAAGGTTTTGGAGCCAGCTTTGTCGGCGACCAAGTATTTAAGAGTGTGGACGGCAGTTTTTCAGCCATTCCGGGGGGAGAACTGCATCCTCAGGCAGTAGCGCCGGGATTTCAGATGTATACTTGCTGGATGATCCGTCATCTCGACGGCAATCCGTGGCTCCAGACAGACCGGTGTGAAGATGAGCGGTATGTATGGCTTCATGATGCAAAATTTGATTAATGAATCAATGGTTGGATGATTGGATAGGAGTGGTGAGAGATGGCCAGAGAATTTATTGTACCTGGTGAGATTTTTACAGGTGCCGGCGCCCTTGACATGGCTGAAGCGGCAATGAAAAAACTTGGAAAAAAAGCGCTGATCGTCACAGATAAAGTGATGATTGAACTGGGAAATTGTGCCAAAATAGAGACAGCTTTGAAAAATCAGGGCATTGCATACAGTGTTTATTCTGAAGTCACAGGTGAGCCGACCGATGTGATGATTGAAAAAGGCTTGAAAATGTATAAGGAAGAAGCATGTGATTTTATGGTAGCACTTGGCGGAGGCAGCCCGCTGGATGCCATGAAAGCCATCGGATCTCTTGTGGAAAATGGCGGAAATATTTCCGATTACATGGGCAAAGAGATTGACGCGAAGATGCCGCCGATGGTTGCCGTGCCGACAACAGCCGGTACCGGTTCTGAGGCTACCCAGTTTACGATTATTACAGATACAAAAAAAGATATCAAAATGCTGCTTAAAGGCAAAGTATTGATTCCTGATATTGCAGTGATTGATCCTCAGTTTACGATGACAGCGCCGCCTAAAATTACAGCGGCGACAGGTCTTGATGCATTGTGTCATGCGACAGAGGCTTATACATCAAGAAAAGCGCAGACACTTTCAGATACTTTTGCGCTGTCCGCTGTAAAGCGTATTTTCAGATACCTGCCGGAAGCATTTAAAGACGGAAGCAATGTGGAAGCGAGAGTTCAGATGTCTGTGGCAGCATTGGAAGCCGGCATCGCATTTAACAATGCTTCAGTCACAATTATTCATGGCATGAGCCGCCCAATCGGCGCCCTGTTCCATGTGGCTCACGGTATTTCCAATGCCATGCTCATGAAAGAGTGTCTCACATTTGCGCTGCCGGGAGCTTATGACAAATTTGCAGATTTGGCGAGAGCAATCAATGTGTCCGACGATAAAGACAGCGATGAAGTTGCAGCCGAGAAATATTTGAAAGCGGTTGAGATGCTTACAAAGACGCTTGAAATTCCTTCGCTGGAAGCTTACGGCATTGACAAGCAGGCATTCTTTGATGTAATTGATAAAATGGCATTTGATGCCATGGCCAGCGGAAGCCCGCAGAATACAATGCGTGATGTCACTGAAGATGATGTAAAGGAAATTTATAAGAAACTGTGGTAAGCCCGGTGCAGGTTTATGTGAAAGGAAGGATTTCATGGCATTAGTAACGATGAAGCAGCTGCTTAAACAGGCTGCGGCCGAAAATAGAGGCTGCGGTGCGTTCAGCGTCGGAAATATGGAAATGGTGAAAGGCGCTGTGATGGCTGCAGAAGAACTTCAGACGCCGATTATTTTGCAGATTGCACAAGTCCGTTTAAAACATTCACCGCTGCATTTAATGGGACCGATGATGATTCAGGCGGCAAAAGAAGCAAAAGTTGATATTGCCGTACATCTGGATCACGGACTGACGATGGATACCGTGCTTCAGGCATTGGAATTGGGCTTTACGTCGGTGATGTTCGACGGTTCATCGCTGCCTTTTGAGGAAAATATCCGGCAGGTCAGTGAAGTCGTTAAGACAGCGGCAAAATATGGCGCGACGGTGGAAGCTGAACTTGGCGTTGTCGGCGGCAGTGAAGACGGCAGTACGGATCACGGCATTCGGTGCACAGATCCGGCAGAGGCGGAAACATTCGTCAAAGAAACGAGCATTGATGCACTGGCAGTGGCCATTGGAAACGCCCACGGCAACTATCCGGTAGCGCCGCGGCTTGCTTTTGATGTGCTGGAAGAAATTCACCGCAGGGTGGATATTCCGCTTGTACTGCACGGTGGCAGCGGCATCAGCGATGAAGATTTTCAGAGAGCGATTTCTCTTGGCATTCGTAAGGTCAATATTGCGACAGCAAGCTTTAACAGTTTGACGAAAGCGGCGGAAGCGTATTTATCTTCTGAAGGCAAACATGATTATTTCGGATTAAATGAGGCGATGGTGCGCGGTACATATGAAAATGTAAAGCGGCATATCCAAGTGTTTAATCATCCCTATGAGGGATAAAATATAGGTTTATTGATAAGGCGGATATTCACAGACGTTTTGGCGGCTGCAATATGTCGGCATATGTGAAACGGCTGCGGCGGCAGTGACAATAAAAAATCCCGTCAGAACACAGAAAACGCTGTATTCTGACGGGACTTTTGTATTTATGCAGGCATGATGCGGACAGTGCGGAACATGCAGTGACTGCCTTCGCGGACGGCAAATCCGATGCCGCCATGGCTGTAAACATGTTCGTTATCTGACCATGACACATCAGCGCATATTGTATGATTTTCATCTCTGACACAAGCTTTCAGCTGACTGCCTTTGGCGGTGACGGTGATCGTATAGCTTCTGCCGTTTTCCCATGGAAAATCTGTGCAGGCGGCAACGCTGCATGAACCGTCATTTTTTACGATGCCGAAACGCCCGTCAGGAAGCAGCGCAGCGCCGTAAGTGCGGATGCCGCCCTGAACACGGATGAGAACGCCGTGCCATGTTCCGAATACAGGCGTTATTTCAAAGGATGCCGTATAATCCTTGAAAGTATGGCTGCCGGTATAAACTTCACCGAAATCATCGCATGATAAGTGAAGGGCATCATCCTCAAGCCATGCAAGGCCTTTCAGACGGGTGCACTGGCTGATCTCACGATGCAGACCCGGCCAAACTTCCACATGTTCACAGGCAAAGTCAAGAGTGTAATTCGGTGTGCCGTCAAAATAAATATCATCGGCAAAAAGGACAAGATCTTCAGTCTGGTCGCCTTCGCCTGTAATATAAAAGGCAACGCCGGCCTCATCTAACAATGTGTTCGGCGCATATGGAATTTGATATGAGAGCGTATGCCATTGCTCCGGCTGCAGTAATGCCGGTTCGCCGATGAAATATTCGCCGCTGCGGGCATCATGAGCATAGCATGCCGCATAACAGTTTTTGGAATATTTCGGACTGAGCAGGCTGGCATGGATAGTCTGGCCGCTGTAAACGAGCGGAGAAAATGCCGGATCGTAGCGGCTGTCATGGAAATCTTCCGGCACAAAGTATGTTTTTTTATAAAGATAGCAGAAGTTTCCTGAAGGCATGGATTTTACCACGGCTTTTAAGGCGCGCTTTCCTGTATGGGCATATTCGTCAGAGTTTATGCAGCTGCCTTCAAAACACGGCCAATCGCCGCAAAGGCGCATGGCATGGGTGGAGCCTTCAAATTCAAAATGACAGCTGTCCGGACGGTTTTTGGCAATGTCAAGCCACGGCTTGGGCAGCGGAGAATTTAAAAGTTTGGAAGCTTCATTGGCCATATACAGAGCGCCGTAAGGAATATCCTGTATATTCAGGCTACCGACAACGCTGGAGCAGGCGAGAAAGTCGTTGATCGGACGGCGCCATTTATCAGCAATGGCATCTAATCCGCATCTGACACCCATGATCGCGGCAACGTTGCCCACGTTGCAGTCTGTATCCCAGCCGCAGCGGTTGCATATGGTGAGTGTTCGGTCAAAATCACCTTCTCCGTAAAGCAGCGAAAGAATCATGACACAAATATTCGGTATAATATGACAGTTGCCCGGGTAGCGGTCATAGCCGAAATTCTCAAATATATATTGATAGCATGCTTCCCAGTTGTCCGGATGTGCGTGATAATAGTCTGCTACAGCGCGGACTGCCCGTGTGTATTCGCAGTCATTTGGAATATAGGACAGGCCGGTTTCAATAATTTTTTCAATATCATTTTCATCAAAGGCAGCGCTGATGCAGACAGCAACAAAAATACCGCCGTAGATACCATTGCCGTCATGGGTTACGCTGGCCGCTTTAGCCGCAAGGGCTGCGGCTAAGTCCGGACGTCCCGGGGAGACAAGTCCCCAGCAGTCAATAAAAATCTGACCGCCGATCTGTTCGGCGACGGCAGAGCCGTTGTGGGCGATACTTCCGCTTTCAGGGGCTGGGATACCATGCCGTAAATTTAAATAAGCTGTATGTTCAGTGGAAGTACCATAGCCGCCCCACCAGAAAAATCCGTGTTCATATGGCGCGTAATTAAGCAGTGCATCAGCTACATCAGAAGCTTCCAACGGTTTTTCGGGCTCTTTGTCTTCCAGAGCGCGGACAAAAAAGATGGGGCCGTTGCTGTCGTCGTCGGCTGCAAAGAGCTGGTAATCTACAGGATACTCATCCAATGCGCCGTATAGTTTTTTGATTTTTTCGTAACTCCACCCTTCGATAGGTGCGCCGAGGCGTATACCGATGATTTTGGCAAGCCATCCGGCGTAAATTTTTTCAATATAGTTTTCTTTCATAAATAAAAAAATCTCCTTCTCAAATATATTATAACCATCCGCCATCCAATGTAATAATCTGGCCTGTCATATATTCGGGCGCTTGAGCGATCTGCCATATTAATTCGGCAGCTTCACGGGGCAAACCCATACGGCATGCGGGGATTTCATCAATGAGCATCTGCCGCTCTTCTTCAGAGAGAAATTGGTTCATCTGCGTGTCGATAGCGCCGCAGGCCAGTGCATTTACCGGAATATGGCTGGGGGCAAGCTCTTTGGCGAGGGCTTTTGTAAAGCTGTTGATGGCGCCCTTGGTGGCAGAGTAGACAGCTTCGCATGAAGCGCCGACACTGCCCCATACAGAAGAAATATTAATAATGCGTCCGCTCTGTCTGCGGACCATTTCAGGGACCGCAAGATGGCAGCAGTTAAAAACACCCTCAATATTTGTTTTTATAAGGCGCTGCCAGTCGACAGGTTTCATATCGGTAAAAAGTCCGACATAAGAAATGCCGGCATTATTAATAAGGATATCTACGGGACCGAAGAGGGCTGCCGTTTGTTTAAAAACACAGGCTACAGCTTCATAATCAGCCACATCGGCGGTAAAAGTCAGGCAGGCACAGCCCATATCTGTGATCAGCCGGCTGACTTGTTCAAGCTGCTGCTGATTTTTATGACAGATGAGAGAGAGACGGCATCCTTTTTCGGCAAAATATAGAGCGGCTGCCCGGCCGATGCCGCGGGAGGCTCCGGTGATTATGACGGTAGGATGACTGATTGGCATGATATTGCAACTCCTTTATAGCATTTTGGGTATATAGATGGCTTTGAGCGCCGGGATATACCCGGGTGATATGCCCTATTATAGCATAAGGGATGAAAAAGCCAAGTCAGATAATATTCTTTCTATTGAATAAAAGTTTGTTTTTTTGCGTATTTTAACAAAAATTACAGAAAAATTCACAAAATAAAGATGGAGAAATTGGGCAAAAAAGCGTATAGACTCTTGACAAAATACAGAAATGCAATTAAACTGTAAAAGAAATGTAACAATTAAGACGCATTTAGGATGTAATGATGAAAAAATCAGAAATTCCTCTTTATTTTTTGTGGTTTTTGCATTAAAATAAGACTATGATTGTTGCGCCAGAGATCGGCAAATTATATTAGGGGAGTGTAGCATATGATATCCAATCAAATTCTTCAAAATACGATGGAAGGTTTAAAAGCAATTACAAGAGTTGATTTGTGTGTAATGGACACAGAAGGAAAAACAGTGGCTTCCACGTTTGATGTATCTGACGAATATGAAAATGCGGTACTTGATTTTGTAAATTCACCTGCAGACAGCCAAGTTCTGGCAGGTTATCAGTTCTTTAAGGTTTTTGATGAGCACCAGCTGGAATTTGTGATTCTGGCCAAAGGTGACAGCGACGATGTTTATATGGTAGGAAAGATTGCTTCTTTTCAGACACAAAATTTACTGGTAGCCTATAAAGAACGTTTTGATAAGGATAATTTCATTAAAAATCTGCTTTTGGACAATTTACTGCTGGTAGATATTTATAACCGTTCCAAAAAGCTGCATATTGAAACTGATGTCAAGAGAATTGCTCTGATTGTGGAGACAAATTTGGATAAAGAATCCAACTCTCTTGAAATCGTGCGCGCAGTGATCGGCTCGAAATCTAAAGATTTTGTGACAGCAGTAGATGAAAAAAGCGTTGTCATTGTCAAAGAAGTCGGCGATACGGAGACATATGAGGATTTGTGCAAATATGCCCGCAGCATTAAAGAGATGCTTGCCGGCGAAGGAATGCCGGAAGCAAGAATTGCCCTTGGCACTGTTGTCAATGAAATTAAAGATGTTTCCCGTTCTTATAAAGAAGCGAAGATGACACTTGATGTGGGCAAGATTTTTTACAGCGAGCGTAGCGTTGTTGCCTACAGCAATCTGGGCATCGGGCGTCTGATCTATCAGCTGCCGATTCCATTATGCAAGATGTTCATCAGAGAAATTTTCGACGGAAAATCACCGGATGACTTCGATGAGGAAACGTTGACAACGATCAATAAGTTTTTTGAAAACAGCCTGAATGTTTCGGAAACGTCGAGACAGCTGTATATTCACAGAAATACACTTGTATATCGTCTGGACAAGCTGCAGAAAAGTACAGGGCTTGATCTGAGAGTCTTTGAAGACGCGATCACCTTTAAGATTGCCCTGATGGTTGTCAAGTATATGAAATATATGGAGACATTTGAATATTAAGGAGGAATGCCAAATGATAG
>DVJY01000040.1 GCA_018716485.1 Candidatus Scybalocola faecipullorum
AAATATATTGCTTCATTTCTCGGATTTTCTCCGACAGATACACCGCAAGTCATCGGCATTATTATGATCGACGAGCCGGTGGGGACGTATTACGGAGGTACAATCGCCGCTCCGGTGATGAAAGAGATATTTGAAAATGTTTTACCTTATCTTCAGGAGAACAGGCCTTTACATTAGGACAGAATTGGCATATAATCTATAGTTTAGAAAGAAAAATACAAGAGAGGTTTAAAGTATGAAGTATTCAATGTTCTTACCGGTATTAATTTCCTTTGCGATCAGCGCCCTGCTCGGGCCGGTAGTGATTCCTTTTCTGCATAGGCTTAAATTCGGACAGTATATCCGTGAGGAAGGGCCAAAGGCACACCAGAAAAAGTCGGGAACACCGACGATGGGCGGCGTCATCTTTATTATTTCGGTCACTGTGACATCATTGTTTTTTGTGAGGGAATATCCGCTCATACTTCCGGTGCTGTTTACAACATTGGGATTTGGGATTATCGGATTCCTTGATGATTATATTAAAGTTGTGAAAAAAAGGAATCTCGGTCTGACAGAAATCCAGAAACTGGCCGGTCAGATCGCGATTACCGCGATTTTTACTTTTTACCTTTTAAACTATACAGATGTGGGTACGAGAATATTGATCCCATTTACCGGTGGTTTTGAAGACGGGCTTTATTTGGAATTTCCGGTATGGCTTTTTGTTGTTTTTATTTTCTTTGTTGTACTGGGAACAGTCAATGGAACAAATTTTACAGACGGCCTTGACGGTCTGCTGTCCAGTGTGACTGTGCTTGTTGCTGTGTTCTTTACAGTCGTTGCAATCGCCGTAAGAAGCGGTCTGCATCCGATCACCGGAGCGGTTGTCGGAGCACTGCTGGGATTTTTGCTTTTTAATGTTTATCCGGCGAAAGTATTTATGGGAGACACCGGCTCTCTGGCGCTGGGCGGTTTTGTCGCAAGCACGGCTATTGTACTGAAAATGCCGATTTTTATTGTCATTGTCGGTATCATTTATCTTGTCGAAATTCTTTCGGTCATTATCCAGGTGACATATTTTAAAGTGACCGGCGGCAAACGTATTTTTAAAATGGCTCCGATCCATCATCATTTTGAACTGAGCGGATGGCCGGAGACAAAAGTTGTAGCTATTTTTTCAATCATCACGGCAATAGCCTGTATTGTTGGCTTTTTAGCCTTATAAGTTTTACTTTCCGGAGGAAATACATTATGAATTTAAACCATAAGAAGGTGCTTGTTGTCGGCACCGGTATCAGCGGCATCGGCGCCGCAAAGCTTTTAAAAGAAGTGGGCGCGGAAGTAATTTTGTATGACAGCAATGAAAAACTGAAAAAAGATGACATCCGGCACCGTCTTGCAGAAAAAATCAGCGATGCGGATACGGTGGATATTGTCCTTGGGACACTGCCGGAGACAGTGATCAAACAGTGCGATCTGGCAGTGATCAGCCCGGGAGTGCCGGCAGATGCGGATTTTGTTAATGAAATCAGAGCGCACGGGGTTGACGTGTGGGGAGAGATCGAACTTGCTTACCGTTACTCCAAAGGCAGACTGGCGGCCATTACGGGAACCAACGGCAAGACAACGACAACAACGCTTGTCGGAGAAATTTTTAAAGCATATTTTGACAGTGTGTTCGTTGTCGGTAATATCGGACAGTCTTATACGGAGAAGGCGCTGGAGACGACGGACCGCTCTGTGATCGCTGCTGAAATTTCAAGTTTTCAGCTGGAGACGATTTCTGGTTTTCATCCGTTTGTCAGCGCGATTTTAAATGTAACGCCGGATCATCTGAACCGTCATTATACGATGGAAAATTATGCGGCAGTCAAGGCGTCGATTATGAAAAACCAGACCGCCGATGATTTTGCGGTTCTGAACTATGAAGATGAATATGCGCGGGCAGCGGCAGCACATACGGCAGCCAGAGTAATCTTTTTCAGCAGCGCAAGGACGCTGGAAGACGGTTATTATTATAAAGACGGAGAAATTGTCAGAGCCGTATCCGGGGAAAAGAGACATATTTGTTACGAAAATGAACTGAAGATTCTTGGAATACATAATATGGAAAATGTAATGGCGGCAGTGGCTGTTGCGGAGTGTTTCAGAGTGCCGTCGGAAATTATTTATCAGACGCTTATTCATTTTAAGGCGGTGCCGCACAGAATAGAGTATGTGGCGACGAAAAGGGGCGTTGATTATTATAATGATTCCAAGGGAACCAATACAGATGCGGCGATCAAGGCGGTTCAGGCTATGGTTAAGCCTACGATTGTTATCGGAGGAGGCTACGATAAAAAGGTTACCTTCGATGACTGGATTGAGGCTTTTGATGGAAAAGTAAAGAAACTTGTACTGCTGGGAGCAACTGCAGATCAGATTGAAGCGTGCGCAAGAGCACATGGCTTTAATGACATTATCCGTGTTTCAACACTTGAAGAAGCCGTACAGGTATGTGCCGCACAGGCTTCGGCGGGCGATGCTGTTCTGCTTTCGCCGGCATGCGCAAGCTGGGGAATGTTTAAAAATTACGAACAGCGGGGAGATATGTTTAAAGCATATGTTCAGGCGCTGGAAGCATAGGGAACTTTAAAATCCGTCGGTTAAATGACAGCGGAGGTGAGATATGAAAACCGAAACAATGAAACGGACACAGCAGCGTGTTCAGAGAAAAATTGCAGTGTCACAAAAGTATTTTGATTACACGCTTCTTTTTGTTGTTGTTTTTCTCGTATGTTTTGGTCTGGTCATGATTTACAGTACCAGTTCGTATTCGGCAACAATCGAAGAAGGGGATTCGCTGTATTATCTGAAGCGGCAGGCGCTGTTTGCGGTGGCAGGTTTCGCGGCGATTTTTGTGATTACACGATTTGATTATCATACATGGACAAAATTTTTGTTTTTTGCTTATATTGTTGCAATTATTCTTCAGGTGCTTGTGTTTGTGCCGGGCATCGGCGTTGAGGTTAACGGCTCAAGGCGATGGATTAAAATTATTTCAAATTCATTCCGTATTCAGCCTTCCGAAATCGGCAAGCTTGTGCTGATCATGTTTTTGGCGTATGTGTGCAGTATTACTGTTAATCAGCTGAAAAACTTTTGGGGTATTGTCAAAGTGATGGCGCTGGCGCTGCCGATTATTGTCCTCGTTGTCATTACGAATCTGAGTACAGCCATTGTATTGACAGGAATCACATTCGTTATTGTTTTTGTGGCCAGTGACCGGTATAAGCCATTTATAGCGATGATCGGCATTGTGGCGGTCGGCGGTATGGCCGGGCTGATGCTGCAGGGCTACCGTATGCAGCGTATTGAAGCATGGCTGAATGTAGAAACAAGTGATTATGCGTATCAGACCAGACAGGCGCTTTATGCCATCGGTTCCGGCGGCCTTTTCGGAAAGGGGCTGGGAAACAGTATCCAGAAGCTGAGCTATCTGCCGGAGGCGCATAATGATATGATTTTTTCGATTATTTGCGAAGAACTTGGACTGTTTGGCGCAGTGGCCGTTATTTTACTGTTTGCACTGCTGTTATGGCGGTGTATGGTGATCGCAAACAATGCACCGGATTTATATGGCGCTTTGATAGTCATCGGTGTTATGACACAGATTGGCCTTCAGACGCTGATCAATATTGCAGTATCGACCAACTCTATGCCTAATACCGGTATTCCAATGCCGTTTATCAGTTACGGCGGCTCGTCAATTACTTTCCTTTTGTGTGAGATCGGGCTTGTGCTTGCAGTGTCCAAGCAAATAAAATTTAAGCAGCAGGAAGAAACGATGCTTAAAGCGTAGCGGATTTTAACAGCGAATCAAATGTCACCTTTTTGATTCCGGGCGCATATATTAAATATAGATCGTCCGGTGGGAGGTGTCGGTGTGGCATCGCTTATAGTTGGCGGAGGCGAAAGCCTGAGGGGAAGTTTGTGGATACAGGGTTCCAAAAATGCCGCGCTGCCGATGATAGCGGCAGCTGTTTTAAACCGCGGAATTACAAAAATATATCATTGTCCGGCAATTTCGGACGTGGATAATATGCTTGAAATTATGAAAAGTCTTGGCTGCTGCATTGAAAGAACCGGCGAATATGTGCTGATTGATTCGTCCCAGATGGATGTTCGGGATATTTCACCGGAATATGCGGCAAGTATGAGATCATCTGTCTTTTTAATGGGAGCGCTTCTCGGAAGATTCGGAGAGGTCAGCCTTCCTTATCCCGGAGGCTGTGTCATCGGAAAAAGGCCGATCGATATGCATCTGGCAGCATTTGAACGGATGAATATACGGGTTCAGGTGACAGGCGACCGGATTTTTTGCAGTACAGACCATATGGCCGGTTCGGGACACCGACTCAGGTATCCAAGCGTCGGAGCAACAGAAAATATTATTCTGGCTTCAGTGCTTGCGCCGGGTCAGACAGTGATCAAAAACGCAGCCAAAGAGCCGGAAGTGATTGAGCTTTGTCTGCTTCTGAATAAAATGGGAGCAGATATTCACGGTATGGGTACAGGAAATATTACGATTTATGGCGTGAGCACACTGCATGACGCAGTATTTTCACTGGTATCAGACAGAATTGTGGCAGCAACCTATTTGGCTGCAGCGGCGGCGACGGCTGGTGATGTTGAGGTCAGAGGCGTATGGGCCCATGATCTAAAAACAGTGCTTCAGGTACTTGCCGAGATGGGCTGCGGTATCATTGTCAGAAATAAGCGGGTCAGAGTTATCGGCCCGTACATGTTAAGTTGTGTGGACAGTATTTATACACATCCATTTCCCGGTTTTCCCACAGATATGCAGTCGCAGATCATGGCCTGCCTGAGCAGGGCAAGAGGTATCAGCCGACTGACGGAAACGGTTTTTGAAGACCGTTTCAAGACGGCGGGAGAATTAAAAAAGATGGGTGCGGATATACTTATAGAAAATCATACGGCGGTTATCCGGGGTGTTGAATGTCTTAAGGGTACATGTGTTAAAGCATGGGATCTGAGAGGTACGGCGGCGTTGGTGATTGCCGGTTTAATGGCAGAGGGTGATACAGTCATCAGCGACTCCATCTATATAAGAAGAGGATATGAGGATATCTGTGCGGATTTGAAAAAACTTGGGGCGCGCATTGAGGAAAGAAAGACAGGGTAATATCATGAAAGATGAAGTACGGACAGAAAGACAGCAAATGAACAAATATATACAGAATGAGCATCCGGATAATACTGAACTTATAGAAGATCCAAAGGATATAGATCTGGAAGAAGTCCTATATGCTTATGATTCAGAGCGGGACGGCAGCGATGCGGATGATGCGCCGGAAGAAGAACGTCCAAAGGAAGAAGTTCCCGAAGAAGAAAAAGAGATGGTGTATGAAGTATATCATCCCAGAAATTATAAACCGAGGGAACATCGGCTGTGGGTAAGGCTTGCAAAGAAAATAGGATTTTTTCTTGCAGCGGTGATCGTTTTGGCAGTTATTGTTATTTTCGGTTTCCGGCTGAGACAGGTCAACATCGAGGGCAATGAATATTATACAGATGAGGAAATACTTAATTATATCCATTATAATGACTATCCTAAAAATACACTGTACATGTTTTGGAAAAACCGAACACCGGTGACGGAGGGGATACCATTTATCCAAGAAATCTCGGTCAGTATACAAAATCCGTCAACACTTCAGGTGGAAGTGACGGAGAAAATTATTGTGGGTGCTGTAGAAGACAATGGCACTTATATGTATTTTGACAATGTAGGCAACATCGTAGAAAGTTCGACTTCCGCGAGAGAAGGTGTGCCGGTAGTCAGCGGGCTTCCGATTGAAGGCGTAATTACAATTAACGAAAAAATTCCGGTAAGTGATGACAGCGCCCTTGATGCGGTGCTTGATCTGGCCTTAAAACTTCAGCAGTATCAGATTGAAGCAGATCAGCTGATCTACAGCAGCAGTGACGGAACCTTATCTTTTGTCAAAGGTACGGTGACTGTGAATTTGGGCAGCGGAAGAAATATAGAGGATAAGCTGACGGCATATAATGATCTTAAAGAACAGCCGGAATTGGAAAACGGAACACTGCATTTGGAGGACTATGACGCGACAAAAGAACGCATAATTTTTTCAAAAGATAGCAAATAGTAGTTGATTATTTTAAAAAAAAAAGATATTATATATACTAGCAGAGAAAATTAGACTATTCATTATGAAAAAGCAGAGTAGATTATTTTTTAAAGGAGGAAAAACCCTTGCTTGAGATAAAGACAAATGAAATGGACGCAGCAGCAAAGATTTTAGTTATTGGTGTCGGCGGAGCCGGCAACAACGCAGTAAACAGAATGGTTGATGAGAATATCATCGGTGTTGAGTTAGTCGGTGTGAATACAGATAAACAGGCACTTCAGCTGTGTAAAGCAAATAAGCTGATCCAGATTGGTGAAAAATTGACAAAGGGCCTTGGCGCCGGAGCAAAACCGGAAGTAGGAGCAAAAGCGGCTGAAGAAAGTATTGAAGACCTTACGGAACTTGTCAAAGGTGCAGACATGGTTTTTGTAACATGCGGCATGGGCGGCGGCACAGGTACAGGTGCGGCTCCGGTTGTTGCAGGCGTTGCAAAAGAACTGGGTATATTAACTGTCGGTGTTGTGACAAAGCCGTTCAGGTTTGAAGCAAAGCAGCGTATGACAAATGCCATCTCCGGCATTGAAAAATTAAAAGAGAATGTAGACACGCTGATTGTCATTCCAAACGATAAGCTTCTTGAAATTGTAGACCGCAGAACATCAATGCCGGAAGCTTTAAAGAAAGCCGACGAAGTGCTTCAGCAGGGCGTTCAGGGTATTACTGACCTGATCAATCTTCCGGGATTAATTAATCTGGACTTTGCAGATATTCAGACAGTCATGAAAGAAAAAGGCATTGCGCATATCGGTATCGGTGAAGGACATGGTGATGATAAAGCAATTGATGCTGTGAAACAGGCAATCACAAGCCCGCTGCTGGAAACAACGATTGAAGGCGCATCAGATATTATTATCAATATCTCAGGTGATATCGGATTGATTGAAGCCAATGAGGCAGCTACATATGTAGAAGAACTTGCAGGGGAATCTGCAAATATTATCTTCGGTGCTATGTATGATGAATCAGCGGCTGATACAGCAAAAATCACAGTCATCGCAACAGGTCTTGAAGAACAGGCAAGTGCAGGGCAGGATACCGGATTTACAAAGAAAGCTGAGAAACCGGGATTTACAGGCTCTTCCAGCACAACTTTCAGAAATACGGCATCAACTTCGGCGCCGACATTTTCACCGAGACGTGAAAGCAACATTCAGATTCCAAGCTTCTTACAGAAAAAATAATATCATTCAGACATTAAGGACTGCCCAAGGCAGTCCTTTTTTGATGATAAAAGTCCGGACAAGCGCAGATGCGTATTGGCAAGCTGGCTTGCCGGTGTGCATCTGCATTTGGCCGGCAAAACAATATGAGCAAGAAGGGCGGCAGGGGCAGGTCGAATTTGCATGGAAGAATCACAGCGGCACCGTACGGCTTTTGACAAATTATTTATAGTGTTCGGTGTATAATAAACATGTCATCAGAGGAGGTGGAAAGGTTTGATGTTATTTATGTAGATATCATATTTTTAATTAACTTTGTGATGAATATTTTTCTTTTAGCAATTACAGGGAAAATACGGCATATGTCGGTCAATACGGGCAGCCTTTTTAGAGGCGCCGCATTTGGAGCGCTGATGGCCGTTGTATTGAGCATATTGCGGCTGCCGGCCTTTCTGGAAGCCGCTGTCGGCTGGATCGGCGTTCCGGCGATAATGCTGATGACAACATTTAAGAAGAAAAATATAGAAACAGGGATTATAAATTTTACTGCATTATACATGACGGCTTTTCTCCTTGGAGGCAGTTTTTCCTTTCTCTTTGGACATACTGCGGTCTTCAGCTGCATATCGCCGATCAGTACGATACATGAAAAATCTGCAGTTATTTTCTTTTGCTGCGGGGCAGGCGCTTTACTATTGACTATACTGTGCCTGCGCTTTTTTTTGACCAAAAAACAGACAGGCTGCGTTCGAGTCATTTTGATGATTCATGAAAATCGTGTTGAACTTGAGGCTATTATTGATACAGGCAACAGATTATACGAACCTATAGAGTGCCGGCCGGTCAGTATCGTTGAAAGTGCGGCGGTGAGACAATATTTTAATGAAACAGACAGGAAGCGGATAAGAGTCGTCCCATTTCACTCCATAGGCAGAAAACACGGACTGCTTTATGCACTGCCTGTCGACTTTTTGAAAGTACCTGAAAGAAATATCTGTATTTGCGGGGCGATGATTGCCTTTTATAATGGGACGATTGATGAAAAAATCCATATGATACTGCATCCGGATTTGATGGAAAAATAAAAAAGGGAGGTAAGGAGTCATGAAAAAGGCTGTAATACCGGCGAATTTCAGGCATAAGGTGATTCAGGGATTTAAAGGTGTGATATATCCGAAAGGCGGTGATATTTATTATATTGGAGGTGCCAATGTACTGCCGGTGCCTCTTGAGAGCGGGGAAGAATCAAAAATGATTGCCATGATCGGCACCGATCATGAAAAAGAAGCCAAAGCGGCGCTGATCGAGCATAATCTGCGGCTGGTTGTTTACATCGCGAAAAAATTTGATAATACAGGCGTTGGTGTGGAGGATCTTATTTCTATAGGAACCATTGGTCTTATTAAAGCAATTAATTCCTTTAACCCGGATAAGAATATAAAACTGGCAACTTATGCGTCAAGATGTATTGAAAATGAAATTTTAATGTACTTGAGGCGAAACAATAAAACACGGCTGGAAGTATCCATTGATGAGCCGCTGAATGTGGACTGGGATGGCAACGAACTGTTGTTGTCAGACATATTGGGAACAGATGAGGATGATATCTCCAAAAATATGGAAGATGAAGTCGATCGGAAAATGCTTGGTAAAGCCATTTCGAGGCTTACTAAAAGGGAGCAGACAATCATACGCCTGCGTTACGGATTGGCGACAAAAGACGGCAGAGAACGGACACAGAAAGAGGTTGCCGATCTGCTGGGCATTTCTCAGTCTTATATTTCCAGACTTGAAAAAAAGATTATTATCCGTCTGAAAAAGGAGATGCTGAAAATGAGCTGACTGTATTTATAGACAGTGCCGCCCCATAAAATGCCAAGTATATTTAAAACCGAATATGCACATCATTTATTTAACAGTAAAAGTCATCAATGGCTGCTGTATAAATAAAAAGATGGGTCGGTGATTTCTATGGCAGGGTATAAAGTTGAAATATGCGGCGTTAATACATCGAAGCTTCCAATATTATCAAAAGAGGAAAAAGAAATATTAATGAAGCAGATTAAAGCGGGAGACAGCGAGGCGAGAGAAAAATTTATAAAAGGAAATCTCAGACTTGTCCTGAGTGTGATCAGCCGCTTTTCGGGAAGCAGTGAAAATGTGGATGATTTATTTCAGGTCGGATGTATCGGGCTGATCAAAGCCATTGATAATTTTGATATGAGTCAGCAGGTCATGTTTTCAACATATGCATGTCCGATGATCATCGGGGAAATCAGAAGATATCTGCGGGATTTCAACAGTATCAGAGTCAGCCGTTCTCTGCGGGATACAGCATATAAAGCCATTTACGCCAAAGAGGCATATCTCAGGAAAAACAACAGAGAGCCGTCGATTTCGGAACTGGCCGAGGAAATAGGCATCAGTAAGGAAGATATTGTGTTTGCCATGGATGCGATCCAAAGCCCGGTCTCTTTGTACGAGCCGGTGTATACAGAAGGCGGAGATACGCTCTGTATCATGGATCAGGTCAGTGATAAGAAAAATGGTGAGGAACAGTGGGTAGAACAAATTGCTCTCAGTGATGCCATCAAAAAGCTTCCGGAGCGGGAGAGCAAAATTATCAAAATGAGATTTTATGAAGGAAAGACGCAAATGGAGGCGGCAAAGGAACTGTCTATATCGCAGGCACAAATATCCCGGATTGAAAAATCAGCTTTAAAGACAATGAGAAATTATCTTTCAAAATAAATCAGCAGACGATCGGGCAGAGGTCTATCTGCCCGATAAATATGCTATCGTCCGTATTTACGGCTCAAATGGGTGTAAGACAGTCGCCCGCCAAACAGATCCAAAGCACTTCCGACTGTAAAATCAAAGTGATTTTGGCCAAGGCGTCCGATGGTTTCGATATCTTCGTATGAAGATATGCCGCCCGCATAAGTCAGAGGTACCTGATCAAACGAGGAAAGCATACGGACCAGATCTGTCTCAATGCCGTTAACACAGCCTTCGACATCAACGGCGTGGATTAAAAATTCGCTGCAGTATCCGGAAAGTGTAAGAAGCGTCTCCGGTGTGACAGGAGTGCTTGTAAATTTCTGCCAGCGGTCTGTGACCACATAGTAAACGCCGTCTTTTTTGCGGCAGCTTAAATCAAGGACGAGATGCGATCTGCCGATGAGGGCGGTAAGATGCTTCAGACGTTCGAAATCTATGAGGCCGTTTCTGAATACATAAGAAGTGACGATGACATGGGATGCTCCATGTTCGAGGAAGTAAGAAGCATTTTCGTCAGTGATACCGCCGCCGATTTGGAGTCCGTACGGATAAGTATCCAGTGCGTAAATGGCTTCGCGGACATCGTCATGATAATATGGGGAACCGGCCGGATTGAGCAAAATGATATGTCCGCCCCGCAGACCGTCATTTTTATAAAGTCCGGCGTAGTACGCCGCGTGATGCCGGGAAACAAAATTTTCATCGGCGCCGTGAGAAAAACTGTCCGATGAATCTGTCAGACTTTTTCCGATAATTTGTTTGACTTTGCCGTCATGAATATCAATACATGGTCTGAAATACATAGAATCCCTCCGAAATATGGATTTGTTTCATTATACAGGAAAGCTTCATCAAAGTAAAGCGTTTTAAAAGGACGCAGAGAAGCATAGACTAAAATAAGGATTGTGCATGGAGGCCACAGCATTGAGAATATGTGATCTGAGACAAAAGGAAGTGATCAATATCAGAGATTGTCAGCGGCTCGGATATGTGGCGGATATTGATTTCGATGTATGTACCGGCTGCATATGTCAGCTGATCGTGCCCGGGCCTGCGAAATTCTGCGGATTTTTCGGCAGGGAAATTGAATATACGATCGGCTGGCGGTGCGTTAAGCAAATTGGTGATGATGTGATTCTGGTCGATATTGATACTGCAAAGACGTGTAAAAAATGCGCAGAAAAAGATTGACGGCTGTGTCGAATACGATTATAATAAATCCAGAATTTATGTTAACAATTTATGGAAAATCCAGTTGTATTCGGGAGGAAAATCAAATGAAGTGTCCATTTTGCGGAGAACAGGAAACAAAAGTCATCGATTCAAGACCGGCAGATGACAACAGCACTATCCGACGCCGTCGTCAGTGCGAATCGTGCGGCAAACGATTTACTACTTATGAAAAAGTAGAAACTATTCCGCTGATTGTCATTAAAAAGGATGAAAATCGTGAGCCTTATGACAGAAGCAAAATAGAAAAAGGGATTTTAAGGTCATGCAACAAAAGACCTGTATCGGCAGATCAGATCCGGACACTTGTCAATGAAATAGAAAATGAAATTTTTAATAGGGAAGAAAGAGAAATACCTACAGAAGTCATCGGAGAGATCGTAATGGATAAATTGAAAATTCTCGATCCGGTGGCGTACGTTCGCTTTGCTTCCGTATACAGAGATTTTAAAGACGTTAATACATTTATGGATGAAATAAAGAAAATACTGGATCAGTCTTAAAAGCTGCTTTTAAGCAGCTTTTCTCTTTTGAAAGATATACCCGGCAACCGGCCGCTATGCCTGCATGAGCGGATATTTGCCGGGCATCGGCAGGCTATTTTACTGCAGTATCAAAAATGATTGTCACAGGTCCGTCATTAGTCAGTGAAACCTGCATATCTGCACCGAATTCCCCATGTTCTGTGAAAAATCCCAATTCCCGGCAGCGGCTGATAAACTTCATATACATTGTATTTGAAAAATCAGGTGCGCCGGCTTCTATGAAGCTTGGACGGTTGCCTTTTTTTGTGTTGGCAAATAAAGTAAACTGAGAGACGACTAAAAGCGCTCCATGAACATCTGAAAGACTTAAATTCATCTTGCCGTCGGAATCTTCAAAAATTCTCAGATTTGTAATTTTGTGCACCAGATAATCAAGATCCTCATCAGTGTCGCTGTCTGCAACACCCAGAAGGATAAGGAAGCCGCGGCCGATTTTTCCGACGGTCTGATTGTTGATATCTACTTGTGCCTGAGATACACGCTGAACAACTGCCTTCATGATCATACCTCCAATTTGAGTGAAACACAGCGCCGCAGAGGGAGCTGCTGCTACTTATTATAAACGTGCGGCATATATTAAATCAAGATGAAGATCACAAAAATGACAGGGGGTATGTCGAAAAAAGACATATACTGACCCCTTGAAAAAGAATAAAAGTCATTTTAAGCTGAATATAGAAGGTCGGAGAGCCTAAGGAGCGGATTTATGTATAAAAAGGTAATATCGGGTGCTGTTTACGGAATCACAGGGCGCATGATTACTGTGGAGGCTGATATCAGCTGCGGATTTCCGTCGCTGACGATGGTTGGATATCTTGCCTCCGAAGTTCGGGAGGCAAGGGAACGGGTGATGACAGCCGTGAGAAATTCGGGTTTCCAGATACCGGCTAAGCGTATTGTTGTGAATCTTTCGCCTGCCGATATCCGTAAGCAGGGCACAGCTTTTGATCTGCCCATCGCTGCTGCTGTGATGGCCGCGATGGGCAATATCCGGAGCCGGTATATGTCAGAGACGATGATCGTCGGAGAACTTGGGCTTCAGGGGAATGTGATGCCGGTCAGAGGGATTCTGCCGCTGGCGCTGCTGGCAAAAGAATCCGGCCTGACGCGGATGATCGTGCCTGAGATGAATGCCGCGGAGGCAGGATTAGTGAGCGGACTGGCAGTGACTGGCGTTGGAAGTCTTGCAGAAGCGGCAGCTGTCCTGAATGACAGGAACATGGCTGTAAAGATGATGCAGGAAAAGGAAACTGCGGCTTATATGACAGACTGTGTGCGAAAATCCAAAGAATCTCCGGATTTTTCCGAACTGTTCGGACAGGAAGTTTTAAAGCGGGGGATAGAGATTGCGGCAGCCGGCGGACATCATCTGCTGATGGTCGGGCCGCCGGGGGTAGGGAAGTCTTTGGCTGCAAGGTGCATACCGTCTGTGCTCCCTCAGATGAGTTTTGAGGAGTGTCTGGAAGTGACGAAGATTCACAGTGTAGCCGGACAGATGAGCGGAGACGGCCTGATGACAAAGCGGCCGTTTCGCGCTCCCCATCACAGTGCGTCTGTACAGGCGCTGATCGGCGGCGGGCGTATCCCGATGCCGGGTGAAATCAGTCTGGCCCATCGTGGTGTTTTGTTCCTTGACGAACTGCCGGAGTTTGGCCGGAGGACACTGGAGACACTGCGTCAGCCGTTGGAGGAGGGGGAAGTGATGATCAGCAGAGTTTACGGGAATTATATATTTCCGGCAAGGATGATGCTGGTGGCGGCGATGAATCCGTGCCCGTGCGGCTTTTATCCCGACAGAAACCGATGCTTTTGTACATCGAGGCAGGTAGAAGAATATATCGGTCATATCAGCCGACCGATTTTGGACCGCTTCGATATGACGATTGAGGCAGCGCCGGTCAGTTATGAAAAACTGACATTTTCAAAGCAGGGCCTGTCATCCGCACAGATGAGACCGCGCATTGAGGCGGCAAGAAGTGTTCAGGCTGCAAGATTTGGAAACAGTATGCAGCTGAATTCTGAGATGAATAAAAGACAGATAGAGACATACTGCCGATTGGATGCTGACGGGAGCAGCTATATGAAAGAAATTTACAATTCCGGCATGGTCAGTACGCGTGGATATTATAAAATACTGAAAGTGGCCAGAACAGCGGCGGACATAGACGGCTCAGAGAAGATTACAGGGGAACATATATATGAAGCGGCCGGCTTCAGGAGTATCGATCAAAAGTATTGGGGGCGGTAAGTATGAAGTATGCTGCTGACAGAGAATTGCTGTGGTTTTGGATATGTTCACTGCCGGCAGTCGGCGTTGTGACGATAGACCGGATGTTGGAAGTATACGGGGATATAGAAGAGGTATTTCGATGTACAGAGAAAACTTTGGATGGACTGCCGGGAATTTCAGAAAAGGCAAAGCAGCAGTTGGGCAAAACCCGCGATATGGCAAGGATTGAGCAGGCGTGGGAGCGGATGCGCAAGAAAGATATTTCGTTTATCAGCTGTGAGCATAAGTCATATCCTGAAAGGCTCAGGCATATTTTTGAATATCCAAAAGGATTGTTTTACTGCGGCAGCCTGGAGGCATTTGCATCGGCCAGGCGGTGCGCGGCCATTGTCGGAGCGAGACAGTGTACGGCATGGGGGCAGTCGGAAGCGGGCAAGTTTGCAAAGACCCTTTCTGAATATGGGCTGCATATTATCAGCGGTATGGCATCGGGGATTGATGCGGCCGCACATCGGGGCGCGCTGTCGGCGGACTGCGCGACGACAGCAGTACTGGGATGCGGCGCAGATATATGCTACCCTGCCAAAAATCAGGCGGTCTATGAGAAAATCAAAGCGTGCGGCTGTATTTTGTCAGAGTACCCTCCGGGAACAGCACCGGCGCCGTGGCACTTTCCAAGACGCAACAGAATTATCAGCGGCATGGCTGATGCGGTGATTGTTGTAGAAGCGCGAAAGAAAAGCGGATCGCTTATTACTGCAGATATGGGGCTCGATCAGGGAAAAGATGTATTTGCTGTGCCGGGCAGAGGATGCGACGCATTAAGCGAAGGCTGTAATAATCTTATACGGCAGGGCGCCTTCCTTGCGGACAAGCCGGAAGACATACTGAATTTTTATCATATTGAACTGCGTCATCAGAAAAAAAATAAGATTATACTTGATAAATCTGAAAATATGGTGTATTCTAGCTTGTGTTTAGCACCAAAATATATTGAAGAAATCTGTGCGGAAACATCTATGACAGCCGGAGAAGTGATATCCATCCTTTTTCGTTTGGAAAAATCAGGGATGGTAAAGAGGTTATCCGCGCAGCAGTATGTGGTGAATCAATCGATGGAGGAAAGATGATGGCAAAGTATTTGGTGATCGTGGAATCACCTGCAAAGGCGAAAACTATTAATAAATTTTTAGGTACAAATTATACAGTTGTCGCGTCCAACGGCCATGTACGCGATCTTCCTAAAAGTCAGCTGGGAATTGACATAGAACACGATTTTGAGCCCAAATATATAACAATCCGCGGAAAAGGCGATATTTTAGCGATGCTTCGCAAAGAAGTTAAAAAAGCAGATAAAGTTTATCTGGCGACTGACCCTGACCGTGAAGGAGAAGCAATTTCATGGCATTTATCTCAGGCGCTTAAGCTTGAAGAAAAAGAAATTCACAGAATCAGCTTTAATGAAATTACAAAGAATGCAGTTAAGACGTCGATTAAGCATGCGCGCAAGCTGGATATGGATCTTGTAGATGCGCAGCAGGCACGGAGAATTCTTGACCGTATGGTCGGATACAAAATCAGTCCGCTGCTTTGGGCAAAGGTAAAGAGGGGATTGAGCGCAGGCCGTGTACAGTCGGTGGCTTTAAGAATTATATGTGACAGGGAAAAGGAGATTGAATCTTTTATCCCGTCAGAATATTGGACGCTGGATATACAGTTGAAGGTTGAAGGCGATTCAAAGCTGATGACGGCCAAGTTTTACGGATTCGGCGGCAGGAAAGCTGAGATAAAATCAAAAGAAGAAATAGATCAGATCGTTGCGGCAATACAGGATGCGGAATTTAAAGTGAAGGACATTAAAACCGGCGAGAGGGTCAAGAAGGCGCCTTTGCCGTTTACGACAAGTACGCTGCAGCAGGAAGCATCCAAAAGGCTGAATTTTTCAACGCAGAAAACGATGCGTCTGGCACAGCAGCTTTATGAAGGGGTGGATATCAAAGGTGAAGGCACAGTCGGCCTGATCACTTATCTGCGTACAGATTCGACCCGTATTTCCGATGAAGCCGATGACGCGGCAAAAACATATATACGCACAAGTTACGGCGAACACTATGTATCGCAGATTCAAAAAGACGGCAATGCCAATAAAAAGGTTCAGGATGCCCATGAGGCGATCCGTCCGACCTATCTGACACTGCCTCCGGTGAAAGTGAAAGAATCTTTGTCCAGAGATCAGTTCAGGCTGTATCAGCTGATTTGGAACAGATTTTTGGCGAGCCGTATGAGTGATGCTGTTTATGAGACCACATCTGTAAAGATTGAAGCCAATGGCTATTTGTTTACATTGTCGGCATCGAAAATTAAATTTGAAGGATTTTTATCTGTATATAAACAGGAAGATGAAAAAGAAGAAAAAAATGTTCTTTCCAAAAAGCTGACGAAAGAAAGCCGGCTGACATTGGAGGGGACTGAACAGAAGCAGCACTTTACACAGCCTCCGGCACATTTTACGGAAGCTTCGCTTGTTAAGACGCTGGAAGAATTGGGGATCGGACGTCCGAGCACATATGCGCCGACAATTACAACGATTATCGCACGCAGGTATGTGGCAAAAGAAAATAAAAATCTTTATATCACAGAACTGGGAGAGGTTGTTAATAATATTATGGTGGAGGCTTTTGCTTCTATTGTCGATGTGGATTTTACGGCAAATATGGAGTACCTTCTGGATAAAATTGCAGAAGGTGCGGTGAATTATAAAACAGTTATCAGAAACTTCTACCCGGATTTGGATGCGGCGGTCAAGGCTGCCGAAAAAGAATTGGCTGAAGTCAAGATTGAAGATGAAGTTTCAGATGTTATTTGCGACCAGTGCGGCCGGAATATGGTGATCAAATACGGCCCTCACGGAAAGTTTTTGGCATGTCCGGGCTTTCCGGAATGTCGGAATACAAAGACGTATTTTGAGAAAACCGGCGTGACGTGTCCGAAGTGCGGCGGAGATATTGTGATTAAAAAGACGCAGAAGGGACGAAGATATTATGGCTGTTCCAATTTCCCGGATTGTGATTTTATGATATGGTCAAGACCGTCCGATAAGACATGCCCTGAGTGTGGAAGTATTCTTGTGTATAAAGGAAATAAGCTTGTATGCATTAATGAGGAGTGCGGCCATGTAGAAACTATTCAAAATGTTTCATGAGTTTATTGAGTTTTGCAAATTGTCTGAAAAAAATTGACCGTATTCAGATTTTTGATAAAATTATACGTTTTTTTATAAAAAATATGCAAAAAAGTATTGTTTTCCGTTTATTGTTGTGCTAGAATAATTAAAGCACAAGACATGCAGAAAAGGAGGACAGTATGAGCGTTCAATTATTAGACAAGACAAGAAAAATTAACAAGCTGCTCCACAATAATAATTCAAATATGGTTGTTTTTAATGATATTTGTGATGTACTTGGCGATATTCTTGAGTCCAATATTCTCGTCATCAGTAAAAAAGGCAAAGTTCTCGGTATTAAGAACAGAGCCGGTATTGAGATGATTAAAGAATTGATCAGCAATTCCGTGGGCGGTCATATTGATGCGCTTTTAAATGAACGGCTTTTGAATATTCTTTCGACGAAAGAGAATGTCAATTTGACAACCCTTGGTTTCGATTCTGAAAATATATCACAGTACGAAGCGATTATCACACCGATTGATATTGCAGGAGAGCGGCTCGGCACATTATTTATTTATCGTTATCAGCGGCCGTTTGAAATCGACGATATTATTTTAAGTGAATATGGGACGACAGTTGTCGGTCTTGAGATGCTCAGATCGGTCAATGAAGAAAGTGCCGAGGAGACAAGAAAAGTACAGATTGTAAGATCGGCTATCAGCACACTGTCATTCTCCGAATTGGAAGCAATCACACATATTTTTGATGAACTGGAAGGTGATGAGGGTATTCTTGTTGCCAGTAAGATTGCTGACAGAGTCGGCATTACACGGTCTGTTATTGTCAATGCACTAAGAAAGTTTGAAAGCGCCGGTGTGATTGAGTCAAGATCCTCCGGTATGAAAGGCACATACATTAAGATTATTAATGATGCGGTCTTTGACGAATTGAAAAAGATTAAAAATCGATAAATAAGGGCTTGCCGTCGGCAAGCCTTTTATGCTATAATGGCAAATGGTAAAAAAAAGACACGCAGGTTGATTTGCGGACCGGTGCCGTAAGGTCGTCCGGAAAAGAGATGTCTGCGGAAGAAAAACCAATGGAGGTATATCATGAGTGTTATTTCAATGAAACAGTTACTTGAAGCAGGTGTTCATTTTGGACATCAGACAAGAAGATGGAACCCTAAGATGGCTCCGTACATCTACACAGAAAGAAACGGTATCTATATCATCGACTTACAGAAGTCTGTAGGCATGGTTGATGAAGCGTACAATGCGATCAAAGACATTGTAGCTGACGGTGGCACGATTCTTTTCGTAGGTACAAAGAAACAGGCGCAGGATACAATTAAAACAGAAGCTGAAAGATGCGGCATGTTTTATGTTAACCAGAGATGGCTTGGCGGTATGCTGACAAACTTTAAGACAATCCAGAGTAGAATCAATCGTCTGAAAGAAATTGAAGCGATGTCAGAAGACGGTACATTTGATGTTCTTCCTAAGAAAGAAGTTATTGCCCTGAAGAAAGAATGGGAAAAACTGGAAAAGAATCTGGGCGGTATTAAAAATATGAAGAAACTTCCGGATGCTATTTTTGTTGTAGATCCTAGAACAGAAAGAATCTGTGTTCAGGAAGCTCATATTTTAGGTATTCCGCTGATTGGTATTGCCGATACAAACTGTGATCCGGAAGAACTGGATTATGTAATCCCGGGTAACGACGATGCTATCAGAGCCGTAAAACTGATTGTTTCCAAGATGGCAGATGCTGTTGTAGAAGCAAACCAGGGTATGGCAAATGACGTTGAAGAAGCAGCTGAAGAGGCAGATGAAGCTGAAGCAGCTCAGACAGCAGAAGAAGTTACAGAATAAATCAGACATATGTATTGCCGGCGGGAGCATTCCGGCCGGCAGATTTATGAATTCGGAGGAATGAATTATGGCAATTACAGCAGCAATGGTTAAAGAACTCAGAGAGATGACAGGCGCAGGTATGATGGACTGCAAAAAAGCATTAAATGCTACAGAAGGCGATATGGATAAAGCCGTTGAATTTTTAAGAGAAAAAGGTCTTGCAGCGATGGCTAAAAAAGCCAACAGAGTAGCAGCAGAAGGTATTGTTGCAGCAAAGGTATCTGAAGACGGAAAAACTGCAGCAATCGTTGAAGTTAACTCTGAAACAGACTTTGTTGCAAAGAATGCAGATTTCCAGGCATATGTTGCAAGAGTTGTTGAACAGGTACTTGCTTCAAACGCAGATTCGATGGAAAGTTTTATGGCTGAGCCTTGGATTGACGATGCTTCAGTGACTGTTGAGCAGGCGCTTTCCCAGAAAATTGCAATTATCGGCGAAAAATTAAGCATCAGAAGATTTGAAAAAGTTTCTGCAGCAGACGGTGTTGTTGCAAGCTATATCCATGGCGGCGGCAAGATCGGCGTTCTTGCTGTACTTGAGACATCAGCTTCAGGTGATGCTGTATCAGAATGCGGTAAGAATGTTGCAATGCAGGTTGCAGCTTTAAATCCTAAATATGTAACAAGAGATGAAGTTCCGGCTGATTTCGTTGAACATGAGAAAGAAATCTTAAAGACAGCAGCAATGAACGAAAATCCGAACAAACCGGAAAACATCATTGACAAGATGATCATCGGACGTCTGAACAAAGAGCTGAAAGAAATCTGCCTTGTTGATCAGGCATATGTAAAAGACGGTGATTTATCTGTTAAAAAATATGTAGATTCTGTGGCAAAAGAAGTTGGCGCAGCAATCACAGTAAAATCTTTCGTTCGTTACCAGACAGGCGAAGGTATCGAAAAACGCGAAGATGATTTCGCAGCAGAAGTTGCAAAACAGGCTGGTATGTAATGCAAATTTTGCAATGATATTATGAAGGCAAAACCCTTATAAGTGGTGATTTTACACCATTTGTAAGGGTTTTTCAGTATAAAATTATGGAGGAAGTATATGAAAGCAGTTGTTTATGAGGGAAACGGGTGTATTGCGGTTAAAGAAAGGCCGAGACCAAAACTGGAGCATACAAAGGACGCGATAGTAAGAGTGACGCTGGCAGCGATTTGTTCCAGCGATATACACATTAAGCACGGCAGTGTGCCAAAGGCAGTGCCGGGGATTGTTTTAGGACATGAATTTGTCGGTGTCGTTGAAGAAACCGGCAGCGATGTGAAAAATTTTAAACCGGGACAGCGGGTTGCGGTCAACGTGGAAACATTTTGCGGCGAATGTTTTTTTTGCCGGCGGGGCTATGTGAATAATTGTACAGATCCCAACGGCGGCTGGGCCATGGGCTGCCGGATTGACGGCGGACAGGCAGAATATGTGCGTGTGCCTTATGCAGATAACGGACTGACACTGATACCGGATAGTGTCAGCGACGAGCAGGCAATATTTACAGGGGATCTGCTGTCTACGGGAGAGTGGGCATGCCGTATCAGCGATATCGAAAAGGACAGTACAGTGGCAGTGATCGGCGCAGGACCGGCAGGTATATGTACAATGCTCTGTGCCCGATTGTATCAGCCGAAAAAAATTATTGCCATCGATATTTCCCAAGACCGGCTGGACATGGTGAAAGCAGCGAAAATCGCGGATCATGTCATCAATCCGACGCGAACAGATGTCGGAGCTAAAATTGAAAAACTGACAAAATACGGCGGTGCAGATGCGGTCATTGAAATGGCCGGCGGAGAAGATACATTTGATATGGCATGGCGGATCGCGCGGCCAAATGCAGTTGTCTGCATCGGCGCGATGTATGAGGAAAATCAGATTTTGCCGCTGCCGCAGATGTATGGGAAAAATCTGACATTTAAAACCGGCGGTGTTGACGCCAGCCGCTGCGGAGAAATCATGAAGCTGATTGAATCCGGAAAAATTGACGGGACGTGTCTGATCACACATCGTTTTAATCTGGAAGATGCCATGACGGCTTACGATATTTTTGAAAACAAAAAAGACGGCGTCATTAAAGTGGTTTTAAAAATGCCGCAGGGTCACTAAAGTGGGAGAAGACGCATATAATGATTGTAATCAATCAGGAGTTCAGTCTATGGCAATCAAAATATTTATTGATCAGGGGCATAATCCAACGGGACATAATACGGGGGCAGAAAGCTTTGGTGTCAAGGAACAGGATGTCACATATCAGGTTGGCGTGTATCTGGCGGATATGCTCAGAAGCAACGGGAATTTTGAAGTCCGGCTTTCAAGAAACACGCCGGAGGAAGTCATGGGAACGAGCAACAGTACAAGTCTGAGGGCTCGGGTGGCGGAGGCAAATGCGTGGCCGGCAGATTATTTTATCAGTATTCATGCCAATGCCAATGTTAATCCGGATATACACGGAACGGAATGCTATGTTTATAAGGCGTTCACAGAGGCGTATGATCTTGCAGTGGATATTCTTGAAGGAATTGTCAGCCGTGTCGGCACAAAGGACAACGGAGTGCGCACCAATCCGTCGCTGTATGTGCTGCGAAGAACAACAATGCCGGCAGTGCTTGTAGAACTGGCGTATCTGACAAATTTCGAGGATGTGGAATTACTGGTAAATGAACAGTATGCCTTTGCTGAGGGCATTTATAACGGCATAGTTAAATATTTTCAAAAAGTCGGATAAACCTATTGACTTAATTGCCGGCGGGATTATAATACAACAGTAGTGCCGATGTGCGGGAAAAGATAGACACAAATATATTTTGCCCACATCGGCAGAAAGAGAAAAAACGGCCGTACAACCCGGTGCGGTTTTGAATTCAGGAGGTTTATCGGGATGATCAAAGTTACTGTATGGAATGAATTTGTTCAGGAAAATGATGAAAGCTGGCCGGAGCGCCGAGACCAAATGAGAGAAGTACATCCCAACGGCATTCATGAAACGTTAAAAGCTATTTTAGAGGAGGATGAAGAACTTCAGGTAAGAACAGTTACGATGGATATGCCGGAATGCGGGCTGACGCAAGACGTGCTGAATGATACAGATGTACTTGTATGGTGGGCGCATGTGGCACATGACAGAGTACCGTGGGAGATTGCAGAGCGGGTCAATGATCATGTTCTCAGAGGCATGGGATTTATCGCCCTTCATTCAGCGCATCCGAGCCGTCCGCTGCAGAGACTGCTTGGCACGTCTGGTTCTCTCAAATGGAGAGAAGGGGATTTCTGCCGTGTATGGAATACATGTCCGACTCATCCGATTACTGAGGGTATTCCGGAATATTTTGAACTGGAAGAGGAAGAGATGTACGGTGAATTTTTCGATATTCCAAAGCCGGATGACGTTGTGTTTATAAGCTGGTTCAGCGGCGGCGAAGTTTTCCGTTCGGGCTGTACATGGACAAGAGGTTACGGAAAAATTTTCTATTTCCAGCCGGGACATGAAACGAACCGTTCCTACTACAATCCATATGTGCGTAAAATTTTGAAAAATGCTGTTCATTGGGCAAATCCGACAAAGCGGATCGAGAAGATTGAATTTCCTTTTGCGGAAGTTTCACCGGAAAAGAAGCGTATGGAAAGCAAGAAAAACAACCAATAATTTATATTGTAGATACTGTTTGAAAAATTTCAAAAAAAATTAAAAAAAGTGTTGACGAATATGGAAGCATGTGCTATTATAATATTCGTCAAGCGGGAGTGCTGGAATTGGCAGACAGGCAAGACTAAGGATCTTGTGTCTGTATAGACGTGTGGGTTCAAGTCCCATCTCCCGCATTGATATAAAGCAAGGGATGAGAGACCGAATTTCCGGAGTGCCGGAAGTTCGGCCTTTTTTTATTAAAATCTGAGCTGTTAGCTGCATTTAAAAATTTAGAACTTCCATTGCCGCATGAAATCGATTATAATAGGCATATACTATCAACTGGAGGTTATAATTGCGTATGAAAAAAACATTGATCAGCATAGGGGTAACGGTCATTTATGCGCTTGTGGCATATTGGTTTATGCTTCCGGCCATTAATTTAAGGTCAAAGGAATTTTATTTTTACCTGATTACCATATGTGCTGTATATTTGATTTTATCGCTGATTTTTAAAGGCCAGCGTGTGATCAATGACAGCATCAGTCAGAAAAAGGTTAATCTGTCCGGATTTAGAAGCAGCCATTTAGTGACAAAGATTCTGCTTGGTGTCATTGCTGTCTGCGTGGTTGTGCTGGCAGGAGGCACTTTGATTTCTGCAGAATTTTTCCACGCATCGGCTTATCAGAAATTGATGCCGGTGGACGAGAGGGATTTTACAGAGGATATCAGTCAGATATCAGTGAAAGATGTGCCGGTCGTTGACAGAGATTCAGCGGTTCGTCTGGGCAACAGAAAGCTGGGAGAACTGGTAGAGTTTGTTTCCCAGTTTGAAGTAGATGAATCAACCTATTCATACACACAGATTAATTATAACGGCGTTCCGACGCGTGTGGCGCCGCTGATGTACGGGGACCTGATCAAGTGGTTTAATAATCAGTCAGAAGGTATTCCGGGTTATATCAGTGTCAATATGACGACACAGGATGTGACACTGCACAGACTGGATGAGGGGATTAAGTACTCTCCGGGAGAACTTTTCCTGAGAAAATTGGAAAGGCATCTGAGATTTTCATATCCCACATTGATTTTTGACGATAACTATGTATTTGAGATCGATGACGAAGGGAATCCTTACTGGATTTGTCCGGTTGTAAAGTATCGGATCGGATTGTTCGGAGGCAAGGATATTCAGGGCGTTGTTATCGTAGATGCTCAGGATGGCAGCAGTCAGTATTATGATGCGGCAGATATTCCTCAGTGGGTCGATCAGGCGTTCTCATCAGATATTGCAATCGCGCAGATTGATTACTGGGGCGAATATAAGCGGGGATTTTGGAATACGATTTTCGGACAAAAAGAAATGAGCCATACTTCCGAAGGTTATAACTATCTCGCCCAGGACGATGATATATGGCTGTATACAGGGCTGACGAGCGTAGGCAGCGACCAGTCCAACATCGGTTTTGTGCTCGTCAATTTAAGAACGAAAGAGGCAAGATACTATCCGGTATCGGGAGCAACGGAATATTCGGCGATGGCTTCGGCAGAAGGGCAGGTACAGCATTTAAACTACAGGGCAACATTTCCGATTCTGCTGAATGTGGCCAATCAGCCGACCTATTTTCTGTCACTTAAAGACAATGCGGGACTTGTAAAGCAGTTTGCATTTATTAATGTGGAGCGGTATCAGGAGGTAGCTATCGGTTCAACGATTAATGAAGCTTACAGCCAGTATTTGGAAATGTCTGCAGATGACGCGCAGATTTCGGTCGATACAGAAGATCTCAGGACACTGGAAGCTGTTGTAACATCCATCTCTACAGCAGTTATTGAGGGCAATACACACTATTATATCCAAGTGGAAAATTCAGATCATATTTTTACGGCATCGATTCAGAACGATAATATTCTGGCGGTCATTAAAGCCGGAGATACGATATCAATAAAATATATAGACAGCGACAGCCAGTTTATTGAACTCAATGAAATTGAACTGGTGAATCAAGCTTGATATCGGCAGATAAATCATATATAATAATAGCGACGGCGCCAGTTTGAGGCAGACTCAGATTGGCGCCGCTGTTGTGAAAGATTATATAAAAATATATAAATCATATGAATGATAAGGAGAATAACCATGGGAAAAGTAAGAACACGATTTGCTCCGAGTCCGACAGGACGTATGCATGTAGGAAATTTGAGAACAGCGCTGTACGCATATTTGATCGCAAAGCATGAAGGCGGAGATTTTATTTTAAGAATAGAAGACACTGATCAGGAACGTTATGTGGAAGGCGCGGTAGATATTATTTACAGAACACTGAAGAAAACTGGCCTTATCCATGATGAGGGGCCGGACAAAGACGGCGGCTGCGGGCCATATGTGCAAAGCGAACGTCAGGCTGAAGGCATTTATTTGAAATATGCCAAGATGCTCGTAGAGAAAGGAGAGGCTTATTACTGCTTCTGCGACAAAGAGAGATTGGATTCTCTGAAGCAGGAGGTGGCAGGCAAGGAAATTGTTATTTATGATAAGCATTGTCTGAGTCTGTCTAAGGAAGAAGTGGAAGCTAAACTGGCTGCCGGCGTGCCTTATGTAATCCGCCAGAATAATCCGAGAACAGGAACAACCACATTCCATGATGAGATCTACGGCGATATCACAGTGGACAATCAGGAACTGGATGATATGATATTGATTAAATCTGACGGTTATCCGACTTATAATTTTGCCAATGTGGTAGATGATCATCTGATGGGTATTACCCATGTTGTCCGCGGCAATG
The DNA here is from genome assembly GCA_018716485.1 of Candidatus Scybalocola faecipullorum. GTDB lineage: Bacteria > Bacillota > Clostridia > Lachnospirales > Lachnospiraceae > Scybalocola_A > Scybalocola_A faecipullorum. The sequence continues at coordinate 25,638 of DVJY01000040.1, forward strand.
AATATTTGTCATCTTCTCCAAAATATAACCGTCTTTATGAAGCATTTGGATGGGAAGTGCCGGTCTATGTCCACTGTCCGCTTATCACAAATGAAGAGCATAAGAAGCTGAGCAAGCGCAGCGGTCATTCTTCCTATGAGGATCTTTTGGAGCAGGGATTTATTTCAGAGGCGATCGTAAATTATGTGGCGCTACTTGGCTGGTGTCCTCAGGATAACCGGGAAATTTTCTCGCTGGAAGAACTTGTGGAAGCTTTCGATTATCATCATATGAGCAAAACGCCGTCTGTATTTGATATCGGAAAACTGCGCTGGATGAACGGAGAATACATGAAAGCCATGGATTTTGACCGTTTCTTTGAGATGGCGCTGCCTTATATTAAAGAAGTGATCACAAAAGACTATGATCTGAAGAAAATTGCGGCGCTGGTGAAGACAAGAATTGAAACGTTTAAAGATATCGCGGAACATATCGATTTCTTTGAGCAGGTTCCCGAATATGATATTTCCATGTATGCCCATAAGAAGATGAAGACGACGCCGGAGTCGGCGCTGGCGGTACTTAAAGAAATCCTTCCTGTATTCGAGACGCTGGAAGATTACAGCAATGACAGTCTCTATGGGGCAATGGTAGATTTTGTCAAAGCTCACGGCTATAAAAACGGCTATGTGATGTGGCCTGTGCGCACGGCTGTTTCGGGCAAACAGTCCACGCCGGGCGGAGCCACCGAAATTATGGAAATTCTTGGAAAAGAAGAATCGCTGAAACGCATCCGGGCTGCGATTGAAAAGCTCGCTGCTGCCAATGAGTTTTAATGATGCACAAAAGCGTGCGATAGAGCATGTAGATGGTCCGATGATAGTACTGGCCGGTCCGGGATCAGGGAAAACGACAGTCATTACCCACAGGGTGAAGTTTTTGATCGAGACAGCCGGGGTCGCACCGTCAGGTATTCTTGTCGTTACATTTACAAAAGCGGCAGCATCGGAGATGAAAAACCGTTTTTTGAAATTGACCGGACAAAAATCGGCGCCGGTCAGTTTCGGCACATTTCATGCCGTCTTTTTTACCATTTTAAAACATGCCTATGGTTTTACGGCGGCCAGTGTACTGACGCCGGAAAAAAGAAGAGAGATTTTTGACAATTTAGCTGAGCGGTATCAGCTGGAAGTCGATGATGAGGCTGAATTTATGGAAAGTATGGCCAGTGAAATCAGTTTGATCAAAAGTGAGATGATTTCGCCGGATACTTATTATTCAGTGACGTGCGCAGCGGATATTTTCAGAAAATTTTTTGAAAGTTATCAAAGATGCCTGCAGCAGCAGCGGCTGCTGGATTTTGATGATATGATGCTGTATACATATCGTCTTTTTAAAGAACGTTCGGATATTCTGAAAGCATGGCAAAATAAATTTAAATACATACTTGTAGATGAATTTCAGGATGTCAGCCGCCTCCAATATGAAATTGTGCGTATGCTGGCGGCGCCTGAAGATAATCTGTTTATTGTGGGCGATGACGATCAGTCCATTTATCACTTCAGAGGCGCCCGGCCGGAAATCATGCTTAATTTTCCAAAAGATTATCCCAAAACAGCGTCAGTGACGCTGGGGGTCAACTATCGGAGCACGCCCAATATTGTGGAGGCGGCAGTCCGCTTGATTGAGCATAATTCGGTGCGTTATAAAAAGAAGCTTCGCGCAGCGAAAGATATAAAAGCAGCGCCTGTGCTTGTAAAAGCGTTTAAAACGCCGAAAGAGGAAAACGCATTTGTACTCAGCGATATACGCAGGCTGCATGATGAAGAAAAAATGAGGTTTTCAGACATAGCTGTGCTTTTCAGGACGAATCACGGTGCACGGGCCATCGTCAGCGCTATGATGAATGAGAATATCCCGTTTAGGATGAAAGATATGCTGCCTAATATTTTTAATCATTGGATTATGAAAGATATTTTGGCGTATCACAGGATCGCCTCAGGCGGAACGGACAGAAAGGATTATCTCAGAATTATTAACCGGCCAAACAGATATATATCCCGGCGCTGCTTTGATCAGCCGACTGTGGATTTTGAACAGATCAAGAACTGTTATGAGGATAAACTCTGGATGCAGGAACGTCTGGAAGCATTTGAAGAGGATATTTATATGTTTTCGACGCTGCCGCCCTTTGCAGCTGTCAATTATCTGCGCAAAGCGATGGAGTATGACCGATTTCTTTATGAATATGCCATGGACAAACATATGCGGCCGGAAGATCTGACAGAACTGACAGATACAATTCAGGAGAGTGCGCGGCCTTTTCAGACGTGGGAGGCATGGCTGGAAGATATAGAAAAGTACGGAGAGCGATTGAAAGCGGGCGAATTTCATACGGAAAACAAAGACTGGGATGGAGTTGTTCTTTCGACGATGCATGGCGCCAAAGGTCTGGAGTATGAAGCAGTTTATATTATTGATGCCAATGAAAAAATAGTGCCTTATCAGAAAGCAGTGCTTGATGAAGAAGTGGAAGAAGAAAGGCGGCTGTTTTATGTGGCAATGACAAGAGCAAAGCGTTTTCTGGATATCTGCTTTGTCAAAGAGAGGCACTCAAAAACAATGGAAGTATCCAGATTTGTGACTGAAATTTTAAGAAACTGAACATTATTTTAAAAAGTTTTGAATTTATATGTTTAGGCCTTGAAATTGCATACAAATTCTGCTAAAGTTTAACCAGAACAAATCAATAATAATCCCTATTAAGAAAGAGGTTCAAATAATGAGTGAAGAAAGAGATTTATTTAACGGCGTAACTGACGATGATGAAGAAGCTACAGTGACACTGACACTGGAAGACGGCGCAGAACTGGAGTGTTCAGTTTTGGCAATTTTCCCGGTGAATGATATGCAGTATATCGCCCTTGTACCTATGAACGAAGAGGACGACAGTGCAGAAGGAGATGTTTATTTGTATCGCTTTTCAGAAGACGAAAGCGGAGAGATTGAATTAGGAAATATTGAAGACGATGAAGAGTATGAAGCTGTTGCAGACGCTTTTGATGAACTTTTGGACAGCGAAGAATTTGATGAATTATTTGAAGACGAAGAATAATCTGTGCAGATATCATCTTAACTGGCAATGAAAAAGTCAGTCCCGGTCATTTTGCTGGGACTGTTTTTTTGAAACAATGTGCGAAAATGGTCTATAGGTGTCGAAAATGAAGAGAGGAATTATAAAAATAGTCATTGCCGGAGTTATTGTACTTGCAGCTGCAGTTGCAGTAACAGTTACAGTTCAAGGCCGAGGCCGCCGGCAGGCTGAGGTCACACAGGGCGTGGAAGTCCTGAAAAAGATGGAGTCAGCGGATGTCACTCAGGTAGAAAGTAAGATCCGTCAGATAGAAGAAGAAGAATTGAAAAATGATGAAGAATATCAGAACCGCCCTCTGAATGTTAAATATGACGGGTCGCTGATCATGGGCGATTCTCAGGCAGAGGCGCTGACAGCATACAGCATTCTTGATGATTCGGAAGTTATTGCCCGTAAAGGCATGCATCTTAAGGATACGGCAGATGATATGGAAACGGCGATCAACCTGAATCCAAAGAATATTTTTTTGACCTATGGGGTTAATGATCTTGGTATGTATAGTACGAAAGATGACTTCGTTGCTGTCTATAAAGAAATCATCAGCAATCTTCAGGAAAATTTACCGGACACAAAGATTTATGTCAACCTTATTTTCCCGGTACAGCAGTCCGCAATTAACCAGCAGCCTCATCTGGCAAGATATAATGAATTTAACGAAGGTATCCGGTCGATGTGCGATGAGCTGGGCGTCACATGTATAGATAGTAACTCTTTGGTAAAAGATGATTGCTACGAACCTGATGGTATACATATGAATTATAATTTTTATTTGAGCTGGGTTGAGTACATGGCGGAAGTTGCGCAGCTGTAAGGAGAGAGTGGCAGATGTTGATGAAACGGATGATGATTTTTATAAAAATCGGACTTGTCTGCTGTCTGCTGGTTTTCATCGGTCTGATGATGCGGTCGGACCCGCAGAGTGATAAGACAGTCCTTGAAGTAGAGGAAAGTATCGCTGCAGTTGCGGATATGAGCAGCATGGAACGGGCACAGGAAAATGATATAAGACGTGCTTTTGGACTGAGTGTCAATGATTATGAAGGTGTCGTTTATTATAAATCTGTATCGAATATGGATGTCGATGAGATTCTGATCGTTAAGCTGAAATCATCGGAACAGGCCGAGGCTGTCGAAGGAGCAGTGAATTCAAGGATTGATTCTCAGCTCCAAAGTTTTCAGGGGTATGGCGTAGAACAGTGCCAGCTCCTTGATGAAGCAATTGTAGATGTACACGGTAATTTTGTGTTTTACGTTGTTTCCCAGTATGCTTCGGCGTACGATAAAGCATTTTTAAGCAGTCTGTGATGTTTTGAATTGAAAGGAACTTATCGATGGTATTCAGCAGTATTATATTTTTATTTACGTTTTTGCCTGTCACGCTGGTGCTGTATTTTATAACGCCGTTCAGACGCGTCAGGAATATTGTCCTTTTACTGGCCAGTCTTGTGTTTTACGCATGGGGCGACCCGGTTTATATTTTTCTGATCATATTCAGTATTATTTTTAATTATTTTATGGGCCGGGATATTGATTTTAATAAAGAAGATCCGAAAGCAAAAAAGCGAAGTTTGATTTTTGCGGTAATCGTAAATTTATTTGTTCTCGGGTTTTTTAAATACTACGGGTTTGTCATTGAATCACTGAATGCGGTGCTTCCTTTTGATATTCCGTACAAATCGCTGGGACTTCCGATCGGTATATCCTTCTATACCTTTCAGACAGTAGCCTATATCATCGATGTTTACAGGGGAACAGTCAGTGTGCAGAAAGATATTATCAATTTCGGCCTTTTTGTATCCATGTTCCCGCGTGTGACCCAAGGTCCGATCGTAAGATATGCAGATGTGGAGCCTCAGCTGACAGAGCGCAGGGAAAGTCTGAATCTGTTCGGAAACGGCATGATGTATTTTGTGCGCGGCCTTGCCAAGAAAGTATTGCTGGCTAATAATATCGGTATATTATATACAACGGTTTCAGGGATGGACATCGGAGAGTTTTCTGCGGTGACAGCATGGCTCGGTGCGATAGCTTATACGTTTCAGATTTATTTCGACTTCAGCGGATATTCGGATATGGCAATTGGTCTGGGTCGTATGTTTGGATTTAATTTTATGAAAAACTTCGATTATCCGTATATTTCAAAAAGTGTGACCGAGTTTTGGCGCCGTTGGCATATTTCACTGGGCACATGGTTCAGAGAATATGTCTATATTCCTCTTGGCGGCAATCGTGTGTCGGTGCCGAAGCATATACGAAATATTCTTGTTGTATGGTTTCTGACAGGATTGTGGCATGGCGCCAGCTGGAATTTTGTTGTCTGGGGTATGTACTATGGGCTGATTCTGCTGTTCGAGAAGTATGTTCTCGTAAAAGTATCAGACAGGCTGCCGGCTGCAGTATGTCATATTTATACGATGCTGCTTGTTATCATTGGCTGGGTGTTTTTCTTCAGTCCGGATTTATCGTATGCAATAAAATATATCGGTGTTATGTTCGGCATCGGTGCGTCGGGATTCTGCGATCAGGCGGCAATTTACTATTTGCTGACCAATTTGCTGATGTTTATCATATTAACTGCCGGTTCGATGCCGATTGTCCATGAATTATTTAAAATTATGGTTTTCCGGCCGAAACGTAAGCGTATCCGCATTGCAGTAGTTATTTATATCCTGATGTTTCTTATGTCGGTTGCCTATCTTGTGACATCGACATACAGTCCGTTTTTGTATTTTCAATTTTAGGCAGGTAAAGACAAATGAAAACAATAAAGAAAGTCAGAAAATATTTTGTCAGAAAATTACATAAAGAGATTGGGATAGCGATTATAGCAATTATAGCCATTTTTTTGATCGCCAACCTGATAAAGCCTGATGGTCAGATGTCCGCCAGAGAAAACCGTATGCTCCAGCAAAGGCCGTCAATATCCATGGAAAATATTGAAAACGGAAGTTTTATGGAAGATTATGAATCCTATGTTTCGGATCAGTTTATTTTCAGAGATTTTTGGGTATCGGTCAAAGCGCGGATAGACTTGCTGATGGGCAAAAACTATTCAAACGGTGTCTATAAAGGCAAAGACGGCTATTTGATCGAAGAAGCGAAAGCTCCGGTGGAAAACAGTATGGCGGCTAATGTTCAGGCAATCAATACACTGGCGGATTCGGGAAATGTTAATGTTTATATGATGCTTGTCCCAGACGCAGTTGAGATTATGGATGAGAAGCTTCCGGCTTTTGCTCCGGTGCGCGATCAGGCGGCGGATATTGCGGATTTTACAAGCCGGCTTTCAGGAAATGTGACACAGATCGATGTGTCGCAGACACTCAGAGATCATCGGCTTGATGAACAGATGTACTACAGAACAGATCATCACTGGACAACATTGGCCGCATATTATGCTTTTTTGGAAGCGGCAAAAACGCTGGGGATTGACAGCAGCACTGTTTCTTATGACCGATATACAGTCAGCACCGATTTTGTTGGAACGATGGCATCGACGAGCGGTTACGGCGCTTCAAGAAAAGACGCGGTGGAAATTTTTGTTCCCAATAATACCGATGTGGAGTATGTTGTCGAATATGTGGAAGAAAGAGAAAAGAAACCGACAGTTTATGACAGTGAGATGCTTGAAGGCAATGATAAATATACGGTATTTTTCGGCGGTAATCATCCGATCATCGATATTAATACGACAAACCAGCAGGGACGCAGGCTTCTCGTCGTTAAAGATTCATACGCCAACTGCTTTATACCATTTTTAATTCCGTATTATCGTGAAATTGTGATAGTCGATCCGAGATACTACTATGACAATGTAAATCAGGAGATTGCGGATTCAAACATTGATGATGTTTTGTTTTTGTACAATGCCAATACATTTTTCGAGGATAATTCTTTGAGCAGTGTATTTGAACCGGTGACATCGGCAGATGGCTCGGGAAACTCTGATACGTCAGATACAGATTCAGGGGAAACTGGTGTGTCAGATACATCAGGTGAGACAGCACAGAGTGAATAAGTAAAAGAAAAAGGCGCGCGCCCTGCAGGCACGCGTCTTTTTAAGCTGAAAACTAAAGGCTTTCGATGAAATAACGGGCAGCTTCGGATATCGGCGCCTGATCATTGTAACCGACAACGATATGTCGTGAAGGGATAATGTCCGTTGTTTGAAGCCGGAATAAATCCGGATCATTTTCAGGAAGACAAAAATCAGGGACAAAGGCGATGCCAAGGCCGATTCTGGCAAGATCAATTAAAAGGTCATTGCTGCTTAGTTCGATTTCGGGAACCAGTTCCAGTTGATTCTGTTGAAAAAGGTTATGTAAAAATTCGCTTGTGGTGCTGTTTTTATCAAGCATTAACAAAGGGTAACCCTGAAGCTGTTCAAGACGCAACGGCTTGCCTTTTAAATGGGAAAAATGGTCATTGGCGATGAAAATATCTTTAAATTCTTTAACTTTGCGGATATTGCCGACCCCGCTGAGACGGGAATTTGGATAATTGGTTACAATCAGATCGACCTGTCCGTTTTCCAGAAGATCGACACATCTGGAGGAAATCTGATTGGTCACTTTAATATGTACACTTGGGAAATGGGCATGGAAAGCTTTTAAATACGGAACAAGATAATAGCGGCAGATTGTGTCAGTAGCTCCGATGCGCAGCTGACCTCCGCCGAGGGTGTTGACATCAAGAATCTGCTGTTCGCCGCGCATAATCAGATTCACCGCAGGTTCGATATGTTTAAAAAGAACTTCGCCTTCAGGTGTCAGTTTTACTTTTTTTGTACTTCGGATAAACAGATTTTGATTGAGTTTGGTTTCCAGTGATTTTACAGACTGGCTGACAGCTGACTGCGAAATGAACAGTTGCTTTGAAGCTTCCGAAAAGCTCAGCGTTCTGGCGACATAGTAAAATACTTTATAAAGTTCATAATTGATATCCATAACGACACTCCCTCAAAAATTAGTACAATTAATAAAAAATATATAAAATTAAACCTATAATCACTATAACATAGGGGAAAATAAATGTAAATAGAAGGTGAGTATATTAATACAGCTTATTAATCAAATTAAATAAATTAATTTCAAGGATAATTTATGCCATGGTATAATAAAGCTGATACAATGATGACGCAGCCAGCGCGTTAAAAGGAGAGAAAACTATGGATAAGGTCAAGCGTATTTATGTTGAAAAAAAGCCGGCCTATGCAGTAGCTGCCGGAGAACTGTTTGAAAGCATTAAAAGCTATCTGAGTATTTCATCGGTAAAAGCCGTAAGAATTTTTAACCGTTATGATATAGAAAATATTTCGCAGGCTGTTTATGACAAGGCGAAAAATACAGTATTTTCAGAACCGCCGGTAGATTATTTATATGAGGAACAGCTGCCGGAGCATGAAGGGGCTTTTGTATTCTCGGTAGAGTATCTCCCGGGACAGTTTGACCAGAGAGCCGATTCTGCAATGCAGTGTGTAAAGCTGCTTGATGAAAATGAAGAACCGCTGATCCGGTCTGCAGTGACGTATATGATCGAAGGTGCATTGAGTGAAGAAGAATTGGATAAGATCAAAGCTTACTGCATCAATCCTGTTGATTCAAGAGAAAGTGAAGAGAAAAAACCAAAGACGCTGATCACTGTTTTTGAAGAACCGGCAGATGTTAAAATCTTTGAAGGTTTTACAGTGATGGAAGAAACGCCGCTCAAAGCGCTGTATGATTCTTTAAATCTGGCAATGACTTTTAAAGACTTTTTATTCATACAGGATTATTTTGCAAATGAAGAAAAGAGAGATCCGTCAATGACGGAAATCCGTGTACTGGATACGTACTGGTCAGATCACTGCCGTCATACCACATTCCAGACAGAACTTAAAAATATCGAGTTTGAGGAAGGTTATTACCAGAAGCCGATCCGCGATACTTTTGAACAGTACAGATCGGATTTTGATGAATTATATAAAAACCGTGATGATAAATATGTATGTTTGATGGACATTGCACTGATGGCCATGAAAAAACTGAAAAAAGACGGAAAGCTGACAGATATGGAAGAATCCGAAGAAATCAATGCCTGCAGTATTATTGTGCCGGTAGAAATTGACGGCAATACGGAAGAATGGCTTGTCAGCTTTAAAAATGAGACACACAACCATCCGACAGAAATTGAGCCGTTCGGCGGCGCGGCCACATGTCTGGGCGGCGCGATCCGTGACCCGCTTTCAGGACGTTCCTATGTATATCAGGCGATGCGCGTGACGGGGGCGGCCGATCCGACAGTATCGCTGAAAGATACATTAAAGGGCAAGCTGCCTCAGAGAAAGATTGTTACAGGAGCGGCAAAGGGTTACAGCTCATACGGCAATCAGATCGGTCTGGCGACAGGTCTTGTCAATGAAATTTATCATCCGAACTATGTGGCAAAACGTATGGAAATCGGTGCAGTTATGGGCGCTGCGCCAAGAAAAAATGTTGTGAGGGCAACTTCTGATCCGGGCGATATTATTATTTTACTTGGCGGACGTACAGGACGCGACGGCTGCGGCGGAGCAACAGGTTCCTCAAAGGCGCATACAGCCAGCTCCATTGATACATGCGGCGCCGAAGTACAAAAGGGTAACGCGCCGACGGAGCGCAAACTTCAGCGTCTGTTCCGCAAGGAAAAAGTGAGCCGTCTGATTAAAAAATGCAATGATTTCGGCGCCGGCGGCGTTTCTGTCGCTATCGGCGAGCTCGCGCCGGGACTGCGCATTGAGATGGATAAGGTGCCGAAGAAGTATGCGGGACTGGACGGCACAGAACTTGCGATTTCAGAATCCCAGGAAAGAATGGCCGTTGTCATTGATCCGAAAGATGTGGACACATTTTTGAATTATGCTCAGGAAGAAAATCTGGAGGCTGTCTGCGTTGCGCAAGTGACGGAGGAGCCGAGGCTTGTCATGATCTGGCGCGGCAAAGAAATCGTTAATATTTCAAGAGCATTTTTGGATACAAACGGCGCTCATCAGGAAACAGATGTTTTCGTGGAAGTGCCTTCTGAAGATGATAATTTCTTCAAAAAGACAAAGAAAACAGACAGTGTCAAAGATGCATGGCTGGATATACTGTCAGATTTAAATGTATGCTCTCAAAAAGGGCTTGTGGAAATGTTTGACAGTTCCATCGGTGCAGGTACCGTGACAATGCCTTACGGCGGCAAATATCAGCTGACACCGACCCAGACGATGATTGCCAAGCTTCCGGTACTCAAAGGCAGGACAGATACAGTGACAATGATGAGTTATGGTTATGATCCGTATCTTTCAAGCTGGAGTCCATATCATGGCGCGATTTACGCAGTGGTAGATTCCGTCGCTAAAATTGTGGCAGCCGGCGGAGATTATAAGAAGATTCATTTTACATTCCAAGAATATTTTGAACGTCTTGGTAATAAAAAAGAACGCTGGGGTAAGCCGATGAGCGCGCTCCTTGGCGCTTATCATGCACAGATGGGCTTTGGTCTGGCTTCCATCGGAGGAAAAGACTCTATGTCGGGAAGCTTCAATGACATCGATGTTCCGCCGACGCTCGTTTCTTTTGCAGTTGATGTAGCGCAGGGCAAAGATATCATTACACCGGAACTGAAAAAAGCAGGCAGCTGCCTTGTGAAGTTTTCTATTCAAAGAGACAGTTATGATCTGCCAAATTATGAACAGGCAATGGAGATGTACGATGAAATTCACCGTTTGATCTCAGATAAAATCATTATTTCTGCGTATACTGTAGGCTTTGGCGGCATGGCAGCAGCAGTCAGCAAGATGGCGTTTGGTAATCAGCTTGGCGCAGTGATCGACAGCGATATTTCTAAAGAAGCATTGTTTGATGAAGATTACGGCAGCATTATCGCAGAAGTGGCTCCGGAAGATTTGGCAAAGATCAATATGCCATATACAAAGATTGCAGATGTTACCGATACACCGGCATTTGTTTACGGCGATGAAGTGATTGAGATGCCTCAGGCGCTCAAAGCATGGAAAAAGACCCTTGAAGGAGTATTCCCTACAGATTCTCATGTAGAACAAAAGGCAGTGCCGGATACTTTATATCATGCGAAAGAAATTTATGTCTGCAGACATAAAACAGCCCGTCCGAAAGTATTTATTCCGGTATTTCCGGGTACTAACTGTGAATACGATACGGCAAAAGCTTTTGAGAGAGCAGGTGCAGATGTAACGACAATGGTATTCAAAAACCTGAACGCATCAAATATCAGAGAATCTGTGGAAATGTTTGAAAAAGGCATTTCTGACGCGCAGATTTTAATGTTCCCGGGCGGTTTCAGTGCCGGTGACGAACCGGATGGCTCCGGAAAGTTTATTGCCACAGCCTTCCGCAATGAGCGTATTAAAGAAGCGGTCATGAAGCTGCTGAATGAACGTGACGGGCTGGCACTTGGAATCTGCAACGGATTTCAGGCGCTGATCAAGCTAGGACTTGTACCGTACGGCGAAATTACGGCTCAGCATGAAGATTCACCGACATTGACGACAAACAGCATCGGCAGACATATTTCAAAGATGGTCTATACAAGAGTTGCTTCTAATAAGTCCCCATGGCTGTCTAAAGCTAAAGTGGGCGATGTTTACGCAATTCCGGCGTCTCACGGCGAAGGACGCTTTGTGGCCGGCGATGCGTGGATTAAGAAGCTGTTTGAGACTGGCTGTGTAGCGACACAGTATGTAGATATTCATGGTATTCCGACGATGGACGAGGATTATAATCCGAATGGTTCTTATGCGGCTATTGAAGGCATTACAAGCCCGGATGGCAGAATTCTGGGCAAGATGGCGCATTCAGAGCGTATCGGCGAGCGTGTAGCTATGAATATTACAGGCAATCAGAATCAGATGATCTTTGAATCCGGTGTAGAATACTTTACAAAGTAAATAAAGTAACTGTGGGCAGTCTCCAAAGCGGGGACTGCCTTTTTATTGGTCTGACAGGCGGCATTGTGCCTGAACGGGCGGATATTTACCGGACAGCGGACAGTGCGGCCATAGACTTAACAGATGGCGATCGATTATCAGTATATTTTTTGAAATTGACGGAAATTTCAGAAAATAATTTGAACAAGAAAATAAAGAAAAAATATTTTAAAAAAATATCAAAAATGTGTTGACAAATCAATAGCTAAATGGTATTATATAACCATCAAAAGGAAGTAACAAAAACCCAAAGATAAACTTAAATCTTCAGAATTTCAAAATGATCGGTATTTTAAAATTCGATAAAGATTTAAAGTATCAAGGGGAATGTAAAGGAGGAGAGTCCAATGAAAATGGTTGCTTAGATTATAACTTATATCAATGAGACATTAAATTTTCAAAATTAAAATGTGACGAGAAAGCATTTTAAGATAAAACGATAATTTAATTATCAGAAAATATATTTTATAATCAGAGGATTTTATTTATATTATAAGACAAAAGATAGAACTGATGAGCAATTAGTTTCAGAATTACATAAGTTGTCAAAGATTTATATATACATATCTTAGAAAAGATGGTATATGAATCAGCAACAAAAGAGAATGAAAAAGAAAGTAATCGACTATTTGAGAATTAGGGATATATTATAATATAAATATAGAGTGATAAGTATTTACGGAAGATACTTCATCAAAATAAAAAATACAATTTAATATAGATGAAACCTGTTAACTAAATACTAATGAAAGGGATATCAACAATGATTGAACCAGTTCAGCAGTGAGGGAATCGTTAGAAGAAAGAAATTATAAATTTCATTTAGCGATTCCCTCTTTTTTTAATATTTGTGTTGAAAGCTCTGCTTCCTGTCAGGCAGAATCTTAGGATAGAACAAAAAGTTCCATCATATGGAACTTTTTGAATAAATTTTTATTTAAATTGTTCATCGGAATTTTCTTTCGGCAGCGGATCAATGCGATAGACATGAATTTGGTCAATTCTATTTTTATCCATACGGTCAATTCTGAATCTGTAGCCGTTTAAGTCAATAGATTCGCCTTCTGTCGGAATATGTTCCAGTTCGTTGATCAGATGTCCGGCAATGGAATCATAGTCATCGGATTCAAAGGCTGTGCCCAAAATATCATTAATGTCATCAAGTTTTGCGGAACCGGTAACGATATATTCGTCATCGGAAACTTTCTGAATATCATCTTCTTCATCATCATATTCATCGCGGATTTCTCCGACAATTTCTTCAAGAAGGTCTTCAAGAGTGATCAGACCGGCTGTAGCGCCATATTCGTCGAGAACGATGGCAATATTAAAGGACTGATCTTTCATTTTTAACATAAGTTCAGATGTTTTTTGATATTCATATGTGTAAAAAGGTTCACGAAGAAAATTTCTTAAAACAAAGTCTTTTGGATCTTTGTCATAACAAAACAGGTCTTTTAAATTAACAATGCCGATCACATTGTCTTTGGAAGTTTCATAAACTGGTATTCTGGAATATTTTTCCTCTTTAAAAAGCTGTGTCAGTTCTTCATACGTAGAATCAACGGAAGCAAAGACGATATCGATGCGCGGTACCATGACGTCTTTGGCCATAGAATCACCGAAATCGACAACATTGGTGATCATCTCGTGCTCTTCCTGCTCGATGACGCCCTGTTCATGGCTGACATCGATAAATGTAAGCAGCTCATTTTCAGTCATTTGAGTTTTAACTTTTTTATCTGCCCGCAGCAGCTTTAAGACACCGGAAGACAGCAAATTCACAATAAAAATCAGCGGTGTCAAAATAATCGTCAGCGCATAGATAATTCTGGCATAAGCAAGAGAAAGCTTTTCGGAATATCTTGTGGCCAGTGTCTTAGGGAGAATCTCACCAAATAATAAGACAACCAGTGTGATGACGCCTGTGGCGATACCGACGGCTGTAGATACGGGAATCGGAGTTCCAGCCTGTATGCATAGATTTGTAGCAAATACTGTACTCAGGGAAGATGCAGAGAGATTAACAATATTATTGCCAATCAGGATGGTGCTCAAAAGCTTTCCCGGATTTTGAACAAGTTTCATGGCGATTGCCGCATTTTTTGAACCTTCCTCCATCAATGTACGAAGGCGAAGTTTGTTCATCGTTGTTAATGCTGTCTCTGCAGATGAGAAAAATGCAGATAAAATAACTAAAATAACTAATACAATAAGTTGCGGGGCCGCGTTGGGGTCCAAGTGAATCATCTCCTATTTCTATAAATGGTATAATAATACATTTTATATGAAGTGATAAATATTGTCAAGTATGGCAAAAATCAGACTCAGGGGCAAAGTTTCCTGTTGCATTTTAAAAAAAAATATGTATAATGAAAATTGCAGTGAGTTAATGGTTAGTCGTTTCTATATGGAACGCAGATATTTTATCGAGGTGTAAAAATTGAGAAAGAAATCTCATGTATCATTAGCAGGCTATATAACAGGACACGAAGTTGACATTACACATAAAGCAGCATTCAAATTCGGAAGTCTTGCGCCGGATTTAGTGCCGTCATTTATTACGAAAAAGCATGAAATTGACGGAACTTTTAATATTGTTGTCAAAAAGATGCGCAAAGTTCTCGATTCTTATGAGAATGGACGGGGACTGACGATGATTGAGACAAAAGACTTGGGCGTGATCACACATTATCTTGCAGACTATTTTACGTTTCCTCACAATAAAGAGTATACAGGCTCGTTAAAAGACCATGTGATGTACGAGAAAGAATTAAAATATGCGCTGAAAGATTTTATAAAAAGTGTGGATGTAGATCTTCCGATTGAGTATCATGGAAGTTTGAGCAGCATCGAAGAGATATGTGCATTTATTAAACGGTGCCATGCCGAATATATCCGGCACATTAAAAATATTCAGAACGACTGCAGACATATCGTCCAGATCTGTACGGAAGTTATTGCAGCACTGCTGAATCTTATCCGCCAGAAAGTTTTTGATGTGGCGATCGCATAATAAGAAAAGATATAGAATGGAGCATCACGATGACAGAGATTGAGAAAGTTACAGACTATATCTACAGCATTCCGAAGTTTGCAAAAAAAGGCGGACTTTCCCAAACAGCTCAGCTGATGGCGCTGTTTGGGGATCCGCAGACATCATTCAATTATATTCATATAGCGGGAACGAACGGCAAAGGCTCTGTCAGCGCTTATCTGGATAATATGCTGCGTGAGTGCGGCGTGCGGACTGGGCTGTTTACTTCGCCCCATCTTGTAAAAATCAATGAACGTATGAAAGTAAACGGGGAAGATATCCATGACGGAGATTTTATCCGTATTTTTTTTGCCGTAAAATCTAAAATTGATGACTGGATGGCCCACGGCGGCGTTCATCCCACTTTTTTTGAATGGATTTATTTAATGGCAATGCTGTGGTTTAAAGAACAGGGTGTGGAGACGGCGGTTGTGGAAACAGGTATGGGCGGACGGCTGGATGCGACCAATATTGTCCGGCATCCTGCGGCATGCGTGATTACTTCAATCGGCTACGATCATATGCAGTATCTTGGAAATACGCTGGAAGCAATCTCAGGAGAGAAAGCAGGTATTATAAAGGCGGGAACACCGCTTATTTATGACGCATCTTCAGCTCCGGAGGCTGTCGAAGTGATAGAGGCGCGGGCCAAGCATCTTAATATCGGGGCAATTCCGGTCGAAAAAGAGGAAATACGGGCAGTGAAGGCGGATCATCACAGTATCAGCTATCAGATTCAGCCGCAGGCGCAGCGGGCAGAAACGATAAATATAAGACTGCATACGCCTGCTTTATATCAGTGCATGAACAGCGCCCTTGCGTTAAGGACGATGGAAGTGCTTTTTAAACAGCGCCAATGGTTTGGCGGCAATGAAAAGCTTTTTTATGAACATCTGTGCCGTGCGCTTTGGAATACAGTTTGGCCGGGCAGGTTTGAGGCGGTCACGCCGCGGCTTTTTATTGACGGCGCTCACAATGACGCGGGAATCAAGGCGCTGTGCCGCACATTGACGCAAAGCTTTGGCACAGAAAAAATTTATATTTTATTCGCTGTCGCGGAAGATAAAGACTACACGGATATGATCAGGCATATATGCGGTTTGTCCAATTTGGCGGGCGTTATGGTTACGGCCATTGAGAGCGAGAGGAAAACGCCGGTTGAAAAAGTTGAAAAAATTTTCGGAGAAAATGGGAATTGTCTGATCAGGGGCACATATAATATTAAAGAGGCATTGGAGGAAGCTCTTTGCTGGACAGACGGCGGAGGTATGCTCGTATGCACAGGTTCGCTGTATCTGGCAGGAAGCCTGAAAGCATTGGAGGAAGGATGATCCGATGATTGATTTTGATGAGGAAATTAAAAAGTTTAAGCCAAGTCTTGAAGTCGGAGACGTTGAAGAAGCCATCGAAGCCGGCGATCTGAAAGATATGATGGGTATCATGGAAGCCATTTTGAATTTGCTGGCGGACAAAAGGCGGTGAGCCATGGAAAAAAGGGCGCAGACATGGACCCGGGCGGCTGCAGGCGTCGGATATTTGTCAAACCGGCACTATAATCAGGGATTGGCACTGGCAAGGCAGAAGAAGCTTTCCAAGGCACAAAGGGCGCTGGAAATCAGCCTGAAGTATAATAAATACAATAAAGATGCCAGAAACCTTCTGGGGCTGATCGAGTACAGCCGCGGTGAAGCCGGACAGGCTGTGGCGGCTTGGGCAGTCAGTGCGGGACTGAATCCGGAAAATAATATAGCGCATACATATATTAAAGCTATACAAAAGTGTCCGGAAGGCAGGGAAGGCATTGACAGGCCCCATAAGCGATATAACAGGGCGCTTTTAGAGGCCATGGATGGAAATACGGATATTGCGGCTATTGAACTGAAAAAGGCGGTGAAAGAGCGTCCGAATTATGTCCGGGCAAAGCAGCTGCTGGCGCTGATCTGTATAAAAAACGGACAGCGCCGTGAAGCCGGACGATGGCTGGAGAGCAGCTTGGAGGATGACAGGGACAATGAAGACAGCATGAAGTGGCTGAGGCTGCTTCAGGAGGACAGACAGGCGAGAAAAGGGCTTAAAAAAGCGGACAGGCCGTCCAACAGGAAAAAGACAGATAAAAAAATATCAGCCGGATTTTTAAAATCTGCGGCTGTATGGATGGCTGCCGGAGCCGCTGCAGCGGCCGCAGCCGGTTTTATGTTTGTGCCGGTGCTGTCCGGTCAGATGAAACATGTCATGGATGCGCAGGTTTTGGAATACAGCCGCATATTATCAGAAAAGAATATTCAAATCGACGCATTGAAACAGCAGCTGTCCCAACAAAGGGAGACAGAAAAAGAAACATTTGGGGAAACACAATCACGGATGACAGTAAGATAAAGCATCGAATATGCTTTATCTTTTTTAATTTACTTTGAAAGCCCGTCTCAAAGCATAGACAAGCGGTCTGCTTGCAGACAGGCAAAGCCGCGAGATGAGCGGGATATCGCACCAGTCATGGAGGGAGGCAGTGATGTTTGTTAATCGATTATAAAATTGTCAGACATTCTTTAATTCTGAAGGTGGGCAGCGAACTGGACCATCATGAAGCAAGAAAAATAAAATCTGTGACCGACATCGTATTTAGAAAAGGTACTGCGAGAAATATTATCCTTGATTTTTCTCAGACAGAATTTATGGACAGCGCAGGCATTGGCATGATCATCAGCAGATACAAAGAAACTGATCTTCACGGAGGAAAGTTATGTATTGTCAACCCGGGAAAAACGGTGGAGAAGCTGATTAAAATATCCGGACTTCACAGTCTTGTTTATGAATTCAGAACGATGGAGGAGGCGTTGGCATATGTGTGAAAACATCCAAAATGAAATGTGTATCATTTTTGACAGCTGTTCACAAAATGAAGGCTTTGCAAGAGTGGTCATTGCGGCATTTGTTTCCGTGCTGGATCCGACGCTGGAAGAAATGGCAGACATAAAAACAGCTGTTTCTGAAGCCGTCACAAACTGTGTGATCCATGCTTATGAAAACGGACCGGGAAAAATAAAGATGAATTGCCGCATTGAGAAGCAGGCAGTTACCATAGAAATTTCTGACGAAGGGACAGGCATTGAGGATATTGAAAAAGCGATGGAACCGCTGTATACGACAAAACCGGAACTGGAGCGTTCGGGTATGGGCTTTGCATTTATGGAGGCATTTATGGATTCACTCAGTGTGGAATCCACGCCGGGGCGCGGTACCAGAGTGGTTATGGAAAAGGTGATCGGGAAGGCTGATTATTGTCAAGTGCAGGGAGCTTAGTATGGAGCGGGTTATCGAACTGTTAAAAAAAGCAAAACAGGGAGATAAAAAGTCAAGAGATATGCTCGTTGAGGAAAATATCGGACTTGTCTGGAGTATTGTCCGGCGCTTCGGGTCAAGAGGCTATGAATATGATGATTTATTTCAGATCGGCGTTATCGGTCTTATGAAAGCCATTGATTATTTTAACACGGATTATAATGTTAAATTTTCAACCTATGCGGTGCCGATGATCACCGGGGAAATCCGGCGCTTTTTAAGGGATGACGGTATGGTGAAAGTCAGCCGCCAGATTAAAGACCATGCATATAAAGTACATCAGGCGCGGGAAAAGCTTTTTTCAAAGCTTGGCCGGGAAGCCAATGTTCAGGAACTGGCTGATGAAACGGGCATAGCCCTTGAGGATGTGATTGTTGCTATGGAGACAAATACGGAAGTCGATTCACTGCATAAAGTTATTTATCAGGGGGACAGCAATGATATCTGCCTGATGGACAGGCTTGAGGATCCAAATGACGAGAGCGAGCGTGTGCTGAATAAAATGCTGGTAGAGAAGCTTCTGGAAGATTTAAAGCCAAGTGAAAGGGATATTATCGTTTTAAGATATTATTGTAATCAGACACAGGCACAGATTGCAAAACGTTTGGGCATCTCTCAGGTACAAGTATCGAGAATCGAGAAAAAGATTCTCCATGCCATGCGGGAAAATGCGGTCCGATAAAAGGCATCAGCGTATAAAACCGACAATAGATGCCATAATAATACTACAATGCCGGATTTTTGTGAAACTGGCATAAAAAATAAAATGGAGGAGATACATGATGGAAAAAAACAGTCTGTGGAAGATAACGCTTGCGGCGGGAACAATGCTCCTGCTTGTGCTGACTGTGACGCTGCTGTGCATGAAATGTATGGAAAGTTCAGGAAAATCGTCATCATTTGACGGGGCTGCGCTTGTCAAAAAAGCGGAGACGATGGTGGAAACCGGCATGAAAAAGGCATGCGGCCGATAATTTATTTTAAAGCAGACAGGCACGTGACTGTGACAAGCCCTCAAGTTACGGCCGAAGATCTGGGAGAAGTTTACTGTAAAGATAAAAATATTGAAAAAAAGGCAAAGCAGGCCACACTTTATGTGTTCAGCCAGTCAGACGACGGAAAGCGGCAGAGCGCCTCGGCGCTTTGGGCTATTGCAAAGCTGGAAAAAGCGCTTGGTATAGAGGCGGATATACGCAATGTGGGCGAAACGGAGTTTGTAATGAGCCTGACATTTCAAAAGAAAAAGGACCGGATGAAAATCGGAAAAATCATCGGTGTGGCCGCAGTGACTTTTGTCGGCAGTATTTTTGCGATTATGACATATAACGAAGATGTATCTGTGCTTCAGGTGTTTGAAAAAATTTCGGAAGCGGCAGGTCAAGGCAGCGGCGGCGTGCGTATTCTGGCCTGCGGATATGCGGCCGGCATTGCGGCCGGAATTATCCTTTTTTTTAATCATTTCGGCAAGAAGAAATTAACAAGGGATCCCACACCTATGGAGGTGGAAATGGATAAATATGAGCAGGATGTGGATGATACACTTATAAAAAAAGAGAGCAGGGAAGGGAGCAGCTTTGAACATTCTTGAAATAGGAGGGCTTGCAGTCATCGGACTTGCCTGCGGCGCACTGGTTGCCGCCGGAATGTTTACATTTATTACAATGCTGGGTATTGTAACACGGCTGGCGCAGATTACAAAAACAGCCCGGTATATTTTGCATTATGAATCATGGATCTGCGCCGGCGCAGTGCTCGGAAACCTGCTGTGGATGGCTGTGACAATGATGGAAGATTTTGAAAATTGGGGCATTATACAGCCGGTGTGGATGGTCTGTCTTTTTGTGTTCGGCGGTCTGGCCGGCGCGTTTACAGGATGTCTGATCGGAGCTATTGCAGAAATTTTAAATGCATTTCCGATTATGTTCCGAAGAATCCGCTTTAGAGAGGGTACGGCGTGGGTGATCGCGGCGCTGGCGGCAGGAAAGTTTGCGGGTGTTTTGATTCAATTTCTCAAATAGACAGCACAGAATGAAGAAAAGAGGATTTTATGGAAGAAAAGAAGAAAAATGCACAGAAAGCATATCAGGCATATGTGGATCAGGTGACGCCAAAACACAGCTGTCTGAAAAATTCACTGTATGCTTTTATTTCCGGAGGGCTGATCTGTGCGACTGGACAAGGTTTGCTGAATTTCTTTGAGTATATGGGCGTGCCCCATGATATTGCGTCCAACTATATGACCCTGCTGCTGATTTTAACCAGCGTCATTTTAACCGGCTTTAATCTGACGACGCCCATCGCCAAATTTGCCGGCGCAGGCTTTCTGGTGCCGATCACAGGTTTTGCTAATTCAGTGACGGCTTGTGCCATCGAATATAAAAAAGAGGGACAAGTGTTTGGCGTCGGCAGCAAGATTTTTACGATCGCAGGACCGGTCATCTTATACGGCATTGTGACATCAGCGTTTTTTGGCACAATCTTTTATCTTTTGCTGCTGACAGGCTGGGTATAACGACAAAATGACGGAAGGGAAAGGGCTATGAAGCAACAACGGATTGGAAAAAGGACGATACGTTTCCGGTGTCCGCCATCGATTCTGGCTTGGTCGGGCATTGTCGGACAAAAAGAAGGAGAAGGACCCCTTGGAAGCTGTTTTGACAGGGTCGGGCAGGATGCCATGTTTGGCGAAAAGACATGGGAAGCTGCAGAGAGCGCTATGCAGAAAGAGGCCATTGAGACTGCATTGAAAAAAGGGAATATCCGCAAAGAAGATATCGATTGTATTTTTGCGGGGGATTTGCTAGGCCAGCTTATTGCCACCTCATTCGGGCTGGCAGACTTTAGCATACCGCTGTTTGGTGTATACGGCGCCTGTTCAACGATGGGAGAGAGCATGGGGCTGGCGGCGATGGCTGTGGACGGCGGATATGCGCAAAAAGCGGCAGCAGTCACGTCAAGTCATTTTGCAAGCGCTGAGAAAACCTTTCGTTTTCCATTAGATTACGGTAATCAGCGGCCCCTGTCGGCAACTTGGACAGTGACAGGCAGCGGTGCGGTCATTATCGGGGAGTATCATCCCAGCGGACAGCGGCAAGTCAGGATTACTGCGATGACTGCCGGGCGTATTGTAGATTACGGCATCAAAGATTCTATGAATATGGGCGCGTGTATGGCGCCGGCGGCAGCAGATACACTGACAGCTTATTTGAATGACACCGGGGAAGATGCCGAAAGTTTTGACAAGATTATTACCGGAGATTTGGGGTATATCGGTCAGAAAATATTGATTGATCTGATGAGAAAGAAGAATATAGATATTTCTCTTCAGCATACGGACTGCGGGATAGAAATTTATGACAAAGAGACACAAGATACTCATGCCGGCGGCAGCGGATGTGGCTGCAGCGCAGTAACGCTGACGTCATGGATTTTGCCGCGGATGCTTTCGGGAGAATGGCGGCGGGTATTTTTCATGCCTACAGGCGCGCTTCTTTCACCGATCAGCTTTAATGAAGGTCAGAGTGTGCCGGGCATTGCTCACGGCATTGTCCTTGAGGCTGGTGTATGAACATAAGAGGTATTTAAAAAAATACGAAACATGCCAAAGAGCTGTCCTGAATGCCGTTTTCAGGACAGCTCTTTTACTTATTCCATATTTGTATAACCCATTAAATATTCATCCACTTCTTTGGCGCATGCTCTTCCTTCAGCAATAGCCCACACGACGAGAGACTGGCCGCGGTGCATATCACCGGCAGTAAAAACTTTTTCAACATTTGTTTTATAGCTGCCCGGCTCGGAAGCTGCCGTATGGCGGGATGCCAGTTCAAGATTAAATGCCTGAGCAATATCATCGGTACATCCTGTAAAACCTGCGGCGATCAATAATAAATCACATTCAAGAAATGCTTCGCTGCCTTCGATTTCTTCAGGGCTTCCGTGTTCAAATGAAAGACGAACTGTTTTTAAGCCGGCCAGACGGCCTTCATCATCGCGGACAAGTTCTTTAACTGTTGTCTGATAGATGCGCGGGTCATGGCCGAAAACAGCAATCGCTTCTTCCTGACCGTAGTCGGTTTTGCATACTTTCGGCCACTCCGGCCATGGATTGGATGCTGCGCGTGTATCCGGAAGTTTTGGCATCATCTCCAGCTGTACGACGGATTTGGCGCCGTGGCGGATACATGTGCCCACACAGTCGTTGCCGGTGTCGCCGCCGCCGACGATAACGACATGCTTATCTTTTGCGCTGATAAATTCGCAGTCCAGCGCGTCGGTATCGACACCTGTATCATAAAGCACCTGCTTTGTAGCGGCGCTTAAAAAGTCTACGGCAAAATATACGCCGCTGCCTTCACGGTTTTCGGCAGCCAGATCCCGGGGACGGCCCGAGCCGCAGCATAATATGACCGCATCATAAGCGTCAAGCAGCTGCTTGGCGGAGATGCTTTCGCCAACCTGCGTATTTGTGATAAAAGTGACACCCTCTTCGGTCATAAGCTGAATTCTTCTGCGGACGATGCGTTTGTCAAGCTTCATGTTCGGGATGCCGTACATTAAAAGGCCGCCGGGGCGATTGGCCTTTTCAAAAACGGTGACTTTATGGCCGCGGTGATTTAACTGATCGGCTACGGCAAGGCCGGAAGGGCCGCTGCCGACGACAGCGACTTTTTTTCCGGTACATACATTTGGTTTGCGCGGTTTCATATAATTTTCTTTAAAAGCAGTTTCTATAATAAACAGTTCATTGTCATGAACCGTTACAGAATCGCCGTTCATGCCGCATATACATGCTTTTTCACAGAGTGCCGGGCATACACGGCCTGTAAATTCCGGAAAA
This sequence comes from Candidatus Scybalocola faecipullorum, assembly GCA_018716485.1. Taxonomy (GTDB): domain Bacteria; phylum Bacillota; class Clostridia; order Lachnospirales; family Lachnospiraceae; genus Scybalocola_A; species Scybalocola_A faecipullorum. Next base: position 48,952 of record DVJY01000040.1, read on the forward strand.
TTATTTGTCTTTAACAGCCTTGACAGGGCATGGTCGTCATTTCCGTGATAAATAGCGTCATTCCATTCCGGGATGAGATTATGCAGCGGACATCCGGTAACCATACCTTTCAGCTGCAGCGCAGACTGACAGAACGGTACGCCGCAGTTCATACAGCGGGCGCCCTGTCTGCGCCGTTCATCCGCGGCCAGAGGCGGATGAAACTCATTAAAATTATTTATACGATCCAAAGGAGATACGGATAGGTTTTCAGTCCTTTGATAGTCTAAAAAACCGGTAGCTTTTCCCATGATTTTTAACCTCCGTTATAATTTCTGAATTTCAAAAAATGCTTCCAGTGAGGCTTCGTCGTGACTCAGACCTTTTTCTTCGTAGCGGCTGATGGCACCGAGCATGCGCTGGTAATCATTTGGAACAATCTTCTTAAAATAAGGCAGGTAGTCGTTAAATGAAGTGAGGATTCTGCCGGCAAGGTCTGAGCCGGTAGCTTTGGCATAATCTTTGAGAATGCTTTTTAATTCGGCAATATCATGTTTTTCAGTCACTTCGTTCATTGTTACCATTTCTTTATTTAAACGGCGGTAAAGGGAGTGATGCATATCAAGTACATAGGCAATGCCTCCGCTCATACCTGCGGCAAAGTTTTTGCCGGTTTCCCCTAAAATGACTGCGCGTCCGCCGGTCATGTATTCAAGACCGTGATCACCGCAGCCTTCAGCCACAGCGGTAGCGCCGGAATTTCTGACGCAGAAGCGTTCTCCTGCGATGCCGCATACATAAGCTTTTCCGGAGGTAGCGCCGTAAAGAGCCACATTGCCGACAATGATGTTTTCTTCCGCTTTAAAGCGGCTTCCTTTCGGCGGATAAATAATTAATTTGCCGCCGGAAAGTCCTTTGCCGAAATAGTCATTGGCATCGCCTTCCAAAGTCAGTGTCAGGCCTTTTGGAATGAATGCGCCGAAAGACTGACCGCCGCCGCCGGTGCAGTGTACAGTATAAGTGTCATCTTCCAGTGTGTTTTTATACTGCCGTGTAATTTCAGAACCGAGAATGGTGCCGACAGTTCTGTTTGTAGAGCAGACTTCAATATTTTCTGTATGAGGCTTTCCTGATTTTAAAGCCCGTTTAAAGCGAGGGAGCAGCAGCGCTTCGTCAACCGTCTTTTCCAGCTGGAAATTGTAAATATCTTCCGGTTTAAAGTGGATATCTTCATTGTGTGCATACACAGGGCTGATAATGCGGTGCATATCCACTGTCTGAGCACGTTTGGTCGCCTGATGATCTTTAACTTTAAGCAGATCTGTGCGGCCGACCATATCTTCGAGTTTGCGGATACCGAGCATAGCCATGATTTCACGGACTTCCTCGGCGATAAACATCATAAAGTTCATGACATACTCCGGTTTACCTTTAAAGCGTTTGCGCAGGCATTCGTTCTGAGTGGCGATGCCGACAGGACATGTATCAAGATTACATACGCGCATCATCATACAGCCCATGGTTACAAGGGGAGCTGTGGCAAATCCGAATTCTTCGGCGCCCAGCAAAGCGGCGATGGCCACGTCGCGGCCGCTCATCAGCTTGCCGTCTGTCTCAAGAACGACACGGCTGCGCAGACCGTTTTGAATCAGCGTCTGATGGGTTTCGGCAAGGCCAAGTTCCCAAGGCAGACCGGCATGGTGGATCGAACTTTGAGGCGCTGCACCTGTACCGCCGTCGTAACCGGAGATTAAAACGACTTGCGCGCCGGCTTTGGCAACACCGGCAGCGACAGTTCCCACACCGGCTTCAGAGACAAGCTTGACCGAAATACGGGCCTGACGGTTGGCATTTTTTAAATCATAGATCAGCTGTGCCAAATCCTCGATGGAATAAATATCATGGTGAGGCGGCGGGGAAATTAATGCAACGCCCGGGGTGGAGTAACGTGTTTTTGCAATCCACGGATAAACTTTTTTGCCCGGAAGATGTCCGCCTTCGCCCGGTTTTGCACCCTGAGCCAGTTTGATCTGTATTTCTTTGGCACTGACAAGATATTCGCTTGTGACGCCGAAACGTCCTGAAGCGACCTGTTTAATGGCGCTGTTTTTCTCGGTGCCCAGCCGCTCAGGTTTTTCGCCGCCTTCACCGGAGTTGGATTTGCCGCCCAGCCGGTTCATCGCAATGGCCATACATTCATGAGCCTCTTCGGAAATGGAGCCGTAGGACATGGCGCCGGTTTTAAAACGTTTGACAATTTCGGAAGCCGGTTCAACTTCTTCAATCGGAATGCCGCCGTCTTCAGGCACGTTAAAGGTGAGCAGACCGCGAAGGGTATGCGGCCTATTTTCATCGTCCACCATTGCTGTATATTCTTTAAAACGGGAATAGTCGCCGTTTTGTGTCGCCTGCTGAAGGGCGATGATTGTTGCCGGATTATATAAATGATCTTCCTTATCATTGCCGCTTCTTAAACGATGGAAGCCGGTACTGTCTAAAGTGGTATCAACGCCAAGACCCATTGGATCAAAAGCGTGGTCGTGGCGATAAGTCACACTTTCCGCGATTTCATCAAGACCGATGCCGCCTACACGGCTGACAGTATTTGTAAAATATTTATCGATCACTTCCTGCCTGATGCCGACAGCTTCAAAAATCTGCGCCGACTGGTAAGATTGAAGTGTGGAAATGCCCATTTTGGCGGCAATTTTAACGATGCCGTGAATAATAGCATTGTTATAGTCTTTAATTGCCGTATGATAATCTTTATCCAGCATATTTTTGTCGATCAATTCCGAGATGCATTCATGGGCAAGATACGGATTGACTGCCCGCGCGCCGTAGCCTAAAAGAGCGGCAAACTGATGAACATCTCTCGGTTCGGCACTTTCAAGAATAATAGAAACGGCTGTACGTTTCTTTGTACGGATCAAATGCTGCTCCATCGCCGATACAGCAAGCAGTGAAGGAATAGCCACATGGTTTTCGTCAACGCCCCGGTCGGAGAGGATAATGATATTGGCGCCTTTTGTATATGCGCGGTCGACACGGATAAAGAGCTGGTCGAGGGCGCGCTCCAGCGATGTGTTTTTAAAGTAAAGCAAAGAAACGACAGTGCTTTTAAAGCCCGGCTGGTCTAAAGCTTTGATTTTCAGTAAATCAACGCCGGTTAAAATCGGATTGGCGACCTCCAGCACTGTACAGTTTTCGCTTTTTTCTTCAAGAAGATTACCGTCAGAGCCGATATAAACCGTTGTGTCTGTGACGATTTCCTCACGGAGTGAGTCAATCGGCGGATTGGTGACTTGAGCAAACAGCTGTTTAAAATAATTAAACAGCGGCTGATGCTTTTCTGAAAGTACGGCCAGAGGAATGTCTGTGCCCATGGAAGCCGTCGCTTCTGTGCCGTTTTGAGCCATTGGAAGAATGCTGTTTTTGACATCCTCATAGGTATAACCGAAAGCTTTATACAAACGGTCACGGTCTTCCTGAGAATGGGTTTCGATTTTTTTATTCGGCACCGGAAGCTGACTTAATGAAAGCAAGTTGCGGTCCAGCCATTCTCCGTAAGGTTTTCTTGTGGCATAGTCGTGTTTGCATTCTTCGTCGGAAATTAATTTTTTCTTTACTGTGTCGACGAGAAGAATTTTGCCCGGAAGAAGTCTGGATTTTTTCACAACGTGTTCGGCAGGTATGTCAAGGACGCCCACTTCCGAAGAAAGGATGAGATGGTTATCATCTGTAATATAATATCTGGATGGACGAAGACCGTTGCGGTCAAGCACAGCGCCCATCAAATCGCCGTCAGAGAATAAAATGGCGGCAGGGCCATCCCAAGGCTCCATCATTGTAGAGTAATAGTGATAAAAATCTTTTTTGTCACGATCCATATAAGGATCATGTTTCCAAGGTTCCGGAATAGTGACCATGACAGCAAGCGGCAGATCCATGCCGTTCATATAAAGAAATTCCAGTGTGTTGTCAAGCATGGCAGAGTCAGACCCGGAAGTATTGATGACCGGAAGCACTTTATCGATGTCATTGGCAAGAACATTGGAAGACATGGTTTCTTCACGGGCAAGCATACGGTCCACATTGCCGCGGATGGTATTGATTTCACCGTTGTGGAGAATGAAACGGTTCGGATGGGCGCGCTCCCAGCTTGGATTTGTATTTGTAGAGAAACGGGAATGAACCATAGCAATCGCTGTTTTGTAGTCAGTATCCTGAAGATCTTCATAGAAAGCTCTCAGCTGATTGACAAGAAACATACCCTTGTAAACGATTGTTCTGGAAGAGAGAGATACAACATACGTATTGTCGCAGCTCTGCTCAAATTCACGGCGGACAATATAAAGGCGGCGGTCAAAATCAATGCCTTTGGCGCAGTCATGGGGACGCTCGATAAAACACTGCAGGATGTAAGGCATGCATTCTTTGGCCCGTTCTCCGAGAATTTCCGGATGTACCGGCACAGTACGCCATCCGAGATGCTTGAGACCTTCTTTATTGGCGATGATTTCAAACATTTTCATGGCAAAAGTTCTTTTCAGGCGGTCCTGAGGAAAGAAAAACATGCCGATGCCGTAGTCTCTTGGGCCTTCAAGATGAATCTGGCACTGGGCAGCTGCCTTCTTGAAGAAGTCATGAGAAATTTGGGTCAGAATACCGACGCCGTCGCCGACTTTGCCGCTGGCATCTTTTCCGGCGCGGTGTTCCAGCTTTTCGACAATCTGCAGTGCTTCGTCAAGAACTTTATAATCAGGGATGCCGTCGATGCTGACAACAGCACCGATACCGCAGGCATCATGTTCAAAGTTTTGCTCGTAGAGCGTTTGGTTTATATTTGACATAGATTGTAATCCTTTCTGTGAAAATGATTTTATTTTCCGCTGTCTCCGTAGTTGGAGAGCACTCTGGCTGACGGGTCATCGACGTCACAGCCTTCCCAGTCTTTGTTGGGCATCCAAAAACCGACGATCATTTGCGGCTGATCCGGATAAAACTTTTCAAATAATTCACGGTACAAAAGAGATTCTTTTGTAAATGGCGCCGCATAACTGTAGGATGCACATTTTTCTTCAAATTCTTCATCAGTATAAACGGTTTCGGCATAAGCTTTCAGTTCATCGACCATAGAGTGTCCGACAGCATCGGAGAAAGCAGCTTTCTCACGCATTAATATATCATAAGGAAGGTAATCGCCTTCAAAAGCATGTCTGAGCAAATATTTTCCTTTGTTATAAATGTTGACTTTTTTGGACGGATCCACGCTCATGACATAGGAGACAAAATCCAGGTCGCCGAAAGGCACTCTCGCTTCCATAGAATGTACGCTGATACAGCGGTCTGCGCGGAGTACATCATACATATGAAGTTCGTGGACACGTTTGACGGATTCTTCCTGAAATGCCTGCGGCGACGGTGCAAAATCGGTATATTTATAGCCGAACAGCTCGTCGGAAATCTCACCGGTCAGAAGTACACGGATGTCGGTCGTTTCATGGATTGCCTTGCAGATCAGATACATACCGATGGAAGCGCGGATGGTTGTAATATCGAATGTTCCAAGCGCTTTGACCACATCAGGCAGCGCATTTAAAACATCTTCTTTGGTAATGATAATTTCTGTATGTTCGCTTCCGATATAGTCAGCTACTTCTCTGGCGTATTTTAAGTCAATGGCATCTTTCTGCATGCCGATGGCAAAGGTGCGGATAGGTTTTTTCAGTAATTTGGCAGAAACAGCGCATACAAGAGAAGAGTCAAGACCTCCGCTTAACAAAAATCCCAGCGGCGCGTCAGAATCCAGACGTTTTTTGATGCCTGCCACAAGTTTATCATGGATATTTTTACAGATGGTTTCAAGATCATCATGACAGACATCGTCCACTGCAGTAATATCACGATAACATACAAATTTACCGTCTTTGAAATAATATCCCGGCGGGAACGGCATGATTTTATCTGTCAGTCCGATAAGGTTTTTGGCCTCGCTGGCAAAAATAATAGCGCCGTCTTTGTCATAGCCGTAGTAGAGCGGACGGATACCGATCGGATCTCTGGCTGCAATATACGAATGATTTTTGGAATCAAAAATGATAAGTGCAAATTCCGCGTCTAATTTTTTAAACATGTCTGTGCCGTATTCCTGATACATCGGCAGCAAAATTTCACAGTCACTTTCGCTTTGAAATGTATAGCCTTTACGCATCAGCGCTTTTTTGATCGGGCGAAAGCCGTAGATTTCTCCGTTGCACACAAGATACTGATCTTCAGACATAAACGGCTGCATGCCGCCGTCGGTCAGGCCCATAATAGCAAGGCGGTGGAAACCGATCAGGCCAAAGCCAGTATCAATAATTTTTGAGTGGTCAGGGCCGCGGGAGATGGTGCGGTCAAAACCTTCTTTAAATAAATCATAATCTGCATTTTCACTGCAGTAGCCCATAATAGAACACATGATTGCAGATACCTCCGAAAGTTTATTTTTAAGGCGCATAAAGGGCTGCCGCATCATCCGGACAAAAGTTTTCTTTTGCCCGATATGATACGGCCACCCTCGCTGTAAATTCTAAGTTGTCAATTATAAATTATATAATGCCGAATAAAAGTTCGCCGTAGGACGGATATGGCCACATGGAAGCGTCGGTAATAGTTTCAAGTTCATCAACAACGGCTCTCAGTTCAGTCATTGCAGGGAAAATACGGTCTCTGTAGAAGAATGCCGATGCCTCAAAATCACTGATTGCCTTTGCTTCCGAAAGTGCATCTTCAAGAATTTTGACGTTTTCAAATATAGAAGCAGTCAGTGAAGATACCGCCTTAACAGTGTCTTTTTCATAAGATGAATTAATATCGGTGCAAAGCTGCTGTTTGGCAAGCGCCGTATCTGTCAGCATTTTTGCAAAACGGCTGGCAACAGGAAGAATATCTTTATGAACCATGTCAACCATAGTTAAAGCTTCGATATTTAACGTCTTTACATAAAGTTCCATCTTAATTTCATATCTTGCGAAAACTTCCTCACGGCTGAATACTTTATGGGATTCAAACAATTTTAAATTCTTTTCTTTAACATAGTACGGCAGAGCATCCGGTGTTGTCTTTAAGTTCAAAAGACCGCGGCGCTCAGCTTCTTCAATCCATGCATCGTCATAACCGTTGCCGTTGAAGATAATCCGTTTGTGCTCTTTGATTGTTTTCTGAATGAGACTGTGAAGTTCACCCTCAAAGTCGTCAGCTTTTTCAAGAATATCGGCAAATTGCTTTAATTCTTCGGCAACTGCTGTATTTAATACAATGTTTGGCCCTGAAATAGAAGCGGAAGAACCGACCATACGGAACTCAAATTTGTTGCCTGTAAAAGCAAAAGGTGATGTACGGTTTCTGTCAGTGGTGTCTTTCGGGAATTTCGGAAGAACATGGACACCGATGCGCATCAGTTCTTTTTCTTTATTATCATAAGCCTCATCTTTTTCGATGGCTTCCAGAATTTCAGTCAGTTCGGAACCAAGGAACATAGAGACAACAGCCGGCGGCGCTTCATTGGCTCCGAGACGATGGTCATTGCCGGCGGAAGCAGCAGATACGCGGAGCATATCCTGATACTCATCAACGGCCTTAATGACCGCGCACAGGAACAGTAAAAACTGAGCATTTTCACTTGGTGTGTCGCCCGGTTCAAGAAGGTTAATACCTGTATCTGTGGAAATCGACCAGTTGTTATGTTTGCCGCTGCCATTGACGCCTGCAAATGGTTTCTCATGAATGAGGCAGACAAGATCATGTTTTTTAGCAATGCGCTGCATCAGTTCCATGGTCAGCTGGTTATGATCAGTTGCAATATTTGTTGTTGTGAAAATCGGTGCAAGTTCATGCTGTGCCGGCGCAACTTCGTTGTGTTCGGTTTTTGCAAGAACACCCAGTTTCCAGAGTTCTTCATTTAATTCTTTCATATAGGCCTGTACTCTGGATTTGATCGTTCCGAAATAATGATCTTCCATTTCCTGACCTTTCGGTGATTTGGCGCCGAACAGTGTACGGCCGGTAAAAATTAAGTCTTTACGTTTTTCGTAATATTTTTTATCAACAAGGAAATATTCCTGCTCAGGTCCGACGGTGGTTTTTACAGACGTTACATCGTCATGACCGAAAAGACGGATAATACGCAGCGCCTGTTTATTAATGGCCTCCATGCTTCGCAGAAGAGGTGTCTTTTTGTCCAGCGCATGACCGCCGTAAGAACAGAAAGCTGTCGGAATGCAAAGCACATTGTTTTTAATAAAAGCGTAGGAAGTCGGGTCCCATGCTGTATAGCCGCGCGCTTCAAATGTGGCTCTCAGACCGCCCGAAGGGAAAGAAGAAGCATCAGGTTCGCCCTGAACAAGTTCCTTGCCGGAAAATTCCATGATGACTTTACCATTGTTGTCCGGAGAAATGAAACTGTCATGTTTTTCGGCAGTGACACCGGTCATCGGCTGGAACCAATGGGTATAGTGGGTTACGCCTTTTTCGATTGCCCAGTCTTTCATTGCATTGGCAACGACGTTAGCTATATTAATATCCAGACTTTTGCCGTTTTTCATTGTGCGCTGAAGCTGTTTGAAAGTTTCTTTTGGGAGGCGTTCTTTCATCACCTGTTCATTAAAAACCATAGAACCGAATAATTCTGTAATGTTGCTCATAGATTCAATCTCCTTTATTCATAGAATTTTCACAGCCCTTTACGGGTTTCGGAATCAAAAAAACAGAAACGGCAACGAAGTCGCAGATATAAAAAACCGACGTCATTGCCGTTTGAATATAGTGTCTTTTCTTATAGGTCATTAACTAGTGTCTTATGTAGGTCAAATAATAGGGTTAAGATAAATCAGGGTGGAAATAAAAAAACGACGTACAGATTCCACATCTGCGACGTCGTTGCCGTTTCTATGCGTATGACTATACTGCAAAGCAAAAAAAATGTCAATAGTTTTTTTCTTTTTTGAAAGGGCATCGGCTTGAATGATATTATCCGCGGCTGTATAATAAATTAGAGATTTTTACGAAAAAATAATTTTAGATTTTAATGTTTCTTTAATGTTGATACGTTATATTAAAGTCAACAAAAAGAAATACAATACAATTTTCACAATAAAAGTGAAGAAAGAGAGGTTATTTTATGAAAAAACGTAATTTTTTATTTTCAGCAGTATTGGCAGGAGCGCTTTTGGTTACAGCATGCGGAAGTCAGAGTACGACGGCGGGGCAAAACAGCGGGGAAGTGACGCCTCAATATGAAACAGAGACTCAGGCAGAAACTGAGGCAGTCAAGACAACACAGGAAACAGCAGCAGAGACTGTCAGTGAGACAAAGGCGCAGACAGGAGAAACGGCTTCACAGGCGGCATCTGCAGTGACAGAAGAAGAGGCAAAGAAGATTGCATTAGACGATGCAGGCGTTTCGGAAAGCAATGTGACAAGAATCAGAACGAAGAGAGAATATGATGACGGCAGGGAACTTTACAGTGTGGAATTTTATGTGGACGCAGAAGAGTACGACTATGATATAGAAATTTCCAGCGGAAAGATTATCAGCAAAGATTTTGATATTGATGATGATTTTAAAGCAGGCAGCGGCGGACAGTCATCACAAAATGATATTATTTCAGAAGATGAGGCCGTTGCCATTGTTCTTGAGAGAATATCGGGAGCGTCTGCAGATGATGTATGGATTCAGCTTGACAGAGATGATGGAAAGACATACTATGAAGGCGATGTCTACTATGATAATAAAGAATATGAATTTGAAATCGATGCGGCCACAGGGCAGGTGACTGACTGGAGCGAAGAAGCGATGGGCCGGTAAGCAGAAGGTGTCATGAACAGGAGGAGAAGATAAGTGAGGATTTTATTGGCAGAAGATCAGAAAGATCTCAATGAACTGATCACAAGAAGACTGGCGGCACATAATTACAGCGTTGATGCGTGCTATGACGGGCAGTCGGCGCTGGATTATATGAAATGCGCCCAATATGATGCCGTCATCTTAGATATCATGATGCCGAAAATGAACGGACTTGAAGTGCTGAAAGCATTAAGGGCATCGAATAACCCGGTGCCCGTTCTTCTCCTGACAGCCAAAGACAGTATCGAAGACAGAGTGACAGGGCTTGACGCAGGCGCAGACGATTATCTCGTCAAGCCCTTTGCTTTTGAAGAACTGATGGCGCGTATACGCGTCCTTTTAAGAAAACCGGCCGCGGTCCAGACAAATGTTTACAGAGTCGGAGATCTGGAACTGCATGCAGATACGATGGAAGTGCTGCGGGCGGGAACTCAGGTCAAACTGTCAGGTAAGGAGTTTGCGCTGCTGCGCTATATGATGCAGAATGCAGGTATCGTTTTATCAAGGGAGCGGCTGGAACAGCACCTGTGGAATTATGATTATGCCGGCGGTTCCAATGTAATTGATGTATATATCCGCTATTTGAGAAAGAAGATCGATGCCGGTTTTGACCGCAAGCTTATCCATACGATCAGGGGCGCCGGATATGTGATTAAGGAGGACTCATGAAAAAGTTGTCATTGAAGATGAAACTGACGCTGCTATATACTATTTTAATGACCGCACTTGTCGCAGGCATTTTTGTCCTGCTTTTTTCATTGGGCATCCGTCAGATTCAGTCTTCGGCGCAGAGCAGTCTTCGGCGCCAGGTGTATGCGGCCGTGTCTGAAGTGGATTATGATGACGGTCTGCTGGAATTCGATTCGGATTTTAATGATATGGAAAACGGCGTTTATCTTTCGGTTTATGAAAGCGACGGGATGTTTGTTTTTGGAAGGACACCGGCCGGTTTTGAAAATACGATAGCCTTTCAGGAGGATAGTCTGCAGACTGTTCATGCCGGAGGCACTGCGTTTTATGTGTTTGATATACGGACATCTGTGGAAGATTACGGCAGTATATATATCCGCGGCGTTGTATCTGCTGCCGAGGCAGAACAAAATATGATCGTGATCAGGAGGATGGCGCTGATTATCATGCCGCTTCTAGTATTATTGGCTGCCGGGCTGGGGTATTTCATGTCAAAGCGGGCACTGGCGCCGGTAGATCATATGACTGATGTGGTGAGACAGATACGCAGAGACAATGATCTGTCCAAAAGAATCCGGCCTGACAATGAAAATGACGAGATTGGCCGGCTTGCGAAAACATTTGACGAGATGCTGGATTCCATAGAAGAAAGTTTTCGGCGGGAACAGCAGTTTACCTCCGATGTTTCTCATGAACTGAGGACGCCGGTGGCGGCCATGATGCTTCAGTGCGAGGAATTGCTGACGGATGAAACATTGACGCCTAAAACGCGAAAGGGCGTTTTATTTTTAAGTCAAAAGGTTAAGTATTTATCTCAGATGATCTCGCAGCTGCTGATGCTCTCAAGAGCAGATCAGGGGCGGCAGAAAGTTGCGATGGAGCCCCTGAACCTTTCAGAACTGACTGAGATGGCGGTGCTGGAAGCTGAGGAGATGGCGGCCGAGCGGCAAATTACCGTTTTTTCTGAAATTGAGCCTCGGATTTACATCAATGGCGATGAAACGCTGCTGATCAGACTCTGGATGAATCTTTTGGAAAATGCTGTGCGCTACGGCAAAGACGGCGGAAAAATCAAAGTTTATTTAAGCAGTGACGGAGGGAGGATTTATGCTTCCGTGGAAGATAACGGTATCGGAATCGCCCAAAAGGATCTGCCCCATATTTGGGAACGGTTTTATCAGGCTGATGCAGCAAGAAGCAGCGGCGGTTCCGGATTGGGACTGTCGATGGCTGCGTGGATCGTACACGCACACGGCGGGCAGATCCGAGCTGAAAGCAGAGAAGGCGAGGGAAGCCGGTTTTCCTTTGAATTTCCAAAAGCAGAGGCGGAAAGCTGTCCTGAGTGAGAATGAGATGTGCAATTTTAGTCTTGACAAAGACGTACTTTTACTGTATAGTTTTTTCAAATGTAAATGGGCAAAGGCGTTCATCTGCGAGGGGGTTAGTGCCCTTTAAAGGTTGACGCCTTTTTTTCAGGAGGTCGTTTGAATGTATTCGTATGACAAGGTCGTTAAATTTGTTCATGAAGAAGATGTAAAATTCATCCGTCTCGCTTTTTTTGATGTATTCGGTGTTCAGAAGAATATTTCTATTATGCCCGGAGAACTTTTAAGAGCGTTTACAGATGGGATTTCTTTTGATGCTTCGGCAGTCGCCGGATTTGGCGATGAAGTCAAAAGCGATCTGTTTCTTTATCCGGATCCGGAAACTCTTTCCATATTACCATGGCGTCCCGCAAACGGCCGTGTAGCCAGAATGTATTGTGATATTCGCTACCCGGATGGTACGTTATTTGAGAAGGACAGCCGGTTAATTTTGAAAAATGCTGTAAAATATGCAAAAGACAGGGGAATTACGGTGAATTTCGGCTCAGAAGTCGAATTCTATCTGTTCAGAACGGACGAAAAAGGTGATCCGACAAAACAGCCCTTTGATTATGCGGGCTACATGGATATTGCCCCTGAAGACAGAGGAGAAAACGTGCGTCGGGAGATTTGTTTTACGCTGATCGAGATGGGTATTCAGCCGGAAGCTTCCCATCATGAAGAAGGTCCGGGACAAAATGAAATAGATTTTCACTACAGTGATGCGCTTACGGCGGCGGACAATACCTCCACATTTAAGTGGGTTGTGAAGACTGCCGCGATGGGCAATGGCCTTTATGCGGATTTTTCTCCAAAACCAATCCGGGAGCAGGCAGGCAGCGGCATGCATGTAAATATGTCTGTGTGCAGTGATGACGGCAAAGATTACACGGACGAATTTATGAGCGGCATTATGGCCCATGTCAGAGAGATGACGCTGTTTTTGAACCCGTGTGAAAATTCCTATGAGCGTCTCGGTGAGCGTAAAGCGCCGGGGTATATTACATGGTCGCCGCAGAACCGTTCTCAGCTGATCAGAATTCCGGCGTCGGGAAGCGGACAAAAGCGGATAGAACTGCGCTCGCCGGATCCGATGGCAAATCCTTATCTTGCATATGCACTGCTGATTTATGCAGGGATGGACGGGATCGAGAAGAAGATGCCTGTGCCTGAACCGATGAATATTAATTTATATAAAGCTGATCCGGAAACGGTATCCGGACTTGCAAAGCTACCGCAAAATTTCGGCGAAGCTTATGATGCGGCCAGAAACAGCCGGTTTATTCGGGAAATTCTTCCTGACGCGTATTTGGATGCTTATAAAAAACGCTGAAGCCGACATAGGAGGGAGTGGCACGAATGCCGATGGAAAAGGATATTTTTCGTGTGATGGTCGTTTCAGGCGGTACAAAGATGGCGCAGCTTTTAAAGGAAACATTGCCTGCGGGACAGTTTATGATAATGACAAATGTGACGACAATGGGAGAGGCAAAGCGCCGTATGATGGGAACAGCGTATGATATCGTGATCATTAATACGCCGCTGCCCGATGAATTCGGCGCAATGTCAGCAATCGACATGTCGGAACAGTACCGCTGCGGCATACTTTTATTTGTAAAAAATGAGATGTTTGAGCAGATTTCATCTAAAGTAGAAGATTATGGCGTGCTGACGCTTGCAAAGCCGACGACAAAGCAGGCCATCTACAGTGCGGTCAAATTACTGGCGGCGACACAGATGAAACTGCGCCGCATGGAAAAAGAAAAGCTGAATCTTAA
>DVJY01000041.1 GCA_018716485.1 Candidatus Scybalocola faecipullorum
CCAGTTTAAACTGTTTGTCATGTTGATTTGCCATAATGAGATCCTCCTTCAATACGATACTTCTATTATATCACTTAGTGTCTATTTGGAATTTTCTCATTTTGACTTGTACTATTTATATTCTAGCACCAAGAAACCCCATACTGCCGGATGCTCTCCGCAACCGCATCCACAGCCTTATCGTTTTTTCTCGGATTTTTCCCATAGGACTGAATCTCATCCAGGGAAAAGGTTAATATATTCATATCCGACCTCCGTTAAAAATTATTTTTAACCGCCGCGCCGGGCGGTCAGCAATTTCTCCATCATATCATCATGGGGCGTTGTCCCTTTATACTCCGCCGAACAGTTCTCCCGCACCACCTGATAAATCTGAAACCACAGATTATTTGCCTGCTTGGAAAAGCTCTGGCTCATGGAAACATAGGGAGACGGTATGGCATTTCCCGTTGTCGGATGCTTGGCAAGAAAGCCATATTCAGAAATCGCTTCCTCACACTGTATCCACCGGGAGATTGCCATGGCATACTGTTCCAAAATCTGCGCCGGTATCAGGTGGGCGCACCCTCTTTCGTGAAGCCATTCCCATGTTCGCTCATAGACCTCTACCGCCAGCAATTCCCGTCCGTTTTTCTGCTGAGCCGCCAGATAGTCCATGGGCGGCGGCATCTGCTCGCCGCTTAAATCTGCGGTATCCGAAAACTCCATGACCGTCAGCTTCCGCTTGCCCGGATTTCCTTCTGTCAGCTTATCTGCCAGGGCTTTTTTCTTCTGCCCGGCACCGATCCGGGCTCCGCCATGGCCGTTTGCCATAGTGCCGCCACCTCCCTTCCTGAAATTCAGGGCTATATACCCCACTTGAAAGCGCGATTTTTCACGCGATACCCCGCGCCCGCTACCCACCGTTCGATTTTTAGAGATTTTAATACCCCTATCCTTATCGAACATTTTATATCGCATGATAATATATTGATATTTTCGTCCGATTTGTGTATAATAACAATATGCAAAGTACACCCCGAACAAAGGAGGGATTCGTATGATCGTTACCGCAACAGAATTTAAAACCAATCTCGGAAAATATCTGGAAATGGCAACGTCCCAGGATATTTTCATTACCAAAAATGGGAAAAGCATTGCCCGTCTCACAAGCCCCGCTGTCGATAAGCTGGCGCTTCTGGACGACCTCGTAGGGATTGTTCCGGAAGATCAGGCAATGGATGAAAATACCATACGAGAGGAGCGGCTGTCGAGACAATGAGAATACTGATTGATACCAATGTCATTCTGGATATTGTCCAGAAACGGGAACCATTCTTCGCGGATTCCTACCAGGCTCTCCGCAAGGCCATTGAAGCCGATGCGGAATGTCTGATCTCCGCATCCGCCGCCACGGATATTTTCTATATGCTCCGCAAGGCGTTCCAATCCGCGCAAAAGGCAAAGGAGCGGATCGAACAGCTTTCCCAGATCGTCACCTTTGCGGACGTACAGGGCGTAGATATTCATACTGCGCTCATGCGCTCTATGCCGGACTTTGAAGACGCGGTTGTGGATGCCGTGGCAGAACGGAACGGCGCAAGCTATATCCTTACGAGGAATATCAAGGACTTTGCAGGTTCCTCCGTTCCGGCGATCACGCCGACTGAATTTTTGAAAAAGTAACAGATGCTGCCGCTCTTACCGGGTGGCAGCATTTTTATCCCCACCGACCGCCTTCGCGGGCGGTAATCTCCGAATGGCACCGTTTGCATAATGCCATAAGATTATTTTCCGCATGGGTACCACCTTTAGAAAGCGGTTTGATATGATGGACTTCCTCGGCATTTGTCAACCGTCCGGCTTCCCGGCATTTCTCGCATAATGGATGTTCTGCCAGATACCGGTCGCGGATCTTCCGCCATGCCCGCCCATATCGGCGCTTGCTGGCCGGATCACGCTCGTGCTTATTGTAATGCGCCGTAATGATCTTCTGGTGTTCCTCGCAATACCGCCCCGATACCAGCCGGGGACAGCCGGGATAAGAACAGGGGCGCTTCGGCTTATAAGGCATAGCTGCCGCCTCCTTCCGGACAGAAAGAAAGCCCCCGCAGTTTGTTCTGCGAAGGACTCTGTTTTTTCTTTGTTGCTATTGTAATACTTCCAGATTTCTATAGTGTCTTTCTATGTCTTTTAGTGTCCTGTTTTCAAGATTTCACTAATTGATTGTTATTTGTGCCTATGATATAATTTTCTCCACCTGCGCTTTCAGCGTGTTTATCACCCCAGCTCAGCGTATAGGGTCACAGGCTTTCAGTCACTCAGCGAAACATGCCGCCCCACTATATGAAAAAAACTTAGCTTCTATGTTTCCATAAAATGATGAAATCTTTTTATCAAAAAGCCTTGCTTTTCCACCTCAAATATGTAAGCTGTCACTCACAAGCAACAAAGGCAGCCAGCCAACAAAAATAAGAAAGGTGGAAAACATTATGAAGACAGGTAAAATCACAGCAAAACTCAGAGACGCGGTTCCCGTATGCCTCATCGTAGAAGGAAAGGAAGTAAAGCGCTATAAGAACATTGAACTTCCGGACGCAATCAAGGAAATCGAAATGCGGGACTTCCATTTCTACATCCCCCAAGACGGCAGGATCACCTTCCAGATCCATTATGAAAAAGGGGCATTACCGGACGTATTTCCGGCTCCGAGAGCGAAAATGACAAGAGCAGAGAAGGCTGCCGCCATGGCTGCGGCACAGACCGAAATGGAACAGGCAGAAACAGCGCCAAAGGAACAGGAAGCCCCATGCACAGTACAAGAGCCGAAAGAAATCACCGCATTAGCAGTAATCAGGCCGCTGGATATGGCCGATCTGATCGCCGCGCCCCATACAGAAACCACCGCCGCAGAAATCCCCGAAGAAAACATACAGGAAGCCGAAGCGGCCAGCCAGCAGGAAATTTCAAAAGACTCTATCGGTGAAACCGGACAGGATGAGGTAAACGAAGAAATCATCTCAGAAGAGCCGAAAGACATGGAAATCCACTACAATGTAAATGGCCCCCGCAGAAAGGAACTTGCCGCCGCTGTAGGAAATTTTCTCGGAGCAAAGCCACAATATATGAAAGCCCAGACATACTCCTATCAGGTAGGCAGCTATTTCTTAAAAATCCCCATAAAACAGGGCATTTCAAAGACTTGGCAGGAAAATATGCCTTCTTTTCAATGCCCTATTTTTGTATGAAATGTTGTCCCTTTAGACAAGTACTTTCTATGATTTATTAGTTCGCACCATATAACACCCAAATGCGAAAAAATTTCACTTACTTATGATATGGCTCTCCATGATTAATACGAAAGCATCTGTAAATTTGTTCCAGTAAAATCACCCGCATCAGCTGATGCGGAAAAGTCAGTCTGGAAAAGCTGATTTTTTCATCTGCGATCTTTAAAATATGTTCGGAAAGCCCGAGAGAGCCTCCGATAATAAACACAAGATGGCTTTCTCCCCGGATACAAAGCTGATCGATATGTGCGGCAAGACCTTCTGAATCATAGGCTTTGCCGTTGATTGCCATGGCAATCACATAGGCGTTGTCTTTCAGCTTTGCCGCCAGCCGCTCTCCTTCTTTATCACGAATCATCTGTTCCTCTTTGTCACTGGCATTATCCGGAGTTTTCTCGTCGGCAGTTTCTATGATTTCCAGTGTACAGTAGCGTCCAAGCCGCTTTTTGTACTCATCAATGGCCATAGTCCAATACTTTTCTTTGATTTTCCCTACAGTAAGTAATGTAATTTTCATATCATCTGCGCCTCATAATTGCTGAAATAATACATGCGATAATTATGACTGGCAGAAGATAAATCAGAAGCCGTACGGCAAAACGAATGATCACGAAAATTACAGCTAAAATAATCACCAGAAGAACCGCCAGTTTTATTTTTCCAAAAACCGTCGACGTATCAAAAAAACAGCCGGTCTGCGATTTTTTGCGTTTCTTCTGACTTTCTGAACCATCGTTATCCGTCCGGTAAGCGCTGTACTCATAACCGCTGCTTTGCTGTTCTGGCGATGTGTCAAGAATTGTCCGTCCTATCATTCTCGGATCACCAAGCCCACTCATCACCTGCGCCTCGCTCCTGCCGTTTTTTATTTCATTTTCAATATAATTTCTATAATAAGCAACATGGCCGTCAACTGTACTTTCCGGAAGTTTTCCGGAAAGATACTTTCTTAAATCCTCTAAAAACTCTCTTTTAGTCATATTCCCTCCAGCTCTTTGCCAAAAGTATCCAATATCGCGCTGATACGCGATATATCTGTCTGCTCTAAATCGCCCACTAAACATATCGATGGCCGGACAGCTTTCAAATATTTTTCCATAAATGTGCTCAGCTGCTCTAGCGTAACTGATGCGACAGCATTTAATATATCTTCCAATGCAACCGTCTTTCTGCCGCAGATCAGCGCTTTGCCGTTACTCTCCATATGATTATGCGTACTTTCCGTATCAATGATAAGCTCTGTCCGGATCTGTTCTTTTGCCAGATGCAGTTCATGCTCTGTAATCGGCGCTTTCTCAAACAAACTGCCTATGACCTCTTTAATGGCCTCAAGCACTTGAATCGTCTGCTCAGGATTCATCGCCGCATCAATCTGAAAAAGGCCGCACTGTTTAAATGCGCTGCCATAGGAATATATGGCATAACTTAGTCCTTTATCCTCGCGGACATGCTGAAACAGTCTTGAATTCAGATTGCCGCCGATAATATTGTTCATAATCGTAAATAAATATCGGTCTTTATGACCGTATGGAATACATGGATACGCAAGATTCATATGCATCTGTTCAATCGGCTTTTGACGAAAGACATTAGATAAGTAATATTGCGGCGCTGTCTTAACTTCCGGTGAAAATCCGCTGCGTATACTTCCAAATTTCTCTTCAAGAAGCGTCCGTGTTTCGTCAATATCAAAGTGACCGGCAATAGAAATGACCATATTTTCTGCACGATAATACTTATTCATAAATGCCGCTGCCGCTTCGCGGTCAAAATTTTTAACCGTTTCCTTTTCGCCGGAAATAATATATCCGATCGGATCGTTTCGCCACACTTCTTTTTGAATTAAATCGTGGACAAGTTCGTCCGCATCGTCATCATACATATCAATTTCTTCTAAAATAACACCCAATTCTTTCGTTAAATCTTCAGGTGAAAGCAGCGCATTGGAAATCATATCCGAAATAATATCCATTGCCGCAGGCAAATGATCTTTAAGTGTTTGTGTGTAAAAGCAAGTATATTCCTTCGTTGTATACGCATCCAGATTGCCGCCGATTTCTGTCATCTCATCGGCAATCTGACGGGCCGTACGTTTTTTTGTGCCTTTGAAAAGCATATGCTCGATCACATGGGCAAGCCCGTTGGTATCTTTTGTTTCATCTGCAGATCCGACACCGACAAATACGCCGGCAGTCACCGAGCGAAATCCGGTCATCGGTTCCATGACAACACGAAGTTTATTTGTAAGCTGACATAAATACGCCATACGATTTCCTTCCTCTGATCTGCCAGAAGTCTGTATCTGGCAGACTCTACATAATAACTTAGCCGGAACAAACTGTCCCGGCTAAAATTATACTAAAACTTAAAAATCAAGTCAACGGCTGATTAACTGTATGAGCGGCGTCTTCGCTGCGATCCGCCATGAAATAAATGTTCCAGCGATAAAAAGAATGACCAATACAAGATATACAGCCAGCGGCGGCAGCGGCGTCATTAAAATAATACCTCCCGATATGAACACCAAAATAATGCCTCCAAATGAACAAATCATCCCTGATGCTCCTTGTTTTACGACGGCAGCGGCGTTCGTCCACTCAAAATTCGGGAATTTAATGTTGACGGTAAGGCCGAAGACAGCCATAAAAATACTGCACAAAACAGATATAACGACAGTCAGCACTGCATACAGCAGATCCGGCCGAAACCGAATGGACAGTAAAACAGACGAAATTAAAATCGCCGGTACAGTCAGGCATAAATTCATGATGATTTTAGCTTTATAAATTGTCTCGGATCTGACCGGCAGGCTTGCTGTCAGCCATACATGGTTTCCTTCCAGCGAAATAGATGGATAGGTGGTACTGGAAAGCGCTGCAAAAAACATCACCACAATCGGCAGAAAAACATTAATAACGCTGTTAATCCCCGGAAAATTCAAAACGGCTTCAATATCTTTGACGAAAAATGAAGCTATTGCCGCAATAATCATCAATACAGGCCCAAACGCCGTATTCAGTACATACGAAGAGATGCTGAAATATTGTTTGAACTCTTTTACCACAAGTGATTTCAGGACACCGGAAGTTTTCAGAGTTTCCATCCTGTATCGGCTTCTCGTATGGTGGGACTGGATCATCGTTGTGATTTTTTTAAAATTGACTGCAATAACGATGACAATGACAGCAGCAATAACAGCTGAAAGCGCAATAAAGCCAACATACGCTGCAGCATTTCCTTCCATTCCACGGGCAAAAAGCATTGCCGGCGGATACATCCCCACAACCATTGATATCATCATATCATTCATCTCAGTGAAAACATCTGCATCGATTTCTGAGGCGGTCATCGAAAAATACATAATGGCAATAAAAAAAATCATACCTAAAATAATTGCCGCCAGATTTTTATATTTGAATCTTGCAGAAATATAGGCGATGAAAATGCCGATCAAACCGGCAACAGCCAATGGTATCATCGGAATAATAAATATCGAAAAGATACCTAAAATCAAAGAAACCGTTCCAATGCAGTCATACATCTTTAAAACAACGACCGAAGGCGCAATAATTACAGCGGTTACTGCACATTCATAAATATATAATGATACAAATTTGGCAAGGACAATCGTTGTTGTTTTTATCGGCAGGGACATAAGTAAATCATCATCTTTTGACGCAAAAAGAAAGCCGCTAGCCTTAAAAAGCGTCGTAATTAATATAAACACGCTGGCGACAGCCATCATCATCGGCATAACCGACGGCGCCAGACCTGCCTGAATATAAATAAACGTAAATAACCCGCAGTAGAAAATAAAAATAATGCCGATCAGCGCCATCATGCCCATAATCAGCGCCATTTTTCCGTTTTTTTGTCTTTTGTTCGTTCCGGAAAACTGGCCGCTCATCCATACGCCTTTTAAAGTCACTGATGTCAGACTTAAAAATTTGCTATTCATGCTCACTGACCTCCATAAATACATCTTCAAGACTGTGGTCACCGAGTATTTTATCAATATCTCCGCTGACAATTAATTTTCCCTGTTTTATAATGGCAATTTTATTGCAAAGCTTCTGTGCGACTTCCAATACATGAGTTGAGAAGAAAATAGCACAGCCTTCCTGACATGCTTCTTTCATCAGCTGCTTTAACATCAGTGACGCTTTCGGATCCAGTCCGACAAAAGGTTCATCGAGAATAAGCAGTTTTGGATGATGAATAAACGCAGAAATTAATACAAGCTTCTGTTTCATACCATGGGAATAAGATGAAATCTGATCGCCTAAATTCTGTGTGATTTCAAACATATCCGCGTAATTTTTAATTTCCTTCTCCCTCTGTCCGGCAGGTACTCCGTACATGTCACATATAAAGTTCAAATATTTAATTCCCGTCAGATAATCATAAATATCAGGATTATCAGGGATATATGCCAGTTTCTGTTTGCATGCAACCGGCTGTGCCTTGATCGAACTGCCGTCAATCAATATATCTCCTTCTTCAAAATCTAAAATGCCGGCCACAGCCTTGATCGTCGTTGTCTTTCCGGCACCGTTATGACCGATAAAGCCATAAATATCACCGGCTTCTATTTCAAGATTCAGATTGCTGACAGCCTTTTTTCCTCCCTTATATGTCTTTGAAAAATTTTTGATACACAGCATTGCCGTATCCTCCTGTTGATGAAAAGATAGTTCTATCATACACTAGATTTCAAATTTATCAAGTTATTTTGCACAAAAGACATAAAAATGTATGGGCATTTCTGATTTTTTCGGGTTTATTGTATAAAACAAAAGATACCGAAGTGTTTTTAACATTTCGGTATCTTCTGGACTTCTTTAAGAGTTTCTCAATTTTGTAAACAAATCTTCAATCAATGCATCTCGATGAATCTGATATACATATTTAATCCAATGCCGTCTGGCATCAAAGCTGTAATGGTTGTCATACTGTGGGATCGGACTGTGCTCCAGCCGGTCTTTCATAAACTTTCCGTCAACAAGCCATGCGACCGCTGTCACATCCCAGATGACACGGCTCCAGAACGGCGTCTTTTCATGAGTTCTTCCCTCATTCACTGTCACATCAACCAGATAATCACAAAGCGCATTCTGTCCTTTAAGCCAATACGTCAGTTCCGGTTCTGTCACTCGGAATTCAGAGACAACCCCCAGGCATGGCAGCTGAACTAAAGGCACACCGCAGCCAAATACAACTCTTGCTGCCGCCACATCCTGATACATATTAAATTCATCGGTATCCACCCAATCTAAAGCATGTCCGCCAAGCCATATCACAACAATTTTATCAATAATCTCTGGCTCTGCCAAAATTGCCGAAGCAATGTTTGTAATTGCACCAAGAGCAATGACATATAAAGGACGGTCCTTCGGCTGAGCCATGGCTTTTTTGATCAAATCCGAAACGGCCTCTGAATGTACCGGCGTATGCTCATCAGGCAGATAACGTTCAGAGCCTCTGAAAACTTTATCGTTAAAAGATGTTTTGCCCATCAGCTTTAAAATATTTAAAATTTCCTGATAGCTTTTCTCCATACCCTCGGCAGGGGCCGCCGCTTTTTCATTTGAAAACGGTGCTGCATAAATAGCTTTTACATTAAGCCGGTCTGCGGATAAAAGCATATATGCCAGTGCATACTGATCATCAATTTCATTAAATGTATCTGTATCTAACACAACGTCGGCAGCCTCTTTTGGACGTTCAAGCCGTTTTAACAATATCTCTGTATTCATATTATTTATGTCTCAGCAGAGATTTACCTGTCATATCTGCAGGTTTTTCCATACCCATCATTTCAATAAGCGTCGGGACAAGATCTGCAAGGCAGCCGCCCTCAGCCAGTGTATAGTTCTCATCATAATTTACAAGAATAAACGGTACCGGATTGGTTGTATGTGCTGTAAACGGTTCTCCTGTTTCGTAATCGATCAGCTGTTCAGCATTACCATGATCCGCACAGATAATCATCTGTCCGTCTACAGAAAGCAGCGCATCTACAGCCTTTCCGACACATTCATCAACAGCTTCGATAGCTTTGATCGCAGCCGCTTCAACACCTGTATGTCCGACCATATCAGGGTTTGCATAGTTAATAATGATAACGTCGTATTTTCCGCATGTAATCGCTTCAACAAGTTTTTCTGTAACTTTATATGCACTCATCTCCGGCTGCAGATCATAAGTTGCAACTTTCGGTGATTTAACAAGGATTCTGTCCTCACCTTCATTTGGCTCTTCTACACCGCCGTTAAAGAAAAATGTTACATGAGCATATTTCTCTGTTTCGGCAATTCTTGCCTGCGTCATATGATGCGCAGCTAAAAATTCTCCGAATGTATTTTTAATTTCAACTTTCTTAAACGCAATTTCTTTATTAGGGATTGTTACATCATATTCTGTAAAGCAGATGTACGTCACATCAAGACGTTTGCCCCGGTCAAATCCGTCAAACTCATCGGCACAGAAAGCTCTTGTAATCTCTCTTGCGCGGTCAGGTCTGAAATTATAGAAAATAATGGAATCCTTATCTTTGATCGTCGCTGTCGGAACTCCGTTTTCCATCACAACAGCAGGAACAACAAATTCATCGGTTTTTCCGTCAGCATAAGAATTTTCAACAGCTGCAACCGCACTGTCCGCCGGAATACCTTCACCCTTTGTCAGCGCAGCATATGCCTTTTCCACACGATCCCAGCGATTGTCTCTGTCCATTGCATAGTAGCGGCCCATCACTGTTGCAATCTTACCGACACCGATTTCTTTCATCTTATCTTCCAGTTCCTGAACAAACTCTTTGCCGGAAGCAGGCGGTGTGTCACGGCCGTCAAGGAAGCAGTGTACATAAACTTTTTCAAGGCCTTCTTTTTTCGCAAGTTCAAGCAGCGCGTAAAGATGTGTATTGTGGCTGTGTACCCCGCCGTCGGATAACAGTCCGTACAGATGAAGGGCGCTGCCGTTTTCTTTGGCGTTATTCACAGCTTTTAAAAGTTCTTCATTTTTAAAGAAGTCGCCGTCCTGAATTTCTTTGGTAATTCTCGTCAGTTCCTGATAAACGATACGTCCGGCACCCATATTTAAATGTCCGACTTCTGAATTACCCATCTGACCATCCGGAAGCCCTACAGCCATACCGCTGGCATAACCTTTAACAAAAGGATATTTTTCCATCAGCCCGTCAATTACCGGTGTCTTAGCTTCATATACGGCATTTGCCTCATGTTTTTCGTTCAAGCCAAAGCCGTCTAAAATCATTAAAACAGTTGGTCTTTTGCTCATATTAATTCTCCTTAGATTTTTAATTTTATTCTTTTACCACTATTAATTTTATCAGAAAAAAATAATTTTACAATAGTTTTTAAATATGATAGTATGTATTCCTGAAGATTTATTTCTCAACAGAAAAAGATTTATTTCTCAAAGAAAGGGATTGTTATGTCTACAGTAAAAAAATTTATTCACTATTACGGACCTTATAAAACGGTCTTTTTTCTTGACCTTTTATGCGCCGCTTTTATCAGTCTTGTCGATCTTGCTTACCCGCAGATTCTTCGTACACTGACAAACACCCTGTTTTCCGGTGAAGCCGGTGCTATCCTCAGGGCACTGCCGCCGATCGGCATTGCACTTTTGATCATGTATATCTGCCAGAGTTTATGCAAATATTATGTCAGTTATCAGGGTCATATGATGGGCGCCAACATGGAGCGGGATATGCGCCAGAAGTTATTTGACCATTATGAAAAGCTGTCTTTTTCTTACTACGATCAGAACAATTCCGGACAGATGATGAGCAAGCTTGTTTCGGACTTATTCGATATCGCAGAATTTGCCCACCACGGACCTGAAAACCTTTTTATATCGCTGATAAAAATTATCGGTTCTTTTATCTTTTTATTTATTATTAACTGGCAGCTTGCTCTGCCGATGACAGTGCTTGTCGTATGCATGTTTCTTTTTTCACTGAGGCAGAACACGCGCCTGCAGATGACTTTTATGGAAAATCGTAAAAAAATCGGAGATGTCAATGCCAGCCTTCAGGATACGCTGGCCGGTATCCGTGTTGTTCAGTCATTTGCCAATGAAGGCGTTGAGCACAAAAAATTTAAGAAAAGCAATCACAACTTTCTTCTGTCCAAAGATGCCAACTATAAATGTATGGGCAACTTTATGGCATGGAACACATTTTTTCAGGGCATGATGTACCTTGTTACGCTCGTATTCGGCGGATGGCTCATTGCCAAAGGACAGATGCAGCCTGGCGACCTTGCCATGTACGCTTTATATATCGGTATTTTTATCAGCCCGATTCAAATCCTTGTTGAATTGATGGAAATGATGCAGAAAGGTTTTTCCGGCTTTCGCCGTTATATCGAAGTAATGGAAACGGAACCAGACATTCAGGATGCCCCTGATGCCAAGCCTTTAACCGATGTTTCAGGCCATGTCCGCTATGATCACGTATCTTTCCATTATTCCGATGATGATACCCTTGTGCTTTCGGATGTCTCCTTTGATATTCCGGCCGGCCGTTCCATCGCTCTTGTGGGACCGTCAGGCAGCGGAAAGACGACCATCTGTTCACTGCTCCCGAGATTTTATGACATTACATCCGGCAGCATTACCATTGACGGCAAAGATGTCCGTACACTGACACTTCAAAGTCTGAGAAATCAGATTGGTATTGTTCAGCAGGACGTTTATCTTTTCTGCGGCACGATCAGGGAAAATATTGCTTACGGCAAGCCGGGCGCTTCAATGAAAGAAATCATCGATGCTGCCAAGAAAGCAAATATTCATGATTTTATTCAATCGCTCCCTGACGGTTATGATACCTTTGTGGGCGAGCGTGGTACCCGGCTTTCCGGCGGTCAGAAGCAAAGAATTTCCATTGCCAGAGTATTTTTAAAGAACCCTCCGATTCTTATTCTGGATGAAGCGACAAGCGCTTTGGATAATGAAAGTGAACGTTGGATCCAGCAAAGTTTGGAAGTTCTGGCCAAAGACCGGACGACGATTACCATCGCACACAGATTATCAACCATCAGAAATGCCGATGAGATTCTCGTTGTTGCCGATAATCAAATTGCCGAACGGGGCAGTCACGATGAATTACTTCAAAAAGACGGTATTTACGCCCACTATTATCATATGCAGGCATAATATAACAATGGCAGTCTTTTCAAATGTAGAAACTTACATCTGCAAAGACTGCCATTATTTATTTTGGTACTTTCTTATTCAAAAAGTGTCTGAAATACACAGCATTTGAGTAAACCTTTATTCAGTTCTCAGCGCCGTGACCGGATCACTCTTAGCCGCTTTCTTTGACGGGATCAGTCCGCCGATCAATGTCAATATGACACTTAAAATCACAAGTATTACTGCATACTGTACCGGAAGCACTGCATTGACATCATTTGTGCCGGCCACATGATGGATCGCCGCATTGCCCGGAATTAATATAATCAGCGTCAGGCCGATACCAATCAGGCCTGCGCAAAGGCCGATAATAAATGTTTCTGCATTAAATACTTCTGAGATATTTCTCTTAGAAGCGCCGATAGCCCTTAATATACCAATTTCTTTTTTGCGTTCTAAGACGCTGATATATGTAATAACGCCAATCATAATAGATGATACGATCAGCGAAATAGCCACAAAAGCAATAAGCACATAACTGATAATGTCAATAATCTGTGTCACAGAAGACATCAGTGTTCCGACCATGTCTGTATATGTAATAATCTGATCTTCATTGCCCTCAGCCTCCATGGTACTGTTATAGTTATCAAGAATATTTACAACCTCTTCTTTGCTCTCAAAATCTTTCGGATAAATATCAATACCGCTTGGCACATCAAAATCAACATAGCCCAGTGTCTGAAGATTACTTTCGTAAGTTGCATCTTCCGATGCGTTCATCGACATCAGCAGTTCCATCAATTCATCTCCGGTCATATTCATCTGAAAAGCTTCGGCAAACGCTTCCGGGTCAATGCTTAAAGCGTTTTCCATGTTGGCACCCAGCTGACTCATTGCCTGCTCCATCTGTTCTGCCATTGCCTGAGCCAACTGATTTAAAATCTGTGTCATTGCCGATGTAATTTGGGTTTCCAACGTCTGGCCTATCGCTGATGCATAAGCGCCCATCGCTTCCTGAACATATCCCTGAAGTGCTCCTGAAATCTGAGATTGAATACCGTCAGTATTTACCATGGAAGCAATACCATCCGACAACAGAGTCTGCGCAGCATCTGTACCCAGATAGTCAATAAAATATTCTCCCATCTTATTCGGATCAGGAAGTCCGTTCTGCACAGCATATGCCTGATAGCCGTCAGCCATATCTGAGGCCAGTTTTGCAAGCTGTTCTGAAGTAATTACTGTCTCCGTATTTTGAGGAAATACAGTATCAATCCACTGCTGTATGATAGCCTGCGCCTGAGAGGTCTGCAGATATTCCATTAAGTATTCGTCAAACATTTCCGGATCTGTATATCCGTTTTGAGCTGCATATTCCTGATAGCCGGTCATAATATCCGCAAATAATGTTTCAATTTCTTCTACAGATACAGTCATTCCTCCGTTGGCTTCTATAATTTCACGAATATTTTCACCGAGTATCTGCTGTGCTTCGTCAGTCCTTAAAAATGCCAGAAAATTTTCGCCAATTCCCGAATAATCAGCCTGAGGATTTTGAGCCGCATAATCGGCATAACCGGACAGCAGACCCGATATCATCGTATTCAGGCTGTCCGCAGAAACATTGACCTCCAGACCAGACATCATATCTGACAAACTCATTTCCGGCATATCCGGCATCTGAACCGAAATTTGGCTTAAATCAATCAGACCGGATAAATTCAATGTATTCGTATCTACAGACAAGTTTGAAAAATCGAACGCGTCTGCCATATCTCCTGTCAGCTGTGATTCATCAATTTGAAACGCATCTGCCAGCGCGTCTTCATCAATGGAAAACAAAGAATTTGTATCAAATTCTTCCTGACGGCTGTCTTCCCCAAAAGGTTCATTGGTGAATACGTTCACCGTCGGATTTTCCAGCTGCTGACTGACAATCTTGCTTTGGGCGGCCATTTCAGCCACATGTTTTGTTAAAGACGCCGTATATCCGATGCCGCTTGACAGCAGAAGCCCATTGGCATCTTCCGAAGGCTGGACGATACCTACGATTGTCAGATCTTCACCGCCAGCCACAAGAGATGTCATATATTCTTCATCGTCTGTCTTATCCCGCCAGACATCATACTGACTGTCATATTCATAATAATCCGCACTGTTGACAATTTTGAATGTTATGCCAAGAATATCATCATAATTATATGTACCTATATTCTCAGGAGTCTCTATGTTTTCTTCATTGATAAACTGCTGAATCATCTCATCCAGTTCCATTGAATCTCTTAATCCGAGAGTATACAGCATAAAATCGCTGATTCCTCCGCTTGATGTAAGTACGAGCACGCATTCGTTTTCATTTTCAGGCCATCTTCCTGCTTTTACATCATATTGGCTTTCATATAATCCTTTATTTTCCGGCATCTCATAAAAAACATCCGTACTCATCATCGACGACATCATGCTGCTGGCGCTGGATGATGAGCCAAAACCAAGAGCGGCAAATGAATTATCCGGATTTACCTGACGATAAGCATCGCCATCCTGTCTGTATATCTGAGGCGTTATATTGTAAGAATATTCTATGGCATTCGTATATTGTTCAATTCCGCTTGTTCCGCTGTCCAAATACTTTTTCAACGACTCCAGATCATTGGAATCCATCGTTGAAAACATATCTGTCACCATCTCAATGACATCGATTTCACCGCTTTCCTCAGTCCGGCCGCCCTCCGGGTCAGTCATCGTCAGCATCGAGGTCAGATCGATTCCTGTACTTTGAATCTGCAGCGGATATTCTGACAGTGTTTCTTCTTCAATCTGTCGGATATAATCATTGACGCCGGTTGACAAAGCTAAAATAAGCGCAATGCCGATGATACCAATAGAACCGGCAAAAGATGTCAGTAATGTCCTTGCCTTTTTTGTCCGAAGGTTATTAAAGCTGAGCGCCAAGGCTGTCCAAAATGACATTGAAGATTTCCCCATGTTTTTATGCTCCGGCGGCTGCAGATGCTTGGCTTCCGGCTCATACGGATCAGTATCCGAACGTATCTGCCCGTCTTTTAAGTTAACAATTCTTGTGGCGTATTCCTGAGCCAGTTCTGGATTATGCGTTACCATCACAACAAGGCGGTCTTTAGCAACTTCCTTCAAAAGTTCCATCACCTGAACGCTCGTCGTACTATCCAGAGCGCCTGTTGGCTCATCGGCCAGCAAAATGTCCGGGTCATTTACAAGGGCTCTGGCAATTGCTACCCGCTGCATCTGCCCGCCGGAAAGCTGGTTTGGCTTTTTATGGCACTGCTCACCTAATCCAACCTGCTCCAAAGCCTTTTTTGCCCTGCTTCTCCGCTCATTTTTGCCAATACCTGAAATCGTCAGAGCCAGTTCTACATTGGCAAGAATTGTTTGATGTGGAATCAAATTGTAGCTCTGAAAGACGAATCCTATCGTATGATTTCTGTAAGAATCCCAGTCTCTGTCTTTATATTTTTTTGTAGAAATGCCGTTAATAATCAAATCTCCGCTGTCGTATCTGTCAAGCCCTCCGATAATATTTAAAAGTGTTGTCTTTCCGGAACCGCTGGGTCCTAATATGGCAACAAATTCATTGTCTCTGAGATTTAAACTGACATGATCCAGTGCTTTCTGTACTAATTTACCTGTTTTGTATTCTTTGCAAATCTGTTGGATCTGAAGCATTGATGTCTTTCTCCTCTTCTCTGATTATCATATTCTCAGTTTCCATATACAGACAAAATCGCCTGTACTCACCAGTATAGACGATTTTTTTTGAATTCTCAACAATATGAATTAATTTTATTTTTTTATAATATTTTTTTATAATAATTTCTTTATATACCGCATGACAAAGCATAAATCCGGCCTCATGCAGCATAGCCATGAATTGCCAAAACACTTTTCGGCATCCTGCTTTTGAAAGCATATATATACGCCGTTTTCTCAATAATACGGCAATAACCGGCAGCAATAATATGGCGGCTAAAAGCAGTCCGCCTAAAGTATACCATACACAGCTGTTTTGAATAAAATCAGCTGTCTCTGAATCCATCCTGTCACCGGATGCTTCCCGTTTGCTGTCATCGGAGTCTGTTTCTTGTTCCGGTGTTTGAAAATTAAACTGAGACAAAGTATTGCTGTCTGCAGAAAAATTCAAATTAAACTCCGGATAAGATACCGACATACTGCCTTCAGAGTCCGGCGTTACTTCAATCGGAACCCATCCGTGATCTTCGATAAATATTTCTGTCCATGCGTGCGACGCGTCATCTGTAACTTCCGTCCGCCAGCCGCCGTCTTCTGTCTCTTCAAAAGCCGCCGGATCAACGGCATAGCCTGAGACATATCTGGCAGGAAATCCAAACAGCCGGTACATCAGCGTTGCCGCAGATGCATAATGCACACAATACCCCTTTTTATTTTCAAACAAAAAATATTCTACGATATCTTCATTGACCGGCGCCCGGCCCGGCGTTAATGTATATGATGTCTGTGAACTGAGATAAGACATAATAAATTCTGTCGCGCCCTCCAGTGTATCCTGAGGATTTTCTTCGCAAAGCTGTACAAGCCGCGGTACAATGTCCCGTGGGACATCCATATACACTTTCGGTATTTCATCGATATAAGCCTGCTGTACCAGATCATACCATCCGATGGCAAATTGAGGCGTCGGTTCATCCCAGTGAAGGTCTATATCCGGAAATTCATAATATAAATACGCCACACTTTCACGGTTTTCGGTCGTTGCCCAGCGATAATTATACGGCACCAGATTATAGTCCGTCCTTCCGTCGGAAAATCTCATTTCCATGCGGATAGCCTCTGAAAAGTCAGTATCATTGGTTGCATTATTTACAAGAAAATACAGCATATTGAACATACCTCTGACCCAGTCTGTCCATTCTTCCCAATCAAGCGCCACGGCGACATCATGGAATATTTGTTCCGAATCATCAGGCTGCCACTGGCCGCCGGCATAATCACCGCCTGTAAATCCGATCAAATATAATGTTTCTGTCGGCTGTACGTCTGTCTCCAATGTCATCTGCACCGCATGCGTACGGTAATTATTTCCGGAACTGACACGCCCGTGCATCACCGGCGTTTGGGCCTGCCCAGAAATTTGTCTCAGACTTCTGGAAACAATGCCCTCGCTTTCATAGGCCAGCTGGTAAAAAAACTGTGTGTTCATCGAAACAGCTGTTAAAGAAATCACCAGCGCTGCCGCAAAGACTGCCGCGGCAATTATGTATATGGATTTTTTTCTTCTCAAAGCCTTTTTGCGTCTGTCTTCTCCATTGACAGATGTAATCCAGAAAGTCAGCAGGCATACAGCCATCAGCAAAACAGAAAACCCATTCGGCTGTACCCCGAAAATCAGCGGCAGAGCAAGCATGCATGCTGTTAATACATACATAACCCGGTAATTTTTTATCATAGCATTTACAATGAGCAAAGCAAAAATCAGCACAGCTTCAATAAAAATCACCGCTGCTGTGACATCGGCAGTGATTTCATTTGCCCCTTCCGAAAACAAAGAAAAAAATGACAGGAAGCATTGAAAGAAAACGTTTCTTCAGATTGAATAATGGCTGAGTTAATACAGCTATTCTTTCTTTCACGTTTTCATCTCCATTTTCAGTGACCGGATAAGCGGCATGTCTCCTTGCCGCTTCCCATGCGCACTTGTGCAAAAGCCGAAGGCTGCTTTTGGGCAGTCTCCGGCTTTAAATTCATCGCTGTCTTTAAAAGATGTTGGGGTCTTTTGACCTTGGCATCATTAAATTATTTATTATAATTTACGATTTTTCCAAAATCAGGTTTTAAGCTTGCGCCGCCGACTAAACCGCCGTCAATATCCGGCATTGCGAATAATTCAGGGGCACTGGATGCAGATACACTGCCGCCGTACTGAATACGGATTGCTTCTGCTGTCGCTTCATCGTAAATTTCCTTAATGCACTCACGGATTGCAGCGCATACTTCCTGAGCCTGCTCGGAAGTTGCCACTTTACCTGTACCGATTGCCCAGATAGGTTCGTAAGCGATCACTGCTTCTTTGGCCTGATCTGCAGTAACATTTAAGAAAGCGATTTTAATCTGCTGACGGATCCAATCAATGGTAATGCCCTGTTCTCTCTGAGTCAGAGATTCACCGCAGCAAATGATTGGTGTCAAACCGTGCTCAAAAGCTTTTAACACTTTTTTGTTTACAGTTTCATCTGTTTCAGCAAAGTATTCACGTCTTTCGGAATGTCCGATAATAACATATTTAACGCCGGCATCAACTAACATGTTTGGAGCGATTTCGCCTGTGTAAGCGCCTGATTCTTCAAAATACATGTTTTCTGCACCGATCTGAATGTTTGTACCTTTGACAGCTTCAACTGCAGGAATAATATCAATGGCAGGAACACAAAATACAACATCAACATCATCGTTAGCTACTAATGGTTTTAATTCATCAATCAGAGCAACTGCTTCGCTCGGAGTTTTATTCATCTTCCAGTTGCCTGCAATAATTTTTTTACGCATTGTGGAAATATCTCCTTTTTTAACTTATACAATTATCGGGTATGTTCTCCGGGTTAAACTCGGGAACAGCGTTCGCACTAAATTCGGTCTGCGTCGGCAGACGGGTATGTTCCCTCAACTAAGCTCAGCTTCGCTTCGCTAAGGTTCGGGAACGGCGTTCGCACTAAATTCGGTCTGCGTTGGTAGACGGGTATGTTCCCTCAACTAAGCTCAGCTTCGCTTCGCTAAGGTTCGGGAACAGCGTTCGCACTAAATTCAAACTGCGCCTTTAGGCTTGTTTTCATTAAGTGCTCACAGCTTACTTATCATTTGCTGCTACGACGCCCGGCAGGTCTTTGCCTTCCAGGAATTCCAGAGAAGCGCCGCCGCCTGTGGAAATATGAGTCATCTTGTCGCCAAAACCAAGTGTATTGACTGCTGCTGCAGAATCTCCGCCGCCGATGATTGTAACAGCGCCTTCCAGTTCTGCCATAGCTTTTGCAACTGCGATTGTACCTGAAGCGAAGTTCGGCATCTCGAAGCATCCCATAGGTCCGTTCCAAACAACTGTTTTTGCGCCTTTTAATGCTTCAGCAAATAATGCTTCTGTCTTTGGTCCGATATCAAGCCCCATCTCATCGTCAGCAAGATCGCCTTCAACAACACGGCGTTCGGCATCGTTTGAGAATTCTTTGGCCGCAACACAGTCTACAGGGAGAAGAAGTTTAACACCTTTTTCTTTGGCCTTTTCAACCATTTCTTTGGCGTAATCAAGATAATCATCTTCACAAAGAGATTTTCCAATCTTCTGTCCTGCAGCTTTTGCGAATGTATAGCACATACCTCCACCGATAATAAGTGTATCAACTTTATCAAGCAGGTTATTGATTACAGAAATCTTTGAAGAAACTTTGGAGCCGCCGAGGATAGCTACAAAAGGTCTTTCAGGGTTATTAACCGCATTTCCAAGGAAATCGATTTCTTTCTGCATCAGATATCCGACAACCGCTGTTTTTACATATTTTGTAACGCCGACATTTGAGCAGTGAGCTCTGTGCGCTGTACCAAATGCATCGTTTACAAATACATCGCAGAGGCTTGCAAGTTCTTTTGAAAATTCATCACCGTTCTTTGTTTCTTCGATTCTGTAACGGGTATTTTCAAGTAAAATAACGTCGCCGTCTTTCATAGCTTCAACTGCAGCTTTAGCATTTGGTCCTACAACTTCAGGATCTGCTGCGAATTTAACTTCCTGTCCCAATAATTCGCTTAATCTTTTAGCTACAGGTGCTAAGGATAATTCAGGTTTTGGTTCTCCCTTTGGTTTGCCAAGGTGTGAACAAAGAATGACTTTGCCGCCGTCATTGATCAATTTTTTAATCGTCGGCAGAGCAGCTACAAGACGGTTTTCGTCCGTGATGTTTCCATCTTTTAACGGTACGTTAAAATCACATCTTACCAATACTCTGAGACCTTTAACATTAATGTCGTCTACTGATTTTTTGTTAAGCATTTTTAATTCCTCCAAATGTTGATTTATAAACGGCCAAAGCCGCCGGAGATATGGAAGATTCAAAAGAACTTTCCGATATCAAAAAACGGGTCCGGTCCACTATAAGACCGGACCCGCATAGGTCATAATATATGCTTTGAATGATTCGCAGATTATGCTAATTCAGCAAAGTATTTGATTGTTCTAACCATCTGGCTTGTGTATGAATTTTCGTTGTCATACCATGAAACAACCTGTACCTGATAAAGATCATCGCCAACTTTAGATACCATTGTCTGTGTAGCATCGAATAATGAACCATATGTGATACCAACGATATCTGAAGAAACGATAGGATCTTCATTATAACCGAATGATTCAGATGCAGCAGCTTTCATTGCAGCATTGATGCCTTCTTTTGTAACATCTGCGCCTTTAACAACAGCTGTTAAAATTGTTGTAGAACCTGTTGGAACAGGAACACGCTGTGCAGAACCGATTAATTTGCCGTTTAATTCAGGAATAACTAAACCGATTGCTTTTGCAGCGCCTGTTGAGTTAGGAACAATATTTACAGCAGCTGCTCTCGCACGTCTTAAATCGCCTTTTCTGTGTGGGCCGTCAAGAACCATCTGGTCGCCTGTGTATGCGTGAATTGTTGACATGATACCGCTCTGGATTGGTGCGTAATCATTTAATGCTTTAGCCATAGGAGCCAAGCAGTTTGTTGTACAGGAAGCAGCTGAGATAATCTGATCTTCTGCTGTTAATGTTTCCTGGTTAACACTGTAAACGATTGTCTTAAGATCGTTGCCGGCTGGAGCTGAAATAACAACTTTCTTTGCGCCTGCATCGATATGTGCCTGTGATTTTGCTTTAGATGTATAGAAACCTGTACATTCAAGAACAACGTCTACACCTAATTCTCCCCAAGGAAGTTCAGCAGCGTTAGCTTTTGCATAGATTTCGATTTCTTTGCCGTCTACAACGATTGAAGATTCTTTAGCTTCAACTGTGTGTCCTGCATATCTTCCCTGTGATGAGTCATACTTTAATAAGTGTGCCAGCATCTTTGGATCTGTTAAGTCGTTGATTGCTACAACTTCATAACCTTCTGCTCCGAACATCTGTCTGAAAGCTAAACGTCCAATACGTCCAAAACCATTAATTGCTACTTTTACTGCCATGATTTGATTCCTCCTAAAAGTGTTTTCTGGAAAAGCTTTTAAGCTTTCCTGCTACTCATATATCATACATAATATTTTATAAAAATTCAAGAGTAATTATCCACAAATTAATATTTTAACAAACTGCCATATGTATTTTATATTTTATTCTCTTTTTTTTGTTGATTTTTTTGTTTAAAATACGTTATTATATAAACAATACATAAGATGAGGAGGTTATATTGTGATTATTTCCGATTGTCATATGCACTCTCGGTTTTCTGCTGACTCGCAGGCTCCGATGTCAGCCATGATCGATGCGGCCATTCAAAAAGGTCTCAAGACTATTTGTTTTACCGAACACATGGACTATGATTATCCGCCGCAGCCAGGCGAAGATTCTTTGGAATTTCTCGTTGATATGGATGGTTATACAAAGTGCCTTTTTGATCTGAAAGAGCGTTATAAAAATAAAATTGAAGTTCTCTACGGTATTGAATTAGGCATGATGCCGTATCTCGCGGATCGGTACCAGGCTGTTGTTGAAAAATATCCCTTTGATTTTATCATTGCATCATCTCATCTCGTCAACGGACGCGACCCTTATTATCCCGAGTCGTATTTTTCAGGGATTACCGAAGAAGAAGGCTACCGGGCTTATTTTGAGACGATTATGGCCAATATGCAGGCATTTTCAGGCTTTCATTCT
Source organism: Candidatus Scybalocola faecipullorum (assembly GCA_018716485.1). Classification (GTDB taxonomy): domain Bacteria; phylum Bacillota; class Clostridia; order Lachnospirales; family Lachnospiraceae; genus Scybalocola_A; species Scybalocola_A faecipullorum. Next base: position 22,339 of record DVJY01000041.1, read on the forward strand.
TATGGACATATTGATTATGTTGTCCGTTACGGCCCGCACCGCAACCAAAATTATTCTTATGAAAAATACAGAGATGTTCTTGAGCCGGCATTAAAGTATATTATACAGTCCGGCAAAGCGCTGGAAATTAATACCGGAGGCTACAAATACGGTCTCGGGCAGCCCCATCCCCATCTTGATGTACTCAAAGCTTTTAAGGCAATGGGCGGCGAACTGATTACCATCGGAGCAGACGCCCATGCGCCAGAACATGTGGGCTTTGCATTTGATCGTCTGTCATCGGTACTTGAGGATCTCGGCTTCAAATATTATACCATTTTTAAAGCAGGAAAACCGCACATGATACAGCTTTAACCTGTGATTGATATTTTCATAACAATATGCTGAATTTAGAATTGTATGAAAAAACGGCCTTTTTCTCTGTAAATCGACAGAGAAAAAGGCCTTTATTTCAGTTTATTTCAGAGCTGCTCCATCCTTAAACGCATTTCCCACTTTTTCACCCAGCTTCAGATAAGCATTATTTACAGGGTCAAATGTGATCGGGCAAAGTTTCGCCGGATCGATTTTTCCGTCAGTGAGCACCCTTTCGTCTGCACAGACGTTAACAATTTCCCCAAGCATCAGTTCTGATTTCTCGTCATAACTGATCAAACGGCATTCCAGCGCCATAGGCAGTTCATCAATCAGCGGCGCATCTACAAATTCGCTTTTTGTTGTATGGAATCCTGCTTTCGCCAGTTTTTCCGGTTCTTTATTTGCAGATACGATCCCCACATAATCAGAAGCCATAACATGTGCTTCATCAGCCATACTTACTGTAAATGCTCTGCGTTTTAAAATATTCTGAACCGTCTTATGACCTGCGCTCAGACACATGATCATCTTGTTTGAATCCGCAATGCCTCCCCATGCTGCATTCATTGCATCAGCATGTTCTTCTTCGTCATAAGTTGCAATAATCAGCACCGGCTGCGGATACATCAGCGGTTTTGCTCCAAAATTCTTCCTCATAAAGCAGACCTCCCGTCAGATTAGAAACAGACTTACTGAATTGGTTCAAAGTCAACGGCACCATGTTTACAAAGAGGACAGATGAAATCTTCCGGAAGTTCATCACCTTCATAAATGTAGCCGCATATTTTACACACAAAACCTTTCTTGCCTTCTGTCTGAGGCTTTGGTTTTACATAGTTCTGATAATATGTGTAGGTCATCGTATCTTTGTCACTCATAACGCGCGCTTCAGAAACAGAACAGATAAACATGCCATGGGATCCCAGATCAACATACTGCTCCACTTTCAGCGAAATTACCGCATTAATATACTTCGGCAGAATTCTCAGGCCATTATCTGAACGCACTTCAGCCCATCCGTCAAACTTATCAGCCACACGGCCGCTTTGAAATCCGAAATTCTGGAAAACAGAAAACGGCGCTTCCACAGACAGACAATTGACATTCATCACACCTGTCTGTTTTATAACATGGTGAGAATAGTTCGCCTTATTAATATTGACAGCGACACGGTTCGGATTGTCGGATACCTGAGTTACTGTATTAACAATTAAACCATTATCTCTCTTACCGTCATTGGAGGTGACAACATACAGACCGTAACCGATTCTGAATAAAGCTGTCAGATCATTTTTATTAGCTGTTTCCGGTGACTGGGCAATATATTCACGGCAAAGCTCGTCGGCCATTGCTTCCAGCTGATCTTTTGTTTCTTGTTTTACCGCAGACATAATTTTAACAGTGGTATTCAGCCATGAAATATTTTTACTTTGATCAAACATGCTTTTCATAACTTTTGCAGCCAGCGGCGCCCATGAACCATTTTCAATAAGTCCGATTGTACGGTTCTGATAGTTACGTTCTGTCAAATGCTCAATAAAATCCCTCATAAACGGGAAAATTCCTGCATTATAGGTGGTTGTAGCCAGTACAAGTTTGCCATAACGGAAAGCATTTTCCACAGCTTTTGCCATATCTTCTCTTGCCAGATCACAAACGACGACTTTCGGACAGCCTTTGGTTTTCAGCTTTTGGGCAAGAATTTCCACAGCCTGTCTGGTATGTCCGTAAACAGATGTATAAGCGATCATGATTCCTTCTGATTCTACGGCATAAGAAGACCATATGTCATATTTCTTCAGATAATGACCGAGATTTTCTTTTAAAATCGGTCCATGGAGCGGACAAATGATGGAAATATCCAGACCTGAGGCTGCTTTTAAAAGCGCCTGAACCTGTGCCCCATACTTCCCGACAATGCCGATATAATATCGGCGTGCCTCATCGTCCCAGTCCTCTTCCACATCAAGGGCGCCGAACTTTCCAAAGCCGTCAGCAGAGAATAATACTTTTTCTGTACTCTCATAAGTTACCATGACTTCCGGCCAGTGAACCATCGGGGCATAGACAAAATTCAGGACATGGCTTCCAAGAGTCAGCGAACCGCCGTTTTCTGCTACCATGCTGCGCCCTTCAATATCCATATCAAAAAAATTGCACATCATATTGAGTGCTTTCTGAGTAGCAACAATTGTTGTATCCGGATATGTGTTCATAAAATTCTGTATATTTGCCGCATGGTCCGGCTCCATATGCTGCACAACAAGATAGTCCGGCTTGCGGCCATCTAAAACATTGGCCACATTATCCAGCCACTCATGGGTGAAATGAATATCTACGGTATCCATCACCGCAATTTTCTCATCCATGATCACATATGAATTATAAGACATGCCGTTTGGAACAACATACTGTCCCTCAAACAAATCTACCTGATGATCATTGACACCCACATAACGGATACTTTCTGTAATATTTGGCATAAAATAAACCTCCTTCATGATTCTGTGTTTTTGTCTGATCATTAAAAGTATAGCATATTTTTCTTAAAACCGCATTAATTTATTATTTTTGATATGCATAAATCAAGTACTTATATTAATATGAGATTTGCTGTATGCCGGTATCGTCCAAAGGCTTTACACCATAATGCAGTATACGGATGCGGCAGCCCTCAAAACTTGTAAAACCAATACAGCCCTTCAGTAAAGTGTCCGTATGCCAGTAAAGTGTCCTTTCCATTAATGTACGTTCTTTGCATCGGGCGATTACCTTGAAAATGATATCACGGCTGTAAATCTTTGCATCGTATGTATATATGATTTCATCAGCATTTTCTGTAAATTCCTTAAATTGAAATCCGGCAGGCTGTACACATAGTTCTGTATATTCGCCCGGAATCCTCTCAGTTTTTAATATTGAAATTCTGTTTTTATAAATCCCGGCGGCATAATGGTCTATATTTCCACGGACGGCAATATTCATCAAAAATGTGTCACCCGCTTCTATAATAAAGCTGCAAAATGCGTCATACTGGCTCATATGTGCAGGTCCTGTTATCATCATCATAAGATGCGTATGGTTGTAAGAAGGCATCCGGCTCCATGCGCCGCTGTCAGATTCAGATAAAATCAGCGGAAAATGTTCGGGATTATAGCATACCGAAAAGTCTTTGATCACAGGATAATGAGCATCAATTGCCGCCGGCACTACAGACGCCGTGTAGTCCGGAATCCCGATGATTTTTAAATCATCGAAATAGACAGTGACTTTATCTTTCCGGTCCGGTATGTCCTCCGATTTTTCCGGAATTATCTCAATATTGATGCACTGATAAAAAACGTTTCCCCGCGGAATTGTCAGATTCAGGTCATACCACTGATTTGCTGTCGGTTCTATATATGCTGAACGAAGCTCCTCTTCATTTTCATTATCAAAAGCCATCAGACACATTTTCAATGTGTATCCGTTATCCGGCGGCACCATCACATTGATGCTTACTGTCTGTCCGGGATAAAGGCCGGGACAAAGCGCCGGTTCGTATTTCAGAGAAATAAACTCTGTAATATCATGACTAAACCATCGGCATATTCGTATACAATCATCGATCATCATGTGCTCCGCCTCAAATTTCAATGAATACACACATCCGCTTGGCGCGGTCACTTCGCCGTTCTTTATCCGAAGTGACCGCATACGGCTGACAAGATCCGGGCGCCAAACATGATCCCGATATAAATGCGCCTGTATGTTTTGATAAGCATAGGGCATGGCAAAGGAATAACTGCCTGCCTCTGCAGCCGCTTCAATGTATTTTGGGCATACGGCAGCCGAAAATTTGCAGTACAGCCTGATGATCCGCGCTGTCAGCCTTGTAATTGATACCTCATTTTCTCCGGGAAGCGCACTTGAACAATACAGAACATCATTCATCGGAGCTATCCACTGTTGGTACGGAATTGCCTGCCAGCCGCCCAATACGCCAAGTATTGTTCCGATCGTTCCGCAGCTGCCATCTGTATCTCCGCCGCAGTGAGCGCAAATTTCCATTGACTTTGAAAAATTTCCTCCGCCGTAAAGCAGCGATAAAAGAATAACTGCTGTATAGTCCCAAATCATATATGAGTGATAGTGCGCTTCAATATATGCCAAACAGGACTCCCAGTCATTTGGATACCTTTCATAAAAATTTAAAATATCTCTCACTGTTCTTGCATAACAGGATTCTTCCGGAATAACAGACAAACCGATATTAATAATTTTTTTCAGATCATTTCCTGTAAATGCAGCACTGATACATGCGCATATAAACCGGCCTCCGACAGCGCCTTCTCCCCGATGCATCACCCCCGATACGATACCTGCACATCGGGCGGCCTCTTTTGGCCTTCCCGCAAAAATCAGTCCTACCGCGTCATAGAATATCTGCCCGCCGACGTGATTGCACGCCTGCCCTATATGTTCATAATCTCCGCTCACAGACGGCGGAACGCCTTTCAACAGATGATGAAAGGCTCCGTGCTCTGCAAATCCATCCTGCCACCAGAAAAAGCCCCTGTCTGCCGATACAAAATTCAGAAGACAATGTGCGGCAGCTTCCGGTGTCAATTCACTGACCGAAGAAATTTCTTCAAAAATATTAATAATAAAGGCAAATCCGTTTGTATCGTCATCGGGATGCATGATTTTTCCATCTTTTTCCGGCTGCAATACATATCCGGTAATATGGGGATATGACTGCCGGATCTCCGAAGCATCCTGATTTTCAAAAGGAATTCCGAGACGTACGCCCGAAAGCTTACCTAAGACACCGCCGTATATTTTATCCGTTATATAGTTGATTTCCGGAAAACCCGAATGAGTTCTGCCAATCATATCCGCTTCAGCCGCCACTTTCTTCACATCTGTCATCTGTCAGCCTCACCTTCTTAATCAGAGCTAAAAAAGCCTTGGAGGGAAACGAATCGCTTCCCCATAGTATAAAGAAAGTGCCGCAATCTTTCGGATCACGACACTTTCCTGAACTATCAGTTTATAAATAAATTGATTTTTTAGAATTTGCCTTCTTTAGCAGCTTCTTCGATGCTCTCAGTGAAGTACGCAAAATCAACGATCTCCGGCGTTTTTGTTGCCTGCGTGTTTCCTATTCACCAAATTTTGTGCTTTTTCAGCACTTCTCAGAACATTTTTACCGGTCATTTATGATTCCGCTCCGTCATAAACATATCCGGTTTCCTGCCAGAATTTCATCGGTGATATGTAGTAATCGTACTGAGAACTTCCTTCTTTTTTGAAAGCAACTCCGAATGTCAGAAACCCTAGGATCAAACCCTGCCGGATAAACTGTGGGTCCTTTTTCATAACCCTGGCGGCCACATTCACTGGCACATTTTCTCCTGTGAACTTTGGTACTTCCAAGTATAACTTCTCTTTATCCATATGTCAATCATCCCCTTTCTCATTTTTCTTATTTAATGCTGAGTTTATGGCGTCCATAATATCCTGGGCTTTCTTCTCCCCTATTCCCTTAACGGAGAGAAGGACTTCTTTCATCTCAGATTCTCCCAACCCCTCTGCCGATTCTTTCCCGTCTTTGAACGCATTTTTATAAACAGCCTCAACCCATGCGCTCAGCTGGCAGTGATCCATTTTTCTAATCTGATTGTACTGTTTTCGGTTCAGCATGAACACTCTATTCTTTTTCGCCATGCTCTGCCTCCTGTAAAACGTTTCTGATAACCTTCGATTTTCCCATCCGCTCTTCCTGTCTCCGAACTTTATAATCAATCCTTTTCTCTACTTCGTCTTCGCACTGGAAAAGAATTTCCATTTGTCTCACCATGATACGAACATCTGCCAATTCATCTACGATACACACCCTGGCTTCAGTCAGCCCTGCTCCACCTGCTCGTCTCCATTTCAGCAGTGCCTTTATCAGTTCGCTCATTTCCTCGATTGCCACATCAATCTGAGGGTTTGTTCCATAAGTGCATATACAGCGCCGAAAAATCTTATCTCTTTCTTCAGTCATCATGGTTGCCTCCTGTCGTAATTTTATTTAAATGGTTTTTCATCCACTTTTGCACATACCAAAGCTGTCCGCAGCCACCACCTATATCGTCTTGTCCAGCTGGATTGAATACTCTTGTGTCATATCCTTTAGAAGTAAATTTTTGTTCAAATTTCCTTATCTGGTCAATTTTTTTGAATCCCGCCTCCTTCATATTTTCATCTTTTGAGCATACTACTGAGAAGGTTAGGCAAAAAACAACCGGCGAAAACATATCTTGTAATTTATCACTATCTTCTTTTTTGGAGTTTGTTCCGTCTATACAGTAGTTCAGGTATGGTTTTCTTCCGGTTTCCTTCCACCATATAAGTCCAAAATCTCTAATTTGGCTAATAGATAATTTTTCTTCGAATGGTATTAATACGCTGCGTTCTGCATCTGTAGATTTATGAATTGAGAATTGCAGCCCGACTTTAGGTATTCTCTTAGAAATCTCAATCAACCGTGTATACGAATCTGACCAGGGGGCAATCGTAGATAAAAGTAGTTCTGCATTTGGATATTTCTCGTTCAGTCTTTCTATGGCAAATTCTACATTATCCCAATTTAAAAGTGGTTCGCCCATACTCATAAACATGATTTGAAATCTTCTGCCGTTTTTATCAACGTCTTCTATGTTTTTATCTTTCAGGATTAACTCTATCTGCTCTACAATTTCATCATCTGATAAATTTCTTATGAAATTTTTCCCTGTTCCGCAGAACTTACATCCAACCGGACACCCGCTCATTGTTGAACAGCAAATTACTGTTCTCTCGTAGAAATCGTTGTAACGGTACAAAACAGCTTCAACCACTGCGTCTTCTGGTTCGAATATGTATTTAAAAACATTTCCTTCGCTACTTTCAAATACTTTATATTTCATATCTTCTTGCCTCCATATAATTCATCTGTTACTCATTCTTGTCACATCCTAATCTGTCTTTATCCCGCAATCATGCAGTGCATCTCTATACACCACACCGTTATTCTTTATCTCCATTCCCCATGAATGTAATTTCCTGTGAACCGGATTATCTGATGCTGCTAACCTCTGTATTCTATTCGGCTCAGGCTCCAGGTGGCATCCAAACCCGCAAAGTACACAGCCTGTTCTCTGCTCTTTGGTAAACTTCCAATCTCCATGCTCGTCCTTTACCAGATCCCCATACACCTTGCAAATTGGAATTGATTTATCGTGTATGTACTGCATAACCTCCTGTTTCGGCCAGAACCCTATCGGCTGACTCTTAATCGTCTTCCCATCATACACATTGCACCCTGTATGGTTATACTGATTCTCCCGACGGAAACTTTCGTCCTGGGTAATTCCAATAAATGGATACCTGCCAGTCTGCTTCACATACCTCTTGAACGGCTCTTTTTTTAGAATCTCACAGCACTCGTCTGAAATATCCTCTGGAATCAGGGTTTTGTCCGTCAAATATTGCCACTTTTTCGAGAGCATACCGAATTTGCCTCTCTCGTCACCGTTGAGCAGATAATTTCTATACCGTTCACACAGCTTCCCTTTTCTCAGTTTTCGTATTTTAGAAGCCGTATCCTTGCTGATGATCGGGAAGCCTTTATTCTCACACACCCACTTGAAACTTTTCTTTGGCCGTATAACCTCCAATTCTATATCCAGATCAGGAAATTTTTCTTTCAGCCAGTCAGCGTATTCCTTTACAAATTCTCTTATCTCTGGAAATTCTGTTCCCGTATCGGAGAAAACGAGCGGTATCTTTCCCTGTAGTCCATACTTCATGTATGCTTCACAAACGATGTACGCCAAAACAGTGCTGTCTACTCCTCCGCTGAACGAAATATAAATGTTCCCGTACCAGTAATTGTGCCATTCATATACCCGGTACATTGAAAATGATGGCTTCAGTTCGTATGGCTGGTATTTCATACTCTTAAAGCTGTCTTTCGGAAATTTCAATGTGCTTTCCAGTAAGTATGCCATCAGGCCATCTCCTTCCCGGAGAACAGGGCATGAGTTCCATCACTTACGTTCTTAAAGTCATCGTCATTATACGAGAATCCAAATTCCTTCAGAATACTCTCAAATTCCATGAGGATTTTACCGTTCCCCTTGTGGTATGAGGCATCCCATTCCGTCACATCCTTGTCCGACACCGCTTTATTTGCATAGATAAATAACTGCTGATGAAGAGGAAGCGCTGTAAAATATTCTTCCCATTTTTTCTTCTCTTCATCTGACATTCTCCATGTCTCTTCTATTCCCGATAAGAATTTGTATGCCGTTGATATATCCATCCAGCAATCACATTTAAGCACCAGTCTCAGCAATCTCTTATTGATGTTATCGAAATCCG
>DVJY01000042.1 GCA_018716485.1 Candidatus Scybalocola faecipullorum
TTTAGAGAATCTTACAATGATGAGTGATGCCTTGATGCGGGTTGTTTTAAAAAAACAAGATTGTACAGAGTATATCCTTCGGATTATTATGGGTATTGATAATCTTTCGGTCACAGAACAGACGATTCAAAAAGATTATAGAAATCTTCAGGGGCGGTCGGCTATCCTTGATTGTGTGGCCCGTGACGGAGAGGGCAGGCAGTATAACGTGGAGATTCAACAGGACAACGAAGGAGCATCACCGAAAAGAGCCAGGTACCACAGCGGTCTGATGGACATATCTATGTTAATTCAAAGATACAAGACGATACAAAACGATACAAAACTGGGGCATTTGATGCATGATTTAAACTGCAAAGATGCCGATGCGATGTACAGCGGGATTTTGGCAGCGCGTATACGGGCGCTGAAGGAGACGCAGGAAGGAGTGGACTTTATGTGCAGTGAGATGGACAAAATTTACAGCGAAGGCATTTTAGCTGGTGAGAAACAAGGAACATTGAGTGCAAAGCGCAAGATGGCCGCATCTTTGGCCTCTATGGGTATCCCTGTAGAACAGATTGCACAGGCAGCAGATGAGAACATCAATCTTGTGAAGCAGTGGATATCGGAAAGCGGGTCAAGGCCCATTGAAAAAGTGAAGTTTGGAAGCAAACTTCCAAATCTACCATTATTGACGCGGCAGGTGCGTCAGGAAAGAGGAAAGAGTGAGAAGTATACCGGCAAATATCTGCCGGGTTGCCGGGTACATCACTTAAAAGCGCAAGGCAGGTCTGTGTGCCTGCCTTGATGAAATTTAATCGATGGTATATACCCAGTCTTTTTTGCGGTCAGCCGCTTTCGGATAATCACCATCCGCATAACCCAGTATGCAGTGGCCGATGCCTTCATATTCCCCTTCGATGCCAAGTAATTTCAAAATTTCTCTGCCCTCAGGGCGTTCAAATTCTTCTTTTGCACGATGTATCCAGCAGCTGCCGATACCGAGCGCGTGAGCGGTAAGCATCAGATTGCTCATAACGAGACTGCCGTCGTAGATGTAAGTTGCAGAAGCTTTATTGGCAAGAACAATTAAGACAACAGGTGCGCCGTAAAAAGGATCGCTGTCAGTGCCCATAATTTCGGCATTTAACTTGGACAGGCGGTCGCGTACCTCTTTATTGGTAACTGCGATGATAATCGGTGACTGACGGTTCATTCCTGTAGGCGCATAGGTTCCTGCCGCAGTAATTTTGTCAATGATATCTTTAGGCACCATGTCCGGTTTGAACTTGCGGATACTGCGCCGTGTCTGAATAAGAGTGAGAAGATCTTTACCGTATTCCTTCATTGAAAACCTCCATTTCTATAGTGCATATTAAAGTATCTCGGTTATAAATTATTGTAACATTAAGAAGGCTTTTTAACAACGGTTAGATTAAACTAATCTGAATTTGTATGAAATGATGGCGGACGTCCGGTGCGATTCTTTGAAATCTATCTATATATATGATCCGGGATCCAAAGAACTGAAGAAATATCCATAAGCTGGGCCTGTTCAGTGTGCTGTATTGTATCGTGAGAAGAATCAATATATTTGATTAAAATATTTAATCAAATATATTGACACCGTCATGAATGTGACCTATAATGAACATATAAATAGTAAAGGTAACAAAAAAATAATGAAAACTTTTAAAAGGATTTAATTAAATTGGCGTGCTTGGAAGGATAAACTTTGAGAAAGTTTTCGCAAACTTATGGGAGTGAATTCAAATGAGGGAAAATTTTAGCTATTACATGCCGGTGCGTATTTGCTGTGAAGCGGGAATTTCCAAAAAAATTGCACAGTATATCGACGGAGAGAATGTCGTTATGATCTGCGACCCGTTTTTGTATAATAACGGTGTTGCAAAAAGTATCGGGGACAGCATGGAAGGGAAAAATGTCGTTTATTTTCACGATGTAGAACCGAATCCTTCATGCGAAAGTGTTGATGCGGCAGCAGCAGTGGCAAGAGAAGTTCATGCCGACTGTGTGATCGGCCTTGGCGGCGGCAGTTCGATGGATGTTGCCAAGATTGTTTCCTGTCTGACGACCAACGAAGGAAGTATTTACGATTATTACAGCGGCGGTACACGGACGCTTCAGAAACGGCAGACAACGCTGATGTGTATTCCTACAACAGCCGGCACAGGCAGCGAAGTAACCAATGTGGGCGTGTTCACCAACCGCAACACACACGTTAAGATGCCGATGGTCAATCAGCAGTTTTGGCCGGATTATGCAGTGATTGATGCCGAACTTACATATACATTGCCGCCGGCAATTACAGCATCGACAGGAATGGATGCGTTCTGTCATGCGATCGAAGCCTATTGGAACAAAGAATCTGTACCGCTGTGTGATGCACTGAGCATGGGCGCTTTGAAGATGATTCTTGAAAATATTAAGACTGCTTACGATGAACCGGAAAATAAAGAGGCGCGCAGCCGTATGATCATTGCGGCGCTGATTGCCGGGGTATCTTTCAGCCAGACAAGAACGACCGGTATCCATGCTGTCAGTTTTCCACTGACTGCGGAATTCGGTGCAAGCCATGGCACAGCGTGCTCTGTTACACTGCCGGCATTTATCCGCATCAGTCAGGAGCAGGAAGCCCAGAAGATGCTGACGCTGGCTAAATATCTGGGATATGACAGTGTTGATGCACTGGCGGACGGTGTGGAAGCACTGATGCGCAGTATGAACATGCCGGTAAGACTTCATGAAATCGGTGTGAAGGCAGAAGATTTGGAACATATTACAGAAGTCGGACTGACGGCGGCAATTATCCAGCTCACACCGGCGGTAATGAATAAAGAAACTGTGTATCAGCTGTTAAAATCGATATTGTAAGGAGAATGTGTGATGTCAGAAAAAATACAGATGCTCAATGAAAAAGCAAAAGAAATCCGGAAATTAACGATCCAGACGATCGGAGAACTCGGTGTCGGACATATCGGCGGCGCGTTATCGCTGTGTGAAGCGCTGTCTGTGCTGTATTTTGATGCGATGCATGTGGATCCGGCAGATTCCAAAATGCCGGACAGAGACCGGTTTGTTCTTTCAAAAGGACATGGCGGACCTGCAGTATATGCCACACTGGCATTAAAGGGATTTATTCCGATGGAGGAACTGCACACATTAAACCGTCCGAACACACATCTCCCAAGTCACTGTGATATGCGTCTGACCAACGGCATTGATATGTCTACAGGCTCTTTGGGACAGGGATTTTCAGCGGCGACAGGTATGGCGCTTGCGGCAAAGATGGATCAAAAAGATTTGTATGTTTATGCCATTATCGGCGACGGCGAAAGTCAGGAAGGACAGATCTGGGAAGCTGCCATGCTTGCGGGATCACGGAAATTGGATAACTTTATTGCATTTACAGATTACAATAAAATGCAGCTGGATGGCTATATTGAAGATGTGAACGGACTTTATCCGCTGGAGAAAAAATGGGAATCTTTCGGATGGTATGTGCAGTCAGTGGACGGACATGATGTGGGAGAGATTGCGTATGCAATTGATAATGCTAAAAAAATTAAAGGCAGACCGTCGATGATTATTTTGAATACGATCAAAGGCAAGGGCGGCTTCTTCTGTGAAAACATGGTTGCTTCCCATAATATGAACATTTCAGAAGAAACTTGGAAAAAAGCGGTGGAACTGCTGGATAAGGAGGAAGCGTGACATGTTGGAAAAAGAAGACAGATGGCTGCGGGAGACATATGTAGATTTGTTGATTGAATATGCCGCGAAAGATGACAGAATCGTCCTTTTGGAGGCTGATCTGAGCAAGGCAGCAGGCACAGGACGTTTTAAAGAAGTTTATCCGGATCGTCTGATCAATGTGGGTATCGCTGAAGCTAATATGGTCGGCGTGGCTGCAGGTATGTCGGCAATGGGAAAAATTCCGTTTACTCATACATTTACAGCGTTTGCAACGAGAAGATGCTGCGATCAGGTGACATTGTCTGTTGCGTATGCAGGTTTGAATGTTAAACTGATGGGCAGTGACCCGGGTGTGACGGCAGAACTTAACGGCGGCACCCATATGAGTATGGAAGATGTGGCGATTATGAGAAATATTCCGGGAATGACCATTTATGAACCGGTAGATTCGGCACAGTTAAAGAAAATATTCCCGCAGATTTTGGCGGCTCCGGGGCCGGTATATATCCGGCTTTTAAGAAGAAATGCCGTGAAAATTTTTGATGATGATCAAACATTTACACTGGGCAAAGGCACAATGATTAAAGAGGGTAAAGATGTGACGATTATTGCCAGCGGTATTCTGGTGGCAGAGGCTGTTAAAGCGGCCGAAGCGCTGAAAAATGAAGGCATTGACGCTGAAGTCATCAATATACATACGATCAAGCCGTTGGATGAAGAGATGGTTATTGCCAGCGCTAAGAAAACAGGCGCGGTCGTTACGGCGGAAAACCATTCGATTATCGGGGCGCTGGGCGGCGCTGTAACAGAATGTCTGTCAGAGAATTATCCGGTGCCGGTGCGCCGTGTCGGTGTGAATGATCATTTTGGCGAAGTCGGCCTGACGGATTTCCTGATGGAAAAATATGGCCTTACTGCAGAACATATTGTTGAGGAAGCAAAAAAAGCGATCAGCATGAAAAAATAAATCATATAAAATTTTGAAAGTCAATTTCCAAGACGTTTCAAATACGTCAGAAGGAGGAACGTATGAAGAAGATTATTATCGGATCGGATAAATCCGGCTTTGAACTCAAGGAGGCAATCAAAGCACATTTGACAGAAATCGGCTATGAAGTGGAAGACTGCGGTACACAGGATCCGGAGCAGCCGCAGGGTTATTTTATTGTAGCGCCGAAGCTGGCAAAGAAGATTTCTGACGGTACTTATGAAAAAGGTATTTTAATCTGTGGTACAGGCATGGGCATGGCAATCGTTGCCAATAAATTCCCGGGCGTTTATGCTTCGGTATGCCAGACGGCGGCTGCGGCAAAATATGCGCGTGCGATCAATAATGCCAATGTGCTGACCATGGGCGGCTGGATTACGGCAAAAGATGCCGGCTGCGCGATGGTAGATCTTTTCTTAAATACCGGATTTACAGATGGTCTTGAAGACTGGCGTGCAAAAAATTTGAAAAATGCATATGCTACGATTCAGGATATGGAGAAAGAACTTTATAAATAAATAAAAACATATAGGGGGTATGTGCAATGAAATATTTTTTAGACAGCGCAAAACTGGACGAGATTAAGTATGCGTATGAGAATTATGGCATTGATGGGGTGACAACAAATCCGAAACACATTAAAATGAGCGGAAAACCATTTATGCAGGTTGTTAAAGATGTTGCCGCATGGATTAAAGAAGCGGGCCTTGAAGGCATGGACAAATTCCCGGTATCTTTTGAAATTAATCCTCATCTTGAAAAATGGGAAGATATTGTGGAAGCGGCTAAAGAAGTGGCAGCATATTCTCCAAATTATGTCATCAAGATTCCGTGCTGCGAGCAGGGTTTGATTGCTGCAAGAAAATTGGAGCAGCAGGGAATCCGCACCAATGTAACGCTTGTATTTTCAGCATCACAGGCAATTCCGGCAGCAAAGCTGGGGGCTAAATTTGTTTCACCATTTGTCGGCTGGAAAGAGAACAGCGGCGACAGCGCTGATTATATTGCAGATATTATTGATATTTACAGAAATTACAATTACAAAACAGAAATTATTGTTGCAGCAGTAAGAAACGGACGTCAGATTGGCGATTTTGCCGCTCTCGGTGCAGATATTGTGACGGCAGGACTTCAGGTGTACAAAGACAGTTTTGAACATCCTTTTACAACATATGGACTGGGTGTTTTTAGAAATGCATGGGATGGCACGGCAAAAGAATAATCAGGGGAGGAAACAAAAATGAGCGAATTTTTAGGAAAACTGCATGAATGTGCAGTAAAGTTCCCGATGACAGATATATGGATGGATTCCTGCGGGGAAGAAGAGTTGGAATATGGCCTTAAAAGAGGTATTGTCGGAGCAACGAGCAATCCGATTATCGTCGGCAATGTTATTAAAAATGAAATGGATGTATGGGAACCTCGGATTAAAGAATTGATTCAGGAAATGCCGTCGGCAACTGAAGATGAAATTACATGGGCGCTGATTGATGAAGTTGGTGCGCTGCGTTCTCAGAAATTGCTGCCTGTATATGAAAAATTTAACGGCAAAAAGGGACGTCTTTCAATCCAGACCAATGCCAAGTTTTATAGAAGTACTGAAAAAATGGTTGAGCAGGCGATGCATTTAAACAGTCTCGGGAAAAATATGATGATCAAAATGCCGGCATCAGCAGCAGGCATTAAGGCTATGGAAGAAGTAACTTACCGCGGCGCAAGCATTAATGCGACGGTTTCATTTACAGTAGCTCAGGCAGTAGCTGTGGCGGAAGCTGTAGAAAGAGGCTTAAACCGCAGAAAAGCAGAAGGGCTGCCTGTGGATACAATGGGTCCGGTATGTACATTAATGATCGGCCGTACTGATGACTGGCTCAAAAAGAGTGTATCACAGACGGGACAGGTTGTAGATCCGGAATGCCTTGAATGGGGCGGCGTTGCGGTTATTAAAGAAGCTTATCGTATTTATAAAGAAAAAGGCTATACGACAAGACTGCTGTCGGCGGCAAACCGCAATCATTACCACTGGTCACAGCTGATTGGCGGCGATCTGGCACAGACGATTAATTACAGCTGGCATAAACGCCTGAATGCAAGTGATATTGAAGTTGTCAGCAGAATTGATGATCCGGTGCCTGAATCGATTATGAAAGAACTTCAGAAGATTCCTGAATTCCATAAATCTTTTGAGGCTGATGCTATGAAGCCGGAAGAGTTTGAAAAATACGGCGGTTTCAGAGATACACTGGCCAGCTTTATTTCCGGTTATGATGATTTGTGCCGTCTGATCAGAGGTTATATGATTTAAAACGTTTAGAGAAATCATATAAAGAGGGCATTCCATAGCGGATGCCCTCTTTTAAAATGACGGGAGGAAGTTTATGAAACCGAAGCAAATGGCTCCGTTGATTTTGATTGCGATCATTTGGGGCGGATATTATGTGGCAAGTCAGCAGACGGTCAACCGAATGGCGGAACCGGGGCAGATGTCCCAGTTTCCGACAGGTATTGTGATCCGTTTCCTTGTAATGATTTTGCTGACTTTTATTATGCTTGGCAGAGGCGAACTGAAGCTGCTTTTAAAGGTTGAGGGTATTTTGCCCAGACTTTTGCTGATCGGTCTGCTTGGATTTTTATTGGATCTGACTGCGTTTATCGGTTTGAGTCTGTCGCCTGCAGGCAGCGGGACGGCGCTTTTAAAATGTGATATTATTTTCGTGAACTTGATATCAATGATTATCTACAAAACGCGGTTTAAAATATCTGACTGGATTTGCATGATCGTAATGCTGTTTGGCGTTTTTATGGTAATGGGCGTGGATTTTGCGCATTTTTCCGTAGGAAACGTCGGGACAATTTTCTTTATTTTAAGCGCGTTGTTTGTATCTATCAATGCATTTGTTATTAAAAGTGTTCAGCTGGATAAGAAAAATCCGGCAAAAGATAATGTTATTGCGTTTTATAATAATTTTGTGACAATGGTGCTGTTTTTTATTGCAGCATTGATTCACGGAGATTTAAACTTACTCGGAAAACTGACGACGGATACAGGATTGTTAATTGCTGCTGTTTGCGCAGGATTAGGGCAGACGGGTATTTATCTTGTCTATTATTATGATCTGCGCAGATTCCCTGTGTGGATCGTGAAAGTTTTCCTGCTTTTGATGCCGATTGTGTCGACATTGATTGCATTCGTTCTCTTTGATGAAAGGATGTCTGTAAATCAATATATTGGTATGGCGATTGTGCTGCTCGGAGCACTTGGCGTGCTGCTTTTGCAGAAACGCAAGAGTGATCAGGGTGAAGATGTCATGGGCGGGCATTGATCTTTTAAGTGCATATTGGTGATGAATTCAGACGCCGTAAGACAGATGACAGTTATCTGTTTTGCGGCGTTGTTTTTTTGTTTACAGATTTGATAAATAAAATTTGTGTAAAATATATATGTAATCTTGGAAAATATTTTGAAAAATAAAGCAATATAAATAATAACTATTAAATATTTAAATGATTTAAATGATATGATTAGAAGTTTAAAGAATAAAAAAATCAAATTTTTGTATAATTCAAAAAATCTATCAATGAAACGAAGAAGAATAGTTGTTGTGCGAAATATATATGAAAAAACACCTTGTTTTTGAAGAAAAACATGAAAGATAAAGGCGAAAAAGGAACTGATCAATAAGACTAAATGTATAATTTGTGAGGAAGCGGCCGAGGAAAGTCAAAAAATACACACTAATAATTAAAAGATTTAAACAAAATAGCATGTAACTATTGACAAACAGACGACCTAAATATATAATAGCATTATACAAAATAACTCAATAACTTAAACGGTGTGACGAAATGAATTAAAAAGTTTAATCAAAACGAGGAGGAATGAAACATGAAAAAGAGAAACATGGCTTTATTTTTATCGGCTGTCATGACGATGGGGGCAATTACAGCGTGCGGCAGCGGCGGAGGCGGAAGCAGCGAGACAGCGCCTTCGGTTGACCCGTCGGCTAACCCGGAGGATATCAGCGGAAAAGTTGTATTTGTATCAGGAAATGATACAACGGGCGGTGTCGATGAAATGATTGCTGCATTTAACGAGAAGTATCCAAACATTGAGGTCGAAAAGCAGGTGCTTCCGGGTGCCAGTGATGATGTTAAAAAATCTTTGATGACATCTCTTGCTGCGGGAGACTCTGAGCCGGATGTATTTGAATGTGATATTATTTGGATTTCTCAGTTTGCAGCTGCCGGCTGGCTTCTTGATGTCACGGATAATCTGGAAGCAAAGTCTGATGAGTATCTGTCGGGTCCGCTTTCAACGTGCTATTATGACGGCAAAGCGTATGCTTATCCGAATTATACGGACGTCGGCCTGCTTTACTACAGAAGCGATCTTGTTGAAACGCCGCCGACAACATGGGATGAACTTGTTTCTATGAGTCAGGAGCATATTGGCAGTGACGGTATCGAGTATGGTTATGTTTTCCAGGCGTTCCAGGGAGAACCGATTTCATGTAATATGCTTGAGTTTATCAAACAAAACGGCGGCACAGATTATGAAGACGGCCAGTTTGCTATGAATAACGAAAATACCATCGGTGCGCTTGAATTTGTTAAAGGTCTGATTGATGACGGTATAGCACCGGAAAGTGTACTGGCTGCAAAACCGGATGATTCCAAAGCAATTTTTGAAGAAGGTAAAGCGCTCTTTATGAGAAACTGGACATATGCATATCAGAGTGCACAGGCAGATACAAGTAAAGTTGCCGGTAACGTCGGTGTAGCTCCGCTTCCTGTAGGACCGAACGGTACAGAATCTTCCGGAACACTGGGTGGCTGGAACTACGCAATCAATAAGAATTCTGAAAATAAAGAAGCAGCTATTCTTTTTGCAGAATTTATGTCAAGTTATGACGCGCAGAAGATTTCAACGCTTGTCAGAGGTACGTTCCCGACAAATGCAGCTGTATATGAAGATGCAGAAGTTCTTGAGGCGCTGCCATTCCTCAGCGATATTCAGCCTGCAGTAGACGCGGCAAAACCAAGACCTCAGGTTAGAGATTACGCGACAATTTCATCAATTTTTGCAGTAAACTTCCAGAGAGCGTTGACCGGAGAATCAAGCTTTGAGGATGCTATGGCTCAGATGGACAGTGAACTTAACAGCGCATTGGAAAAGATGCAGTAAATCTCCGAAGTGTAAGCAGACATATTTAAGCAGGCGGCCAGTTGTTAGTGACTGGCCGCAGCTATAAATGAGGAGTCATAAAATTTTATGAGTAATGGCGGGTGAAAAGATGAAAACTGGCAGAAGAAAACGATTGAATAAACTGCAGCGGGATAATATTATCGGATACGGGCTGATCGCGCCGTCGATGATTTTGCTGATTGCGATTGGTATTGTCCCTATTTTGATTACAGTGTCCTACAGTTTTCAGTACAGAGTACTGACGGATCCTTTAAATACACATTTTGTAGGACTTGAAAATTATGTTACATTATTTACCAGTTCAGATTTTGGACAGATTTTTTGGAATACGGCAGTATTTGCTGTGTTGTCTCTGATTATTCAGCTGATTGTCGGATTTGCCGGCGCACTGCTGATGAACAGCGCAAAACGTTTTGTTGGCGTGATCAGAACGGCGGTATTGATCCCTTGGGCAATTCCGGGAATCATCATTGCGTATATGTTTTCTTTTATGTTTAATGACCAGCTTGGGGTTATTAATTCGATTATCCAGACGTTTGGAGGAGAACCGGTATCCTTCCTGACAAACAGCGGATGGGCAATGTTTGTTGTTGTTATTGCGGATACATGGAAACAGTTCCCGTATATTTCTTTGATGCTGCTGGCAGGACTTCAGACGATTCCGGCAGATTTGTACGAATCTGCGTCGGTAGACGGCGCTACGAAAGTTCAGCAGTTTTTCAGAATTACACTGCCGAATCTTAAAGGAATTCTTTTGATTGTTCTTTTGTTCAGAACGATGGGTGCAATCCGTATTTTCGATATTATTTTCGGTATCACAGGCGGCGGGCCTGCGAACTCGACAGCGACGCTGCTGTACCAGGCATATAAGTATTTGTTCGGCGATATGAACTATGGCCTTGGTTCTGCATTGTCAACAGTAATTACGATTATTATTTTGATTATCAGTATTATTTATATCAAAGTGCTTAAAACAGACGATTAAGGAGGGAAGATATTATGAGAAAGAAAAGTTTGCCCGGGAAAATTGCCGGAGCATTAGGTTTGGTGCTGTTTCTTATTGTTGTGATCTTCCCGTTTTACTGGCTGATCATCACATCATTGAAGAATCCTGCGGACATCAGTATGATGCCTACGGAAATCTGGCCTTCTCGTTTTTCAATTGATTTTTATGAAAATGCATTTATCGGACACAATCTTCTGATGTATCTTAAAAACAGTATTATTGTAGCGCTCGGCGCTATGGTAATTACAATTGTTGTGGCATTCCCGGCAGCTTATGCCTTTGCCAGAATTAATTTTAAATTCAAGAAAACATGGCAGAATTTTACTTTGCTTGCTAATATGTTCCCGATTATCGCCATTGTTACACCGATGTTTGTTATTTTCAGAAATATGGGAATTATTAATACATATGCGGGCTTGATTATACCGAGTGTTATTATTACTTTGCCTCAGGCAATATGGACATTGATCGCGTTTATTAAGACGCTGCCGTATGATCTCGAGGAGGCGGCTCAGATTGATGGCTGCAACCGTTTTATGTCCGTTATTAAAGTAATCCTTCCGCTGGCTGCGCCGGGTGTATTTACGACAGCAATCCTTGCTTTTATCACAGCATGGAACGAATTTATGTTTGCATTGATTTTGGTTACAAGAGATTCTATGAGAACAGTACCTGTAGCAATTTCGCTGTTCCCGGGACAATTTACAGTGCCGTGGGGCGACATGGCGGCAGCTTCCGTTGTTGCTACAGTACCGATTGTTATCGTTGTTCTTATTTGCCAGAAACGTATTGTTTCCGGTTTGACATCAGGTGCAGTCAAAGGCTGATTTTTTTGGAGTATGATGGGGGATACAAAACATGCTGAACATAGGAATGATCGGAACGGGTTTAATTGCAAGATATCATGCTCAGGCAGTTAAAATATGCGGAATGCCTTGCAGGATCACAGCAATCTGCGATATCGATGAGGGGAAGATGGAGCAGTATGCGGCGGATATGGAACTTGGCGATGTACAGAAATATACGGATTACAGGCAGCTGATCGATCAAAGCGGCGCGGATATGGTGTCTGTCTGTACAAGTAATGACGCACATAAGGAAATTACCGTTTATGCGGCAAATAAGGGGATTCCTGTACTTTGCGAGAAGCCTCTCGGTTTAAATGCCGGAGAGGTCAGAACGATGGCAAAGGCGTGTGAGGAGGCCGGTATTATCAATATGACCGGTTTTACTTACCGGAGAATTCCGGCAATGGATATGATAAAAAAACTTATTGACGATCAGACACTTGGGCGGGTTTATCATTATAAAGGGCGGTTCTATGCGGACCGCCTCGCTCCTGCGGGAGCGCCGGCGGAGTGGAGACATTTTGAAGAGATTGCCGGCAGCGGTGTTCTCGGTGATCTGGCCAGCCATACATTGGATATGGCGCTTTATTTGCTTGGCGGTCAATGCAGTAAAATTAAAGATGTATATGCAGATGCATCAATTTTTGTGCCGCACAGAAAAGATGGAAAAACCGGAGAGATGAAAACGGTGACAGCAGATGAAACGTGTAATATTATTGCACATTTTGAGGATGGAACAGAAATGGTTCTGGAAAATTCAAGATATGCGCCGTTTGAGGTCGAAATTCATATCAGCGGTGAAAAAGGAGCCATTAAGTATAATTTATCAAGATATGATGAATTTGAATTGATGCTCTATGAATCTGTGGCGGATTATTTTAAAACGTACAGGACAATTAAAGTTCGTGTGCCTGAGGAAAATGGCAGGCCTGTACCGACAGACCGTATGGCAAGACAGTACAGATACATGGCCGAGTGTCTGAAAAACAGGCAGGAAGCACATCCGACAATCCGTGAGACTGTATACATTCAGGAACTTTTGGATGCGATGAAAGCATCATATAAGTCGGAGAAAAAGATTTATTTGGAATAACGGAGGTGTGATAAATGCATGTCGGCATGCTGACAAACAGCTTATTTGGTGTTGGGGAAACAGATTTTGCAAAGGTAGCCCACTGGGCTGCGCAGCAGGGGTTTAAAGAAATTGAAGTCGGCGCTTCGGTGCCTTTGGACAAAGAAGCTATTTATAAGGTGATGTGCGAAGGTGAAATAAAAGTCGGTGCTTTTTTATACTGCCGAAATTTCCTGCTTCCCGACGACGGACCGGGATTTTTAGATGAGTTGATGAAACGCATTGAAATTGCCGGGGAACTGGGTATTGAGAAAGTGCTGACTTCCACAGGTATTGACAGAGGCTGGGACTGGGATACAAAATTTGATTTTTATGACGGCATACGCAAACGTCCGATCAGAAGTCTTGATAAAGTGGTGGAATTATTCAAGCCGATTCTGGAACTGGCAGAGAAGAAAAATATTAAGATTGGCTGGGAAACGTGTCCTGTTATGGGAAATATTGCAATTTCTCCATATTTGATCGATATTTTATTTGAGCGGCTGCCAAGTGATAAATTAGGACTTGCGTATGATCCGTCCCATCTTGTATGGGAGATGATGGATCCTTATGAACCGGTGCTGAAATATGGAAAACAGGGAAAAATTTTTCATGTTCACGGGAAAGATACAGAGATTGACAGAACAAGATTAGCTTATACCGGAATTTTGTCGGATTATTCGTGGTGGCGGTACAGAGTTCCGGGACTTGGAGAAATTAACTGGAATAAGCTTGTTTCCAATCTTTATGAGGTCGGTTACGATGGTGTGATCAGTATTGAACATGAAGATCCTGTATGGGAAGGGACAAAAGAGAAGGTAGAAAAAGGTTTGCTGATCGGAAAGCGGACAATAGAAAAGGCTTTGAATATGGAAAAATAAAATAACACCGGGGCATCAATGATTTCTTAATTATTGATGCCCCGGTGTTATTTTGTGTATGAGTTGTTAATGCTTGTCGAATTCTGAGTTGATCAGTCCTTGGAGAAGAACAACAGGACGGGCCTCTTCTGTCAGTTCATCAACATGAGGAATTGTGCCGATGACATTGTCGGCCAGCCAGTCCATTGTCATGATTTCATCCGGTGTGAAAGCGGCGTCCCTTTTTTTGATCAGATGCCCCTGATTATCATAGATTGTGCCGGAAAACGGACTGAATGTTTCGGAGGCAATACTTTGACGGAGCAAAGAGGCAAGAGTTGAAGCGCTGTCGGGAAGTTTTTCTGAACAAATCAGGTCGACGACGCCGGCAGACATGCCCCACCAGTAATTCAGAGCCTGATTGGATTTTGAAGGTTCTGCTTCTTTAAATGATCCGGTCAAAATACTCTGGATGAGCTGTTCATAAAATTTTCCCCAGTGCCAGACGGGCATGGCTATGTTTACAGGACGACTGTCGGATTCTCTGTAAAGGCCGAAGCGTCTGGAAGGCTGATTTGGAATGATCATCTCTTTGCTGCTGATATAATGGATATCTCTGTCTTTAAAGGATTTCAGCGGATCGGAGCCGATACGCGTCGACCACTCAAGAAATATTTTGGCATAAGGGTTGATAAGTCTGGCGCCAAGGGCGAATGCGTTGATATTGGCCACCATGCCGTAAATCGGATAGTCGGCGATGTAGCCGATTTTTCCGGTGCGGCACATCATAGCAGCGATAGCGCCGGCCATAAATTTTGCTTCGTAGAGCCGGGCATAATATGTCCTTATATATCGATGGGACGTATTAAGAGAGCAATTCAATATTTTTTTATCAGGATGATTGATGGCAGCCCGGAGGCTGGGGATCATCAGCTGAGGCGACGTTGTAAAAATAATATCATATTTGTCGCGGATAATTTGTTCGATAACATCTTCTGCTTCGTCATCTTTGATGTTGTCAAAACAGTGAGTGGCAATATGGCTGCCGAATTTTTGTTCAATGTGAGCGCGTCCTAACTCATGGCTGTAAGTCCATGCTGAACTTTCGGCATCTTTTTCGTGGACAAATGCTACTTTCAATGTTCCGGAGGCCAAAGTTTTTAATTTTGCAAACAGCGGATGTACATGCTTTTCTTCCGGTTCCAAAATAAGAGCGATGGCATGGTCTTCGCCGACCATCAGAAATTCATTCCATATTTTGGATAAATTTTTTCCGAGCACAGAAGCGGGCGTATCCAGCAGTGTGTCGTAGCCGTAAATAGTGATATATGCCAGCATGGCGTCAGCAACGGTAATTGAGAGTTTTTTGCCGCCTTTGGCCATATATTCTTTTTCAAAGTGCAGATAGTAAGAACGGAAGGTACGCTGCTCATCTTCAGTCCACGGGCGTTTATCGCCGTGGGTAATGATTTCAAGAAAGCGGGTAAAACTTCCCGGCTTTGAAAACCATAAGTAGTTGACTTTGGTCACGTCATAAAAGTCAAGAAATTCATAGTAGATGATATTTTCTTTTTCATCTGTTTTTTTGGGTATAACTCTTGTTACATTGCCGTAAACGCTCGGCGTATTAAAATATTTGGAAACACTGACCCGTTTGTTGCCTTCAATGATATAAAATTTATTCATGAATTCATAGGCCTTGACAGGTTCTTTCTGGCCTTCTGAGAGCCAGACATCGCTCAATTTAATCCATTTATCGGCAAATTCGGATTCATCATCGACAATCGGAAAAAAATTATGAGCAAAAGAAACCGCGCGGGCATAAGTACTTGTTCCGACGATGAGGTCGATGGGGATATCCACAAGGCCCAGATCAATGCGGCCGACAACATCCACGTTTTCCAAAATATCATCAAGCACCGGGAGAAAAGGCGTTTCTCCTTTGGCAATATAAGTATAGTAATTTAAGAGCCCGTCATTGAGCGCTTTATAATAATCTGTATTTGCCATAAAAATTCTCCTTAAAGCCCGCCGATTTCAAAGAAATTGCTGATCATGACTGTAGCCGGGCCAAGCGTTTCCAAACCGAGATTAAAATCGCTGAAGGAAACAAGCTGGGTGCCGGGAAAATCAGACAGCCTAAAGAGCAGTGCCCGTTTAAATGAAATATTGTTAAAAAGTTCTCCGTACAGCACAACGGAGGCAGGGTTTAAAATAGTGATAGCATTTTTTATTGCAACCGCAAGATAAGTGATTGTCCGGTCGATTGCTCTGACAACAATGGGTTCGTTATCGTCATAAGCCTGCATAATGGCGTTCATGCAGAGGTTTTCACGTTTTCCTCCGAGAATTTCGTAAAGAACCGGCGTAAATGTTTCGGACACCATATCGGCGATGCTGTGTTCAATAGAATCGTAGCTGACAAGCGTTTCAAGGCAGCCCTGACTGCCGCATATGCACGGCCTTCCGTTGATGTCCATAATCATGTGGCCAAGTTCTACAGAACTGTAATCATAGATACTTACAGTATCTGAAGAAGATAAGTGGGCGCAGCCGACACCGGGACCGTATTTAATAAACAGCATGTTATCAGACGATGATGAGTGATCCAAAAAAGTCTGTCCGTGGGCAAGGGCGCATATGTTATTTGTAAGAATAACCGGTATATTCAGCTTTTTATGAACGTATTCGGCAGCATTGACGTTATCTTCCCATATGCCATAGGAATTCAGGCTGACGCCGGTGACAGTGTCGACGACACCGAGTACGGAAATACCGATGCCAAGCAGTTTTTTTGCGCGGATAGTATCTCTGCAGAGCACCTGAACGGAAAGAAAGCTGCATATTTTATCGAGAATCTGTACAGCATTATGGCGGCAGTCTTCAATAGATACCGTGTCCTCAAATAGTACAAAACAGTCTAAATCAATGCACATGATTTTAAACTTTGTTCTTGTGATGGAAATACCGATTGAAGCAAAGTTTTTACTGTTGATTTCAAGAAGGATTTCCTTGCGGCCTTTTTTGGCTTTTGCCTGAGTGGCTGTCTCCACAAGAAGTCCTTCCTGAATCAAGTCAGTTGTGATCAAAGTAATAGCTGCCGGGGTCAGTCCGAGACGTGATGCAATTTCTTTTCGCGACATACTGCGGTTTTGGTGAATCAGATGTAAAATAGCGCTGCGGTTTTTCTTTTTTACATCCAGCATATTAAAGCCGTTGGATTTTGTCATGATATAGTATTTGCTCCTTTTTGGGTTAATTTAAAATGAATCGTTAAAGACATATTGCCGCAGCCTGTCCGGCGTTATAAGTGTCAATAGAAAATTTCGATGTTGTCTCCGGTAATGCCTGCGCATGCGCCTTTGGAAGCGGGAACGCTTTCAGGATGGGCAATCAGCCATTTGTTGCGCATCCAAAGCAGTCTGTCCTCGGTGTTTCTTGGCTCAGGCAATGGATCAAGCGGCAGATTAGTGCTGTCCGGCAAGATAATGATGCTCTTGAAGCCGGAATCTTCGACTTTGCATGGTGCAAAATGAAGAGTTGTCCCGTATAGTTCGCAGGCTGTGCCGGCCGGAACGAAAAATGCTTCAACAGCAGATGACGGATAAGTGTTGTCTTTAATATCTCTGATATCTCCTAATAATAATACCAAATTTGTAACGGCAATGTCAATTTCTGAGCCCTTATGATATTCAAGTGCGTTTAATTTTGTGCTGCCGCCATTGCAGTAGCCGATCTGGATGGGCATACTGCCGTAAAAATTTAAGGCAATCTGATCTGCGATGGCGCAGGCCATTAAGTCGTCATCTTTGCCGACATAGATATTGCCTTCTTCCGGAATGGCTTTAGCTTTCATTACGTCGATCAGCGGCGAAAAATCATAGCCGGTCACAATTTTTCCGTATTTTGAAAAAGCGGCGTCATTTACGGAAAGAATGCGGATGTGTGGGTTTTTGTTTCGGATTGTGTTAAATACGTCTGACATAAAAATACCTCCTAAATATATAATTATAATTTTTAATTAATAATCACGATATATCTGATGATTTGTTATTATTTTATCATAGCGGAGGTTAAATGGCAATAAAAATGCCGCATATTCCAAAGAATCATTTTGCCGGGGAAGAGCGTGGGAAAACGCAGTCAAAAACAAAAAAATGCCTGTTTTTTGGAAAAAAATTTGACGAAAATCAAAAAAAATGATAAAACACAAGACATTTTTTGAAAAAAGTAGTATAATATATGGGCGATTTAAAAGAATGTGCCAAAGTGGAGCAACTCAATATAACAGAATAAAAAATACGCTGTTTTTTTAAAATTTCTCCATATTTTTTGCAAAATACTGTAGATATAATTAAAAATTTTAATTATAATAGAAGTATCAAAAAATAAAGGAGAGATGGGCATGAAACTGAAAACAATGGAAGGCGGATTTACAATTTGCGGTGACAATCAAGTATATCTGGAACATACAGAGCAGAAGCCCGCGCTGTATGTGGGATACGGTGAAGCTTCGATTGACATGTACAGGGGGAATTTTAAGATTGAAGATTATGTGGTACAGCGCTATCCGCTGAATGTGGTGAGCATAACCGGGACATCTGACGGCGCACAGATTGATTTCGGCGGACTGAAAGCCAAAATATGTATTGATCAGGAACTTTTGACGATATATTTTGAAAAGACTGATCCAAATATTAACCGCTTTTGGCTCAGAATTCCGTCGGATAAAGCTGAAAAATGCTATGGCTGCGGAGAACAGATGTCGTATTTCAATCTTAAAGGCCGGCATTTCCCTCTTTGGACTTCCGAACCGGGCGTCGGCCGTGACAAAACGACTTATGTGACATGGCGCTCTGATGTGGAGAACAAAGCCGGAGGCGATTATTATCATACGAATTATCCGGAGCCGACATTTGTGTCATCAAAGCATTATTATTTCCATACAGACTGTACAGCATATGCGGATTTTGATTTCCGTCATGATGATTTCCATGAACTGCAGTTTTGGGATGTCCCTGAGAGCATCCGTATTGAGCATGCGGATACTTTTGCAGCGCTGGTCCAAAAGCTGACAGATTACCTCGGACGCCAGCCGGTGCTTCCGGAATGGGTTTATGACGGTGCAATTATCGGCGTTCAGGGAGGAACAAAGCGTGCGTTTGCACTTGCTGACCGTTCGATAAGAAACGGTATTAAAGTCAATGGCATATGGTGTCAGGACTGGGAAGGCAAGCGTGTGACATCCTTTGGCAAACGGCTTCAGTGGGATTGGCAGTGGAATAAAGAATTATACCCGGGCCTGCCTGAAAAGATAGCACAATACAGGGAGAAAGGTATCCGTTTCCTGGGATACATTAATCCGTATCTTGTCAATGACGGCGAGTTGTATGCTGAAGCAAAGGAAAAAGGCTATTTTGCAGTAAAGGAAGATGGAAGCGACTATCTTGTGGATTTTGGAGAGTTTTACTGCGGCGTTGTAGATCTGACCAATCCTGAAGCATACGAATGGTTTAAGGACAGAGTGATCAAGAAAAATATGATTGAATTCGGATTGTCCGGATGGATGGCGGATTTTGGAGAGTATCTGCCGACTGACCTTAAACTTTACAACGGTGTTTCACCGATGATCGAGCATAATCACTGGCCGGCACGCTGGGCAAAATGCAACTATGACGCTTTAAAAGAGACAGATACCCTTGGAAAAGAGGTCTTCTATTTTATGCGGGCCGGCGGTACAGGCAATCAGAAATATTGTACTATGATGTGGGCCGGAGATCAGAGCGTGGATTTTTCAATCCATGACGGATTGGCTTCGGTGATTGTCGGAGCGCTCAGTGTGGGCATGTGCGGCTGCGGTCTGCATCACAGCGACATCGGCGGATATACATCATTGTTTGGAAATACACGAACAAAGGAACTTTTCCAAAGATGGGCGGATATGGCCATTTTTACGCCGCTGATGCGTACCCATGAATGTAATCGTCCGGAAGAAAACTTCCAATACTATGATGATGGGGATACGATGGAATTATTTGCCGCCCAGACAGATGTTCATGTCATGCTTAAACCGTATATTAAAGCGCTTGTGGAAGAAAACTCACAAACCGGAATGCCGGTGCAGCGTCCTCTGTTTATGCATTATGAAGATGATGCAAGGGCATACGATATTCAGACAGAATACCTTTTCGGTAAGGATATGCTGATTGCGCCTGTATATCTGGAAGGGCAGACAGAGTGGAAAGTCTATTTGCCTGAGGATGAATGGGTTCATCTGTGGACCGGAAAATCTTTTGCCGGCGGCGATGTGACTGTAGAAGCGCCGATCGGACGTATTCCTGCTTTCTACCGGAAAAACAGCGCATATGCTCCGCTTTTTGAGGCCATCAGAAAAAAATACGGCGAATAAAGGCCGAAAAAGGAGAAGACTGAAATGGACAAAAAATATGTAATGGCCTTAGATCAGGGGACAACAAGTTCAAGATGTATTTTATTTGATAAATCCGGACGAATCTGCAGTGTCAGTCAGAGGGAGTTTCCGCAGATTTATCCTCAGCCGGGCTGGGTTGAGCATGATCCGGAGGTTATTTGGGAGACACAGCATGATGTAATGATCGGCGCCATGAATAAGCTTGGTGTGACATCAAAGGATATTGCGGCTATCGGTATTACAAACCAGAGAGAAACAACTGTTGTGTGGAACAAATATACCGGAGAACCTATTTATAATGCAATCGTCTGGCAGTGCCGCCGTACTGCGCCGGTGATCGAATCATTGAAAGAGCACGGTATGGAAGACTATATCAAAGAAAAAACAGGGTTGATTCCGGATGCGTATTTTTCGGGAACAAAAATTAAATGGATTTTGGATCATGTTGACGGCGCAAGGCAGCAGGCAGTGCGCGGTGAGCTTTTGTTCGGAACCATCGATACATGGCTGATCTGGAAGCTGACTGGCGGCAAAGTGCATGTTACAGATTATACAAATGCTTCCAGAACGATGCTCTTTGATATTCATAAGCTTGAGTGGGACAGAAAGCTTATAAGCCTTATGGATATTCCGATTGAAATGCTGCCGAAAGTTGTGCCTTCCAGTTCTATTTACGGTTATACATCGTCCGATGTTACAGAAACGCCGGTGCCGATTTCCGGCGCTGCAGGCGATCAGCAGGCTGCCCTTTTTGGACAGTGCTGCTTTGAACCGGGCGAGGCGAAAAATACATACGGTACAGGCTGCTTCCTGCTGATGAATACAGGCAGCGAAGCGGTGGCGTCTAAAAATGGCCTGCTTACGACAATAGCAGCCAGTGTGGGCAATAACGTCCAGTATGCGCTGGAAGGCAGTATTTTTATTGCGGGCGCGGCAATTCAGTGGCTCCGTGACGAACTTAAGATTATAGAGAGGGCGTCCGATACAGAAGCTATTTCAGAATCTGTGGAAGATGCGGCCGGAGGTTATGTTGTGCCTGCCTTTACAGGTCTGGGTGCGCCGTACTGGGATCAGTATGCCAGAGGGGCCATTGTCGGACTGACGCGCGGTTTTAATTATAAGCATCTTGTCAGAGCAACCGTAGAATCGCTGGCTTATCAGGTATATGATATATTAAAGGCTATGGAAAGCGATGCAGGCGTGAAGATGGAGGCGCTGCGCGTGGATGGCGGTGCTTCGGCCAACAATTTCCTTTTGAAGTTTCAGGCGGATATATTAAATGCCAAAGTGCTTCGCCCTAAATGCATTGAGACGACAGCACTGGGCGCTGCTTATCTGGCAGGTCTTGCTGTGGGATACTGGAAAGATCAGGATGAGATTAAGGCGAATTGGCAGCTGGCAGATACGTTTGAACCGTGGATGAACGAAGAAGTCCGTGCTAAGAAGTTGAAAGGCTGGAAAAAAGCTGTAAAATGCGCTTTTGGCTGGGAAGAAGCGGAGATAGAGGATATTGATGCGTAGGAACGTGGCGTCTTGCGGCTGAAATAAGCAGTTAGAAGAAAAACATATAAAGCAGAGATGGTAATGCTCATATGAGTGATAGCTGTCTCTGCTTTTTTGATTAAAAAAATTCCGTATTTTGGCAGGTTAATAATTTGCTGTGAATGTCTAGCTGAAAGACAAATCAATTAATTAAATGAGTTAATTAATTGATTTGACAATTATAAATATGGTTTCTATAATGTATTCAAAAATAACAAATGCATGGATACAGCAAGTCTTTTATGAAAGAGATTTAATTAAATGCGGTATCTGATAAGGGAGGTTAAAATGATGAATGTGTTGTATTTGCATACCCATGATACGGGGCGCTTTATTCAGCCGTATGACCCGGCAATGCCTACGCCGAATTTGATGAAATTGGCAAAAGATGGGACGTTGTTTAGAAATGCGCATTGCTGCGGTCCGACGTGCTCTCCAAGCCGTGCAGCTTTACTTACAGGAGAACCGCCCCATATGAACGGTATGTACGGCTTGGCGCACAGAGGGTTTGAACTTAATGATTATTCCAAACATTTGGCGAATTATTTGAAACAATTTGGATACGAGACGGTTTTGTGCGGGCTTCAGCATGAATGTAAAACGGCATATGGTATTGGATATGATAAGGTCTATGTGAATCCAAGAGATGAGAGAGAAGATTTAACATCATGGGATTTATCTAACGGAGATGCTGCAATTCGATATATCAGAGAAAAACACGAGAAACCATTTTTCCTTTCTTATGGTCTGATACATACACACAGACCGTATCAGGAGTTGGATACGGATGTGCTTCCGGATTATCTTAAAGTGCCTCATTGTTTGCCGGATCATTCAAAAATCAGAACAGATTTCGCAAGATTTGTAACTTCGGTGAAGCGGGCTGATATGTGTATTGGCAGAGTATTAGATGCTCTTGAACAAGAAGGACTGGCAGATGATACAGTAATCATCTATACCACGGACCATGGGATTGCTTTCCCTTTTATGAAGTGTAATTTGTACGATACAGGTATTGGTGTATCCTTGATTATTAAATATAAAACTAATCCTAGTAAAGGCAGAGTGTGTGATAGTCTTGTGTCACATGTTGATATATATCCGACATTGTGTGAATTGCTGAATATTCCGAAACCACGGTGGCTTACGGGTACATCATTGATGCCACTGTTAAATAATGAAGTGGAAGAAGTAAATGAAGCGATTTATTCGGAAATCAATTATCATGCGGCTGCAGAACCGCAGCGCTGTGTGAGGACGAAAAGGTATAAGTATATAAAAAGATATGGTGAATGGGAAGGCTATGTGCCTTCAAATATCGATGGCGGAGATAGTAAAAGTTATATATTATCCGGGGGACTGCTGGAACATAAGCCGGAGCGTGAGATGTTGTTTGATTTGATTCTTGATAGTGCAGAAGGAAATAATGTGATAGATGATTTGGGTTATAGAGAAATAGCTGAGTACATGAGACAAAAATTGAAATCGCATATGGTACAGACAAATGATTTCCTTTTGGAAAATCAGCTTCCGCATCCGGAGGGGATAAAGGTTAATCGAACAGAGTGTATGGAACCGGACAGCAAAAATCCAGAAGACTACGAATGAAGAAAATAAATAGTTATATCTTTTAATTAAATAAAAAAGATTGTAAAAAAATAACAAAAATTATAAAGTTTTTTGGTTTTTAAAAAGAAGACATAAAGATCAATAAATGATTGATTATTGGCCAAAAAACAAACAAAATACACAAAAATGCCCGAAAAATAATCACGAAAAAAGTAAAAAGAACCAAAATGCAGTTTACTTTTTTAATTCTTTAACGTATAATGACTAGCATAAAGACATGCATGTTAGGAAAGCACCAACGGTGTAAAACAAGAACTAATTTAAGAGCCTTAACAAAACAAAAAGGTTATAATGCATAATTAAAACCATTAATTAACGTTTTGCTAAGCATATTGTGACGACAGAATGAATGATGGTTCTGTCATGTAATTAGTGAGGAGGAAATATTAATGATGAAAAAACGAATGGTTTTACTGTCGCTTTCTCTGGCTGCATGTATTGGGTTGGTTGCAGGATGCGGAGGAAACGCGGAGAATAATGCTACTACAGGAAGTTCAGGTGAATCGAATGCTTCAACATCTTCTGGAAATGCAGTCGAAATTAATTTCCAAAATATTTGGGTCGGGGCAGATAGTAAAGCTGAAGTATTCAACCAGATGATTGAGGGTTTTAATACTGAATTTGATGGCAAGTATAAAATTGTTGTTGAGGAACAGACAGATTATGATATGTACAGAGATAAGCTGAGGACCCAAATTTCAACGGGTGATGCTCCGGATATTTTTACTGTAGGATCATATGCAGATTTGGAGTTGTTCTCACAGTCCGGTAAATTAATGGATCTTACAGAATTTTTGGAAAACGATGATATGAAGAGTCAGTTTGTCAGCGGTTCGGTTGATGCGGCAAAAGTAGACGGAAAAAATTATGGTTTTCCATACGAAAATGCTGTTGTGCCAATTATGTATAATCAGAAACTTTTGACAGAGGCGGGTGTCGAGGAATTACCGCAGAGCTTTGAAGAATTTTTCGATGTCTGCGAAAAACTGAAAGCTATTGATGTATACCCGACAGCTCAAATGACAGCGGATAATGCATTTACTTCTATGCTTTGGTATTCATATGCGTTAGCTGCCTGCGGCGGACCGGATATTTACGAAAAGGGGTTTGATGATCCGGCTTTTGTAGAAGCAGCAGATTTGATTAAGCGTATGTATGATTATACAGCGCCGGATGCAGTTGGCGGTGACGCCACAGTTGTTAACGGACATTTCTTTAACGAAAGAACCGGTATTTATACAAATGGTTCATGGATTCTCGGAAGAATCAAAACGGAAGGCGTTGAAGGATTGTATGATAACCTTGTGCTGGCTCCAGGATTAAGTTATAACGGAGAGAATGGCGGAGCATATATTAATCAGGTTCAGGCATATTTCTGTGCAGGTGCTCAGACTGATCCTGCAAAAGAAGAAGGTATTAAAGAATTTTTCAAATACATATGCGATAAGGAAAGAGTAACTGAATTAGCAAACTCATCAGGGGCACTTTTCCTTATAGATATTGATTCGACACAACTGACTGATCCGGTTCAGGCAGAGTTGGCTAAACAGAGTTCGGAAGCAACATTTACAATTGGACATTTTCAGGGATCTGTACCGACTACAGTAGCCAATGCCTTTCCGGCGGCGCTGGAATCACTTGTACTTGGAGACGTAGATTCTCAGGGCTTCGTTGATATGCTTAAAGAAGCTAACGAATAAAAATTAGGAGGAAGGCTATGAAGGTTAATAAAGAAGCGAAAATAGGTATCATTTTATTTTTGCTGCCCGCATTAATATTATTTATTGCATTTTTCCTTTTTCCTGTGTTTTATGTGGGTGTTATGAGTCTGTTTGACTGGAATGGCATATCTAATGCAACTTTTGCCGGAGTTGAAAATTATAAAGATATTTTTTCGGATAGGGTTTTTTGGACAAGTATTAGAAATAATATCATTTGGGCTGTAGCGCATGTATGCCTTCAGGTTCCAATGGCTTTGATGATGGCATTGATTTTGGCGAAAAAACCGAAATTTTGGAAGTTTTTCAGAACAGTATATTTTTTTCCTCAGGTTATATCAGGGATTGCCATTGCATCGATGTGGTCAGCAGTTTTTAACAGCGAATTTGGTTTGCTCAATGGCCTGTTGAGACTTGTAGGCCTTGATAGTCTTGCTAAGAACTGGCTTGGAACACCGTCAACAGCATTTCCGTGTGTACTTATTTATGGTTTGTTCTACATCGGGTATTATATGGTTATTATGATGGCTGGCATTACCGGTATCGATCAGGAATACTATGAAGCGGCAAAAATAGATGGAGCAAGTCGTCTGCAGATGGATTTTCATATTACGATACCGTTAATTAAGTATTCGATTATGACATGTACAACGCTTGCAGCGGTATTTGGCTTGAGAACGTTTGAACAGGTATTTCTTTTGACAAACGGTGGTCCGGCAAATAGAACATCTGTAGTTGTATTATATCTGTACAATCAGATGAAAGATAATAATTATGGCGGTGCAAATGCAGCCAGTGTCATGCTCGTTTTAGTCGGAGCAGTTGTCATTGTGACAATAAGAAAGTTGTTTACATTAAAAAAAGATTAGGGGGCGTGAGACAATGACACAAAAATATACGATTAAAAGTAAAAAGACACTGGGTAAGGTACTGACTGTGGTTAAGTGGGTTATCATGATATTTTTTGCGGCATATACATTGTTTCCGCTGATATGGCTGTTTATTACATCTTTGAAAACGAATGCAGAATATTTTGCCAGCCCGTTTTCGCTGCCTGCAGTGCCACAGTTCAGTAATTATGTAAATGCGATGGTACAGGCCAATCTTGGTCAGATGATTTTCAACTCAATAACAGTAGCTGTTGTGGCGACCGTTTTGAATATTCTTGTGGCGGCCATGGCATCATATGCTATTTCAAGATTCAAATTTAAAGGACGTGAAATTATATTTGCTTTATTTTCAGCAGGTATTATGGTTCCTTTAAACGCACTGATGGTTCCTTATTATACGATTTTTAGTAAAATAGGGCTGTTGGATTCACTGAATGCATTGAGAATCTTATATGCTGCCATAGGAATTCCGATTTCAACATTTATCATTCGAGGCTTTATGGATTCATTTCCTGTTGAAATTGAAGAAGCAGCTTATGTTGATGGCTGCGGCTTCTTCGGAAGATTTTTTAAAATTGTATTGCCTTTGACTAAAACAGGATTGGTTACAGCGGCGACGTTTCAGTTTTTGACATGTTGGAATGAATTTGTATATGCAAATTTGCTGACATCATCACCGGCATCGAAGACGATACAGATCGGTATACGATACTTTACTAATCAGTTTACAACAGATTATGTTTCGATGTATGCGGCGATTATGATAGCGATTGTTCCAAGTATTGTTATCTATATGTTGTTCCAAGAACAGATTATATCAGGTCTTACAGCAGGTGCCGTAAAGGGGTAAATGTATTAATATGAAAATTTATAATCCTATATTGCGAGGGATCCATCCGGATCCCTCAATTTGTCGAAAAGACAATGATTTTTATATAGTTACTTCATCGTTTTCGGCATTTCCGGCCTTGCCGATTTTTCATAGTAAAGATTTGGCTCAGTGGAAATGTATTTCCCATGCAATTTCGGATCCGGCATATATGAAACTTGATGGAGAACGGATGTCTCATGGTATATGGGCACCTTCTATAAGATATTATCAAGGTTTGTTTTACATAATTGCGAGGAATATGACAAGCGGAGGTATTTTTTATGTAACAGCTGAAAATCCTAAAGGTCCTTGGTCACAGCCTCATTGGATTGACAGTAATCAATTTGGGATTGATCCTGATTTTTTCTTTGATGATGACGGAAAGATATATTTAATTGCAGCATCTCCATATGAAGACTGCCAATATCCGAATCAGGTCATTATTGCTGCGGAGTTTTCTCTTGAAAAGGACAGGGTTATTGATAAACCATGGATATTATGGGGAGGGGCACTTGTAAACGCACATTCGCCGGAAGCACCCCATATTTATAAAAAAGACGGTTGGTACTATCTGATGATTGCCGAAGGCGGCACGGAATTTTATCATTGTGTAACCATTAGCAGGAGCACAGACATCCACAGTAGGTTTGAAGGATATCATGGAAATCCTATTTTAACGCACAGGCATCTTGGTGAGATGGCTGAAATAACCGGTGTAGGACATGGGGATTTGGTGGATACAAAAAACGGAAAATGGTATATGGTCATACTTGGAAGAAGAAATAATCCATATAAATATCAGAGTATAGGCAGAGAGACATTTATTGTTCCTGTTGCATGGGAAAATGGATGGCCAGTTATAAATCCGGGAAAAGGTATTGTGGAATCTGTTGTTCATGAATCGTACGGACAAAAGAAGGATGATTTGGAGATTATACCTGAAAATGAACCGTTTTTCGATAATTTTAATGAAAATAAACTGTCTGACGAATGGGAAAGTCTTGGTGTTAATGAAAATTCATATGTGATAGAAAATAGCTGTCTGATACTCAGACCAAAAGGTGCTGAAACTTATCCGGAAGATAGAAAAGGGTGTAAATTCAGGCAAAAAGTCTTCATTTACGGTGATGATAATGCTGAAAACACAGAACGTCTATTTAATTTCTGGGGATATCCGCAAAAGGATTTTTCTTTTTCTGTCTGTACAAAGCTTTACTTTAAGCCAGAAACTAATCAATGCGCAGGACTTGTATTTTTACAGAATAATTTTAATCAGATTAAAATACAGATATGCAGAAAAAATAATAATATATGGATACAGACGGTTAAAGTGGAGACATATGAAAAAAGCAGCAAAGCGTTTGTACACGATAACGTATACCGGTATGATGTGCAGACGCTTTGCGAAATAAAATATATGTATGAGACGGTATATCTTAAGTTGTCCGCGCATTTTGGCATGTGGAAAGCGGAATTTTCTCAAGATGGCAGCCACTGGAATGTGTTATTAGATCACATTGACGGTTGGTATTTGGGAAAACCCGAAAAGACCGGATTTATAGGAGGAAAAGCAGGCCTATTCTGTAGCGGTGATCCTTTAATACAGACACAGGGAGTTATATTTGATTGGTTTTTATACGAACCCTTATAATTTCATCACTTCTCCGGTTTCCGCAGACGCTTCGGCTGCCAGAGCGAGCCGGCTGCTTATAAGTCCTGTGTGGATATCGGCCAGTGGCTGACGGTGGCTGCGAATGCAGTCGGCCAGTTCATTCAGAGATGGAATGATATCTTCTGAATGGGCCTCATAGTTTTCACGCAGATATGAGTAGCTGATTTCATTATCTGCCGAGCGAGTCCATAAATACAATGTGTCGTCGCGGATTTCCATGCGTCCTTTGTCGCCAATAATGCCGAATTCAAAGGCGTGCATATGCTTTTGGTGTTTTAACTCAGGAGCGAACATGCACAGTGATAACATCGCCCGGCATCCATTGCTGTAATCAACAGTAACAAAGGCATTGTCAAGGACATCAGTGTCTTTGTAAATGACCTGGTTATCGCCGGAAGCATAAACGCTAATTGGTTTTGCGCCGCTGAACATGTTGAATAAATCAAAATGATGGCAGTTTTTTTCGAGCAATGTACCGCCGCTGCATGCTTTTTTGGTAATCCAATCAGGAACGTCGCCGTCTTTCTTTAAGAATGGATGACGGAATTCATGACACCATAACAGCTTTGGAGTTCCGATCATTGGAAGCAAACGGCGCATTTGTGAAATAACCGGAGAATAACGAAGTTCATAGCCAATTTGTACGATTTGTTGGTGTTTTTCCCACGCTTTATAAATGTTCAGACATCCTTCGTTTGAAATAGCCATTGGTTTTTCAAGGCGCAGATGCTTGCCGGCATTTAAACAGTCTACAGCAATTTGTTCATGGGTAAAGTCCGGAGTAACAATCGCCGCAAGTGAAAAATCCGCTTCTTTAAGAAGCTGGCGATAGTCCGTATATACCTGAATGTTTAAATGATGCTCTTGAATAAAGTGTTCTACTCTTTGTATATTTGGCGCATAGGTCTCGCATACAGCAGTAACTTCGTAATCTTTAGAAGGAAGAAAGCAGTGACGCAGCTGGGAAAATCCCATCATGCCCATGCCGATGATTGCGGTTTTTATTTTTTCCATAATAACTCCAATCTATCTGAGCCGTCCTACAGGAGGCATCGATACTTCTTTCGTGATAATCAGTTTGGCATCTCTGTGTTCCTGGAAAAATGAAGCAGGAACTTTACATGTGACCGGTCCGTGAAGTATTTTACGGACAATGCCTTTTTGCCATGAGCGATTCATATAGAACCGTATATGGCGTGCCGACAATATTTCTTTCATACCGACTGTAATGCAGCGGGTTGGAATGTAGTCAATATATCCGTTGGCTGCGGTAACAGAATTGATCGTCCGTGTTTCTCTTGTCAGACTGAGCACGCGGGTAGGAAGCCGTTTAAAGGTGCGGTCGTCTGTATCGTCTTCAGGAGGCTCATTAAAAGCGATATGCCCATTGATACCAATGCCGCCATATGCAACTTCAACACCGCCGAGATTGGCAATCAATTTTCCGATTTCAGCTTCACGGCCGGGTTCAGGAAAAATTCGCTGTGATACAGGAACGTTTAAATCCGGGCGAACCTGATTGTAAAATTCCCGTTCCATAAAACCGCGGAAACTTAGAGGATGAGTTTTTGGAATCGGACGGTCATGCTCATCTAGATATTCATCCATGTTGATCAGCCAAACATTTTGGAGCGGTACATTTTTTTGGTTGCACATTTTGGCGAGCTTTCTGTATTGTCCGATCGGACCGACAGGGACAATAAAAACAGAACGTTTTCCGTTAATATTGTTGGCGGTAATCCGGTCAAACATATCCATTGCCATATGATAGTAGAGATCTTCTTCGGTATCTACAATTTCAAGCTGGATAGGGCTGCCTTTGCCAAGTTGTTCTTGGGTGATTTGTTCATATTTCATTTTTTGCATCCTCCTTGTGATGATAAATAAAGTTTTCGCTGATAATTGTTGTTTTTAATGTGCCACGGCTGTCCAAGATGTTAAGTTCCGCATCAAATCCCGGTGCGATATTTCCTTTGTGCTCCAAGCCAAGCAGTTTTGCCGGCGCTGCAGAAGCCATATATACAGCTTCCTGAGGCAAAACGGTATGCCTGCTGATGAGACGGCCGACCATCGTGCCGATGGATGTAATGCTGCCCGCAAAAGCGCTTCTGTCTGAGAGCAGCGCCACATGTTCATCAACAATGACAGGAACGCCGCTGCCCTGCTGCCCGAGATAGTATTTTCCCGGCGGCATTCCGCTGGCGCTAAGGCCATCGGATATGAGACATATTTTTTGATAGCCTTTACAGCGGTAAATAAAATCAAACAGTTCCGGCGGAACATGGTAATCGTCGGCAATGACCTCGCAGAAAAGCTCCGGATGGAGCAGACCGATCTGAGTCAGGCCGAGATGTTTTTTGTAAGAACCGGGCCGACGGGACACGCCTGAAGAACAGCAGTAAATATGTGTGACGGATTTTAAGCCGCCGTCGATGGCCGCGTGAATCTCATCGTCGATGGCATGGTCATGGCCGCCGGAAATAGCGATGTGGTTGGCTCTGCAAAAGGCCAGCAGATCATCCATATGAGGAAGTTCTGGTGCAGCAGTGATGAGCTTAATATAATTTTTGTATTTCTCCAGAAACTTTATACTTTGCCGATCGGGGCATCTTAAATGCTGAATTGGATGTGCACCGGCATTGTGCGCGGATAAGAACGGGCCTTCTAAGTGACATCCGAGAATATTGACCGGAAGTTTTGGTATGTATTCTTGTAAAACATCAATGACATGACCGATGATTTCCAGCGGCGTTGTCATAGTTGTCAGAAGAAAACTTGTGACGCCGTTTTTCAGATGATATTCGGATATTTTGTCATAGGCTTTAAAAGAAGCGTCCATAGCGTCGCACATTAAGGCACCGTGATTATGGATATCAATAAAGCCCGGGCTGATATAGTTTTTGCCGGCATCGATGACTTGAACGTTTGGCAGTGGCTTCCAAAAAGCCATAGGTCCGACGGCTGTGATTACGTTTTGATCAATACGGATATAATAATCATGGAAGCACCGGCCTTCACAAAGTAGATGGCCGTGTATGATATCAAGCATAAATTTCACCTCCTTACAGCTTTCATGTTAAGGAGTTTTGCACAAAAAATCGTATACTATCTTCATGAATTTAATGTACTATTTTGAGATTTTGTGACATCATGACGCCGTATTGACGGCAAAAGGAGGAGCTATGGAAATATATGACGAAACACAACCGCTGGATTTAAATTTTCCTCTCCGGATGAATAAAATGTGGCTTAGAAAGGATTCGCTTGAATTTGTGTATTATCACAAGCATCACTATTATGAAATTACTTGTATTTTAAATGGACACGGCTTTATCAGTGTTAACGGCAGGCGATTCAAGCTAGAGCCCGGCGATGTTGTGCTATTTAATATTGATGAAGTACACGGCTGGGAGTTGACAGAAGATATGCGTATCTTTGTCATGGTTTTTTCCAGTGAATTGATTTTTGATAAGGTCAGTCTTTTTGACTATGAATATTTACGATTTTTTGAAGAAAATGGAAGTCATTTTGTGAATCGAATACCGCATGAAGAAATTTATGCAAAAAAAATTTACGGAGTGATGGAAGATATATATAATGAATGGGTGCATGATCACGATGGGCGTGAGCTGATGATGAAATCTTTTGTTTTAAGAATACTGACCATGCTGACACGGCATTATAAAAACAGTCCGAAAGACAGCAGACAGTGTCAGATTAAAAATGAGCAGATGCAGCGGCTTCAGGAAGTTATTGCCTATGTCAGCGAATGTTATGACCAGAAAATTACTTTAGAAGACGCTGCCCAAAAAGCATATATGAACGCCAATTATTTTTCAGCCTTTTTTAAGAAAGTCATGGGAGAGACATTCAGCCACTATCTGATAAAAATTCGTATCTATAAAGCCCGGGAATTGATTTTGACAGGCAGGTATAATGTGTTGGAAGTATCCCAGATGTGCGGTTATAATAATATTTCTAATTTTTACCGTGCTTACAAAAAGATTTTCGGAAAGACGCCCAAGGACAATGAACCTCAGCAGTAAAAAAAGAACATCTCTGTCCGCTGTGTATGCGGCTGAGATGTTCTTTTGTCTGATATTTAACTTTCTGTATCGTTTTCGGAAGAAGATTCGGTTTCGCGCTGGCTGGTATTATTACCGGTTTCCTGAGTGCCGTCGTTGATTTCATTGGCGCCGTCTTTGCTGTAATTGTTAAACAGCGCTTCCTCAAGATTGTCTTTGCCGCGGATATACGCCGCCTGAAGCTTATCGCCGGCATATCTTAAAACGGCGGTTGTTCCGTCGGCGAGACTGTACATTTCAAAACTTTCTTTGTCTGCAAGCGCGCTGTCGCTTTTTCCGAGAAGATCTTCCACATCGCTGCGGCTCATGTCTGCGTAAAGCCCGCGGACGTGTTCTGCAGTCAGATCGCTGCGTGTCTGAGAAGACGTTGCTGCGCCGGAACAGCCGTAAAGCACTGCTGTAAGCGCCAGCACGGCAGCGGCAAGAATCATTTTTTGTTTCCACATTGTTTTCATGATGTAAGCCTCCTAAAAAATAAGATCTGTCTGTGATTTTATTTTCTCCGAAGCTAAAGAAAATATGCGGATAATTCATTATGTATAGGACAGGTTTTCTGACGGATACTGAGGATCGCATGTCATATCAATGCCAAGTTTTCTGAAAGTCTGCTCGTCGCCGTGAGGCAGCATGACAGTCGTATGACCCTGGACGCCGTTTAACTCCTGAAGTTTATCAATGGCGTACTGAGCCATCGGATTGGTAACGGCGCTGATACTTAATGCGATCAAAACTTCTTCTACGTCCAGAACACAATGTTTGCTGTGCAGATTATTGCGTTTTAAATTGAAAATAGTATTTAAAACGCTTGGCGCGATTAAAGGAATTTCATCGGCAATGCCTGCCAGATGCTTGATGGCATTAATCAGAGCGGCGGCGCCGGACACCATAATTCTAGATGTTCGTCCGGTAATAATTGTTCCGTCATTTAAAGCAAGCGCTGTAGCGGCATAGACCTCTTTTGTATGATCCGGATTCTGTTCTGTTTTAGCTGCGGCAAATTCTCTGGCCGGTACGACAGGAATACGGTCTTCCTGATGCAGACCGACATCTTCCATGATCAGTTTCATACGCTGAACAGCATCGTAATCGACCTGTCCTTTTTTGAATTCACATTCGGTTTTAAAATCACGGCGGATAATTTCCTGAAGGGCAGCTTCGCGGACGACTTCGTCATCAATAATCCCGAAGCCGATACGATTGACGCCCATATCTGTCGGCGATTTGTAAACAGATTCGGTACCGGTGATACGCTCGATGATTCTGCGGATAACCGGGAACATTTCAAGATCCCGATTATAGTTGACAGCAGGAACTTTATAAGCATCGTAATGAAAGTAATCCATCATATTTGCATCTTTCAGATCGACGGTTGCTGCCTCGTAGGCAATGTTGACAGGATGTTTGAGCGGAAGGTTCCATACAGGGAAAGTTTCAAATTTAGAGTAACCGGCCGATTTGCCCAGACGGTGTTCGTGATAGAGCTGATTTAAACATGTCGCCAGTTTGCCGCTGCCCGGTCCGGGAGCAGTCACAACGACAATCGGTTTGGAGGTTTCAATAAAAGGATTAATGCCATAGCCTTCGTCGCTGACAATGGCATCTACATCTGTCGGATAGCCTTTGATAGCTTTATGTGTATAGACTTTAATGTTTTGACGTTCCAGTTTTTTTATAAATACTGTTGTTGCCGGCTGATGATCATACCGTGTAATAACAACGCTGTTGACTTCAAGACCATAGCCTTTCAGGTCGTCAATAAGGCGAAGAACGTCCATATCATAGGTGATTCCGAAATCACCGCGGATTTTGTTGCGCTCGATGTCTCCGGCATAAACGCAAATAATAATTTCCGCTTTGTCTTTCAATGTCTGCAGAAGCTTGATTTTGGCATTTTCGTCAAAACCGGGCAGTACACGTTTGGCATGAAGATCGGAGATTAATTTGCCGCCGAATTCAAGATACAGTTTGTCGTAATTGTTGACACGCTCCAAAATATACTGCGACTGTTCGGCAATATATTTTTCGTGATCGAACCCTATTTTCATAACATACACCACTTTCTACCGGAAAATTGATTTGTCTGACATTCAAGGTTTAATTCTAACACAGCTGAAAATAATCGTAAAGGGTCATACGACAAGTTTTTACAAAAAAAGATATAAATATAACCTTGCCTTATGGAATGAACTATGATAAACTAAACAGTGTTGATTTTAGGAGGTGTGAAGCCGTGGAGATTTTAAGAATCGTAGTGACCGTGATATTTGCGCTGGATGCACTTGCGCTTGCCATTGTCGTTCTGATGCAGGAGAGCAAATCAGCCGGTTTATCAGGTGCGATCAGTGGTATGGCAGATACTTACTGGGGCAGAAATAAAGGCCGTTCGATGGAAGGCAAACTTGTGACCGCAACAAAAGTATTAGGCGTATTGTTTTTTGTATTAGCATTACTGCTGAACATGGGCTGGGGCCGCTAAACACTGATTACAGATAACACTCTTAAAGATTTAAGGGTGTTATTTTATTTACTCTGAAAGCCCGTCTCAAAGCATAGACAAGCGGTCTGCTTGCAGACCGGGTTGTCTATGCTTTAGAGACGCTAACCCGTATGAGCACGAAGACTGCCAAAGGCAGACTGAAAAGTGCGAATACGGGTAGGATTGCGGGAGCGCCAGGGGCGCGGAGCAATCAGCGGCTTTTATTTATGGTGCTGCCGCGCTTGGCGCGGCATGAGGGTTTGCGCGATACGCCCGGCAAGCCGTATACCTGTGACTGAGGAGGTGAACAGTTTATGGATAGTGTTTTATACCAAATAAGAAAAGAAATGCTTTTAAAGCTTTTTGATGATGAACAATATAAGCCGATGAAGTTAAAAGAACTTTGTATGGTGCTTGGTGTTCCGAAATCGGAACGTTCGGACCTTAAACTTATGCTGGATCAGATGATTTCTGAAGGGCTTATTACAATCGAAAATAAAGGACGATATATAAAGATGCCTCCGGATCAGCTGAACGGAACATTTATGGCAACTCAGAAAGGTTTCGGTTTTGTCCGTGTGGAAGGTATGGCGGATGATATTTTTATTCCTGAAGAATATACAAAAAATGCTTTTCATGAGGATAAGGTATCGGTAAAGCTTACAGCTGACGCGGCCGGAGGCCGCCGCGCGGAAGGCGTCATTACGGCAGTATTGGAACGTACCCATGATCATGTCGTCGGAACATATCAGCAGAGCAGAAAATTCGGTTTTGTTGTTCCGGACAACAAAAAATTTACGAAAGACATTTTTGTGCCGCAGGGGCAGTCGATGAATGCAGTGACGGGACATAAAGTTGTTGTTCAAATGACGGATTACGGAAGCCGTTTTAAAAATCCTGAGGGTCGTATCATAGAAATCCTTGGTCGT
This sequence comes from Candidatus Scybalocola faecipullorum, assembly GCA_018716485.1. Taxonomy (GTDB): domain Bacteria; phylum Bacillota; class Clostridia; order Lachnospirales; family Lachnospiraceae; genus Scybalocola_A; species Scybalocola_A faecipullorum. The sequence continues at coordinate 35,961 of DVJY01000042.1, forward strand.
GCCGGCGATCCCGGAACCGATGTATTGTCAATTATCCGTGCCTATAATCTTCCGGAAGAATTTCCAAAAGAGGTCATGGAGCAGGTGGCTCATATTCCTTCGGAAGTTTTGGAGAGAGAGAAGGCAGGCAGACGGGATCTTCGTAATCTTCAGACGGTGACGATTGACGGAGAGGATGCCAAAGATTTAGACGATGCAGTAACCATTGAAAAAAGGGACGGCAAATATTATCTCGGCGTGCATATTGCCGACGTCAGCCATTATGTGAAAGAGGGCAGCCCGCTGGATAAGGAGGCTGTAAAAAGAGGGACAAGCGTTTATTTGACGGACCGAGTCATACCGATGCTTCCCCGTCAGCTTTCCAACGGTATTTGTTCACTGAATGCAGGCGTTGATCGTCTGGCATTGAGCTGCCTGATGGAAATTGATGAAAAAGGGAATATTATCGGACATGAAATTGCGGAAACATTAATCTGTGTTGACCGCCGGATGACGTATACAGCGGTTAAACAGATTATTGAAGATCACGATGAAGCAGTATGCAGCATGTACAGTGATTTTGTGCCCATGTTCGAACTGATGTATGAACTTTCTTTGCTGCTTCGGCAGAAGAGAAAGAAAAGAGGCGGTATTGATTTTGATTTTCCGGAGTCTAAAATTATTTTGGATAAACATGGAAAACCGGTCGATATCCGTCCGTATGAGCATAATTCAGCGACAAATCTTATTGAAGATTTTATGCTGGCAGCCAATGAAACAATCGCTGAAGATTATTTTTGGCAGGAAATTCCGTTTTTATACAGAACTCATGAGACACCGGACTCAGAACGGATTCAAAAATTGGCTTCAATGATCGGAAAGTTCGGCTATTATTTAAAGTCTTCGCATGAAGAAGTCCATCCTAAAGAATTTCAGAAATTGCTGGGAAAGATTTCCGGCACGCCCCAGGAACCGCTGATCAGCCGGCTTGTTTTAAGGTCGATGAAGCAGGCGCGGTATACTACTGAAAACACCGGCCATTTTGGGCTGGCAGTGAAGTATTACTGCCATTTTACTTCTCCGATCCGAAGATATCCGGATCTGCAGATTCACAGAATCATCAAAGAAAGCCTTCATGGAGGCCTGAGTGAGCGGCGGCTCAGTCATTATGATAAAATATTGCCGGAGGTCGCAATGACTTCCAGTTCGACAGAGCGCCGTGCCGATGAGGCGGAGCGGGAAGTGGATAAGCTGAAGAAAGTTGAATATATGTCTGCCCATATCGGGGAAAAATTTGACGGCGTTATTTCCGGACTGACCGGTTACGGCATGTATGTGGAACTTTCTAATACATGCGAAGGGCTTGTCCGTCTGGAGTCGATGACAGATGATTATTATATTTATGATGAAGGAAATTATGTGATTGTCGGAGAGACAACGGGACGGCGGTTTGGCCTTGGCGACAGGGCAGCCATTATTGTTGTGGGAACGGATATCACGGCGAGAACGATAGATTTTGAATTGACAGAGGAGTAAAAAGGATGTCAAAAGAGAGTATTAAGCTGATTGCAAATAATAAAAAAGCGTATCACGATTATTTTATTGATGATACGTATGAGGCGGGCATTGCTCTGGCGGGTACAGAAGTAAAGTCGCTGCGCATGGGGCGCTGCAGTGTCAAAGAGTCTTTTATCCGTATTGAAAACGGGGAAGTTTACGTTTATCAGATGCATATCAGCCCTTATGAAAAAGGCAATATTTTTAATAAAGATCCGCTCAGGCCGAGAAAACTTCTGCTTCATAAAAGCGAGATCAATAAACTTATGGGACGTGTGGCTCAAAAAGGGTTTACTATCGTTCCGCTGAAAGTTTATTTTAAAGGAAGCCTTGTCAAAGTGGAAATCGGTCTTGCACGTGGTAAAAAATTATATGATAAACGACAGGACATCGCCAAAAAAGACCAGCGCAGAGAAGCTGAGAGAGAATTTAAAGTCCGTAATTTATAGAAAATTATCATATGTCTTTGCATATATTCATTTTTTATGTATAATCCCATTTTTCACAGTTGAAAACAAAAAATGAGTGCCGCAATCCTTGGAAATACCGGGGTTGTGGCACTTCGTGATCAATTCCCACTTTTGGCGGGTTAAAAAGTATTAGTAGTGATGACATATTGCTTTTTCTTTATACTCTGAAATCAGTTCTTCCGTCAGATATTCATCACTCATACAGTGCAGGTCAGATACTCCTTCGCTGATTAAGTGATAAATAGTCGAATGGTAGAAGAAACTTAGTGCGTCATCTAAAGACAGATTTTCTTTTTTGGAAAACAGCGCAATGATTCGAGCATACTTTTTTTGCAGTAAAATAGGATTAGCAGTCAAACCTGTTCACTCCCTTCATAATGAAGATATTCATCAAGAATTTTTTGCGTTCGGAAACATATTTGTAAGTTGGGCTTTTCATAGCGCAGGAGGCGAATGGCTTCTCCCTTATCAATCAGATTATCAAAGTAAAGCTCAACGGTATTGAATACTTTATCATTGGCAACGCCGCCAATTACCATGTCGTAATCTGTTGCGTCATTTCCGCTTCTGCATTTCAGGATAAAATCAAGCCATCCTTCGGAATAGCTGTCAAATTTTAGAACCTTAAGTTCCTGAAGGACCGATTCATTAAAACTGTAGCGGGAAACAATCATAACTGAATCCCCCGTTCTTCCATCAAACTGATAATGTCTTCCACGATATAGTCCTTGCTTTGGGTGTGCAGTACATCATATTCTGGTATGATATAGCTGTTCAGAATATTAGTTTTTTCTGCCAATGCATGGTAGACTTCTTCTGCATTTTTTTCCAATCTACTGGCAACATTCTCGATACAGAAAATGGCAAATTCCAGTTCGTCGGCATTTTTTATATTAGCATTAGTCATCATAGCCGGTTGCACCTCCTGGTTAATTATATTAAAACTGGACACAGAAAACATTTCTCTGTGAGTGTGGTCTGATGTTATGAGCCTTATTTCGGCAGTTTATGTTTTCTGTATTTTTTCGGGGTGAATAGATCTGCAGCGCTTCCGCCAGTTTTATGATATTATTTTTGCGTGGGAGTGTACCCAGCTGTTCATAGGTATAGAGAGAACGTTCAGAGATGCCGGTCATTTGTGCCAGCTCCGCCTGAGAAAGATTCAGCGCCAGCCGGGCTTTCCTCACCTTTTCGCCGAATGGCATTTCTCGTCCTTCCTTTCTGTAAAAATTCTTTCAACTTCCGATGATCTGTTGGTAAACTTCCGAAAAAGCTGTAATAAAACTAAATAAAAAGCGAAGTTTTATTTCTTGTCTTATTATATATCGGAAGTTTGTATGAATCAATAACTTCCGACTCAAACCTGTACTAAATCTTGACATAGGACCATCTGATATAATCAGAGAAGCTGAGAGAGAATTTAAAGTCCGTAATTTATAGAAAATTATCATATGTCTTTGCATATATTCATTTTTTATGTATAATTAAATACAAACGTATTATCCTGTATTCAGCGATAAGCCGGATACAGGATTTTTTTATGAAAGTCTGCGGGCGCGGGAACACAGAAAGTGCAAAGGGGCCGGCTTTCATAAAAAATGCCTGCGCATGTTGCGCAGAGGAGGGGCTGCATAAGCGAGCTTGAAAGGTATGGGTGAGGGGAGAATATGGTACATATATACTGTAAAAATTCCAATTATTATAAAACAGCAAATTTTATTGATACTGTACTGAAGCTGAATGGTCTTCAAAGCAGGCTGGAACTTGGCAGTCTGCCGCCGTCTAATGTGGGCGGCAGAGTCATCAGTGTGACCGACGGCTTTATGACTCAGGAGATTTATGCTTATGATGCGGCTAAGCTGGATATATTTAATCCGGAAGTATCGGAGGAGCGGGCTGAGGCAGGCTGCAGATTTTTAAGGTCACTGTGCAGAGATTTTATAGCAAGTGCCAAGGCGCACGGCGAAGAGACAGTATCTGACAAGCCGGCGTTTTTAATAGATACAGAGCATATGTATTGTGCAAAACTGAAGGATATCTCATTCTATGCGGTTCGGCCGGTCAACGCATCAGATGCAGCGGATAAGAAAGTATCAGCAAAGAAAATGGCAGTGAAAGAAAATAACAAAAAGACCGGGACGAAAGCTGCCGTCAGTACAAAAAAGAAGAAGGAAAAGGTGATACAGCACCGATATTTTGGTGTACGCCGTGCAAAAGCATTATATCCGTCTTACGAAAATCTGCCGATTGTATTAAATACGCCTAGAGAGTGCGATGTGATTGCCTCCAATGTTTTCTCATATTTGCAAAAGAATCAGCCGAATAAAAGAGAACCGGTACTTGAGCGGGTGGCTGTCGCGGATACGGTTATAGAAATAAAAAAAGATGCCTTTGCCGATATTAGTATCAGAGATACGATTGTAATTCCAAATTCAGTCAAAAGTATCGGATCGGGCGCATTTAAATTGACAAAAAATGGGTATGTGACGTGCAGCAGAGGTTCTGCGGCGTATTCATACTGCCATATACATAAAATTGCCAATTCGGCGGACCGGGCTATGGGCAAATGCCAGTACTGCGGCGGCGGTTTCGGCCTATTTTCAAAAGTATGCAAAAAATGCGGACGGAGAAAAGATTATTAGATGATAAATTGGAGGAAGCGATATGGTACGGATCAGCTATATGCCGAAAGCTTCGGCAGCCGCGGAAGATTTTCGGAGGATATTTAAGATTAATGGTATTAGTACCCGGATGATTCAGGAGGACGGATCGGAAACGGGAAAAATCATATTGTCTGACGGGGAGAAAAAAGAAGAAATTCTGCCGGAAGAATTTCAGATGGAAAAAATGTGGGATATGAAATTAAGTGAAAAAGAACGGCTGGCGTATTATGAACGTTTTTACCGTGTTTGCATGAAGTTTATGGAAAAAGAACCTGCAGAATCTGTTCCGGCCGGTGGGATTGAAGTGCAGTATTTGTACTGTGCAAAAATTGATGTCGGGCAATTTAATCGGGCACGTGCCGCCCAAAAGGCGCTTTTAAAGAAAACGGAAAAAACTGCGCCGCCGCAGGTCAAAAGTCGGAAAAATGACGGACAGGAAAGATATTTTGGCAATAAGCGCCTCAGACGTATGTGCAAAAACGGTATTCCATCAGATATTTTGGAAATACCGGCAGACTGTGATGTGATTGTATCGGATTTGTTTTCTTATCTGCCTCAGTATCAGCTTCCGGTCAGAATTCAGAAAATTGTCATTCCGGAGACTGTGCTTGAAATACAGGAAAATGCCTTTAAAAATGTGATTGTCGGCGAAAGTATTTCTGTGCCTGAATCCGTGTCTGTCATCGGCGACCATGCATTCCGGCTTGGCCCTGACGGCTATATTTTATGCCCGGATACAGCATTTGCGTCATTGTACTGCAAAAGGAAGCATCTTCGGTGCAAAACGACAAGTATTCAGCATTTTACATATGAAGATGCAAAGCAAATTTTAAAATTTAATGACGATTTTGAAAATGTCCGCGACATGGAACATGACAGGTTTGTCATTCCAGACGGATATGAAGTTATTGATTCAGAAGTCTTTCCAATTAACTTTCCGAATATCAGTATAGGTACGGTGATTATTCCGAATACGGTAAAAGAAATCAGGGATAAGGCGCTGATCAATATATGGATCAACGATACGATTTACATACCGGAAAGTGTTGAATTCATTGGCGCCCGTCCGTTTAAACTTTCAAAAAATGCCTATGTGACGTGTGTCAAAGACTCAGAGGCGTACCGATACTGCCATGAACACTGGATCCCGAATTCTGCCGACCGGTCGATGGGCAGATGCCAGTACTGCGGCGGTGAGTTTGAGGGGATTCTCGTAAAAAGATGTAAGAAATGCGGGACAAAGAAAGACTATTAAAAGATTATAGAATATTTTTGAAGATACAGGGAGAAAAAGGTTATGAAAAAGGTGCAGTGTCCCATCTGTGGAAATATTTCCAGTGAAAAACAGTGTCAAAACTGCGGCTGGGATTTTACAAAAGATATTTTGAACTATCCTGCAGCGGCGAAAGCGGAAGAAGGGCAAAGAAAAGCATTTGCCGACGACTTGTTTTACCGTCGGGCAGCCTATGGGGTAAAGGCTTTAGAAAAGCGTTCGCAGTCAGACAATCCCAAACTTCCGGCGCCGGATATGTCACATGAGCAAAAAGATGTCCCGGAAACAAAGAGATCCAATCCGGAATCGGCAGATCATCCGGCGGCAGAAACTGAAAAAACGGAAAAAGCGCCGGACAGGGAACAGACACACCGGCTGCGGACAGTGATATTGGTCATTATAGGACTGGTCAGTCTGAGCCAGTGGGTGAGTTTGCTCAAATATGTAGCGAACTATAACAACTTGCGCATTAATACTCCATTGGGGATAACTAACAGCAGAGTGATTCAGACATTGATTTGGGATATACCCGAATTGCTGCTCATAGTATTGCTGCTGCCTCCATTAATTCTGCTTGGGCTGCTGTTTAGACGTGGCAGGCATACGCTCCGGACTTTTCTGATTTTTTCTGTATGTGCGTGCGCATGGGTCTGGCTTTACAGCTTGATTTTTGGGGATTTCGGAGCAGATAAAGATATTGGCGGCCACACGGAACAGTGGGGCTGGACAATGTGGACATTGAAATCGGCATTTCGGAACTCACCGTTAGGTCAAATAGTTCGTTTCAACGCTGATTTTGATTTGATTGCTTTTTTTATATGGCGGCTTATTTTATTTGTACTGCCTGCAATACTGTTTGTATGGATGATAAAAAAGACAGGCATTCAAAAGCTGACGGTTCAGGCCGTGATTGTCAAAGCATGGCTGGCGGCAGCGGCGCCTATTGGCATCGGCTGGATGTGTCTGCTGATTTCTACGAGAAGTTTTCGGACATCTTCTATGTTTGCCTATACATGGATCAGCATGGCTGTGCCATTGGCCGTGCAGATGATTTTATATATTCTCTGTCCGAAAACAGGCGGAGGAAGATATCTCTGGCTGTATGCAGGCCAAGCCGTAGCTTTGATACTCTGGCCGCTTCAGTGGCGGGAAGTGATGTTTGTAAAGTTCGGCGGCTTTGTGTATGCCGCGCCTGCGGCTGTGGCCGCATATATTCTGCTGAGAAAATGGCTTGAAAAAAGCTGCGGAGACGATGAAAAAGAGGCCAAAAGGTGTATGGGGATTGCTTCTTTGATCATTCTGACCGGTGTTCCGTCAATGATGATCGTTCTCAGCTTTTTTGGAAAACTCAATGAAGTATTATTTGAACAGCAATTATGGCTGGGGTGGCTGTTGCTGCTGTTTTACGGGATATTAGCTGTCAGTGCGCGGCTCCTGATGAAACTGAGATTTATGAAAGAAAATCCGGCGGCTGCCTATGTTCTGACTGCTGCGGCCGCGTCTTTTGAATTGCTTGTACTTCTCGGGCTATCGGACGGAGAAACTTTGCTGCTCTCTGTGTGGTCTTTTGATACCGCAGCGGGTTATTTGTTCTGTGCCTTTTCAGGTATTGCTGTCAGCACAGTGGCAGTGACTGTTTTAGGACAGCCGAAAAAAGATACTTTTAAGACAAATAAAAGCGGAGGCGGCGTATGATTGAGATTTGTTATACAGATAAATTTTCGGACAGAGCGCGGGAGGTTCAGAGGATTTTAAGTGCCAACGGTATTCTGGGCATTCTTTCACGGCAGGACGGCAGTGAGACATCCGGCATGTTTTTAAAAGACGGCAGCAGCCGATATGTGCTGACGCCGGAGATGTATGATCCGGCTTATATTTTAGATTTTAGCCGGCCGAAATCAGAGCGGATAAAGTTTGTCAGGCAGTTTGAAGAAATATGCCTAAAGCTGTCGGGGAAGACGGCAGACGGACAGGCAGGCGGCCGTCCGGTACGTTCTTTGGATTTTGCCGGACACTGGTACTGCGCCAAATTGAATTTAGAGAAAATTTCCATTGAGAAAGTAAAAAAGACAGCAGAAGAATCTTCAGAAGATTTAAAATATGTATTTACAAAATACTGTGCACGAAAATTGTATGGCCAAGAGGTGGCAAATATACCGAGAGAATTGAAAATTCCCGATGGGTACAGGATCATCGATTCCCATATATTTTCGTACCTTTATTTTTTGAAAGTAGACTGCATTGAAATTCCGGGGTCAGTGGTGGAAATACGCGAACATGCCTTTGATCATGTGCTTGTTGAGAAAGAAATTGTGATTCCGGATTCCGTTAAAAAAATCGGCGCCGGCGCTTTTGAACTTTTAGATCAGGCTGTCATCCGCTGCTTGGCCGATTCCTGTGCTTATCAGTACGCCCATGAGCATTTTATACCGAATTCGGCAGATATATCGATGGGAAAATGCCCATACTGCGGCGGCGAATTTGAGGGTACATTAATAAAAAAATGCAGCTGGTGCGGGCGTAAAAAAGATTATTTTTCAAAGTGAAGGGAGAAAATGTAATGGATAAAAAACGTTGTCCGGTATGCGGAACGGCGGCCGCACCCGATTCAGTGCGATGTGCAAACTGCGGCTGGGATTATGTGGGCGATGTCCTTGATCATCCTGCGGCGGCAAAAATGCCGGAATCAGAAAAAGAAGATTTTGTACGAAGTCTTTTTAAGGCCCGGGCAGGCTATGCGATGAAGTTTTTAGATGACAGCCGGACGGCAACAACAAAAGAAGAAAGCAAAGCAGAATCGGCGGTCAAAGAAAAACAGGAAGTGAAAGCAGAATCGGCGGCCAAAGGGCAGCAGGAAGATAAAATTGATCCGTTACCAAAGAAAAAAACGGAAGATGAAGTAAAACCAGAAAAGCAAGTAAAGCCGGAAGTCATGGAAAAAACGGCTAAGAAAAAGAAACGGCTTTGTGTATGGCCGGCTCTGTCGGTGATTTTAACGGCAGTGAGCATCGGTTTATGGAGTATTCTAAACAATTTTAAGTTTATGTACCGGATTCAGCAGTTTAATGAACGCGGTGGGCAGGCAGATATCGGAACGGTGTTGGAACTTCCGCTGTCGCTGATTCTTATGCCGATGATGGCGGCCATTTTTATGGAGGCAGCTTTTGACGGCGGACGCAGCAAAAATCAGGGCAAATGGTTTGCCGGGAAGATCACGGCCATCGTTTTAGAATGGCTCACTATTGTGACTTTGGTGTTTTGGGCTGGACAGCAGTTTGCGGGTATGGATTGGAGGCCGTTGGCCAGCGACATCGTTTACCCGGCTTCAGCTGCCTTTGAACGTCTGCTGCTTGGAGGAGAAACGGGAACAGGGCTGTTGGCGATCCCGTGGGCATGCCTGCTTATGTATCTTCCGGCGGCGCTGGCTGTCCGGTATGGCCGCTGCTACAGGAAAGCTGTGCCATGGGACGAGACGCAGGAACGGATATGGCTTCCGGCGCCGGAGCGTAAGATTGGCGGTTTGCTTTTAGCTGCTGCGGTTATGTTCAGTATCTTAAATAATTTGAATACATACAGCTATTTTTTGGGCATGTCCAATATTGTCTATTATATAGAATTGGTCATTCCTCTGGCGGTTGAAGCGGTTATTTTTTCTGTGCGGCGTAAAAAAGGCAAAGACGGCAGAATCGCTGTCTATATCGGTATGGCTGTCGGCGTTTTTACCCGGTGGTTAGTACCTGCTGCGGCCGGTTGGGTCTTTTCTAGCTATGAAGGTATACTGACCGGGCAGGCGCTGCCGTTGCTGCTCTTATATAAAATCATGAAAGAGATGGAAGAAAGCCGAGGTTGGCAAAAGAAGCTGGGGACAATGGCCGCAGTATTGGCCGGCGTGCCTGCGCTGATGACTGTACTCGGAATATTTGGCAGCGCGGCATCAAACTTATCGTATATTGGGAATACATATATGTTCACTGTATGGATGTTCTACATGATCCCTGCAGGAGCCGTCGCCCTGGCCGTATGGCGTCTGCGGGAATTTCAAAAGCATTTGGCGGTTTTTGCTGTTTTATTTGGGCTGCTCATCGGGATATGTATGATGATGATTATATTTAATACACCGTTTGTGGATTCCTATTATTACATGACCTACGGACAGTTTGGAGGAAGGCTGGCTGTGGAACAGTGTCTGATGCTTAGTATCGGCGGCGGATATATCATTTATTTAGCGGGACGGGCAGGCATAAAGATTTTCAGCTAAAGTATTAAGACATGGGAGGTATGACCTATGGTCATTGTGCGTTATACAAAGGAAACTTATGAAGAAGCAAAGCAGGTACAGCGAGTCCTCGAACAAAGTAAAATTCCAAGCCGTATGGAGGCATGTTCTGAAAGAGGGGCAAAGGATATTGATGTATTTGTGACAAAGGATTCTTTGTCTTTTGATGACCGACGGTGGTACTGCGCAAAGCTTAATCCGGCCGCAGCAAAGCGGCTGCTGGCATCGTTACGTCCTGTGAGTTACCGTCCTTTTGACAGCGCATATGCCCGCCAGCTTTTCGGTCAGGCGGATGATATCCCGGAAGTACTTGAAATTCCTGAAGATTGTAATTCCGTTTTGGAACATACGTTTTCTTATCTTGATCGGAATGTTCGCGTAAAAAAAATTGTCATTCCGGAGTGTGTTGCTGAAATCGGAGAGAAGGCTTTTGACAAAATTTTGATCACAGAAAGTATTTCAATTCCGTCTTCAGTAAAATCCATAGGGCGGCATGCGTTTAAGCTGAAAAAAGGCGCCATTGTATTGTGCACTGCGGATTCCTGCGCAAAGACATACTGCAGACAAAATTATATAGATTATAATGATGGTTTTAGTACACTTCGTTGGTTATAATGACAACGATTTACCACTTTCTTTCGTTTGAAATATGATGTATACTAAGCCTATAGTGTATATTTTAAAAGAGGTGTGCGCCAGTTCGGCGCTGGATATATAACTGGTGGGAATCCAGTCTGGTAAGACCCAGCAAGTCGCCAGTACCGAGTCCTTGGAGCACCAAAGGCTAACAATGGTGTTTAAGCGTAGGACAGGGA
>DVJY01000043.1 GCA_018716485.1 Candidatus Scybalocola faecipullorum
AATAATCTGTCGGATTTGGTCTTTTGCTACTGCCATAAATAAACTCCTTTTCGATAAGAATTGTCATATCTATAATTCTTACCAAAAAGGAGCTATTTTTTACCAAAGCCACAAAGTTTTTTACACTACCATCCGTTCATCTCGGCTCTCCGGTGTGCCGCCCGATAGGCATCATTTTCCATAGCCATCACCTGATGCACCGGCAGCGGTTTAAACAGCTTTAATTTCATCACTTTTTTAATCCACAGGACAGAATAAATACCAAGGACGATAAAAATAGCGCCGCAGATCATATAAATCTGCAATTTCGTCTGCGGATCTGAATCTATATTGGCAATCATAAAGACATTGCCTGCCGCGCCGATCAGCGGCAGCACCGGCCCACCCGGCACTTTAAAGGTTCTCGGCGCTTTCGGAAGACGGTGTCTTAATATTAAAACGTTAATATTGGAAATGATATATGCAACCATCCAGAAAACACTTCCGATCAAAATCAGGAAAGAAAGCTGGCTCGTCGTAGAAAGGCCTGTGGCATTGATGATGATCATGACTCCGCCAATGGTCAGTATGCCCACATACGGCGCGCCTTTTTTATTTCTGCGCTGAAATACTGCCGGAAGCAGATTAATCTTTGCCATGCCTGCGCATATATAAGACAATGAACTGATGACCGAGTTGACTGTGCTGACAACGGCAAAAATCGAAACAATCGCCATCCATACAACACCCGCATTGCCAAGCAGCGATGAGCCGTATAATATGTGGGGTGAATTATCCGATGCCAGCGCTTCCCACGGTGTATAATTGTGCATGCCTAAAACGACAAGAATTTCCATCACACAGACAATGCCCAGACTTAAAATCATCCCCATCGGCACGTTGCGCCGCGGATTTTTCACATCTCTGGAAATGGGAATGATAAACTCACAGCCAAGGAACAGGAAAAACGCAAGTCCCACATAGGAAAATATTTTGCCGAAGTCCATCGTTAATGTCAGCGGCTGCGCCACTTGTGTGCCCGTGCCCCAGCCAAAAATCCCCAGAAGACCAAGCAGCACAAGGGAAATAATCAGACCGTATACAACGACATTTTGTATTTTAGCAAACATATCCACGCCATTTAAATTGGCAATGATTAAAATCACAAGCAAAATCACACAAAATACATTGGATGGGAGGCCTGTATGAAATACACTGTTCATTGTATTGCCAAACATGGCACATTCAACACTGCCGCAGATCGTATTGCATACAAGATATCCGCCGACCATTGAAATAATCGCGGCAAACGGCCCCATACATGCCAGCGTATACTGGGCAAGCCCGCCGGTCAAATTGGGCATCAGCGCATTGAGTTCAGACATTGACAGCGCTGTCATAATATTGACCGCACAGGCAATCACCATTGCAATAATAAAACTGATGCCGAGTCCGCCTGCGCCCTGTCCCAATGACATCAGGCAGCTTGTCGCTACGATCAGGCCGACGCCGACAGCGATCACACTCGGCAGCCCCAATTTCTTTTCTCTCATATGCAAATTCCTCCTTTACCTCCGCAACAGGTCATTTTTACGTCAAATAATCGCCGATTCGCCTTCTTCTCCGGTACGGATGCGGATAATATTGCTCACATCTGAAATAAAGATTTTACCGTCGCCGATATGTCCTGTATACAATTCTTTCTTAACCGCATCTACAACTGCGTCGATTTTATCCTTTTCCACATATAAGATAATCATCTGCTTCGGCAGAAGTTCCATTTCTTCGGCAATATCAGCCACATATTCATAGGTGCCTTTCTGTGTGCCGCAGCCCATGGCCTGAAGCACCGTCATCCCGTGAACGCCGATCTTGCTCAGCGCGTGTTTTAAATTTGCGAGACGATACATAGATGTTATAATTTCAATCCTTGATACATTCATTTTCCACACATCCTTTATGCTTTCAAATCTTTTGCTTTAAATCGGTCATATCTGAGCGCTGTCATATCCAGCGCAGTCTCCTCCCCCGATACCATCTGGGATAAAATCAGTCCGACGGCCGGTGAAATACCAAAGCCGTGGCCGGAAAATCCACAGGCCAAAATCAATCCGGGTACTTCTTCCACAGGACTGATCACCGGAACTTTGTCAGCGCATAAATCCATCCATCCGGCCCATGTCCGCACAATTTTTGCATCGCGCAGCACCGGAAAATATTTGATAATGCCCCGGCATATACACGGTGCAGTCATACTGCTTGTCACCGGCGTGTGATTGTCCTTTGTAAATCCTTCCAGTCCTGATGACCCGCCGAAAACAAAGGAACCGTGTTTCGTCTGATGACCGTAAAAGTCTGCTTCTGCCGTACCGAGCATTTGATCAAACATATGCGGCTGCGCCTCTGTGACAAGCGCCTCCAGCATGGCCGGCTGCATTGGAATGTCAATGCCTGCTGTCGCCGCAATTTCACGGCTGTCCAGACCGGCCGCCAAAATTACTGTATCTGCCTCATAAACATCGTCCTGCGTTATGACTTGGCAAAGTTTGCCTTTGATTTTCTTCAATGCCGTAACCCGGGCTTCCGTAATAAAATGTACGCCAAGCCGGCGGGCCATTTTATAATAACCGAGTGTGGTCGTCAGCGGATTGGCATGGCCGTCTGTCGGACACCAGCTGGCGCCGATGACTTCTTCCGATAAATACGGATTAATCCTGCGCACTTCATCGCCGTCAATCATCTTTACGTCAAGGCCGCAGGCCGCCGCCCGCTTTGTCAGCCCTTCAAGAATCTCCAAATGTTTTTGGGTTTTTCCCAGTCTTAAATTTCCGTCCTGATGGTATTCGCAATCTACTTCCAATTCATCGGATAATGCAGGCCACAGATGTTTAATGGCATACATTGCCAGCGGCAGTTCCCTTGGATCACGTCCGGACTGACGCACACCGCCGCCGTTTCTGCTGGATCCGCCGTTGCCGATATGCGGGCTGCCCTCAAGTACGATCACCGAATATCCTTTTTTTCTTATGTAATATGCGGCAGCACATCCGATAATTCCTCCGCCGATAATGATCACATCTGCATGATTTTTCATCCTACCGCACCTCCTTGGCTTCATTGCCTAAAATATACATCTCCGTCGGCCGCATCGGCGCTCTTGACGTTGCCGGTTCAAGGCACGCCGGCGATACTTTCAGTTCTTTTGCCACAATACTTTTGACAAGCTTTGAACATGTCTGTCCTTGGCAAAGCCCCATGCCTGTCCGCAAATATCTTCGTATTTCTGTTAATGTAAACATTCCGTCATGCACTGCCTGTCTGATTTCTCCTTTTGTAATTTCTTCACACCGGCAAATAATCATATCGTCATCAGGCGCCGGAACAAACGGGCCGATATCTCTTGATCTGTCATTCATCGCCTGCCACCTCCTTTTTAAAGAAACGCGCCTGCATGGCCATTTCCGATGGCACTTTGATCGTCAGCAGTGCCGTCTTGTCAAATGCTTTCGCTGTTTTTACGCTGATAACCTGCGCATCGCATACTTTTTGTCCGCCCCGTCCCAGCGCCGCGCCTTTATCGCCGGCCTTTGGCAGAGGCAAAAATTCATACGGCAGGGTCACACTGGCAAAACCGCCGCCAATCTGCTCATCAACAAGGAAGATTGCCTGACCGGAGCAGGCGGCAACACACATGCCGCATCCAATGCACTGCGCGCTTTCATTAACTGCCGGCAGCGCCGTAATGTGGCTGCCTATAGAAATACAGCCTTTCGGACAGGCATCCTGACACGGGTTGCACGGAATATTCTGCGTACATTCCATCACCGGATGGACACCTGCTTTTTTTGTTACGCCCGGGAACCGCATAATCTCATCATCTGCGACAAACCCGCGGGTCAGCAGATTTTCCGAAACCGGAATGCCTTCCTGAGTCTGTTCTATTTTTTTGCCTTTATTGCCCGGAGCAAACATGCCCTGACGAAGACTTTCAAGCTGGCCTTCCATCACTGCTTTTTCTTTGCTTACCTCTGATTTTTCGGCATAGCCCAGATATTCTGCCGCAGCCAGCCCTGCGATACGCCCTTCGATCATGGCCGAGCTGGCTTCTTCAATGCCTGAAACGTCGCCGGCAACAAAGATTCCCGGAACCGATGTCTGCCCGTTTTCATCGCAGATCGGCACCTGTCCGCCGCGGGCCGGATTATCTTCCATCTGGCAGCCCGCCATTTTCAGCAACTGGGACATTGGGGACAAACCGACGGCAAGGCATATGGTATCCACATCAAAATGTTTTTCTGTGCCCGGTATAAACTGAAAATGATCATCCACCTGAGCAATTGTCACACCGGTCACACAGTTTGTGCCTTCGGCTTTAACAATCGTGTGGCTTAAGAAAAACGGAACGCCGGTGCGCGCCACTTTTGCCGCGTGCACGCCATAGCCGCCGATTCTCGGCGCTGCATCCACCAGTGCGGCCACTTCACATCCGCTCTGAAGCAACTGGAAACTGACGACAAGTCCCACATTGCCTGTACCAAGCATCAGCACTTTGTTCCCCGGCTTCACGCCGTGAAGGTTCATCATGGTCTGCGCCGCACCTGCACCGATCACGCCGGGAAGCGTCCATCCCGGAAACGTGACCATATTTTCAGAGGCGCCTGTCGCCGCAATAATCGCATCTCCTTTATAATGGTACAGTGTCTCTCCGATTTTCACTGTAATTTCTTTATCCAAATAAAGACCTTCCACAACAGCTCCAAGCACCACTTCGACACCCGCTTTATCCGCTTCCTCCAAAAGCTGCTGTCCGATCCGAAATCCCCGGATTTTTGCCTTATGTTCCTTAGAGCCGAAAAACTTGTGGATCTGTTTAAATAGCTGTCCGCCCGGACGGTCATTTTCGTCAAATACAACCACTTTTAATCCTTTGGACGCGGCCTCAATGGCCGCGGACAGGCCGGCCGGACCGGCGCCGATCACAATCAAATCATATCTTTTCATGCCAATCCACCTCACACTTCTTTCTGAGCACTGACGCCATACTGTGTCCGGACATCCATGCCTTCCCGCAGCGGCGTCACACATGTACGGACATTCGGCTTGCCGTCAATAACCATGACACAGTCTGTACAGCGACCGATGGCACAGAAAATGCCTCTCGGTTTATGCTGACGCTTCGTATAACGGTGAACCATCACCCCTGCCGCTTTTAAGGCTGCGGCTACAGGTTCGCCTTCATATCCGTAAAGTGTCTGCCCGTCATAGGTAAATGCTACCTGTTTTCCCTTTTCTATTTCTCCCAATATCGGATGAACGTCGATTCTTCTTGCTTCATCTGCCATTGTCTTACCTCCTGATCTATACAAGCTGCGGCTTATCCCACAAATTCAGCTTTGTGCCGATGCCTTTTTTCAAAGCATTGCGGTAACATACCGTGCCCCATGCCACATCTTCCACAGGCATACCGCCGACGGAATAAATAATAATCTCATCTTTTTTGCGGTGTACCGGTACTTTGCCGATCAAAATATCGCCAAGATCATCAATCTGATCCTCTGTCATTTTTCCGTCATGAATCAGATCCATACAATGAACCGCCGGAATCGGAATAGATTCATATGCCGGATAAGGCATCTCATCGGCCCACGCCTCATAAAGCATAATATTGTCCGCCACATTTCTTGCCCGATGGATTAAAAAATCATCATCAAACCGGGCCGACGCCGGACAGCTGACCACAGCCCCCGGTTTCAGCCACTCCTCTTTAATATAAGGATACTGGGAAATATTCCCTGTCGGACTGGATGTTGCAATACTGATAATATCGCAGTCTCTTACAGCTTCTTCTTCTGTGCCGACAATCTGAATATCTTTCAGCGTCGGATATTTGCTCTTTAAATATTTTGCAAACTGAGCCGCCGATTTTGACTTCGGGCTGCTGCCTTTTATTTTTACGGTTTTAATGCCCGGCCGGACAGCCATCGCAGCGGCAAAAGCCGTCTTGCTCATCACTCCGGGACCAATAATGCCCACCGTGTCCGCATCTTCTCTTGCAAAATATTTAAAGCCGACGCCCGGTACCGCTCCGGTCCTGTAAGCGCTTAAAATATTGGCTGACATATACGCCAGCGGCGCCCCGGTGTCTTTGTCATTGAGTATGAGGGTTAAAATCGATCTCGGAAGTCCCTTTTTCCGATTTTCCGCATTGGAACCGTACCATTTCATCCCCGCCATATCAAAGGAACCGCCCAAATATGCAGGCATTGCCATAAATCTTCGGTCGGGCCCATCCGTCGGCATATTCGGAAACGGAGATTCTTCAGGAAATACCATCATCACGCCATGGGAATTGCCGTTGGCGCCGCCCATACGGTAATCTCCCATTTTCATCAGCCGAAACATTTCTTCGATGGCTTTAATACAGCCATCCATATCCTTTACGCCGGCTTTCACCATGTCTTCTTCATTAAGATATAAAAAATCAATTTCAGGATAACTGCTCATCATCTTCAACCTCTTTTCTTTCTTTTTGCCGACGGTTTTTATTTTTAATCCGCCGTGCTTTTTATGAATCATAAGTTTATCACGTCATTTTAAAAAAAATTGTAAAAATCGGAACATGGGCAATACGCTCACGCAAGCGTGGCAGCACGATAAATAAAAGCCACGGATTGCTCCGCGCCCCTGGCGCTCCCGCAATCCTACCCGTATTCGCACTTTTCAGCCTGCCTTTGGCAGTCTTCGTGCTCATACGGGTTAGCGTCTCTAAAGCATAGACAACCCGGTCTGCAAGCAGACCGCTTGTCTATGCTTTGAGACGGGCTTTCAAAGTAAAAAAAAGATGCTGTCTCGCAGTGAGTACAGCATCTAAGATGGTTTATGCCAATCGCCGTTCGATCAGGTGTCTGTTATACTGAGCTTTGACGATTATTTTTTCATAGGTTTTTGGTGTAACGTTGGTAAATTTTTTAAAATCGCGGATCAGCTGCGGCTGGTCATAATAGCCGAAGTCGACTGCCATGTCTGCAAAATGGTTTCCGCCGGATGCCTGAATGGACTGCATGGCGTTCATGTGGCAGATCAGTTTTTGAAACTGGACAATTTTGCACAATGTTTTCGGACTGTAGCCGGTACATTCGTTGAAAGCCCGGTTAATATAACGGCTGCTGTATCCGGTCTGTGCTTCCAGTTCATGGATTTTAATCCGGCCTCCGGACTGATAAATCATATGGAGGGAACTGTCCACAAGCAGCTTCACACACGTCTTTTCATGGCCGTTCCTCAGATCAAACATACGGCCGTAAGTCTCCAAAAACGTATGGACACAGTCAATAAATGTATGCTGTTCCTCCATGCGTCCAAGCAGTTCGGTACAATCCGCCAAAAGGGTTAAATCCGCTTCCCTGCTGACCAGTTCCTTTGGCGATGTCTGCAGCAGTACCGGACAGACACCCGGGAGGAAACGCACGCCAAAATATGTATATCCGTATTGAAACATTGCCTTATGGTATTCAAAAACTGTGCCGCACGCCCGCGCACGCATTGAATCGCTGCCGTATTCAAATACAAGGTCAATGCACCCGTCAGGTACGACAGCCACATCGCCGGGATTTTGCAGCGTATACATATAAAAATGAGAAATTCCGTATTTGGCGCATATCGCCTTATAATAATGATCTGTATGTATCACAAAATATGGCTGAATGAGTTTGACATTTTCTTCCATAAACAGACATCCTTTCCGCAGGCCGCCAAAGGGGCCATAAATAAAAAAGCAGACAATGTATGCCATCTCGGACATCATTGCCTGCTTTACCGCTTTATTATAGTCATCTGTGCTTAAAATGTCAATTATTAAAAAATATCTTTATTTTCCCCATATACGCTTGGCAGGATTGCCGCCAAGTTTGAAAATTCTTTAATATTGTGCGCAAACAGTCCCTTTGGCACCATTTCCGGAATACGCACACCCTCCGGCAGCGCTTTCACAATCTGACCGTCTTTGACTGCAAAGCCGATCCAAAATCTTGAACAAAACAGGACGCCGTCCTCATACGGATACCATTTGTGAGTCATTGCCGCGGCGCAGGAACTTTCACCGATGGCGCATACCATGGACTGGCACTTTGGTGTGCCGATCAAAGACGGATCGTAACCGAAATCCGCCGGGCTTTTAAAACAAAGCTTTAAAAATTCCGGGCCCGGGCCCACATCTTCCATGATATAATGGTTCACGCCCCATGTTTTCTCCCGCATCGGCACCGACGGATCACAGACATAATCGGCGCGGTCTGCTCTCGCAAAATAATGATCCTCAGGATCCCATATTTTGTATCTTAAATCTGAACCGACACTGTGCCACGGAAACCACCAGTCAAGCATTTCCGATGTCACACCCGGCATATAAGTTGTGTTGCATACAAATCCTGTGCCGTCATCCATCACGCCATAGCCGATCTGACAATAATCATCGTCTTTTCCGGCAAGAAAAAGATTTTTTTCATCAAACGGCACAGCCTTTTTGTCTGTCTTTGGCCCCGCCGCCAGAATCTGCAGTTTTTCCTCTGGGATCGGCGCCAGATCCTGTTCAAAATATTTATAATACGGCAGTAACTTTTCTTCCAGACTTACCCCTACTTTTTTCATTCTATTTCTTCCTTTCAAGCCATCTGAGCATCATCTTCTGTACCTTATCCAGCAGTGCGCCCACATACCATACACCTGCAAGCATTGCAGCGCCGATCTGCCACGGATAGCCTTTCATGCCTTCCATACCCAGCGGCGCCATAATGGTCAGGCCGATCGCCCATCCGCACAGCCACGCCGGACAGTAAATCCATTTTGAAAGCAGACCTGAAATAATGACCGCAAGACCGCCCATGACAAAAAGGGTGATAAACAATTCCAGATCAGCGTTCCACGGCATGATATCCATGATATGCAGCGCCGCCCACGCCCAAAAATCTCCAAGTAAAAAACCGATGGAGATTTTCACCGCATCTGACACTTTGTTGCCGTTGGCCACATAGACCCCGGCACATATCAAAGCGACTGCACCGGTAGAAATATTAATATGAGGCGCCAGAACCGCCCACAGCGGCGGCAGCAGCGCGATACAAAACGCCAATGTCCAATTATCCCAACGTTTTGACATTAATGAACCTCCTGTTACTGTTCACAGTCCCGAATGTATTCGGCCGCGCTTTCACCGGCCATACGTCCGCTGTTGATGGCAAACCCCATCGTATTTCCCGGAAGTGTGAAGTTGTAGCTGTCGCCGTAAATGGTGTTGGCATCTGAACCGGCACTGTAAAGTCCTTCAATCGGCATATGGTTCTTATCAAGTACTTCACAATATTTATTAATACGCACGCCGCCGACAGTACCGTAAGCAGCCAAATAATATTTGCCGACAAGATATTTGCCCTTTCCAGTAATCGGATGCAAATATTTCTGAGGTTTATGGAATTTCGTGTCCACACCGGACGCGCACATTTCATTATACTCGTCAATCGTATCCTGAAGCTTTTGGGCATCGATACCCAGTTTTCGGGCAAGTTCCTCAACAGTTTCAGCTTCGATATAGCCTTCATATCCCTGTGCCGCAGCCTGTGCCGCCTGCCCGTCAAAAGCAATAAAGGCCTCTGCCGGGTGGACAATATCTACAATATCCGGTCCGTTTTTCTTATATTCTTTAAGGATACCTTCATCCATAATGCAATAGCCGTAATTGCCCGGCTGGAGGTGGAGCGCATTGCCGGCATAGGTCGTATTGCCCATATCGCCCTCATTCATAAAACGATCTCCCAGCTGGTTGATCAGCAAGTTCGGCTGACGGAGCACTGCGTCAAGCAGGAACCAGTTTAAGTTATCCGGAATCTGATAAATAGCTTCAATATTGGCGCCGAATTTTTCCGCCCCGACTGCCCACATCATCCTCAGGCCGTCGCCTGTAATGCCCGGAATGCGGAACGGGAAAAAGTCCTCGCCCAAATGCAGTCCGAATTCTTCCTCAAGCATTTCCTTATTATTGCCGAAACCGCCCGTGGCAACAATGACTGCTTTTCCACGAACTTCAATGCCATTGCCGTCTTTATCCACAGCTTTAGCCCCGCAGACCTTGCCGTTTTCCACAATCAGTGATACTGCAGCCGTTTCAAGAAGGATTTCCGTACCCAGTTCTTTGGCGCGCTCTGTCATTTTCCTGATCATCGGGCCTGCCGCACGCGGTCCGATCACACCGTTTTCAGGTTTAACGATGTGCCATGTTGCTTCCGATTCTTTAAAATAACGGAATGCACCGGCAAATTCAACGCCCATATCTTCCAGCCATTCAATCGTATCTGCGCTCTTATTAAAATAAGTCTGCACAAGATCCTCATCAACACGGTAATGGGTGTACTGCATATGC
This sequence comes from Candidatus Scybalocola faecipullorum, assembly GCA_018716485.1. Classification (GTDB taxonomy): domain Bacteria; phylum Bacillota; class Clostridia; order Lachnospirales; family Lachnospiraceae; genus Scybalocola_A; species Scybalocola_A faecipullorum. The sequence goes on from DVJY01000043.1 coordinate 10,391, forward strand.
ATATCCAACGCTTCCTGAACACTGATATTGTTGAAATTAGCTTTCTGGATCTTCGTATCAATGCCCAGCGGCCCCATGCCCATATTGGCTGCGCCGCCAGTTGTTCCGGATTTTTCAAGAATAATCGAACGAAGCCCATTTTCACCTGCCGTGATGGCTGCCGCAAGTCCTGCAGGGCCGCCTGCGACAATGACCATATCTGTCTCTAATGTTTTCATAATTTTAACCTCCACATTTTTTGTTTCACGAACCACATTTTCTTTTTTATTTTCCTGAACCGGTGACGACTGCGCCGCACCGGCAAAAGCATAAACACGTTTTCTCTTCGTACTGCGCACTTTCTTTTCTGTTTCCGCAGAGATGGCTGCGGCGCCTTTAAGTCTTGGGCGTTTTGCAGGAAGTTTCGGCATGCGTCCGGACACTTTCTTCACAGCACCCGCCGCGCATACATCAAGGCACTTTCCGCATCGTGTACAATCAAATTCATCAATCAAGGAAACATAACCGTCTTTGCCTTCAATACAATGTTCCGGACAAATATCCACACATGCGCCGCTGCCTGTACACAATGACGGATCAATATAAAATTTTGTCAGGACCAGACAGACGCCTGCCGGACACTCTTTTCTTCGGATATGCGCTTCTGTCTCCGCACCAAAGGTTTTAAGCAGCGACACTGCCGGAACACCTGCCCGGTCTCCCAGCGTACAGTTGCAGGATACTTCCATGGCCTTTCCGATTTCATCGGCCAGCGCCAAATCTTTCATTTCTGCTCTGCCTGATGCCGTGCCATTGAAAATCTGCTCAATCTGATACAGTCCTTCTCTGCAGAATGTACACTTGCCGCAGCTTTTTTGACGCAGCGCATGAACTTCCTGTCTGGCAATGTCTACTGCACAGTCACTTTGCTTCACAGTACGGATCCAGCCGCCCCATGTTTCCAAGCGGCCCAGAGGCATATTTTTCACTTCTTCTGCTGTATAAAAACGATGTCCGGCGACAATGCCTTTATAATTTTCATCACTGCCGATCAGCGCCCCGACCGATATATCCGGGGACACTTCTTCCGGCACCCGGTCATCCACAGCCGCAAAGATACCCGGCGTTCTTCCGGTCATCTTTTCTGCCAGTGCTGCCAGTGCTTCAAAAGTCATCATCAAATCTTTTTTATGCGCTGTTTTATTGACCATTGCAGCCTGTTCGATGGTCAGGACAACGCCCGCCGTCGCTGCTGCCGCCATATATTCCTGAACATTAATTTCCTGATCGGTTACAAGTATAGCGCCCTGCGCGCCGGACAATTTCACTGCTGCCGCCATGCCCGCCACAATTCCTGCCGGATTAGAGTAAAGCAGCATATTCATTTTACCTTCTGTATCCGCATTATAAAGCGCCCCGACAATACTGCCTTCTACAGCCGGCAGTGTTCCAAGTCTTTTTTCCAGCGCTGCCTTATCCAGCTGCGCCGCAAGCGCCAATGCATCCGTTTGATTCCTTAAAAGACTCATCTCGACGCCTCCATTTCCTGATCTGTATAATCGCTCCATAATCTGTGTCCTGTGATATCAAATCTGAGATCGCACTGCAGACAGCGGCCGGCCTCCTGACATATATCCGCATCACAGATACCTGTGCTGATCGGATTAAAATTGTCTTTTCTGCCGCCGGCGCAAACAAAATGCTCCGAAGCCCGCTCAAGATCGCCGAAACCTTTAATTTTTCCGATGTACGGATCTTTTTCAGGCACCGGCGCCAAAACTTCAGAAATGTCCCCGTCGCCGCCCAGATAGCGGTCTACTTCCGATGCGGCTTCCCTGCCTGAAGCCACCGCCTGAATCACTGTCTTTGTCCCGTAAACAGCATCGCCGCAGGCAAAAATACCCTGAACGCTCGTTGCCAGCGAATCACCTTGAACTGCGATTGAATTGGCTCTGCCCAATTCCAGTCCTGCCTGCGCTGTAATTTCCGGTCTCTGCCCGACGGCAAAAATAACCGTATCTGCTTGAATCACATGCGCCGAACCTTCCTCTTTTTCTATGATGGCACGCCTGTTTTCATCAAAAGTAAAGCTTTTCACATTACAGAATTCTACACCTTCCACATGATCCGTGCCGCAGATACGCTCAAAGGTATGCGCCGGATGGACATGAATGCCTTCTTCCTCGGCCTGTTCGATTTCCTCATCATCGGCAAGCATCTTATCCCTTGCCTCAAGGCAGGCCAAATGAATCTCCTTGGCGCCCAGACGCACGGCAGTTCTCGCACAGTCAAAAGCCACATTGCCCCCGCCAAGCACAATGACCCGTCTGCCCATGCCGGTCTCTTTGCCCATGGAAGCATTGCGCAGGAAATCTGCATTTAAAAGAACCCCCGGAAGCTGATTGCCTTCCATCGGAAGACGGACGCCCGCATGGGTACCGATTGCCATCAGTACAGCATCATATGCTTCCAATAAGTCTTTCGGTGCTTCCACGCGGCATCCTGTCTCTACCTTAACACCGGCTTCAGCCAAATACCCTGCTTCCTTGTCCACGACTTCTCTCGGCAGACGATACGACGGAATGCCGTACTGCATCTGTCCGCCAAGTTTTGGCAGTGCTTCTTTGAGCACTGTTTCATGGCCTTGTTTTGCCAGATAATACGCTGCGGTCATCCCGGCAGGACCGCCGCCGACAACACAGACTTTCTTTCCTGTTGCCGGAAGATGCTTACTGTTTTCTTTCCACAATTTATTGTTGGCATGCTCTGCCGCATACCGCTTAATATTTCTGATCGACACCGCTTCATTCACATCGCCACGGCGGCATTTGCCCTCGCATGCATGGGCACACACACGTCCGAGACATTCCGGAAACGGGATTTTTTCATGAATGACTGCCGTCGCTTCTTCCATTTTTCCTTCTTTAACAAACCGGACATACCGCGGTACATCGGCATGAGCCGGACATGTGGCCTGACACGGCACAAGCGTATCCCGCTTCTCAATCGGTGTGTAATTCATCATATCTCGGATTGTTCCTGTCGGACAGACTTCCGCGCAAGCTCCGCAGAAACGGCAGTCCGAATCCTTCAGCAGACGATCATGCAGCGTTCCTACATACGTCTCCATTTCATGTTTATTGTACTGCAGCACGCCGACGCCTCTTAAATCATTGCAGGCGCGGACACACCGGCCGCACAGCACACACCGGTTCATATCGTGAATAAGCAGCGGATTGCTGTCATTCATCTGGAAACCTTTGACACGGGTGTTCATTCTCGTCGCAGACACCCCCATATACTGGATCAATGTCTGGAATTCACACTGTCCGTACTTTGGACATGTGGAACAGTCTTCCGGATGAGCCGCCAAAATCAGTTCCATCGAAAGCCGGCGCAAATGGGCGATCTGCCCGCTGTTGGTATGTATGATCATGCCGTCCTCTGCTTCCAGTTTACAAGATGGGCAGACACCGTCTCTGCCCTCCACCTCCACAATACACAGACGGCATGAACCGATATCGGGGAGATCCGGATGATGGCACAAATGGGGAATATAGATGCCATTGTTCAATGCCGCTTCAAGGACATTGATGCCCTGCTCAGTGCAAATCTGCCTGCCGTCAATTTGAATCGTTACTTCCATGACTTTCTTCCTCTCCTATTCAGTGGTTTTAAATTGTTTCTCATTTTATGCTCTTTATTTACTCATTCCGATGATTTGTGATAAAATAATATCAACAGTATGCATAAACAGACCGGAATATCTCTTGATATAATTTTAACAACCATAGATTTTTCTGCCTATCATCAAGTTTTTTTGATTCGTTGTTTAATCAACAATCCGCATCGTTTTGTTGCTTTACTGTAGAAAATCTTTTTTGTTTGGGAGAATATCAATGGAAAAAACAGATTTAAGAATTGTTAAAACACTTCACCAAATTGACCGTGCGCTTTTGGACGGTCTGAAAGCCTGTCCATTTCAAAAAATTACGGTTGATATGCTCTGCAAAAGCGCAATGATCAACCGCTCAACATTTTACAAATATTACCTTGATAAATATGATCTTCTGGATAAATACCTCAGCCGAATCTTAGATGAATTTCAGGAAAATATGAATGCTGCCTTTATCAATGCAGATCCTTCACACATTCATGACTTATATTATATTAAAAATTTTGAAGCGGCACTGAAATATATTGCAAAATACAGAGAAACTTATCAGATTCTCTGGAACGCTTCCATTGACCGGAAAATATACAATGAAATGACGCAGATTGTCCATGACAATATTCTTTCAGCTTTTGAACGTCAGCCTCAGCCATCGTCCCAAAAGAAAAAATATGCTGATTTATACGCTTTTTTATTTGCCTCAAACATGATGTCTCTGCTCCAGTGGTGGTTTGAATATTATGATACGGTAACAATGAAAGAAGTCAAGGAAATCATGACCGACAATATGCACCACGGACTCTTTAAAACATTCAAAACACTAATGGAAAAAAATCAGCCGGACTGCTGATGTCCGGCTGATTGCCAATGATCATTTAAACTACATCAGATGATTCACAGGCTCTACTTCAAAAACGCCGTTTTCTTTAATCCGGCAGCATAAGCCTTCAAAGCCGCCGGTACCAAACAGCATCACCAGCTGGCCGTCAATCCAGCCGTAGCTGACCTCACAGCGCAGCTGGGAAAGTTTCCCAAGAAAATCACCATCAAGATGATCCATTGCTTTAATGACTCTTTCCTCATATTGGTACTGCTTCTGACTGGGCATTTCCGCATAATGCAGAAACAAGCTGCCGCAGCTGCCCAAGGCTTTGCCGTCTTTAAAATAGCTCCCGGCCATCATGTACATGATATAGCCTTCTGCCATCTGTCTGTTATAATTTTTCTGATTTGAATTTCTCATTGCGCTCATTCCTTTCTCAAAACAATACAATAGGGAATCTGTACCTGAAATCAGATCTTTGTTTCCTGCCTCACAGCCGCAGCCGGATTCAGGGCACAAAAATACCGATCAGGATACCGATGGGCATAGTAAGAGCCTCTTACAGCCATCGTCTTTTCCTGATCGGTTTATCTTTTTTCTTATATTGCTTTGAAAAAGGTATTCAAAAGCATATTTATTATAACACACTCTGTATGCCGCGTCAATCGTTTGTCAAATTTTTTTGCACCCACGCTTCAATCATACCGAATGAATCCGCTGTCTCCGCTCCGTGAACAGGCAAGCCGTCTTCCACCAAAGCGCCGGGACAAATTTTTTTCAAATCGGCCACACTGCGGCCCATGCCGCTGCCTTCATTGGTACAAAACGGAAGAACCCGTTTACCTGACCAATCATAATGTTCCAAAAAAGTAAACATGGCCATCGGCATCGTCCCACACCAATTCGGATAACCGACAAAAATCGTGTCGTAATCCTCCACGCCATCCGGGTATGTTTTCAATGCCGGACGGGTTTGATTCATAAATTCTTCGCGTGCCTCCTGAACACATTCCCGGTAATGTTCTGAATAAGGCCTTGCTGTCTCAACTTCAAACAAATCACCGCCGGTGATCTTTGCGATCATCTCCGCCGCAATTTCCGTATTGCCTTTCGTCAGCACTTTCATACCGCCGTTCCAATAATTTTCTCCTCTATGCGAAAAATAAACAATAAGTATTTTATTCATTATGTAAACCTCCTGTGTAAAATTAACTGTCAGCGCGCATTCAAGCTATTGACAAAAACGAGATAACAGGCAAAATCGCCGATTACCTTGCGTATATAAGGATCCGCCTGCGCGTCGCCCAATGTTTCCCGCCACGCTGCAGCCTTTCCCTGCGTTTTCAAATATCTTGCCAGCATATTAAAATGCATAATGACATAGTCATGAATTGAGGTGCGGACAGAATCTTTTTCATTTTTCTCATCACGGTTCATCAGCAGCCAGCGCGCCCGCAGGCCTGCATATCTGTTCGCCGCTTCTATAAGTTCATCATAAATATTTGCTGCTTCCAAATCCGTGCCGATTTCTTCAAGCATCTCCTTATGAAGCTGCTGCATCTGTTCAAATGTCAATGCCTTTTCCTGAGAAAGATATTCTTGATATGTGCAAATCATAGGTTTCTCCTCCTTATCACCTGTTTTTGATTGTTCAGGTATATTTATTTTAACTTTATTCCATCCTTCATACAAGAGGATTCTTTCTGCTTTTTTAAAAACAGCACATCTATTGTTTTGTCACCGTTATGCCGGTATAATCATATTAAAAAACAGCAAGGAGAGATCAACGATGTGTACATGTATCACTTACGACAATGGAGATTTTTATTTTGGAAGGAATTTGGATCTGGAATATTCTTTTGGGGAACGTGTGGTCGTCACGCCGCGGAATTTTCCGCTGGCATTTAAACGAAGCGAGCCATTATCCAGCCACTATGCCATGATCGGCATGGCTTCAGTCATGGACAATTATCCGATGTACGCAGAGGCTGTCAATGAAAAAGGACTTGGCATGGCCGGTCTGAATTTCCCGGGCAATGCTGTTTATCCAAAATACAGCAGCAAGCCCCATCAGATCACGCCGTATGAAATCATCCCTTGGATCCTCGGACGCTGCGCCTCCGTCAAAGAAGCCGCAGATTTACTGAAACAGACGGATCTCATCGGCATACCGTTTACTTCCGAAGTGCCGCTGGCTCCGTTGCATTTTATGATTGCCGACCGTGAATCCGTACTCGTCGCTGAACCTGAGGCTGAAGGCTTAAAGCTTTATGCAAACCCATTTGGTGTACTGACAAATAATCCGCCGTTTCCTTTTCATGTGATGAATATGCAGCAATATATTAATCTCACCCCAAAATCTCCGGAAAACCGTTTTGCTTCCGGTCTGCAGCTAAAACCATTTGGTCAGGGAATGGGCGCCATCGGACTGCCGGGCGACGCTTCCCCCGCTTCACGCTTTGTAAGAGCCGCCTTTCTCAAATGGAATGCCTCGGCGCCAAAAGAAGAAAAGGCCAGCGTCTCCCAGTTTTTCCATATTCTGGACGGCGTCGCTATGGTCCGCGGCATGGTCATCACAGAGGAAGGCCGGGCGGATATCACAACATATTCCTGCTGCGCCAACACATGCACCGGCGTGTATTATTATAAAACTTATGATAATCATCGGATTCAGGCTGTGGACATGCACCGGGAAAATCTGAACGGCAGCCAGTTGATTTCCTATGGGCTGTCAAATGAAGAAGATATACGAGTGGTAAACGAGTAGTGGGGCAGCGAGCTGCCCCATTACTGTCAAATCCTGCATATTGTCCAAAATATCTTTTAATCATCATAGTGATTCCAGTCACCAAATAAGCCGCGGGTACTGTGGCCTGTTTTTCGGCCATTCGCATCGTAGTGATCAATGCCGCTGAAAAGGCCCTGCCTTGACTGCCCTGTCTTACGTCCATGATTATCGTAGTGATTCAATTCGCCAAAAATACCATGACTGCTGCGGCCGATTTTATTGCCATTCGTATCATAATTATTCCATCCGTCGAAAAGGCCGCGCCGACTCTCTCCGACCTTGTGGCCAAATGAATCGTAATGAGATATGTTTCCAAATAAATTTTTTCTGCTGTATCCATCTTTTTTAGACATAAGCAAGCCCCCTCTTAACAAACTTTTATTAGCATATCCACCACTGGCTGCCAACCATGCCCCAATCGTTATAATCACAAATAATCTCATTTTTTATCACTATTCTTCGGCTTATCATAATATCCCGATATATGCCGTATCATCATATCCGGCTTGCTTACGCCATTAAGGACATCATTATGCATTGCTGAGAAGTCTGTTTTATGTCCCTTCGGCGGTGTATAATTATGATCCGCGACTACAATTAGTCCCACAACCGCCAATACAATCGTCAGTAAAACAGCTAATCCCAAACTCTCTTCATGTCCACCAAGACCTGCCATCCATAAAATAACGTCAACTACCACAAACAACCACAACATACAATCGCCTCCTAGTTTCATTATTGTATCAGGTATTTGTTCCTACATCAATAAATTTCAATGGTGCTAGAATATAAATAGTACAAGTCAAAATGAGAAAATTCCAAATAGACAATATATGATACAATAGAAGTATCGTACTGAAGGAGGATCTCATTATGGCAAATCAACATGACAAACAGTTTAAACTGGATGCTGTCCAGTACTATCTCGATCACAAGGAACTTGGTGTCCGTGGCTGCGCTCAAAATCTCGGTATAGGTTACAGCACTCTCACCAAATGGCTGAAGATCTTTCGGGAATCTGGTGATATCCCTGTCCGCGGCTCCGGCAACTATGCTTCCGATGAGCAGAAAGAAATCGCCCATTTGAAACGTGAACTCCGTGATGCTCAGGACGCACTTGATGTACTAAAAAAAGCCATCAGCATTCTGGGAAAATGACAGAAGCCATTTATCTTGAAGTTACTGAAAAGACGGAAGCTGCCAGAAAACAGAATCGCCGGGTTTCCGTCTCCGGAATGCTGAAATATTTAGGCGTTTCACGGTCCGGATATCGTTCATGGCTAAACAGCACTCCT
>DVJY01000044.1 GCA_018716485.1 Candidatus Scybalocola faecipullorum
CAGGAAAGAAATGGATGATACTTTTGAAAAGTGAAGTATTCTATTACAAGAAAGATGCTTTAAACGTGTGAACTAAATTATCACAACATAAAACTGATATCTGAGGTCACAGCGTTTATAGGTGATCTGATGGAGATTGGAAGTAAGAAGGAGGACGGAGACATGAGCATTGCGGCAGTAGAAAAATGGGAAGCCAAGCAGAGAGAGATTGGCAGGCAAGCGGGAATCCGGGAAGGAAGACAAGAAGGATGGCAAGCAGGGATTCAAGAAGGAAGACAGATGATTATTTTGAATATGCTCAGAGATGATATACCGATGGAGGTGATCGTCAGGCTGACAGGGGTTTCAGAAGAAAAGATTGAAGCTATCAGGAAAGAAATAGATGATATTTCTGAAAAGTGAAGTATTTATTACGAAAAAGAGATGCTATACAAATGTGAATGTAATTATCACAAAAGGAAAGTAAAGGTGATTTAAAACAAAGACGAAAGATGTATTTTTGTGAACGAATTGTATTTGATGTGTGAACTAAATCTATTTTGCAAATCAATAAATACTATATTGTGAATTATTGATTTTGCTTTCTGCTTATTTTCTAAAAAATTTCTTTGAAGTATATATCTGATTTTTCCAATCGAAGACTTGCTTTTATGAGAGTAATTTATCGCTGTTTTTCCAATAATAATATTACGAACACAGATTTTGGCTGATGATAAAAATAAATGAGGTGAGCAGCGATGAATACGGCCATGTACAATTTTTTTGTACGAAGGAATGAGCATATAAGACGTGAATATGAGCGATATGTTCAGGAACATGTCAATGAACATTATGAGAATCGATGGAAGCACTGGAAAATTTTAGGCCAGCTTAACTGGCATTACCGAATACAGAAAAAACGGACGCCGATGCTTAAATTTTCAGAATCAGGGAACCAAACGATTCAGGGAACAGGGGAAGAACACGGTGCGGAAAGCTATGATACAGTATCTTTGCTGAAAAATTCTCAAAGTTCTTTGAGTCAGCCTGTTCCTGTAAAAAGTGCCGTAACAACGACTTCAAACGGCGGACCGGCACAGAAAAATACATTTCGGGAGATTCCGGAATCACAGCTATTAAACCGGCCTCAATTTCAGCATTTTGCCAACAGGCTGTCAGGATACGATGTTGTATCTTTTGATATTTTTGATACGCTTATTTTCAGACCCTTTGATCAGCCGACCGATTTATTTATGCTTTTGGAGAGTGAAAATCATATTCTTGATTTTGCAAGAATCCGCATTGAGGCGGAACGGGAAGTGCGCAGAAAAAACAGTGTTGTCAACGGCAACAGAGAGTGTACGCTTGAAGATATTTATGAGGTTATAGAACAAAGAACCGGATTAAATGCTAAAGATGGCATACACAAAGAAGTTGATGCGGAAATAAAAATGTGCCGTGCGAACCCTTATATGAAGCACGTATTTGATATTTTAAGTGCCAAAGGCCATCGGATCATACTTGTATCTGATATGTATCTGAGTCAGGAAACGATTGTCCGTATGTTGACGAAGTGCGCATACAGATGTGAGTGCATAGAAAAAATTTTTATATCTACAGAATACAGTGTTTCAAAATCTAACGGAAAAATTTATAAGACGGTTAAAAAGTATCTTTCCGACGGGGAAACAGTTGTTCATGTGGGAGATCATCTGGAGGTAGATGTTAAAAAGGCGAGAGAATACGGATTTACGGCATTTCATTATCCGCAGTGCGCATCGTTTTCAAGAAAAAGCCGGCCTTCAGGAATGTCGGTGCTGATTGGTTCTGCTTATCGGGGCGTTGTAGCCACACATATCTATAATGGTGTGAGAAAATATAGTGCGGCCTATGAACACGGCTTCATTTATGGAGGTATTTTGGCATTGGGATTTGCAGGCTGGATTCATCGATGGGCAAAACTGAAAAATTTAGACAAGCTGCTTTTTGTTTCAAGAGACGGCAAAATATATATGAATGTTTTTAATGCTCTTTATGATGATATTGAGACGTTTTATATTTACTGGTCACGTATTGCGCATTTGAATACATGCGCTGAATTCAGCAAAGATTTATATTTGCAGCGTTTTATCAGAGATAAAGTAAAAAGCGGGGAAATGACGGTCGGCCAGCTGTTGGATACACTTGGATTGGAAAATTTCAGAAAAAGATGCAGTCGTTACCGCATTAAAAGCGGCCAGCTGCTGTCTGAAGAAAATGTCCGTCTCATTGAACGGATGATCAGCGAACACTGGGAAGAAGTGCTTGCCCGGTGTGAACCAATGAAAAAGTTTGAAATCGATTATTTTAAATCAGTCATTGGCAGCAGTCAGCGTATCGGTATTGTGGATGTCGGCTGGACAGGGTATGGAGAACTGGATTTAAAAAAATTTTTGCTCAAATATATTTCAAGAACTTTGGACGTTTCCATTTTTATGATAGGGATTACCGAATATTCTCAGACCTCCTCTCAGAAAGAAATCCTTGGTCATGAGATGATGCCGTATGCTTTTTCGTGCAGCTATAATACAGATTTGTTTGAAAAACATATAACAATCAACCGGCGGACAAATAATATTTATGTAGAACTGCTGTCTCAGGATACAATGCCTTCATTTATCGGCATGAAAAACAAAGAGATTACTTTTGATATCCCGGAAGTTGAAAATTATCCGGCCATACGCCGCATGCATGAGGGAACGATGGATTTTGTCAGACTATATGCAGAGTGGTTTAAGGACTATCCGTTCATGTTTGAAATCTCCGGCAGAGATGCAATGACACCTCTGATATATTCTTATGAAAATGTAGCCTATTATAAAAATAGATTTCCGGATTTTTGTTTCAGCAGGACGGTGCAGTCAGATGTGTCGCGCCAGTCCATAGAGACGCTTGCGGATATTATGCGGAAAAATAACTTATAGGAGGCGGCAGGTTATGGTGTTATATCATTTGACAACAGCTTATCAGCTGCTTAACTGTATGGAACACAGGAAACTTTTTCATGAAAATGATCAGGCTGTCCTTATCATTGCAGACTTTCTGACAAGAAAGTATCCTGCGTGGGAACGGCTGGCTGAATTGGGCTTTTTTGATGAAATTTATGTGATGCCTTACTGGAAGATGATCGAAGAGGGAGAGACTGTTTGGGATCAGGCGGAAACGCTTTATGAAGAAACGGTTCCCTACAGTCTGGATATGTTTGAAAAGATTTACTGTGCGGGTATACAAATGTGGTTTTCTCTTTATTTGATACGGCATGAACGGCTGTTTATTGCTTTCGAGGAAGCCTCCGGCGGGTACAGCCGTCCGGAAATATTGATGCACAATGACGAGAGAATTTCAAAATTCCGCTATGAACTGATGCTTGAAAATCATATTTATGATTACGAAAATCCATGGATTGAAGCAGTCATCTGCAATATGAATGCACAGACCATTACAGAAGCAAAAAAAACGCTGATTCATCTGGATCCGGCGGAAGCTTTCGGAACGCTGCCCGAGGAAACCCGGGAACGTGTGAAAGCATTTTTCGGATGCCCCGAAAAGGTAGAGACAGCACAGGGCAGTGTGCTGATCTTAACACAGCAGCTGGCCAATCTGGGCGTTGTTTCTTTTGAAAAACAGATTGCAATTTATCAGCTTTTTGCGGATTATTTTTTTCCGGAGCAAAAACTTGTTTTTAAAGTTCATCCGGATGATCAGGTGTACTATCGGTGGCTGTTTGAAGGCGCTCAAGTGATTACAGAAAAGTTCCCGTCAGAACTGCTGCCGTTTATTTTTACAAACCGTCCTGAAACAATCGCAACGATTTATTCCACTGGAATCTATAATATCCGCCATATGTTTTCCGAAAGTTTTGAACTGGATATGGGGTTTGAGGCTTCATTTGAGGAAATCGATGTGTATTGGGCATGTGTATATATAGCAAAACTGCTCGATGTAACGACACTGACATGCCGGCAGCTTGACGGTTGTCTTATGGATGCATTGGCCCGCCGGCAACTGTGTGATCATGGACAAAAACCAAAAGAAGTTTCTGTTTTTGGAGGCATATTCTGCGAGGAAGGCGCAGCAAAGGCAGAAGAGGTCATTACGGCGTCGGACGTTGTGGTATTTATGGGAGCGTCGTACATGTATCGTGAATTTGCTGGGAAAATGTCCGCGCTTGGGGAAATCGTGCCGGTGAAAATCAGCAGGCGGCGGTTCAGAGAAAAGGATGTCTATCTTAAAGATCGTGATTTTTGGATTTTTGTATTTTGTAAAAATAAAGAAGATGCGGAGGCGGTAAAGATGGCATATTTTCAAGGTTTATCCAAATATTCAGGTGTGGAGAATGAAATCAGGCCGGAAACGATCCATTATGAACTTATTATGCTGAAAGCCCAGCTGAGGGCCGAAGAAGAAAGGCTGAGATATTATATTGAAGAAAACAAACGGCTGAGAGCAAAGACAGAGGGAGGCGAACTGGAATGACTGTGGCAGGTATGATCCCCGCAAGATATGCTTCATCCCGTTTCCCGGGGAAACCTTTGGCAGATATCAGCGGGCGGCCCATGCTTTGGTGGGTATATCAAAGGTGCATGGCGTCGAAACTTTTGAATGAAGTTTATGTTGTGACAGATGATACGCGTATCTGTGAAGCATGCCGCGTTTATCACATGAAATCAGTAATGACATCCAAAGCGCATCAGACCGGAACAGACCGTATCGGTGAGGCGGCCGGCCGTATTCCGGCGGATATTTATGTGAATATTCAGGGCGATGAGCCGATGCTGGAACCGCATGTGATCGACAAAGCCATAGAACCGATGCTTGTGGACAATAAACTTCAAGTGACAAATTTAATGACGGCAATTAAAAATCCTGTGGACGTCGTCAATTTTACAGTGCCCAAAGTGATTGTCAATAAGGATAATGTCGGAATTTATCTGACGCGGAGCGCCGCCCCGTATCCGAAAGGCAGTCTGGATTACAGTTATTATAAGCAAGTATGCGTCTATGGTTTTAGGCCGCAGGCGCTGCGGTTCTTTTGCGAATATGGAAAAACTTTCGGAAAGGCGCGCATGGAAGCTGTAGAAGATATTGAAATTTTGAGATTTATTGAAAATGGTTATAAAGTTCAGTATATCCTCGTTGATTCAGATACGATTGCTGTTGATACACCCAAAGATCTTGAAAAGGTACGAAAGCTGATTTGGGATCAGGAGAAAGTTTCAGAAATAAGCCGTGAAAGCAGCGGCGGAATGGAGTCCGAATGAATAGAAAAATTGAATTGCTGGATTGTACATTACGAGACGGCGGCTACTGCAATTATTGGAGGTTTGGCACTGAAAATATTCCGGAAATTATTGCAGGGCTGAGAAAAGCAAAAATAGAGATGATTGAATGCGGATTTCTGACAGATAGAGTTGATTACGATGAAGAACGAACTTTGTATACACAAATTGAGCAAGCAGATGAAATGCTGAGGCAGGCTGCGGCTCTTTGCGGGGAAAATATCCAAGAATGGGACTGTATGCCGGCGTTGATGATCAATGTGGGCGAATACGATGTGGGAACGCTGCCGGCGGCCAGTGAAACGAAGGTTAAGATAATCCGGCTGGCTTTCCATAAAAAAAATATGGACAACGCTTTAAGAGACGGCGGGAAGATTAAAGAACTGGGGTATAACGTTTTTTTGCAGCCGATGGTCAGTATGGGCTATACAGATGAAGAATTTTTGAAATTGATTGAGAAGGCAAACCGTCTGGTGCCGTATGCATTTTATATTGTTGACAGTTTCGGCATGATGAAGGAAAAGGATTTGCTGAGGTATTTTATGCTGGCGGAGACAAATTTGAACAAAGGGATATGCCTTGGTTTTCATCCGCATAACAATCTCCAGCTGGCCTATGCCAACAGCCGGAAGTTTATAGAGATGGATACAGAGCGGAGACTTATTTTAGATGTTAGTGTGATGGGAATGGGGCGGGGCGCCGGAAATCTGAACGGGGAGCTGATGGTGTCCCATATGAATGAATATTTTGGAAAAGATTATGTATTAAAGCCGCTACTGCGTATCATAGATGAAATATTAAATGTCTTTTATAAGAAACGTTACTGGGGGTATTCCCTGCCGAATTATTTGGCGGCGGTTTACAGAGTGCATCCCAATTACGCCATGTATCTTGAAGAAAAACAAACGCTGACATTGGAAAATATGGAAGATATTTTGAAAAAAATCGACGGTGAAAAGGCGGTCAGTTTTGATAAACATTTGATAGAAAAACTCTATGTTGAACGCCCTGATGAGGACTTGCATACGGATAGTCATCTCAGAGAGTTTGTCAGCAAAATAAAAGGCGCCATGGCACTGATTATTGCACCGGGGCGAAGCGCGGCAGAACAGGCGGGGGATATCATAGAGTTTGCGGCCCGCAGCAGGGCGGTGACATTTTCAGTCAACTTCTGTTATCCTTATATGACCACAGACTATGTATTTATCAGTAATCAAAGGCGTTTTAAAGATTTGGCGCATGCCGACGGCTCAAAAATTATTGTTACTTCCAATATTCATATGGAGCATGCGTTTATTCGCGCCGCTTACAGTGATCTGCTTGTGTCCAATGAATTGGTGGAAGACAATGCGGTATTGATGCTTATACAATTTTTATACCGCTGCGGGGCAGCAAAAGTCGTTCTTGCAGGCATGGATGGCTATTCATACCACCCGGATCGTGATTATATTAATTCAAAGATGGAAATTATTTCAGAGATTGAAGCTATTGATGAAAAAAATAAAGCAATCAGAGAAAGTATTGAGGGACTTTCAAAGAAAATTCCGATTTCCACAGTGACTGCGCCGAAATATATTCATATTCATGATTATGTTAACTCTGTGGAAAGGCCTTGACAGTTTCCGGTTCATGTTTTACAATACAGAGTATTGTTATATGGAAAGTCACTGAAGGCCTCAGTGGCTTTTCTGTGTTTACAGCATTAATGCGCTGCATTAATTTGGTAGATGACTATAGTGAATTCGGAGGTATTCGATGTGGTAAAGTTTTCAGACATGCCTTATGAGAGGGCGGATTTAGAAGCAGCGGGCAGGGAATTGAAGGCGCTGGCAAAGGCGCTTTGTGATGCCAAAAGCGGAGAGGAACAGTTTGAGATCCATCAGAAATATTATGCGTTAAAAAGCCGGACAGAAACAATGGTTACACTGGCTCAGATCAGGCATGATATCGATGTGACAGATGAATTTTATGATCAGGAACAGGAATATTACGACCGTGAGATCCCTGTTTATGAAAATTATGTTAATCAGTATAAGAAGACACTTTATGCGACGCCTTTCAGATCGTTTATGGAGGAAAAAATCGGTAAAGTTGCTTTTAAAAATATGGAGCTTGAGATCAAAGGCTTTGATGAGAGTATCATCGGGCTGCGACAGGAAGAACTGGCGCTGTGTACAAAATATATGAAGCTTATTGCAAGCGCCAAGATAGAATTCGGCGGTGAGACACTGAATATTTCTCTTTTGAGGAAATATTTGATCAGCAGGGACAGAATGGAGAGAAAGGCAGCATGGGAAAAACTGAGTGCTTATTTCCAGAGTGTGACCGGTGAAATTGATGAAATTTATGATGCGCTTGTAAAAAACAGAACTGCTCAGGCGAGGGCCATGGGATATGAAACGTTTACAGAACTGGGATATATCCGTATGATGAGAAATTCCTATGACCGACAGATGGTAGAGAATTTCAGAGAACAGGTTAAAAAATATTTTGTGCCGTTTGCGGAAAAACTTCATGAGCAGCGCCGTATCCGCCTTGGTGTCGACAAGCTGCACTATTATGATAACGAAGTTTATTTTAAAGAAGGCAATCCGGCGCCGGTAAAAGATCCTCAGGGTATTTTAAAGGCCGGACAGGAGATGTATGGAGAACTTTCGTCAAAGACAAAGGAATTCTTTGACTTTATGATGGAAAATGAACTGTTTGATGTGTTCGGACGCAAAACAAAGCGCGCCGGCGGTTATATGACTTTCCTTCCGGAATATAAAGCGCCGTTTATTTTTGCCAATTTTAACGGTACAAGCGGCGATGTGGACGTGATTACCCATGAGTGCGGACATGCATTTCAAGGCTATGTCAGCAGAAATGAACCGATCTTAGAGCACAATGATATCGGTATGGAGACCGCAGAGATTCATTCTATGTCTATGGAATATTTTACTGAAGGCTGGATGGAGAAGTTTTTTGGCAGCAGAAGCGGCGATTATTTAAAGATGCATTTGGAGGATGGCGCGGCATTTGTGCCTTATGGCTGTATGGTTGATGAATTTCAGCATATCGTATATGACCATCCGGAACTGACGCCGGCCCAGCGCAAAAGCCAATGGCGACGCCTTGAAAAGATTTATAAACCGCATCTGGATTACTGCGGCGACCCGTTTTTTGAAGCAGGCGGATTTTGGCAGAAACAGCATCATATTTTTGATCTGCCGTTTTATTATATTGATTACTGTCTGGCCAGTGTGTGTGCCATGCAGTATAAAGTTTGGATGGATGAAGATTTTTCGGCTGCATGGGAAAGCTATATGAAGCTGTGCCGTTTGTCTGCATCAGATTTTTATACAAATATGCTGCAGTCGGCAGGCCTGGAGAGCCCTTTTGAAGACGGATGCATCCGGAAAATTGTTGAGGCACTGGAAGATAAGGTTTTGGCAGACTGACAGGTGAGCGATGAAAAAATACTATAAAGATTACACACCGGATTCTAAAGTGTTAAAAAACGGAAAAGTCAAAAGAGACGTTGTTTATCACGGTGACTATTACTGCTACGGCGATTCTCTTGAATCATTTAAGTGGCTGACGAAGACACTGGTCGGGCAGACTCTTTTGTTTTCGATACTTTTTATAGCCCTTGGTTTTTTGAATTCTCCGGGAAGCAGAAGCTTTACTGTGCTTATTCCTTATTTTTGCTCCTTCCTTCCCGCAGCTTATATGTGGACGGCGTTGGCCGGTATGTATATGCTGCTGAGAAACAGTGCGGCAGGGAAGAAAAAAGATACGATAGAAAAAATGGAATTTGCAAGATATCATCGTTCATATTGCAGAATAAAAAAATGCGCAGCCGGAATGATGATTACGATGCTTATTGCTGCAATTGGCAGTCTTATATTAATAATTATGCATTTCAATATGGAGGGATTAATGCGCGAAATAGCATTTTTTATCGGCGCATTAGTTATGTCGGCCGATGCATATACCATAATGATAGCAATTAAAAAGACAGCATGGCACCGGATAAAAACGAATATAGACACCTCAAAATGAATGAATATTCAAATAATTTAACGGTTTAGCAAAGTAAATTGATGAAATAATTCCGATTTTATGTGAAAATTTTCTCGAAAAATGACAAATTTGCTTTGACGGATAATATATCTTTATGCTATAATCGATTCGTGTTTTTATACACAAAACAAAAATAGGAGGAGAACACGATGAAAATGTCAAAAAGACTGTTGGCGCTTATGCTGTCTGCATCAATGTGTGCAGGTATGATGGCGGCATGTGGAAAAGGCGCTGACACAAATGAGACACAGGCTCAGAATCAAACGGAAGCTCAGGAAGAGTCTGTGGAAAAACAGGCGGATGAAGATACGCCGTTAGTCATCGGTTATCTGGAATTCAGCGAGAAATTCTCCAGCTTTAACGCAGAGAGTGACTACGACAGACAGGTAGCCAACATGACACAGATCAACCTTTTAATGGCAGACCGTTCAGGTCAGCCGGTACTGAAGTCCATCGATGGAACAACATCAGAGTACAACGGCACAGAGTATACTTACAAAAGCATTTACGATTGGGATATCCAAAGGGATGAGAGTACAGATGAGACAACATACACTGTAAAAATCAGAGATGATGTTAAATTTTCCGATGGAGAACCGATGACGGCAGATGATATCATTTTCAGTTTGTATGTATATCTTGATCCAAGCTACACAGGCGGTGTGACACTGTCTTCTCATCCGATTGAAGGCCTTGATGAATACATCAACGGAGATGCAACACATGTTTCAGGTATCCAGAAAATCGATGATTATACAGTATCTATTAAAACAACATCATACGATGCGACAACAATTTATCAGTTAGGCATCGATGTATGCCCGCTGCATTACTATGGCGACGAAGCACAGTATGATTATGAAAATGACAAATTCGGCTTCCCTAAGGGAGATATTTCTATTGTCAGCGAAAAAGACAGAACTCCGATGGGTGCCGGCCCTTACAAATTTGTAAAATTTGAAAATAAGATCGTTTATTTTGAAGCTAACGAAAACTACTGGCAGGGTGTTCCTAAAACAAAGAACATTCAGTTCAGACAGGTTGCGGATTCAGATAAGGTAACAGGTGTTCAGCAAGGTACACTGGATATTGCTGATCCATCCGGTTCTAAACAGGTTGTTGAACAGGTTCAGGAAATCAACGGCAACGGCGATGTCACAGGCCCTGTGATCACAACTTCCCGTGTGTTCAATCTTGGTTACGGTTTTATCGGTATTAACGCAGATACAGTTAAAGTTGGTGATGATCCGGCATCTGAACAGTCTAAAGACTTGAGAAAAGCGCTGGCAACAGCACTTGCAGTTTACCGTGATACAGCTATTGATACTTACTACGGCGAAGCTGCAGAAGTTATCAACTATCCGATTTCAAATACTTCATGGGCAGCGCCTCAGAAATCTGATGCAGATTATGAAGTTGCATATTCAAAAGATGTTGACGGCAATCCGATCTATACAGACGGTATGTCTCAGGATGAGAAGGTTGCAGCAGCCAAAGAAGCAGTGCTTGGTTTCCTTGAAGCAGCAGGCTATACTGTAGAAGGCGGCAAAGTAACAGCGGCACCGGAAGGCGCTAAGATGGATTATGAAATCATCATCGGCGGCAGCGGACAGGGTGATCATCCTGCATTTGCTGATGTTACAGATGCGTCGGCAATGCTCGCAGAATTGGGCATGAAATTGACGATCAATGACCCTTCAGATGCAAACCTGATGTGGGACAAGAACAGCGCCGGTACACAGGAACTGTGGGTTGCCGCTTGGGCTGCAACACCGGATCCGGATATGACTCAGCTGTACAACAGCGGCAACATTCCGGGCAAAGGCGGCACAGACAGCAACTATTACCATATTCAGGATGCTGATCTTGATGAGCTGATCGCAGCTGCACGTATCAGTGATGATACAACTTACAGAAAAACAGCGTATAAACAGTGTATGGATATTATCCTTGACTGGGGCGTTGAAATTCCTGTTTACCAGAGAGAGAATTTCTATATTTTCAGTACAGAACGTGTAAATACAGAAACTTTAGTCAAAGACCCTTCACCATTCTATGATTACAGAAACGAAATTTACAACATTGAGTTAAACTAATACTTTTGATCGGATAGGGAAAGATTCCTTCCCCTATCCGATCACTGCAATACCCCGGACATCTCGCGGCTTTACCGCTCGATGACCGTTGCCCGTCGGATGCCCGCTCGTGCCAGCCCGGCGGTCGCCCTCCGGGCGTATCGCACATTTTCCGGGTCCATCATTGCTGATGGACCCGGCTGTTAATAGGTGGTGGGAAACAGGAAGATAAGTAAGATGGGAGAGAAACTTCATGCGTGATAATAAATTGCTGAAATTTATAGTAAAGCGATTGCTGCTGAGCGTTGTGATCTTATTTTTTGTTGCCATGATTATTTATGGTATTATGAGATGCATGCCGACATCTTTCGTAGAAGAAATGGCAAGACAGAGAGCGACCCGTCCGGGCAGCAATTTGTCCTATCAGGACTGGCTGGATCGGCTGAACGCGGTGTATCATCTTGACGGAAACCCGGTCACAGGATTTTTTGGATGGCTTTCTCAGGCAATCCGCGGCAATTTTGGTGATTCGTGGGCTTACAACATACCTGTAACCGAAAAGTTTGGACAGGTTATCGGTTATTCTTTTGCACTTGGTGCAGTATCTTTTATACTTCAGCTTGTCATTGCAATACCGCTTGGTATTCTGGCGGCTAAAAAACAGTACAGCAAAACAGACTATGCGATTTCTGTATTTGCTCTGCTCGGTATTTCATTGCCGACATTCTTTCTTGCAACCCTTTTAAAGTGGGTGTTTTCAATTAAACTTGGTTGGTTTGACCTGTTTGGTATGGTGGATCGAATGCATCAGTCGATGACACCGATAGAACAGTTCTTTGACATTGTTAAACACTTTGTACTTCCGACTGTGACGCTGACTTTAGTCAGTGTAGGTTCTATGATGCGTTATACACGTACAAATATGTTGGAAGTGCTCAATTCGGATTTTATTCGTACAGCGAGAGCAAAAGGCCTTTCTGAAAAACGTGTCATCAATTACCACGCTTTCAGAAATACGCTGATCCCGATTGTAACCATCGTCGGCGGTTCGCTGCCGGGACTTTTCTCCGGTGCTCAGATTACGGAGACTTTATTCCAGATCGAAGGTATCGGTTATACGTCTTATCAGGCGATGATCAAAGGGGATATCCCTTTCTCTATGTTTTATATGTTATTTATAGCTATACTGACGCTGCTCGGAACACTTCTGGCGGATATTATGTACGCGGTTGTCGATCCTAGAGTCAGAGTTAACTAGAGGGAGGTATGTGAAACATGAATAATCGTGATCATCATCAGAAAAGAGATGACAATCATTTGAAGATAGAAAATTCGCAGACAAATAAAGAAAATACTAATGTAACGGCGCTCGATGACGCGCGCAGAGTTAAAGTCATGTCACCGGGAATGCTTGTTATTAAACGTTTTTTGAGAAACCGTCTTGCTGTGGTCGGACTGATTATTATTGTAGCCATGTTTGTCTTTTCGTTTGTCGGTGCATGGATTTCTCCGTATGGTGAAACTCAGGTTTTCAGTACAACAGAAGCTATGAGAAACGATTATGCAGGCGTTAAGATGAACGATGAATTTCAGTATCTGGACGGCCCGGATGGTACCCTGCCTGCAATTGCAAAGACGACACTTATTCTTGCAGTCACTACGGGAGAATCCGCTTTTGAGGCAAAAGATGTGACTTATAATCTGCTCCATGAAGGTAAGGATTTTTATCGTGTGGCAGATGAAACACCGGCAGGCAGCTTTACAGTAGAAGACGGTGAAGCTTCGGGCATTGCGGATGCTGCGGTATCTGAAGCATTAAATCAGGCGATCACTGATGGCGTTTCCAGCTTTGAAGTCGGTGATACATCATATTATTTCACACTGGACGGGACAAATGGATCTTTATATACTTTGTCCAATGAACTTCAGTTAGTAACTAAACATATTTTCGCAACAGTAAATGCAGACACCCAGTTGGATTACGAATTCCGTTTTAAGGCACAGAGGGCTATGAACGGTACTGCAGAGACATTTGAAGCCGGCGGCAATACTTATCGTATAGACCGTGTGGAAGATGAAGAGGGCGATATTTCTGCAACCTTTTATCTCGTTGAAAATGGTACTGAAACTGAATACGCTTCAGCTTCCCGGTTCAGTATGAATGCAGTCGGTCAGGGCGTTTTCCTGACGCCGGCATTCAGAGAGGCAGCTGAAACAGCGATCAATGATGGACAGACAGAATTTGATTTTACAGAAGAAGACGGCACACAGGCAACATACTATATTGAACAGCAGGATGGGCAGTGGATGATCAAAAGAGTGACAGAGACACATGTCAACAGTTTGTATGAGAGTCCGTCATCAGCACATATTCTCGGTACAGACGGCAACGGCATGGATATGCTGACACGTCTGATGTACGGCGGACGTATTTCATTAATGGTTGGTTTCGTCGTCGTTTTTGCTGAAGTTATTATCGGTGTTGTACTGGGCGGTATCGCCGGTTATTTCGGCGGCTGGGTCGACAACTTGATCATGCGTCTTGTGGATATATTTAACTGTATTCCGGCGCTGCCGCTGTTTATCATCGTAGGTTCAATTCTGGACTATATGCAGACGGACCCGATGGTGCGCGTGTTCCTGCTCATGCTGATTTTGTCAGTTGTTCAGTGGCCGTCATTTGCCCGTCTTGTCCGCGGACAGATTCTTTCTTTAAGAGAACAGGAGTTTATGATTGCCACAGAAGCAACGGGCATCAGCGTTTACAGAAGAATTTTTATTCATTTGATTCCGAATGTTATGCCTCAGGTTATTGTTATGGCAACGATGAGTCTCGGCTCGACAATCTTATTTGAGGCGACATTGAGTTTCCTTGGCCTTGGCGTAAAATATCCGCTTGCTTCATGGGGATATATTATCAATGCGGTCAATGATGTGTATGTTCTGACCAATTACTGGTTTGTATGGATTCCGGCAGGTGTCTTGATCGTTCTGACAGTGCTTGGATTTAACTTTATCGGCGACGGTCTGCGTGATGCATTTGACCCGAAGATGAAGAGGTAGGTGAAAAGAATGGCAATATTAGGTAAAAAAGGTAAAAAAGATTCCAATTATCTTTCAGCGAAAGAGTCCAGAAGGATTTCCAGAGAAAACAGAAAGATTACGGATGCGATAGAAAAACAGAGAAACCGTAAGCATATTCCAAGGGAAGAATATGTGACAAAAATGCGGGATCCCAACAATATTGTAGAGTTTGATAATCTGCATACCTATTTCTTTACAGATATCGGTACAGTAAAATCCGTTGATGGTGTATCTTTTGATATACCGAAAGGAAAGACGGTCGGCGTCGTCGGCGAGTCCGGATGCGGAAAGTCGGTCACCAGCCTTTCTCTGATGCAGCTGGTGCAGCGTCCTCAGGGACAGGTTGTTGAAGGCGAGATTCGTTTGAATATGGGTGAGGAAGCTTACAATATTCCTAAAGTGCCGATCAGAGAAATGCAGAAAATCCGCGGCAATAAAGTGTCCATGATTTTTCAGGAACCGATGACAAGCTTAAATCCTGTATTCCGTATCGGCGCTCAGGTTGATGAGATTATTGCGCTTCATAATAAAGAGATGAGCAAAGAGGAAGTTAAGGCCAGAACCATAGAGATGCTTGAGATGGTCGGCATTGCCAACAGTGAAGGCGTTTACAATATGTATCCGCACGAACTGTCCGGCGGTATGCGCCAGCGTATTATGATCGCGATGGGGTTGGCATGCAGCCCGCAGCTGATCATTGCAGATGAACCGACAACTGCACTGGATGTTACCATTCAGGCACAGATTCTTGATCTGCTCAGAAACTTAAAGGATCAGATTAACAGCAGTATCATGCTCATTACCCATGACCTTGGCGTGATTGCCGAGATGGCTGATTATGTCGTTGTCATGTATGCCGGCAGAGTCATCGAAAAAGGAACGGTTCATGAGATTTTTAAAGATCCAAGGCATCCGTATACGATTGGTCTGATGAATTCAAAGCCGGTTGTGGGAAGAAAAGTGGATCGCCTTTACAGTATTCCGGGCAATGTTCCAAATCCTGTAGATATGCCGGATTACTGTTATTTCAGAGACAGATGTGATCAATGCACTGCAAAGTGTGACGGCGCTTATCCGGCCGAAATACGTATTTCGCCGACACACAGTGTTTCATGTTATTTATATGAAGGGGAGGTTTGATTGTTATGGCTGATAAAGATTATATTCTTGAAGTAGATAACCTGAAAAAATACTTCCCGATTAAAGGCGGTTTTCTCGGGGGAGCAAAAGGTTCCGTGAAGGCCGTGGATGGTGTTTCATTTAAAATCAAACGTGGAACAACAATGGGACTTGTCGGCGAATCCGGCTGCGGCAAATCGACGACAGGGCGCACAATTTTGCGTCTGATTGAAAAAACTGACGGTACAGTCAAGTTCAACGGTCAGGATATTTACGGGCTGAATAAAAAGGAAATGAAAGATTTGCGTACAAAGATGCAGATTATTTTTCAGGATCCTTATTCAAGTCTTTCGCCGAGACTTCCGGTCGGTGAAATCATCGGCGAGGCCGTCAGAGAACACAATATTGTAAGTAAAAAAGACTACAACGATTATCTTGACAAAGTTATGTCAGACTGCGGACTGGCGCCGTATCATAAAGATCGTTATCCGCATGAATTTTCAGGCGGCCAGCGCCAGCGTATATGCATCGCAAGAGCGTTGGCGTTAAATCCAGAGTTTATCGTTTGTGATGAACCTGTATCTGCGTTGGATGTGTCCATACAGGCGCAGATTATCAATCTGCTGAAAGATCTTCAGGAGAAAAGACATCTGACTTACCTGTTTATTTCACACGATCTTTCAGTTGTGGAACATATTTCCGACACGATTGGCGTCATGTATCTGGGTTCGATGGTAGAATATGGGTCCAAAGAATCAATTTTTGCAAACCCGAGACATCCATATACGAAAGCGCTCTTTTCAGCAATTCCGATTCCAGATCCGGACAGAAAGATGAACCGTGTTATTCTGGAAGGCAGTATCCCTTCACCGGCAAATCCGCCAAAGGGCTGCAAATTCCATACAAGATGTAAGGAATGCATGGGAATCTGTAAAGAACAGGCGCCAAAGCCTGTGGAGGTTGAAGAAGGACATTTTGTAGTCTGCCACAAATACAATACTGAGAATTGAGAGTATGTATTTAAGAAAGGAGCCTGAATGTGAAAACAAGAAGCAAAAAAGAAGCTTTTGAAGACGACGGCAGAACGGTCGCGAACATGAACGTAGAAGGTATGCCATGGTATTCTGAGGCGAAGCCTTTATTTGATAAGCCGGATTATGAGGAAAGAAGCAGTGCTCTTGATGAGATGAATCATCATGAGACGCTGAAGCTGATTGTTAATGCGGTACTTGCTGCACTTGCGATTGGCGGAGTTTTTCTCGGGGCAGTTTATTTGTTTCTCCTTTTTTGCGTTCAGGTGTGGTTTAAATAAAAATAGGATCGCCGCTTGCGTTTGAGCCGGGAAAGTTTTATAATAAAGAGAAAATATTGGCGGCTGACAGTCAGTCGTGTCGAAGAAGTGGGCGGCTGTGCTGCGGCGAAAATGAGGTGAGCAAGATGAGTTTAATTAATCAATGGGAAGATATGGTGACAGCAATCGGTGACGATATGAAAGCTCAGCAGAAATTCTGGACCGATTACTATATGATTGAAAAGGGCATTTATGAAAAGATGCTGACAGAGCCGGTTGAAGCTGTATCAGGTACAGTAAAGGAACTTGCAGACAAGTATGAGACAACTCCGGTGATGATGATCGGATTTTTAGACGGGATTAATGAAAGTATTAAAAATCCAAACCCGATCGATTCTCTGGAAGAAGATTCTCAGGTTACAGTAGATATTGATCTTGAGAAGCTTTATTATAATATGGTAGCCGCAAAGGCTGAGTGGCTTTATAATCTTCCTCAGTGGGAAAATCTTTTACCGGAAGAAAAAAGAAAAGAGCTTTACAAAGCTCAGAAAAAGTCAATGACAGTTGTTAAAGGCAAAAAGATCGGACGTAATGATCCGTGTCCATGCGGAAGCGGTAAAAAATATAAATTTTGCTGCGGCAGATAATATTGTATATAAAGGCCGGACGGCTGGGGCGTATGCACTGGGCTGTCCGGCTTTTGTTCGATAAGCCCGGAGGGGCGCTAAACGCGTGCCACTGGCACGCG
>DVJY01000045.1 GCA_018716485.1 Candidatus Scybalocola faecipullorum
CATATACATCCTGGCTGACCCGTCCGCGGCCTGGTACAATTGGAAAGAATCACATTCAGAGCAGTTCCACTTTACTTAGAACTGCTCTTTTTGTCTCTGCTCTGAATCTGATACTTTCCTAATGAATTATACCAGATGCCTGCCGGTGTATAGAAAATCGGCGCCAGATAAATCTTGCCGTCGCCATACGGTTGTGCATCTGTACCGTCTAAAATACCTTCAACCAGTCTGCCTTTTAATTCATCATCGAAAACATCTGTAATATCTGCCACTGCGTTTTCTCTTAACATTGTTTCTGTAAAGCCGCTTGGCTGTCCGAGATTATAGTAAACAATATCCGGAATATCACCATTTTGAATATCTTTTGTCAAATCCTGATCCAATTCTGAAGATGTCTCAAGATCGACACTCACACCTTCATTGGCTTCTTCAAATGCTGCGGCAATTTTTTCCCAAATTTCCGTTCCGTTGCCGCCTGCAAATGCTCTGACAATCAAAGTCTGCTCTGCTGCGCCGCCGTCTTGTGTTCCGGCCTGTGAATCCCCGGCAGCATTCGTATCCGCTGTATTACCGCCGCCCTGTCCGCATGCCGCCAAACCGGCAAAAGCCATTGCTGATACAAGTGTCAATGCTAATAGTTTTTTACCCGCCTTTT
Source organism: Candidatus Scybalocola faecipullorum (assembly GCA_018716485.1). Lineage (GTDB taxonomy): Bacteria > Bacillota > Clostridia > Lachnospirales > Lachnospiraceae > Scybalocola_A > Scybalocola_A faecipullorum. The sequence continues at coordinate 656 of DVJY01000045.1, forward strand.
TCATAATTTGTTCCTCCTATCCTTTTGATTAATATCATCATATATGAAATATGCCGGTTTTTCTATACAGATATTGGCTTTACTTTTATATATCTTGCTGTTTTTTGTTCAAATTGCCAATTTCCTAAAAAAACGTTGTCATTTATCCTTAAATCTGGTATGGTATAGATATCTTTTTAGAGATTTTATATAATTTTTAAAAATATTGCTATGTCATAATAAATAAAAAAAATTTCTCATTTACTGCCATAGCTATTCATACCATACAATCAACACTTTATTTTTCAGAGGGGTGATTTTTATGCCATACCAGAGATTTAAACTAAACAGCGGAAACGACAGCGGCAACAGTGACAGCACCCGGCTGACATCAGAACTACTTTATATTACTCAATCTTACTATGATCATGACTGGCCAAGCGTAATGCATACACATAATTTCACAGAACTATTTTATGTACTTAACGGCAAAGGCTATTTTACCATTGAAGATAATAGCTTTTCTGTCAAAGAAGATGACCTTATTATTATCAATCCCAATGTTGCCCATACAGAACGCTGTACCGGCAGTGATTCGATGGAATATATTGTTATCGGACTCAACGGCCTGCAATTCTGTGACAAGGACAAAACCCGCTATGACTACAGTTTTCACAATTACAGCGATCACAAGCATGAAGTTGTCTTTATTTTAAAGACAATGCTTCAGGAAGCTCACAAAAAAGAATCCAATTTTCAGGGCATATGCAAAAATCTTCTGGAAATCCTTCTCTTATATCTCCAGCGGACAGCAAATGCCACGGTTTCTTCATATTCCGCAAGCAAAAAGACTTCCAGAGAATGCCGTTTTATCGAGCAGTACATAGACAATCATTTTTCAGAAGATATTTCTCTTGAAACATTAAGTTCATTAACATACATGAACAAATACTATCTTGTACACGCATTTAAAAATTATAAAGGCATTTCTCCAATCAACTATCTGATTACTAAAAGGATTCAGGAGGCCAAAGTCCTTCTGGAAACAACTAATTTTTCCATCGCCAAAATCGCACAGCATGTCGGCTTCTCTTCCCAGTCTTACTTTTCACAAACATTCCGCAAGGAAACTCAAATGACGCCGATTCAGTATAAAAAACAGTACGAGCGGCTTTCTGCGTCCGCCGAAGGCAAGTAAATGACGATGAAAATTGTTATCTGATTCAACCAAAAAGAGCTGCGCACCAAACCCGGTGCGCAGCCCATATTATTTATATTTTAAATTTCATACCATTTAATTTCATTGGCAGCCAGATCTACATCAAAGCTTGTTCCGTCGCCTTTATAAACGGTCGTTTTCTGAGGCTCGTATGTATTGTTCACCACACAATATTTACCGTTTTTCACATAAGCATGTACTTCCACATTAAAGTTTGTACTGAACCAGCGATGAAGGTTCGCTTCGTCATGAGCGGCCCAGAGAATCGCACGGTATAAAATACGGCTGTTCTCAAAGCTGTACGGCAGGCCGCTGATATAAACGCTTCTTCCCTGTCCGAAATCATTGACAGCCATCTGAACTTCTTTATCAATCTGTTTGAGGATTGTCGTTTTGTCCAGTGCATAAATATTTTTCTTACCTTCGCCGAAATCTATCGGTTTCGTACAATCTTCCAATATAAAGTGTTCATGTTCGTCCCAGTTATATTTGTCGACATTTAATGTAAATCCGGTTTCTTTTTCTACGCCCAAGACGCCGGCCAGCTGGAAAAAACGGCCTTCCCACTGATATCCTGTCGGCTCGCCGACACCGATAAATCCTCCGCCGTTATAGATGAACCGCTTAACCGCAGAAACAATCTTTTCATCTTTCCAGTTCTCTCCTCCGGTATATGCCGTGTAGGCATCGCCAATGTTCAAAATAACATCGATACCCTCAAGAATATTGGGATTTTCCCTGATATCATCAAAGCTGATAAACTTTACATCAAAAGGGGCACCGCTGAGTGCTTCGATGATCCCTGCATATGAGTAATTCTGCTTATAATAAATGGCATGATGCACCATATGATTACCCCACGCACGCATTTTTCCCCAGCAGTTTAACACAGCCACTGTTTTAATGCAGTATGGCGTTGTTCCTTTAATATTTTCATATAAAGTACGGAATTCGTCACACACGCTTTCTACATAGTCAATAAATTCAGGGAACTGCATTGCCAGTTTCAAATAACCGCCGTATCCTATACGGTCAATCGGCTTCCTTAATATCGCCCGCCGTGCGGTTACCCAATTAACTTTTGCTTCTTTGACCGGATCGCCGCCTTCATGAAATGTGTCCGGGAAAAAGTATGGTAAAAATCGTCCTTCAGTATATTTTACCCCTTCGATATCACTGATCAGACGGAGCGTCGATCCATTGCCCACACTGCCTACAACTGCGTCAAGACCGATTGTTTTAAATTCATCCATGAACGGTTCTGTGCCAATCCAATGATCTCCTAAAAACATCATTGCTTCTTTGCCGCATTCATGGGTAATATCCACCATCTCTTTGGCAAGCTTTGCTACCTCACGGCGCTGAAATGCCTGAAAATCCAAAAATTCTCTGGACGGAATCCGGTAAGTATTATTCATATAACCCTGATCAATAATAAATTCCGGACGGAACTTATATCCCGCTTCTTTCTCAAATTGTTCCAGAATATACGGACTCACTGATGCCGAGTAACCATACCAGTCCACATATTTTTCTCTTGCCAGTTCATCAAAAATAAGCGTAAACTGATGGAAAAATGTTGTATAACGTATTACATCAATATGAGGATTGTCTTCGATGTATTTTCTGAGCCTCTGCATCGAATATGCGTGTGTTTTTGGCTGACGCACATCAAAAGTAATCTGTTTTTCCACATCTTTCCAATCATTAGTTACCGCATTATACATATGCACCGGATCCCACATAATATATGTAAGGAAGCTGACCGTATAGTCATGAAATGCTTTTGCAGCCGAAATAATCACATTTCCTGATGCTTCGTCATATGACCACTGATCAGCCGGCACAACCTCCCCTGTCGTTCGATCGATAACTTCCCACCAGCGCTTAATATCGTCCCGGGAATTCACCGCAAGCATGTCCGGATACAGATGATCCATCAGATGGATCTTTAACGTATCTGAAACAGCCGTATAAAAAGGTGTCATAATATACATCTGCTGAATTTCATCAGGATTAGCCTTTGCCCACACATTATCTTTTCTTGTCGTATAATAGGTGGAATACACTTTGGCATCCACATTTCTTAACTCCTCCGGATAGTCTGTGCCGTCACAATCGCGGATTGCGTCCGCCCCCCATCTTTTGACCAGCTCCAATGTTTCTGGAACCACATCCACATCTGTCGGAATCGTTACTCTGCCTTTTGTCATACTCATACTATCTCCTCCATCCTCGCCGCATTTTATTGTTGCTTTAAGAATAGATGATTTTGACAGCCGCGTCTATGCCCTTGTTGCTTTGTTTTTTATAATTATTGCTAAAAATTATTATAAAAAAAGCTTTAAATATCAATTTTTTCACAAATATCCTGAAGGCAGCACCGCTCACAGTAAGGTTTTGTCCTTGCCGTACATACATCTCTTCCGTGGTATACAAGACGATGGCAGAAGTCGCTGCCCTCCTCAGGAGGCACCAGTTTCCATAAGGCCATTTCAACCTTTTTCGGCTCTTTAATATGATCAACAATGCCGATCCTGTTGACCAGACGTATACAATGGGTATCCGTCACAATCGCCGGTTTTCCGAAAACATCGCCCATAATCAGATTGGCGCTTTTTCTTCCCACTCCCGGCAGTTTCAAAAGCGCATTAAAGTCATCCGGAACATGGCCTCCATACTCATCTCTCAAAATTTTCATGCACGCGCTGATATCACGGGCCTTGCTCTTGCCAAGACCGCATGGACGGACGATCGCCTCGATATCCTCCTTCGGCGCGTCCGCCAAAGTATTGACATCAGGGTATTTGGCATAAAGATCTTCAACGACCACATTCACTCTTGCATCCGTGCACTGCGCTGCCAGACGGACACTGACAAGCAGTTTCCACGCTTCATTATAATCCAGCGTGCAGCCCGCATCAGGATACTCTTCTTTCAATCTCCGGATTACTTCCCGTGTTAATTCTTCTTTTGTCATATTCAGGGCTCCTTTAATATCGTTTGATACAAACACATATAAACAGAGACTAAAAAACGCAGGCCGTGCTTTACACAACTTGCGTCCGTCATCTGAAAATCTCTTCAATTATCAATGTTAAACAAAATCTTATCATGCGGGTATTTCTTTGTCAAGTTTGACAGATCCATACACTTCATCCGATAGTGCAGTACTTATTGACATTCAAAATCGAGTATGCTAGAATTGAAAAAGAATATGATAGATTAAACCGTTGAAGCGGAGATAACGGCAATGATGCCTTTACAGAGAGCCTCGGATGCTGAGAAGCAGGCAGGAAACACATTGTCAAATGGACCGCGGAGGGCGCAGTCAAAGGCATCTTTATGATTGATGCCGAGTATTCTGCGACGTCTGGACAGACGTTATTTGTCCGGGATATGCTGGTATCCTGTAAAGCGCACGGTTTGTACCGTGAACCAAGGTGGCACCGCGGATGTGTCGTACAATATTTGTACTCTAATTCGTCCTTGACAAAACATATGTTTTTGTCATGGACTTTTTTATTTTACACTAAACTTCTTTGACAAAATCTACTTCTGTCAAAGAAGTTTAAATTTTTATTATGGAGGTCTCAGCGATGAACAACGAAAAAATCCCTTACAAAATTTATTTATCTGAAAATGAACTGCCAACTGCTTGGTACAATCTTCGTGCCGATATGAAGCAAAAGCCGGCTCCGCTTCTTAATCCGGCCACACATCAGCCAATGTCCTCAGAGGAACTCTCTGCGGTTTTCTGCGATGAACTGATCGCCCAGGAATTGGATGATACAACGCCGTATTTTGAAATTCCGGAGGAGATCCGCAATTTTTACAAGATGTACCGCCCTTCTCCCCTCGTCCGCGCCTACTGTCTCGAAGAAAAGCTTGATACGCCGGCAAAAATCTATTATAAATTTGAGGGAAACAACACAAGCGGCAGCCACAAACTGAATTCCGCGATCGCTCAGGCTTATTATGCTAAAAAGCAGGGGCTCAAAGGCGTCACTACAGAAACCGGCGCCGGTCAGTGGGGAACAGCGCTGTCCATGGCGTGTGCCTATTTCGGACTCGACTGTAAAGTATATATGGTCAAATGCTCCTATGAACAAAAACCTTTCCGCCGGGAAGTAATGCGTACTTACGGCGCATCAGTTACACCGTCGCCATCTATGGAAACTGAAGTTGGAAGAAAAATTCTCGCTGAACATCCGGGGACATCAGGAAGTCTTGGATGCGCTATTTCGGAGGCTGTGGAAAAAGCATCTGAAAGCGACGGCTACCGCTATGTTTTAGGCAGCGTGCTCAATCAAGTGCTGCTGCACCAATCCGTCATCGGTTTGGAAACGAAAGCTGCTCTGGATAAATATGGCGTTAAACCGGATATCATCATCGGCTGCGCCGGCGGCGGCTCCAATCTGGGCGGTCTGCTGGCACCATTCATGGGTGAAAAACTGCGCGGTGAAGCAGACTACCGCATGATCGCTGTTGAGCCAGCCTCATGTCCAAGCTTTACAAGAGGCATCTATGCCTATGACTTTTGTGACACCGGCATGATCTGTCCGCTCTCCAAAATGTACACCCTTGGCAGCGATTTTATCCCGTCAGCCAACCACGCAGGAGGTCTTCGCTATCATGGCATGAACTCCACACTTTCCGAACTGTACCATCAGGGACTTCTGGAAGCAACCAGCGTCAAACAGACAGAAGTCTTTGAATCTGCCGAATATTTTGCAAGAATTGAAGGAATCCTTCCTGCTCCGGAAAGTTCCCACGCCATCCATGTTGCTATCAATGAAGCTAAGAAATGCAAAGAAACCGGCGAAGAAAAAACCATCGTCTTCGGCCTGACAGGCACAGGATATTTCGATATGGTCGCCTATGAAAAGTTTCACGATGGTAAAATGACAGATTATGTCCCGACTGACGAGGAGCTTGCTCTTTATCGCAGCCATCTTCCAAAAGTCGATTAATTTTTAGGCAAAATCCCGGACTCAACCAACGGTACAGTGCATTTTTTCGACAACCATGGTATCATTGTCTCAGAAAAGAAAGGAGGAGCAGCAATGATCAATCCGGAAATTACTGGAAAATTTATTGCACAGTGCCGAAAAGAAAAACAGATGACACAAAAACAACTCGGAGAGCAGCTCGGTGTTACAGACCGGGCTGTTTCCAAATGTGAAACCGGGGGTTCACTTAGATAAAGATACCACACCAATCCCACGCTGACTTTTGCTCAACCAATACAGCCGGAGGGCTGGATAACAAGAAAAGGCGGTATGCGCCCCGTGGAGGGGTAGCATATCGCCTT
>DVJY01000046.1 GCA_018716485.1 Candidatus Scybalocola faecipullorum
GGAGGAAAAAGATATGTCAGAACAAGTAAAAAAGCCCGTAGGGATTACTGAAACAGTTCTGCGCGACGCCCATCAGTCACTGATCGCCACGCGTATGACAACTGAGCAGATGCTCCCGATCGTGGATAAGATGGATAAAGTCGGTTATCATTCTGTTGAGTGCTGGGGCGGCGCCACATTTGACGCATGCCTTCGTTTCCTGAAAGAAGATCCATGGGATCGTCTGCGCAAATTAAGAGACGGTTTTAAACATACAAAGCTGCAGATGCTTTTCAGAGGCCAGAATATTTTGGGATATCGTCATTATGCAGACGATGTGGTTGAATATTTTGTTCAGAAGTCTATTGCCAACGGTATTGATATTATCCGTATTTTTGACGCTTTAAATGATCTGCGCAATCTTGAAACCGCAGTGCGCGCTACAGTCAAAGAAGGCGGACATGCTCAGGTAGCCCTTTCTTATACATTAGGCGACGCTTATACACTGGATTATTGGAAAGATATTGCAAAGCGCATTGAAGACATGGGCGCAAATTCTATTTGCATTAAAGATATGGCCGGTCTGCTTGTGCCATATAAAGCGACAGAACTTGTCACAGCGCTTAAAGAAGCCACATCCCTGCCGATTCAGCTGCATACCCATTATACAAGCGGAGTGGCTTCAATGACCTACTTAAAAGCGGTAGAGGCTGGCTGTGATGTGATCGATACAGCCATGTCTCCTCTGGCACTTGGAACAAGCCAGCCGGCAACCGAAGTGATGGTTGAGACTTTTAAAGGCACACCGTATGATACAGGACTGGATCAGAAACTGCTGGCGGAAATTGCTGATTATTTCAGACCGATCCGCGAAGATGCTCTTGCTTCAGGACTGCTGGATCCAAAAGTTCTCGGCGTGAATATTAAGACGCTGATGTATCAGGTGCCGGGCGGCATGCTTTCCAACCTGGTATCTCAGTTAAAGGAAGCCCATGCTGAGGATAAGTATTATGAAGTGCTGGAAGAGATTCCGCGTGTGCGCAAAGATTTCGGAGAGCCGCCGCTTGTAACGCCGTCATCACAGATTGTCGGCACTCAGGCTGTTTTGAATGTGCTTATGGGCGAACGCTATAAGATGATCACAAAAGAAAGCAAAGCCCTGCTTCACGGTGAATACGGTCAGACAGTAAAACCGTTTAATACTGAAGTGCAGAAAAAGGCATGCGGCGATGAGGAACCGATCACATGCCGTCCGGCAGATTTGCTGAAACCGGAGTTAAAAGAAATCGAGGCCGAGATGAGCCAGTGGAAACAGCAGGATGAAGATGTTTTATCATATGCCCTGTTCCCACAGGTTGCTGAAGAGTTCTTTAAATACAGACAGGCTCAGCAGACAAGAGTCGACGCATCTGCCGCTGATACAAAAAACGGCGCATATCCGGTGTGATTCCATACTGCTGTAAATAAAATATAATGTTTAAGGCAGGCATCTTCCGTAAATATCCGGCAGATGCCTGTTTTATATTTGCGCGATACGCCCGGCAAGTGGCTGCCGTGCTTGCACGGGTAGACATTTGCCGGGCAACGGACAGTGAGCAGCGTAAGCTGCGAACTGTTCGCGGTATCGCGGCGGATAGGGGAAGAAATCTTTCCCTATCCGATCGATACGTCCGGCAAGTGTTCTAAGGTACTGTGTTTGTTTCAAATTAAATTGGAAAAGAAAGGCGGATCATATAGCGGCAGTCATTGCCAAAACAATGGAGAAGCCGATTCTAGCAGATACGGCTGCTTTCTTAAAAATTCAGGTTCTTGGCACTTTGGCGAAAAACGCGGCATCTCCTTGACAATTTTTACAAAAGAGCGTATAGTAATACTACTGATTTTCGCACATTAACGCGTGTGTGCGTTTAAGCGTTTGTGCAAAGTGAAATTAATGCGTTAAATCGCAAAAGTATTCAGGATGGAAAAGGGGAAAAGATATGAAAAAATGTTGGACGATCATCATGGCGGGAATTTTGACAGCAGGGGCGCTGGCGGCCTGCGGAAATAATTCGGGAGAAAATCAGACTCAGGGCAGCAACTCGCAGGCTTCGGGTTCAGAAGATGCATTTCAGATCGGTGTTATCCAATTTACGGAGCATGCGGCGCTTGACGCGGCATATGATGGTTTTGTAGCAGGCTTGGACGAATCGGGCATTAACTATGAGATTGAACTGTTAAACGCTCAAAATGACCAGTCTACATGTACAACCATCGCTACCAATTTTGTGAATGATAACAAAGATTTGATTTTAGCTATCGCCACACCGGCAGCTCAGGCTGTGGCAAGTCAGACAACAGAAATTCCGATTCTTGTGACCGCTGTGACAGATCCTGCCAGCGCCGGACTTGTGGATTCCAATGAGGCGCCGGGGGGCAATGTTTCGGGAACTTCCGACGCAACTCCGGTGGAAGCACAGATTGAACTGCTGCAGCAACTGCTCCCGGATGCAAAAAATGTGGGCGTTCTTTACTGCAGTGCTGAACAAAATTCAGAGTTTCAGCTGGAACAGACACGGCAGGCGTGTGAAGCAGCCGGACTGAATCTGGAAGAATTTTCTGTGTCCAGTACCAATGAAATCCAGCAGGTAGCCTCCTCGATGATTGGCAAAGTAGACGTTGTCTATACATTTACAGATAACACGATTTCAGCCAATATGCCGACAGTGACGATGGTAACGACAGAAAACGGGATTCCTTGCATCGTCGGTGAGGAAGGAATGATCGAAGGCGGCGGACTGGCGACTTACGGCATTAACTATGAAACACTGGGACGCATGACCGCAGATCAGGCGGTACGCATTTTAAGAGACGGTGAAGATATTTCGGCGATGCCGATTGAGTTTATGTCCGAAGAGGACTGCGAATTAAAGATTAACGAAGAAGCAGCGCAGCAGCTTGGCATTGATATACCTGAGGAACTTCAGGCGCAGCTTGATGCTCAGACAGAATAATTCAGTAAAGAGGGAAAATTTATGGAATCATTATTACCTGCTTTTGAGGGCGCGGTGACTCAGGGCGTTCTTTGGGGCATCATGGTCCTTGGCGTATATATTACATACAGAATTTTGGATATTGCCGATCTGACCGTAGACGGCAGCTTTGCGCTGGGCGGCAGTGTATGCGCAGTCTGCGTGGCCAATGGCATGAATCCTTTTTTGGCGCTGCTGCTCGCTATGTTCGCAGGCGTCCTTGCCGGCTTTGTGACCGGATTTTTGCATACAGTGTTTGAAATTCCGGCAATTTTAGCCGGTATATTGACACAGATCGCACTTTGGTCAATTAATCTGCACGTTATGGGAAAATCCAATATACCGCTGCTGCGCATGCCGACGGTAAACAGCCAGCTTTCAGAGGCGACAGGCATGTCTTTGTCTGCAGCCTGTCTGGTGATCGGCATTATATTTGCAGCTGTTGTGATCATTGCACTGTATTGGTTTTTCGGCACGGAAGTCGGTGCGACCATCCGTGCGACGGGCAACAATGAATATATGGTCCGGGCTCTTGGAAGCAGCACAAAAGTGATGAAGCTGATCGGTTTAATGATCAGCAACGGACTTGTGGGACTGTCCGGTGCGCTTGTGTGCCAGCAGCAGAGAGTCGGAGATATCGGCATGGGTACCGGAGCCATTGTTATCGGCCTTGCGGCAATTGTTATCGGGGAAGTGCTGTTCCGCCGTATGGTCAGCTTCTGGGCAAGACTGACAGCCGCAGTCATCGGTTCTGTTGTTTATTTTATTATCCGTGCTATTGTACTGCAGCTCGGTATGGATCCGAATGACATGAAACTTATTTCTGCGATTATAGTCGCGCTGGCTTTAGCTGTACCTTTTTGTATGGCAAAATTTAAAGCAAGACGATAGGAGGCCGGCATATGCTCGAATTAATCAATATACATAAAACTTTTAATAAAGGCACTGTCAATGAAAAGACAGCGCTTGCAGGCATTAATCTTTCGCTGGCACAGGGAGACTTTGTAACGATTATCGGCGGCAACGGCGCCGGAAAATCTACCATGCTGAACATGATTGCAGGCGTATATCCGATCGATGAAGGAAAAATTATTCTCGACGGGACAGATATTTCGAAAAAACCGGAGCATTACCGGGCCAAATTTCTGGGACGTGTTTTTCAGGACCCGATGATGGGAACAGCATCAGATATGGAAATTGAGGAAAATCTGGCGCTGGCGTACCGTCGGGGGAAAAGGCGCGGATTGTCGTGGAGTGTGAAAAGTTCGGAAAAACAGCTTTATATGGAAGCACTGAAAAAACTGGATCTGGGATTGGAGTCGCGCATGACGACGAAGGTCGGTCTGCTCTCCGGGGGTCAGCGTCAGGCGCTGACACTTTTGATGGCGACACTGCAAAAACCAAAGCTGCTGCTTCTTGATGAGCATACGGCAGCGCTGGATCCTAAAACGGCGGCAAAAGTGCTCGATCTGACGCAGACACTCATCGAGGAGAATCATCTGACAGCGATGATGGTGACTCATAATATGAAAGATGCCATTCGCCTTGGAAATCGGCTGATTATGATGGATAACGGAAAGATCATTTATGATGTCAAAGGTGAGGAAAAAGCCAGACTGGAGGTTTCGGATCTTCTGGCGAAATTTGAGCAGGCTAGCGGCGGCGAATTTGCCAATGACCGAATGATTTTGTCATGATGCATATTTATGCACTAAATATCAGGCAGGCGCATTGACATTTCAGCTGAAATTAGGTATATTTTTCAATAAGAGTTATTGTCCGAACAATATTGAATTTCTGACAATATAAAAAACTGGCAAGAAAGGGAGAAATTTTATGAAAAAGATAGCATCATTGGCGCTTGCATTGATGGTGGCATGTTCTATGGTGACAGCCTGCGGCGCACCGGCCGAAGAAACACAGGGACAGCAGCAGTCAGACAGTGAAAGTCAGGCAAGCGGCAGCGCAGCATCCGGGGAATCCGTCAGAATCGGGGTGATTCAGTACACTCAGCATGCATCTCTTGACGATGCCTATGAAGGCTTTGTCGACGGACTTGCAGAGGCAGGATATACAGAAGGAGAAAATCTGACACTGGATTTTCAAAATGCATCCGGTGAAGTAGGCAACTGCCAGTCGATCTGCGACGGCTTTGCTTCCAACGGCGAAGATTTAGTTCTTGCGATTGCTACGCCGGCGGCACAGACGGCAGTCAACGTATTTGAAGATACAGATACGCCGGTATTATTTACATGTGTGACTGATGCTGTAGAGGCGCAGCTTGTAGACAGCGTAGAGGCGCCGGGCAAAAATGTTACAGGGACATCGGATATGCCGGTGATCAAAGATCAGATCAGTATGATCAAAGATGTTCTGCCTGATGTGCAGACTATCGGTATTCTTTATACGTCCAGTGAGGCCAATTCAGAAATACAGGCCAATGAAGCTGTGGCAGCGGCAGAGGAACTTGGACTTGAAACGGTGGTTGCAACGTCCTCAAATACCAACGATATTCCTCAGGTCATGGCATCAGTGGTAGGCAGTGTGGATGCTGTTTATATTCCGTCAGACAATGGCTTTGCCAGCGCGATGGGTACTGTGAGAAATACGGCAGTACAGAATCAGCTTCCGGTATTCTGTGCAGTAGAAGCAATGATCCAGGAAGGCGGCATTGCAACGACAGCAATCAATTACTATGAACTGGGAAAACAGACGGCGGCTCAGGCTGTCAGAGTATTGGAAGGCGAGAGCGCTTCTGAAATTCCGGTAGAATTCCAGGAAAATATGGATGTTGTTGTTAATAATACATTTGCACAGGAAGTCGGCGTCACTATTCCTCAGGAAATTGTTGATCAGGCAGCCACAGTTTATTAAAAAATAATAAAAGCTGCGGACGGCACATGGATGCTGTTCGCAGCCTTTTTGACAAAAGAGAGGTTAAAGCATATGTTTTCAGCATGGTTCTGGACAATTCAGGGCGCTGTGACCCTTGGTATTTTGTGGGGCGTTATGGTGCTCGGCGTATATATGACATATAAAGTTCTTAATTATGCCGATCTGACAGTAGATGGAAGTTTCACGCTGGGCGGCGCAATGTCCGCGGTTTATGTGGCTTCCGGCATGCAGCCGCTGCTGGCTGTGTTTCTGGCAACGATCGGCGGTATGATCGCGGGACTTGTGACAGGCGTTCTTCATACAAAATTTAAAATTCCTGATCTGCTAGCAGGTATTTTGTGCCAGTTCGGTTTATATTCAGTGAACTTGCGTATTATGGGCAAAGCTAATTTTGCAATTTTAAATCAGGATACGATTTTTACTCAGATTGAAGCATTGGGAATTCCTTCGCGCTGGGCTGGCTTTGCTGTCGGAGTTATTTTTGCCGTCCTGCTTGTAATATTAATTTACTGCTTCTTCGGCACTGAAATCGGCTGTGCGCTGCGCGCTACAGGCAATAATCCGGATATGGTCAGAGCGATGGGCACAAATACAAAGACCATGATCATTATCGGTCTTGTCATTGGCAACGGTCTTGTGGCAATGTCCGGCGGACTGATCGCCCAGTATCAGGGGTATGCGGATATTCAGATGGGTGTCGGTACGATCGTTATCGGTTTGGCGGCGGTCATCATCGGTGAAGTTCTTTTTTCAAAACGGACATATTTTCACCGGCTTGCGGGCGCGATCATCGGTTCTATTGTGTACAGGATTATTATATCGGTTGTTTTGAGAGTCAGCATGAATATTAAGATCGGTATTACAACCGATGATATGAAACTGATTACGGCGATTCTTGTAGTTGTCGCGTTGGTCGCACCGTCTATAAAAGATGCTATTGCGGCGAAAAGAGCGGACGGAGGTGAAGCAGATGCTTGATATTATTAATGTTTCAAAATCATTTAATAAAGGCACGCCAATCCAGAAAAATGCGCTCATCGGACTGAATCTGCATCTGGATAAAGGTGATTTTGTTACAGTGATCGGCGGCAACGGCGCCGGAAAGTCAACCATGCTCAATGCAGTTGCCGGCGTATTTAACATAGACAAAGGAAAAATTAAGATTGACGGTGTTGATGTGACAAAGACACCGGAATATAAGCGCGCAAAGTATATCGGACGTGTATTTCAGGATCCGCTGAAAGGAACGGCCGGAGATATGTGGATTGAGGAAAATCTGGCATTTGCGCTGCGCCGCGGAAAGACCCGCTCTTTTAAGTGGGGCATCAGCAACAAAGAACGGGAGATGTTTAAAGATCTTCTCGCACCGCTGGATCTGGGGCTGGAGCAGCGGCTGAGCGCAAAAGTCAAGCTGCTTTCAGGAGGACAGCGTCAGGCGCTGACGCTTTTGATGGCCACGATCAAAGAGCCAAAGCTGCTTCTGCTTGATGAGCATACGGCAGCTCTGGACCCTAAAACTGCTAAAAAAGTGCTTGATCTGACCGATGAGATTATTAATAAATATCATTTGACAACAATGATGATCACTCACAATATGAAAGATGCTATCAAGTACGGCAACAGACTTGTGATGATGCATAACGGACAGATTATTTATGATGTTTCGGGAGAAGAAAAGAAAAATCTGGAAGTTTCGGATCTGCTTGCAAAATTCGGACAGGCCAGCGGCGGTGAATTTGCCAATGACCGCATGATGCTTTCGTAAAGAAACAGAGAGAGTTGTATTTTCAAATATCATATCTTAAAGTTAAAAAGTTGAAAAATAAAATAGATTAAAGACAGATCGGACAATTAGTGCCGGCCTGTCTTTATTTTTTGAGAAAAGCCCGGAGATCAGGTGTTTCGCTTATGCGATCCGGGAACCAAACAGCGCCGAACAAAGCAGAGGCAGCTGTGTTTTCAGACGGCTTTCACTGAGGGCGCCATAGCCGAGAATGACCGTATGGGGCAGTGTACAGTGCTCGGGACGAATATAATATGACGACAGGTCAAAAAGCCGTATATTGGCTTTCTGCGCAGTCAGAAGGATATCCTGTGCGTTGCGTCCGTCCCTGAAAGTCAAAAGCATGTGCAGGCCGCTGTTTTCTCCGGAAACAGCTATATGGCCGGCGTAAGGAGCCAGTTGCTGCAGGATATAATCCCGCTTGGATTTGTAAATATTTCTCATGCGGTTTAAGTGACGTTCAAAATAGCCGCGGACGATAAATTCGGTCATCTGCTTCTGCTCAGTGCGGGCGACTGTATTGGCAAGATAAGACAGCCGCTGCCTGTATTTTTCCAAAAGACCCGGAGGCAGGACGAGATAACTGATACGGATAGATGGTGCGATCGCCTTTGAAAAAGTTCCTGCATAAATAACCCGGCCGTGCCGGTCAATACCCTGAAGGCTGGGCACAGGCTTGCCTTTATAGCGGAATTCACTGTCATAGTCATCCTCGATAATGTATCTGCGTTCGCTTTCATAAGCCCATCGGAGCAGTTCCAGCCGCCGCTTGATGGGCATAATGATGCCCAGAGGAAACTGGTGGGAAGGAGTCACATAGGCGATATCAGCGCCGCTTTGTCTCAGGCTGTCAATGCTCATGCCGTTTTTATCCAAAGGTACGGGACACGTTTTTTTACCAAGATTTGTCAGAGTTTTATAGGCCTGAAGATAAGAGGGATCCTCAATGGCGTAAATGCTGTCGCTGTCCAGAAGCTGTGACAGTAAAATCAGCAGATAATCCGCGCCGGCGCCGACAATGATCTGATCCGGACTGCAGATGACGCCTCTGGATTGGTGAAGATATCCGGCGATAGCTTCTCTGAAATCCTGATCGCCGCAGGAGGGGCCGGCCTGAAAAAGTTCAGTGTTCTGGCCGTTATACAAAATATCTTTGGCGATTTTTCGCCATGTGTTGAAAGGAAAATTTTCCAGATCGACGCCGTAAGGCGAAAATACATAAGGGCTGCTGCCGGGTATTTTTTTCTCCGGCTTATAGTCTGAAGTTTTTGCGCCTGCGGCAATGGGCGGCATGAGATTTTCAATATCGCAGACGAAATAGCCCCGTTTGGGCATGGCTTCAATATACCCTTCATCCATCAGCTGACCGTATGCCATATCCACCGTATTGCGGCTGACTTGCAGGTGGGCGGCCAGTCCGCGTGTGGAAGGCAGTTTGGAATGACAGGCAAGGCTGCCGCTTTCGATTTCATGACGGATATACTGATAAATTTGTGTGTATATATGGACACCGGAATGAGTGTCAATATTGAATGTAAACATGGACATAAGAAAACCTCCGGTATGTAAAATCAAAATTTATTGGCTTGTTTGATACTACCATATTTTCGGGTTTTCGACAAGTCCAGATACAGCATAATGCCGATGTCTGGCAAAACCGTCCGGTACGACTTGAAATGCCGTGAATGTCTGTGATAAAATACAAAAAAATGCGATGGAGATGATATTTATGATTGATATACAAAAAGAAGCTGAAGCGATTTCGAAGGAAGTTATTGGATTTCGGCGGTATTTTCACCAACATCCTGAACCGGGCATGCAAGAATATGTCACAAGTGCCGGCATCCGGGAAGCATTGGATCAGATGGGCATCCCGTGGCGCCTGTATGGTGAGACAGGCATCAGTGCAGATATCGGCCGCGGAAAAAAGATGATCGCGCTGCGAGCGGATATGGATGCCCTTGCGGTAACAGAAAAAACAGGCGTCCCGTATGCATCAAAGACACCGGGAATGATGCATGCCTGCGGCCATGATGCCCATATTGCGGCGCTGCTTGGCGCGGCGAAGATTTTAAAAGCCCATGAAGACGAATTGACGGTGACCGTGCGCTGTATTTTTCAGCCGTCCGAGGAAAACTGCCTCGGCGCAAAGATGATGTGTGAAGAAGGTGCCCTTGACGGCGTCAGTGAGATTTATGGTATTCATATATTTACAGATATCCCGGCCGGAATGATTTCTGTAGAGCCGGGCGCGCGCATGGCTTCCACAAGCAGTTTTCAGGTGACTATCCGCGGACAGTCGGGACACGGGGCAAAGCCTCAGCAGTGCGTGGATGCCACCGTGGCCGGCGCTGCGGCAGTGATGAACCTGCAGTCGATTATCAGCCGCGAGATTGATCCGGTCGATTCTGCGGTCGTGACCGTCGGACATTTTACCAGCGGCAGCCAGTACAACATTATTTCGGGAGAGGCCTTTTTTGAAGGTACGGTAAGGGCATTCTCTCAGGATACGGCGCAGCAGATAGAAGCGGCATTAAGGCGTGTTGTATCGTCTACAGCGCAGGCGTATCGGGCAAAGGCTCATGTTGACTTTGCCAAGGCGCTGCATCCGGTAGTCATTAATGATGAGGCGCTGACGGCAAAAGTACATGACAGCGCAGAAGCATTTTTCGGAAAAGACCGCATGATCCATGTGCCGCCGATGATGATCGGCGAAGATTTTTCGGTCTATCAGGCGAAAATCCCGGGTGTTTTCATGTTTGTGGGCGGCAGGAATCCGATTATCGGCTGCGGTTATCCGAATCATCACGAATGTTTTAATATTGACGAGCGGGTGCTGACAGATTGTGTGATGCTGCATCTTCTGGCAGTGACATCCGCCCAGACATCAGGAGGAAACCATGATTAAGGCATGTATATTTGATCTGGACGGGACTTTGGCAGATACGGTCGAGTCTATTGCATGGTCATGCAATGAAGCGCTGGCCGTGTGCGGGCTGGGTCCCCTTCCGGTAAAAGATTATCAGTATTACGCCGGCGACGGCGCAAAAGTGCTTGTGGAGCGGGCGCTGAAGGCAGCCGGCGACGGGCAGCTTGAGCATTTTGAAAAGGTATATAATGTTTACAGCGAATTTTTCCGCAGAGACTGCACATATAAAGTCAGTGTTTTTGACGGTATGATGGGTGCGCTGGAGGCGATGAAGCAAAGAGGCATACGTTTGGCGGTGCTTTCCAACAAGCCTCATGACAGGGCCGTTGACGTTGTCAATAAGCTGTTTGGAGAAAATTATTTTGATATGGTTCAGGGGCAGACCGATAACATTCCGAGAAAACCGTCGCCTATCGGAGCGTTAAAGATTGCGGAAAAGTTCGGTGTCCGTCCTGATCAGTGCATGTATGTGGGTGATACGAATACGGATATGCAGACCGGAAATGCTGCCGGGATGTATACCGTCGGCGTGCTCTGGGGATTTAGGACGCGGGAAGAACTGGAAGAAAATCACGCCCATGACATTGCGGCGCATCCGGCGCAGCTTGTTTCACTGCTTGACAGAAATATCCGTCTTGTCGTTACGGATGTGGACGGCACTTTGATTCAGGCAGGTGTGGCAGAACTTGATCCGGCCTATCATACATATATTTCTGCGCTTCTTGACCGGGGGATCGCCGTGGCGGCCGCCAGCGGCCGGCAGATTCAGAGTCTGCAGCATATTTTTAAGGAAAATGCGGACCGCATGTATCTGATCGGCGAAAACGGCGGTCAGATGGTTTATCATGGGGCTGATGTTGATTTTAAGGCCATTGATAATGAAACACTTATTCAATTAATTAAAGATATCAAAAAAATCGGACGCTGCGAAATATTGATATCGTGTCCGAAAGTTCACTATGTGGAAGCAAAGGATATGGATTTGTATCATCATTTGACTGAAATCGTTCATAATCATGTGCTTACAGTCAGAGATTTTTCAGAAGTGGACGAGCCTGTGTGCAAAGTCGCTTTCTACAGGGAAGGCGGCGTTGAAGATGTGGTGGATTATTTTAAAAAACAGTGGGGCGATAAGCTTCATGTTGCTGTATCGGCGGCGGATTGGCTGGATTTCAACCGCCCTGATGTCAATAAGGGCGAGGCTGTAAAAAAAGTTCAGCATATGCTTGGTATATCCGAAGCTCAAACGATAGCATTCGGTGATAGTGATAATGATCTGGAAATGCTTGGATGTGCAAAATTCAGCTATGCTAAAGCAAACGCCCGGCCGGCAGTTAAAGCGGCAGCACGTTTTTCTACGGTGTCGGTGCTTGACCAGCTGAAAGATGTGATTGAAGAGACAGGAGGACTGCAATGAAATTTCTTCACCTTGCAGATCTGCATTTTGGAAAGACGGTCAACGGCTTTTCCATGCTGGAAGATCAGCGCTATATCATCGGTCAGATTTACGATTATATCCGAAATAATGATATTGATGCGGTGCTTGTGGCAGGAGATGTCTATGACCGCAGCATTCCCGGCGCTGAGGCAGTAACTTTGTTTGATGATTTTCTGACTCAGCTTCGGGCGCTGGGCACAGATGTCTTTATGATTTCCGGCAATCATGACAGCGGCGAGCGGCTTGCTTATGCAGGCCGCCTTTTGGCGCGTGAGCATATTTATGTGAGCTGTCATATTCAGGAAACTATCCCGAAAGTGACGGTCTATGACGCCTGTGGGCCAGTCAATATTTATATGCTGCCTTTTTTGAAGCCGATGACTGTGAAGGCTTTTTACGGCGACGAAAATATCAGGACTTTTGATGACGGTGTGCGGGCATGTATTGAACATACGCCGCTGGATCTGTCGCAGCGCAATATTTTAATGACCCATCATTTTGTTGTATCCGGTTCGATGCGGCCGGAAATATCGGATTCGGAGATGCAGCTGAGCGTGGGCGGCATAGAGGAAGTTGATGCCGGAAATTTCAGAGATTTTGATTACACGGCCCTTGGGCATATTCACCGGCCTCAGCGGATCGGAAGTGATGTCATACGCTATGCGGGCTCTTTATTAAAATATTCTTTTTCCGAGGCATCTCATGAAAAAGTGATGACGGTTGTAGAGATAAAAAATAAAGGCGACGTACATATTGATCTTGTGCCTCTTGTGCCGCTGCATGATATGCGTAAAATCAAAGGCAGTTTAAAGGCGCTGACGGATGAGGATATTCTTTCACTGGCAGACCGATATGATTATATTCATGCGACGCTGACGGATAAGGAGGCGCTGATTGAGCCGATGAACCGTCTGAGAGCTGTATATCCCAATGTGATGCAGCTTGCCTTTGAGCGCAGAACACAGGAAAAAGCAGGGGCTGCAGGGAAAAGACAGGAAGCGCCGAAAGATCCGCTGGCACTTTTTAAGGCGTTTTATGAGGAAGTTATGGGAGAACCGATGGATGATGAAAGAATAAAAATCATGGAGGAAATTATTGATGAAGCCGAAAAAGCTGACGCTTAGCGCATGGGGCCCATACGCGGGCGAAGAAAGTATCGATTTTGAACAGTTTGGAAGCGGCGGGCTGTTTTTGCTGACAGGCCCCACAGGCAGCGGCAAAACAATGATTTTTGACGGTATTTCTTATGCGGTTTTCGGCGCGTTAAGCGGCAGGGTCAGAGAAAAAGATACACTGCGCAGCGATTTTGCCGATGAACGCACGGAAACTTTTGTCCGGCTTTCATTTTCCCACCGTGATAAAACATATGAAATCTGCCGGTGGCCCCGCTGTGTCAGAAAGAAAAAAAGAGGCGAAGGTGAAGTGACAACGCCTGAGAAAGCGGCGCTGATCATGCCTGACGGTAAAGTCATCGAGAACCAGACGGCGGTCAATAAAAAAGTGGTAGAGATTCTCGGCGTCAATCATGAACAATTTAAGCAGATTGCCATGATAGCCCAAGGAGAATTTTTAGATCTGCTTATTGCAGATTCCAAAAAAAGAGTGGAAATATTCAGAGATATTTTTAAAACAGGTGTGGATAACCGTATACAAATGCTTCTGTCAGAGAAAGTCAAAGCGCTGCAGCGCCAGATCGGCGAGGAAATGAACAAAACAGAAGAAGCTTTTGCGGGGATTGTCTGCGCCGGGCATGAAAAGCTGGAGTTTTTGCTCCGTCAGGAAAACCGGCATGAACGCCAAATTTTGGAAGCACTGAAAGAAGCGGTCAAAGCCGATGAAAAGGCGCTGGCGTCCTTGTCTGAGCAATATGAGACCAAAAATAGCGCCTATCGTTTGGTGCAGTCACTTGGAGACCAGTATCAAAAGAATGAGGCTGCATTGTCCGAGGCGAAAATGCAGCTGACACAGACAAAAAAGCGGCTTGAGGAGTCGTCTGCCAGGCAAAGGGTGCTGGAAGAAACAAGAAAGCAGATACCGGCATGGGAGTCTGAAAGGGCAGCCCGGCAGGAGCAGTTCAATGAATGCGGCAGGCTGCTGAAAAAACTGGCCGAGGCAGATGAGCAAAAGACTGCTGTCAAAGCGGCTGAGAAAGCATACCAGAATGCGCAGACAGCGGCAAAGACGCAGTCGGATCTGGAAAAACAGTGCCATGTACAGTATCAGGAAAACGCAGAGAAAATTGAGAGCGGTGAGTCAATTCATGAAATTATGGCAGCACTGAATGAGCAGAAACACCAAAATGCGGCGGCGATGGAGAAATGTCAGCAGCTGATGGGCAGCTGCAAATCATATGCGGCGGCTGCCAAGTATTATCGGACACAGGCGGCCCTCTACCAAACAGCCCAGCAGACGGCGGATCAGAAAAAGCAGACCTATGAGCGGGAGGAACTGCACAAACGACAGTCTGCGGCAGGACTTTTGGCGCAGACACTCAAAGAGGGAAAACCATGCCCGGTGTGCGGCGCACTGCATCATCCGATGCCGGCAAAACTGGCAGGAAAGGTGGTGACAGACGAGGCGCTGGATCAAATGAAGCAGGAGAGCGAAGCGGCTTCCCAAAGGGCGCGCAGACTGCTTGCAGATCTGACATCGATTAATAAAGAAAAGAAAATACGGTACACAGCGATGGCAGAAGGCGCATCGGCGGTGCTGGGGATTAAAACACCTTTGACGGGAACGCCGGATGGGGCATTTAAAGATGAAAAGACATTTTATGAGGCGGTTTGGCAGCAATGGCAGCATCTGTCCGCGGAAGATGAAAAGATTCTGAGGCAGATTAAAGAAGCGCAAAAGCGGCAGCAGACTTTGGAAAAGCTGCGCAGACAGCAAAAAGAATTAAGCGGCCGTATGGAGAAGCTGCGCCAGATGGCCTTGGAGGCTGCCGAGCGGGCATCTGCGGCGCAAGCTGAGGCACAAAAGCAGCAGGCTCTTTTGGAGCGGATGAATGAAGAACTTCAGGAGGCGGGAAATAAAGAGACGCTTTTGAAAATGCAGCATGAGGCCAAAGCGGCCGCAGGGCGGCTTGAAAAGCAGATTGAAGATACGCAAAAGCAGTTTCAGCAGCTTCAGGTCAGCATTGCCGCAGATGAGGAAAGACAGAAAATTCTGCAGGAGACAAAGGATAAGCTTCTTAGCGAGCAGGGAAGTATTTTGCGGCAGCTTGCAGAAAAAACGGACGGCGCCCAAATTCAGGTGTGGCTTGGGGCGCAGCGCCGGCAGCTGGAAGTGATGCAAGAGCAAAGGGATCAGATGTATCACGCAGTATCTTCTAATCAGCGGATTGCCCGGTCAGTTCAGGAAAAGTTGGATAAGACAGAAAAACTCAGCGGCAGGTACGGGATGATCAAAGATCTGGAAAATGCCGCCCGTGGCAATAATCCGAAAAGACTTGAATTTGAGCAGTATGTGCTGGGCGCTTATTTTGATGAAATACTTTCGGCGGCCAATCTGCGTCTGGAGCATATGAGTGAAGGCAGATATCAGCTTTACAGAACAGAAAAAGTCAAAGATTTGCGCAGGACTAACAGTCTGGATATAGAAGTGCTTGATCATTATACAGGCAAACGCCGTCCGGTCAAGTCGCTTTCAGGCGGAGAATCTTTTAAGGCCGCGCTGTCTTTGGCACTCGGGCTGTCCGATGTTGTTCAAAGTTATGTGGGCGGCATAGATATTGAACTGCTTTTTATCGATGAGGGCTTTGGCTCATTGGATGAGGCGTCGGTGCAGACGGCAGTGGATACACTCATTGAATTGAGCGGCAAAAGGACGATGATCGGCATCATATCCCACGTTTCCGAATTAAAAGAGCGGATTGACAGGCAGATTATTGTAGAAAAAGGTGTTTACGGAAGTACGATTAAGGAAAGGTGAATTGGATGAATTTTGATAAAAACTTGCTGAGGCTGTATGCGGTGACAGACGGTGCATGGCTTGGGGAAAAAACGATGGCACAGGCTGTCAGAGAAGCTTTGGAAGGCGGAGCGACCTTGGTTCAGCTCCGTGAAAAAAATATGGACAGGGACACGCTTTTGCAAGAGGCTATAGAAGTTAAAAAGGTGACCGATGCTTTTGGTGTGCCGCTGATTATTGATGATGACATTGAAGTGTGCCAAAAAAGCGGCGCGGCAGGCGTCCATGTCGGTCAGACGGATATGGAGGCATCAAAAGCAAGAGCGCTGCTGGGGCCGGACAAAATTTTAGGCGTAACTGCAAAAACACCGCAGCAGGCGCGGGCAGCGCAGGCCGCCGGCGCGGATTATCTTGGCTGCGGGGCGGTTTTCGGGTCTTCTACAAAATTGGATACATATGAGATAACCATTGATCAGCTCAACAGTGTTTGTGAAGCTGTGGACATTCCTGTCGTGGCCATCGGCGGAATTAATGAAAATAATATTTTAGAGTTAAAAGGGGCAAAAATGGCAGGCGCAGCTGTGGTCTCCGCCATTTTTGCCAAAAAGGACATTAAAGCTGCAGCAGCCCACATGAGAGCGCTGGCAGAACAACTGTAGTAGTTATTCTTTAGCAAATTCGATCAGACGCGGTCCGGCGATACGGTATGTTGTCCATTCGTCCATAGAGATGGCGCCGAGGCTTTTATAAAATTCAATACTGGAAGTATTCCAGTCCAGGCACCACCATTCAAGACGGCCGCATCCGCGTTCGACAGCAATCTGCGCCAGTTTCCGGAGCAGTGCTTTGCCGTATCCGCGGCCCCGTTTTTCAGGACGGACAAATAAATCTTCGAGGTAGATGCCCGCACGGCCGAGAAATGTGGAAAAATTATGGAAAAAGAGGGCAAAGCCGACAGGAACGCCGTCTTCCTCGCCGATGATGACTTCGGCTTTGTGTTTGTCAAACAGCCATAATTCCAGTACGGCCGGTGTGGCGACAACTTCGTCTAAAAGATGTTCATAATCAGCCAGCTGTTTGATAAAGTCGAGAATCAAATAGGTGTCTTTTCTCTGGGCAAAGCGAATTGTAAAGTTGTGTTCAGTTGTCATGATAAAAACCTCCAGTGCTTTAAAGTGGGCAGATACTATCTGCAGATGGATTCGTATGACGCCGGGCCGCCGAATAAAATAACGGCCGAACCGCCGATATCAATGCCGTGATCGGTGATCCGGCCAAAGATTTTTGAAGGACGTCCCATGGCGGTGCCCTGCCGGAAAATATTTATCCGGTCTTTTTGAATAAGATTTTTATTGTACAGATAAAAAGTCAGCCCGCCGGAAGAAGTGCCGGTTGCGGCTTCTTCATCAATACCGTACAGCGGCGCAAAATTTCTGCAGTCCGCGGCGGTTTCAGGCTCGGGAAACGGAGCAAAAACATGAAAACCGACGGTATGATATATGTCGGACAGCCGGGCAATCTGTTCAAAGTCCGGTGTCATATGATTAAGTATTTGACTGTCTTTGACCGGCAAAAGGATATCTGCAAGGCCGCATGAAATGATTTCAGGCATCATATGAAAAGGCATGGCATGGTCTGTCAGCCCGAAAGCATGGTATAAACAGGGCAGTTCGTTTAAGGTGAACCTGTACACCGCTTTGGCAGGAGCTACAGATATGAATATGATATCTTGGTCAAAGGAGACTGTGATCGGGCCGGAACGTGTGCAGACAGAGACATCGTCTGTGCCGGCAAAGCCAAGCTGTTTTAAAAGGGCAAAAGCGGCAATGGTGGCATGGCCGCACAAATCGACCTCTCTGACCGGTGTAAAATAGCGGATATGAAAGCGGTGATTTTTGTCTGGCAGTACAAAAGCCGTTTCCGAGTGTTTCAATTCTGCGGCAAGTTTTTGCATGCAATGACTGTCGGGAAAGGTGTGTTCACGATCTAACAGCACAATACCTGCCGGATTGCCTCCAAAACACCGGTCAGTAAAGGCGTCGGCAACATAAATCAGCATAGCAGCCTCCTTATTTATCTGAAAAACAGAATAAAATCTGATTTTAATTATACTGAAATCAGACGGTCAGGTCAATATCAGCAAAGCACAGGCATAGCGCCCCTTTTTCGGGCATATCACATAAAAAAAGCAAAATGAAGCATTTTTCTGAAGCATAAAAAAACAGATATGCGAAAATCACATATCTGCATAAAGTAGCGGAAAAGGGATTTGAACCCATGACACCACGGGTATGAACCGTGTGCTCTAGCCAACTGAGCTATTCCGCCATATGAAGTTTAAAAGTGGGGCCTACAGGGCTCGAACCTGTGACCCTCTGCTTGTAAGGCAGATGCTCTCCCAGCTGAGCTAAGACCCCACATAAACGACCCAGATCGGGCTCGAACCGACGACCTCCGCCGTGACAGGGCGGCGCTCTAACCAACTGAGCCACTGGGCCAAAACGACTATGTATGTATCATATATTAAATTGTATTAATTGTCAAGAAAAATTTTAAAAAATGGAAAACTTTTATTTTGATATGCCAAATAGAGATGGCGGCATGTCAAAGGGGCTGCCGCAGACAGCCCTCTGACATGCAAAATGCCGGTCATATTACGGGTAAAGCGAAGGTGTTCCGGTATCGTATGGATTTTCGGTCTCACTTTCAAATGTTTCAGATGATTCTGTCTCGGGAACCGAGGCAGCAGGCGCTTGGGCGCCGGAAACGGAAGTCATTGTGCCAAATACCTGATCACAGCCGCTTAAATCACCGGTAGCGGTTGTGGCGATAAAAGTCAGCATCTGATCGCCTTCGCGGCGGCAATAATACGCCTGAGTGAACGATGTGCCGTTATAATAAACGGATACTTCCAATTTTTTATATGAGTCGGCGGCGATCACTGCATCGGTGATTTCGCCGAAAGTGTAGCTTGTCTGAGTGTCCGAAACAAGATTGGATTCAATACTTTCCAGATAATTTTCTGCAGTCATGCCGCTGCCGCCCATGGCTGTGCTGACATCCTCGGCGAGCAGAAGAATATTGTCATTAGTAGAAGCATTGACAATCATAAAATCATAAGGTGATGATGAATCCGTATCACTGCCGCCGATGGATTCGTTGCCGCCGACAGTCTGAGCTATATTTTCATCAGAAGCGCTCATCCAGCCGTCAGGCAGTGTAAATGTCAGATCCATTCCGGTGTTTGTATAAATATTGCCGTCCCATGAACCTTTTTCATATTCCTGCGCAGTATCCGAAGCCTGTGTCTCATCTGAGGCCTGAGCTGAAGTTTCCGTGATGCTGATCGTATCTGTATTTGCATCGGTGTTGTCGCTGTTCTGGCAGGCGCCAAGAGATGCGATCAGACAGGCCGATGTGATCCATAAGACAAGTTTTCCCGACTTTTTCATAGGTTTTTTCCTCCGTATAATAATCATTCCTTGTGTTATTGTATATCACGAAAACAAATTTTGCAACTTTAAATAAATTATGTTATACTTACTGGCAGAGTTTTCGCCGCGAATTAATTTGGCGGGTCATTGGGAGAAGTCCGCAGGGGGACTTCTTTATTTATGAATGGAGGATAATAGGATATGGCTAAAGCAAACAGCTATGATGCGGACAGTATTGCCGTGCTGGAAGGCCTTGAGGCTGTCAGAAAAAGACCGGGGATGTATATCGGCAGCGTATCAAGAAAGGGCTTAAACCATTTGATTTATGAAATTGTGGACAATGCGGTAGATGAACACCTTGCAGGCTACTGCAATTTGATTCATGTGACATTGGAGGCGGACGGATCTGCGACTGTCAGCGATGACGGGCGAGGCATTCCTGTGGGCATGCATAAAAAGGGCATGTCGGCAGAACGCCTTGTATTTACTACACTGCATGCAGGCGGAAAATTTGATGACTCCGCTTATAAGACAAGCGGCGGCCTGCACGGTGTCGGTTCGTCGGTCGTCAATGCGCTGTCAGAGCATCTGGATGTTAAAGTGTACAGAGACGGATGCATTTATCATGACAGTTATTCAAGAGGTGTCCCGACAACAGAACTGATTGACGGCCTGCTTCCGATTATCGGAAAAGCAAGGCGTACCGGAACGACAGTCAATTTTCTGCCGGATGCGCAGATTTTTGAACGGACAGATTTTAAAGCTGACGAAGTCAAAAGCCGTCTCCATGAAACGGCGTATTTAAATCCCAAATTGACCATCGTATTTGAAGATCTGCGTCAGGGAGAGCCGGAACACATTGAATACCATGAGCCGGAGGGCATTGTCGGATTCGTGCGCGATTTAAATAAAAATAAACAGTGCGTCCATGAACCGGTATATTTTTCGGGAGAGAGCGACGGCATTACTGTAGAAGTGGCATTCCAGTATGTGAATGAATTTCATGAAAATGTTCTCGGTTTCTGCAATAATATATACAATGCGGAAGGCGGGACTCATATTACCGGATTTAAGACAATTTTTACGTCAGTGATGAACAGTTACGCCAGAGAACTTGGCATTCTCAAAGAAAAAGATGCCAATTTTACCGGGGCGGATATTAGAAACGGCATGACGGCGGTGATTTCTATTAAGCATCCGGCGCCCCGCTTTGAGGGACAGACAAAAACAAAGCTGGACAATCAGGATGCTTCAAAGGCAGCCGGAAAAGTGACCGGTGAGGAAATCCAGCTCTATTTTGACAGAAATTTGGAAACGCTGAAAAATGTATTAAGCTGTGCGGAAAAAGCGGCTAAAATCAGAAAAACCGAAGAAAAAGCAAAGACAAATCTGCTGACAAAACCTAAATTTTCTTTTGATTCCAACGGAAAACTGGCCAACTGTGAAAGCAGAGATCCGAAAAAATGTGAGATTTTTATTGTAGAGGGCGATTCTGCCGGCGGTTCTGCCAAAACAGCCCGTGACCGAAATTTTCAGGCCATTTTACCGATCCGCGGTAAAATTTTAAATGTGGAAAAGGCAAGTATCGATAAAGTGCTTGCCAATGCGGAAATTAAAACGATGATTAATGCTTTCGGCTGCGGCTTTTCAGAAGGATACGGCAATGATTTCGATATTACCAAGTTAAGATATGACAAAATTATTATTATGGCCGATGCTGATGTGGACGGCGCCCATATTTGTACGCTGCTGCTGACGCTTTTTTACAGATTTATGCCTGAATTGATTTTTGAGGGGCATGTTTATATTGCCATGCCGCCGCTTTACAAAGCGATGCCGGCAAGGGGCAAAGAAGAATATTTGTACGACGACAAAGCGTTGGAACGTTACAGAAAGCGCCATAAAGGCAGTTTTACACTGCAGCGCTACAAAGGTCTCGGTGAAATGGATCCGGATCAGCTTTGGGAGACAACGCTTAATCCTCAGACCCGGATTCTCAAGCAGGTAGAAATAGAGGACGCAAGAATGGCTTCCGACGTGACAGAGATGCTTATGGGAACTGATGTGCCGCCGAGACGGACGTTTATTTATAAACATGCCCATGATGCGGCGCTGGATATTTGATGGAAGACAGGGAGGTAATTTATGGATAAAGAAGAACAGATTATCCGCACAGAATATTCGGAAGTGATGCAGCAGTCTTATATCGACTATGCAATGAGCGTTATTATTGCCAGAGCGCTTCCGGATGTGCGTGACGGCTTAAAGCCGGTTCAGCGGCGGACATTATATGATATGCATGAATTGGGCATTAAATATGACAGGCCTTACAGAAAATGCGCCCGTATTGTGGGCGATACAATGGGTAAATACCATCCCCACGGTGATTCTTCGATTTATGAAGCGCTTGTGGTAATGGCACAGGACTTTAAAAAAGGTATGACGCTGGTGGACGGCCACGGCAATTTCGGCTCCATTGAGGGCGACGGCGCGGCGGCCATGCGTTATACAGAGGCCCGGCTTGAAAAAGTGACTCAGGAGGCCTTTCTGGCAGATCTTGACAAAGATGTGGTCAACTTTGTGCCGAATTTTGATGAGACAGGCAAAGAGCCGGAAGTGCTGCCGGCAAGAATCCCCAATCTTCTTGTCAACGGCTCTGACGGTATTGCCGTCGGTATGGCGACGAGTATTCCGCCCCACAATCTGGGAGAGGTCATTGATGCAGTTAAAGCTTATATGGCAGACAGCAGCCTGACCAGCGAACAGCTGCTTGAATACGTCAAAGGGCCGGACTTTCCGACCGGCGGCATTGTCATCAATAAAGATGAACTTAAAGAAATTTATACTTCCGGTCAGGGCAAAATAAAACTCCGCGGCAAAGTCGTTTTTGAAAAAGGAAAGGGCAATGCAAGAGACCGGCTTGTCATTACAGAAATACCTTATACGATGATCGGCGCCAATATCGGAAAATTTTTGAATGACATTTATACCCTTGTTGAGACAAAAAAGACCAATGATATTGTGGATATTTCCAACCAGTCGTCCAAAGAAGGCATACGCATCGTCCTTGAACTGCGCAAAAATGCCGATGTGGAAAATCTTAAAAACATGCTTTATAAAAAGACAAAGCTGGAAGATACATTCGGCGTCAATATGCTTGCGGTGGCGGATGGACGCCCGGAGACATTAAGCCTTAAAAGCACCATCGAATATTTCCTTGATTTCCAGTATGAACTGATGACGCGCAAATACAGAACACTGCTTACAAAAGAAAAAGAAAAGCAGGAAATACAGGAAGGACTTATTAAAGCCTGCGATGTGATTGATCTGATCATCGAAATACTGCGGGGCAGCAAAAATATTCAGCAGGCAAAGGCGTGCCTGACTTCAGGACAGACAGAAGGCATCCGTTTCCGGACGAAAGCTTCCGAAAAAGCAGCGGCAAAACTTCAGTTTACGGAGCGTCAGGCTTCTGCGATTTTGGAAATGCGTCTGTATAAGCTGATCGGTCTTGAAATTGAGGCTCTGCAGAAAGAATACGAGCAGACTTTAAAAAATATCTCCCTCTATGAAGATATTTTGGAAAATCACAGCAGCATGACCCGGGTCATTAAAAAGGAACTGGATGCTATTAAGAAAAACTATGCGAAACCTCGCCGTACTTCTATTGAAAATGCGGCGGCTGCAGTATATGAAGAGAAGAAAATCGAAGAAATGCCGGTTGTATTTATGATGGATCGTTTCGGGTATTCCAAAACGATTGATGAGAACACTTATGAGCGCAACAAAGAAGCGGTTCACAATGAAAATAAATATGTGATCCGCTGCATGAATACGGGGAAAATCGCCGTTTTCACAAATACAGGCAGGATGCATTTGATCCGCGTCATGGATGTGCCTTTCGGAAAATTCAGGGATAAAGGTACGCCCATTGACAATTTATGCAACTACGACAGTAATATTGAACGGATGATTTATGTGGAAGATTCGGCTGCCCTTGTGTCGGGTAAACTGATTTTCGGCACTAAATGCGGATATTTTAAACTTGTGGACGGCACAGAATTTGATGTGTCCAAACGAACGATCATGGCGGCAAAACTTATGGATGGAGATGAAGTCGCAGCCATCTCGCCGGCCGAGGATGTGACACATGTTGTGATCCAAAGCCATCACGGCTATTTTCTGAAATTTCTGGCTGAGGAAATACCGGAGAAAAAGAAAGGCGCCGTTGGTGTGCGCGGCATCAAGCTTGCAGAAGATGATTATGCAGAGCATTTATATTTTATAAAAAATGGTACGGAAATGATGATTTCCTACAAAGATAAGACGGTGTCTTTGAATAAGCTGAAACTGGCAAAAAGAGATACAAAAGGAACAAAAATCAGAGTATAAAAGACTTGCTTTTTTTGCGCGTATATGTTAGGCTATAGCCTAAGCAGACACAAACGTGTCGCCCGGGTAAAATAAAATATGTTAACACGAAGAGAAGACCAAGTAGAAATTTAACACTGTCCACAGAAAGTTACCGGATGATGAGAGGTGCGGATAAGATAAATTTTGAATACAGCTTTGAGTGCGCCTAACAAGCGCCGGCAGCCGCCGTTATCCGGCAGAGTCAGACACGACTCACAGAGACTTGTTTAGCAATAAACAGGTGAATTAAGGTGGTAACACGAGAGCTTTCGTCCTTAAAAGACAAGCTCTCGTTTTTTTATGAAGAAAGCTCCGGACGGCGGATGTGGGGTATTGAATGCTTGCATACAATACCCCACATCCATCGGACGGGCAAGACAATATGAGCACGAGGGCTGCCGAAGGCGGGCCGAAAAGTGCGAATATTGTCGGCAGACAGCGGGAGCGCAAAGGCGCGGAGCTGTCTGGCTTTCAGACAAATAAAAGAAAGCTCTGCCCCACATCCATCGGACGGGCAAGACAATATGAGCACGAGGGCTGCCGAAGGCGGGCCGAAAAGTGCGAATATTGTCGGCAGACAGCGGGAGCGCAAAGGCGCACAGCTGTCTGGCTTTCAGACAAAT
>DVJY01000047.1 GCA_018716485.1 Candidatus Scybalocola faecipullorum
TAGCGTCGGTGTACAAGGGGCAATACGCCTCAGCCCTGTAAATTCGCCTGTTTTCTGCGTTATCCTCAGTCAGCGTACGTCCAGTACGCTTCCATCGCCTGCCTTGAAAACAGGCGAATTTTCGAGGGCTGAGGTCGCAGAGTCAAAAATGAGCTGATTTGTGTTCCTGCAAGGCACTTGAACGACGCGTACAGGGCGTACGCGGAGTGAAGGTAACGCAGCAGGGGCGCAAATTCAGCCATTTTTGACCGTATTGTCCCTTGGTACACCGACGCTACACATTGCCAGAATACATACGGCCGTCACCGCTGTTTCTGCAGCAATGGCCCATACCGGATCAAATCCGTTGCCGCCCATGCTCTGGCGTATATACATACCCCACATGACCGGCACACAGGCCGCATCTGCCCCGTATATTTCCGGGATAATAAAGCCGAACGTTTCCGCCATGATCAGTATGGCCGTACTGACAATCCTCCTGCCGGTACACAGCATCAGCGCCGCAAATAAAAAAAGTACCATCACACCGTGAACCATGACTAAAATCACTGCCATCATCCGCCCGCTGCCGACACCCGCGCCTGCGATCGCATACATCAGTATACTGTGGACAGCGCTTAAAATCAGCAGATTTCCCACAATACTCAGCCACCAGCGAAGCCCGGAACCGTACCTGAATACAGTGACCTCCCGCATTTTCAGTTTTCCGTCAATCATATAGCCTGCGGCAAACCAAAGAGGAAACAGCAGCCACAGCCGGTACACAAGCTGAATAAAATCTACGCTGCCCTCTGTCTCCGGCACTTCAAGACCGAACAGCACCGGCACTTCAAGCAGGGAAAACGTATGAACAAGCCACAAGACTGCTGCGGACAGCGCTGCTGCCGCACCATAAAATTTTATATTTTTCATTTATGACCGCCCGCCAATCGAAGCTTTAAAATCAGTAAACCGGATCAACAGACCAAACAACAGCATCAGCGCCAAAATAATCACACCGTAAAACGAATATGTAAATCCCAGTGTCCAGTCATATGCCGGTTCATGATTGCACAAAATACAATTTGCCAACAGAGAATATTTAATATCAAAATACATCATTTCACTGATCATAAAAAAGCCGAACGCGTGAACCTCAAGGGCACAGGCGCTTCCCACAAAACGGTGGACATTAAGATTAAGGACAAACATCAGCAGCGCCAGCAGCATACTATATAAAAATATCAGCAAAAACGCATGACATACTGCCTCCCACGGCTGCCACTGAGTGATCAGTGTGGCGGATGGCATCGGAAACCCTTTGAGTGAAGCGCTTGCCGGTGAAAATTTTGCCATAACATATATAGGCGTGCTCCATATATTGCCTGCAAAGCAAAAAGGCGCTGAAGCCGCAGCCGATACAAGAAAAATGATGCCGTAAAAAAGCGGGCAGCTTTCGCTGCCCGCTTGGCAAATCTCTTTATTATTCAATAACTCTGTTCACCTGGATCGGTGTTCTGTAATTCACATTTGAAATAATAATACCTGTGCTCGGTGAACTTGCATGGATGACTTGGCCGTTGCCAATGTACAGTGCCACATGGCTTGCATATCCGCTGGAACCATAGAAAACTAAGTCGCCCGGCTGAGCCTCAGACAATGAAATGGCGCGTCCGTTGCTTCTCTGTGCATCTGCCGTACGGTTTAACTGAATACCGAAGTTTAAAAATACCTGCTGTGTAAAACCGGAACAGTCAACACCTGTATTCAAGTCATTGCCGCCCCATACATACGGATTTCCCAGGAACTGCTTCGCGAATGCGACCACCGCATCGCCTGTTGTCGACTCTGCACCCGGATTCGGATTTGTCGTCGTCAAATATTCACTGGAAATATAACCTGTGCTGTTGCCGTATTTAACTTTACTCCAGCCGTTGCTTCCCACACCGATTCTTGTAATACTTCCGTTTTTCACAAGAGATCCGATGATTGAGTAATTTGTGCCTGCGCCCTTTCGGATATTCACACCGGCGGTCGCCCATACAGTTTCATTGACCTCTTTATATGTTGCATCACTGCTCGGTTTTGATGCATCTGATGTATCAGAACCTGAATTTGAATTGGATGATGAACCGATCTTTATGTACTGGGAAGAAACATAGCCTGTCACAGACTTGCCGTTAATCTTAGCTGTGATTTTATACCAGTCACCGCTTGTCCCCTGAATTGTTACTGACGCATCTTCTTTCAAAGACCCAATCACTGCATAGTTTGTGCCTGCGCCTTTTCTTACATTAAGCGCATAAGCTGTGACTGTGCCTGTCTTTCCTTTATTCTTATCTGTTGTCTCTGAACTACCTGCATTATTTGAATCCGACGGTTTTTCGTCAGTCAGATCAATATATTCTGCAAACACATAACCTGTGACAGATTTACCGTTTAACGTTGTCTTAATCTGATACCAGTCACCGCTTGTGCCTGTAATCTCCACAACCATATTTTTAGAAAGAGAACCGATCACTGACGATGATGTCGTCGCTTTACTTCTTACATTCAGCGCGGTAACGTTGCACTTGCCGTTCTTCCCGTCAGCTTCCTGAGCGCTGCCTGAACTTCCGGAAGAACTGCTGCTGCCGCCCACAGTGATGTACTCTGCAAACACATAGCCTGTCTTTCCATCAGCGCTGATTTTGTACCAGTCACCTTCTGTAGAAAGAATCTCAACTTTATCGCCCTGTCTTAATAAACCGATAACTGATGTGGTCGTGCCCACACCTTTACGGATATTCAAAGCGCTGACATTACATGTGCCGCTTTGTCCTGAAACATTATGATCTGAAGAACTGCTGCTGCCTGAAGAACTGCTGCCAAGTGTGATATATTCACCTGAAACATAACCTGTCAAAGAACCTGACTGAATTTTGTACCAGCCATTGGACTCAGTGGAAAGGATTGTTACTTTAGCGCCTTCATATAATAAACCGATTACATTGGTTGATGTGCCTATGCCTGCACGGACATTAAGCGCTGATGCATTCACCGTGCCGGTGCTTCCTGAAACATCTGCTGTCTGTCCGTTGACTGAAACATACTGAGATGAAACGTATCCTTCCTTACCGTTCACTTCAACCTTGTACCAGTCACCTTCTGTAGAAAGGACCGTAATCTTAGTACCTTCACTGATCGTATTAATTCTATCATAACTTGTTGACGGGCCGCTTCTGACATTCAGCGCACTGGCTGTGACTGTACCTGTCGTGGCCGCCTGCGACATCAATGTATTTGCCGGATTAAAACTTAAACCGCCGATTAAAGCAAGTGTCAATGCCACTGTTGCTGCGGTTTTTCGTGTAAATCTGCTTAATTTGACCATTTTCCTTTTCACCAACTTTTGTTTAAGATTATTACGAATTTGTTACAGGTCTATTATATCAGCGTAAAATATTGTTGTCAACCTTGAAAATAATTTTTAATTTTTCCGTCAACAATCTGTACCTTCTTATTTTTCAAAAGACGCCCGACAGCTCTCTTAAATGCCGCCTTGCTCATGCCTGTCTCCCGCTCGATGACTTCCGGGGAGGCCTTTTCCGTAAAAGGCAGTGTCCCGCAGTAACTGTCCAAAAGTTCCATAATTTTTTCAGCGTCAATATCTATTTGAATATAAGCTTTTTCCTGAAGGCTCAGTTCCAGCTTTCCGTCATCTCTGACCCTGACTACACGGGCTTTCACATGATCTCCGATCCTGCACGCCCCGTGCAGATTCTTCTTCGGAATCATCCCATGATATTGATTATCAACCGCCACAAAGACGCCAAGGGTCTCATGGATCTGATAAACCGTACCCTCAGCCGTATCATCTTTAACATAATTATGATCGGTCGTCAAATACTCGTAAATCTTCATCGTCGCGCATAACCGCCGGCTTTTATCAATATATAACGCCATCAAATACTGATGTCCCGGTACAACTTTCACTGTCTGTTCTTTAAATGGAAGAAACAGGTCTTTTTCCAGACCCCAGCCGACGAAAGCGCCGATGCCCGTCACTTCCTTAACCGTGAGCATCCGTACCTGTCCCAGCATAATCTCCGGTTCCTCTGTCGTCGCAATCAGCCGGTCATCAGAATCTCTGTAAATGAATACTTCCAATTTTGTCCCGATATCACAGCCGAGCGGGACATACTTTTTCGGCAAAAGTACGCCTTCCCCTTCTTTGGCGTCATCTCTTAAATAAACGCCGAAACTTTTTTTCTTAAAAACTTCCAATACCTGTTTTTTTCCTAATTCAATCATGATGTGCCTCCGTTCTGTTTTTTATTTGACCATGCGCCGCCGCAAAATATTTCATGCAGCAGAATATTTTTTATATGCAGAATATTTTTTATATAAAGAAAAAAGACATCTTATCATCTCTGATAAGATGTCTCATACTGGGCTGGCAGGATTCGAACCTGCAAATGCTGGAGTCAGAGTCCAGTGCCTTGCCGTTTGGCGACAGCCCATCACCTGTTGACAAAGTGTATTATATACCATCACCTTGAATTTGGCAAGCCCTTTTTTTATTTTTTTTGCATTTTATTTGAATTATTTGAAAAATTTATACCGCTTCCGCCATCATATGATAAACTGCCGTCATGTAAAACTGTTTTCCATCGTAATGACACACTGGCATCGGCTGTCAAATGCCCTGACTTTTTCCATAATGTCAAACATCAGCTGATTCCGCTGCTCGTCTGAATAAGCATGCGGTACGACCACATCAAAAATAAGATTGATATGATTTTCCCCGTTGACCATTCTGAAATCATGGGTGCTGGCCTGTTCATCTAAATTGCGGACAATTTCATCAATTTTTTCTCTGTACTGAACTACACGCTGATCTGCAACTTCAATCGGATCCATATGAATGACAAGAAATACGCCGGTCTTTTTCGTCACTTCCCTCTCGATACGGTCGATTAATTCATGAGACTCCTCAATATCCGCATGGTTGGATACTTCCGCATGAATCGTTGCCATCGACCGGGTCGGACCGTAGTTATGTACGATCAGATCATGGCTGCCCAAAATTCCATCATAGCTTTCCACCAGCGTTTTGATTTCCTTAACAAGCTTTGGATCTGCAGATTCGCCCAGAAGGGGACGGATCGTATCTCTGGCAATGCCGATACCCGCCCATATAACAATCAGCGCAACTGCAAAACCGATCCAGCCATCAATATTTAAATGGAAAAAATTGAAAATGAGCAGCGATACGATTGTCGCCGACGTGGTCAGTACATCGCCCATCGCGTCTGCTGCCGTTGCTTTCATCACAGACGAATTGATACGTTCTCCCAGCTTGCGGTTAAACAGACTGAGCCATACTTTCACACCGACAGACATAAGCAAAATCACCAGTGATACTGTGCTGAAACTCAGCGTCTCCGGGTGAAGGATTTTGCCAAAAGCACTTTGGGCACATGAAAAACCAACCTGAAGTACAAGAAAGGCAACAATAAAGGCCGCAATGTATTCATAGCGTTCATGTCCGAACGGATGCTCGTCATCCGGCGGACGGTTGGCCAGCTTGGCGCCGATCAGCGATATGATCGATGAAACAGCATCTGTCATATTATTAAATGCGTCTGCCAGTACGGCGATGGAACCGGACAGCAGTCCGATGATCCCTTTTGCAGCAAATAAAAGCAGATTGCAGACGATGCCCACAATACCGGCAAATACACCGTAGGCTGCACGCACATCACTGTTTTCCGTATTTTTATAGTCTTTTACAAAAAGTTTCACAAGCAAATTTGTCATCTTCAAACCTCCCGAGTCTGCGAAACTGTCCCGCCGGTCCGTCCGCTCAGACTAAAATAGAAGCCCGAACAAAACAATGCTCAGGCTTTTCTATCTATTATATCGTTCCGGCTTTTACTGTCAATACTCTGTCGGAAACTTTTTCAACAAAAGGCATATCATGGCTGATAACCAAAATTCCTTTGCCCTGTGCAGCAAGCTTCCTGATGGTCTTAACCATCTCGCCTGTCGTCTGCGGATCCAGCGCTGCCGTCGGCTCGTCAAAGCAGATCAGCTTCGGATCAACCACACATGTCCGGGCAATGGCAACACGCTGTTTCTGTCCGCCGGACAGTTCAAAGGGCATCTGATTAATTTTATCTTCCAGCCCCAGACTTTGCAGCATCCGGGTCGCTTTGGCCACAGCTTCGGCTTTCGGCATCTTATGTACATTAATCAGCGCCGCAGTAACATTCTCCAGCACCGTCATATGCGGAAAAAGGTGATAACTCTGAAAAACCATACCCAGATGTCTGCGGATCTGATAAAGTTCCCTTTTCCCGGCATAACTCATCGCCCCATTTTCTTCTTTACATATGTACTGCCCGTCAATGCATATACTGCCCCGGTCCGCCTTCTCCAGACCGGTCACACACCGGATAATCGTCGTCTTTCCTGCGCCCGACTGTCCGAGGAGAGAAACAACTTCACCCTGCGCCACTTTAAAACTGATATTTTTTAACACCTGTGTACCTTTAAATGATTTACACAGTCCTTCTACTTCTAACAGCATCTGCATTACTCCTCGTAATAAACTTTCTTCTCCGCCATATTCAGCAGCTTTGTAATAATTGCCGTGATTATTAAATAAATAATTCCGACAACGATATACGGCGTGATTGTTACATCTCTGGTGGAAATGCTTCTGGCAATTTTGAAAATCTCTGTCAGACCAAGGGCATAGACAAGCGATGTATCTTTAATTAATGTAATAATTTCGTTGCCGATGGATGGCAGTGTCCGCTTAATGACCTGAGGCAGCACAATTTTGATATTCATCTGCCAGCTGGTAAATCCGAGCAGTCTTGCCGCTTCCAGCTGTCCTTTTTCAACAGACTGGATACCGGAGCGGAAAATTTCCGCAAAATACGCGGCGTAGTTTAACACAAATGCCAGATAGACATACGGCAGTCTCATCCGCCCGAACAGCTGAATACCTACCGCCGGCAGTCCGAAAAAGATTAAAAACATCTGCAGCAGCAGCGGCGTGCCTCTAAGCACCCATGTATAAATGCCCAGCGCGCCGCTGAGAATTTTATTTTTTGAAACTCTGCCCATGGCGACAAGCGCGCCTAAAGGCAGGGATAAAACAAGCGTAACTGCAAATGTTCCGAAAGTAACGCCCAGTCCGTCTAAAATCTGAGGAAATATCTGAATGATATAGGCCATAGTTAATCCCTCTGCTCCCCGTTATTATTTGACAATATCTTCACCAAACCACTTTTCGGAAATCTCCGCTGCTGTGCCGTCTGCTTTCAATTCGTCAAAAGCCTGATTGATGGCATCGCAAAGTGCTGTATCTTCTTTGCGGCATCCGACGCCGTATTCTTCTGTTCCAAGATTTTCATCGAGAATACGGTACTGAGACGGGTCGTCCTTATGGGAAATAACATAGTTTAAAAGTACACTGTCCGCAATCACTGCATCAGAACGGCCTGCTTCCATATCCATGATCGCCATATCATTAGTCGCAAATTCCGGCCTGTCGGCAAATGTGGCCGCAAGATCCGGGTGGGCGTCAATAGCGTCCACCGCGCTGGAATTTTCCTGAGCTGCAACAACTTTGCCGGCAAGATCATCCAGCGTCTCAATGCCCGAATCTGCCATCGTCACAACGACCTGTTCATTATCCAAATACGGATTTGTAAATAAAACTTCTTCTTTTCTTTCATCTGTGATCGAATAACCGTTCCAGATCAGGTCGATGTTGCCCTGATTTAATTCCTGCTCTTTCATCGTCCATTCAATCGTCTGGAACTCTACCGGAATACCAAGTTTTTCTCCGACAGCATTTGCCATATCGATATCAAATCCCGCAAGATCGCCGTTCTCATCGATAAAGCCCATTGGCGCAAAAGTATCATCCACACCGATAATTAACTTATCATAGTCCAATGCCGCTGCCTGTGTATCCTGGCCGTCCGCCTGCTGTGATGTATCTGATGCCGGCGCGTCAGTCTGAGCGCTGTCTGCGTTGCCGCCGCATGCCGTCAGCATCATTGCTGCTGCCGCTGTCCATAAAACCGCTGATATTTTTTTCATTTTCTTTCTCCTCCGCCTGTATATTTCATGTCTCTGTATGAGAGACATTTCTTTTTTAGGTTATCACTTTACTAGAGTAGCGTATAGTCTGTGAAAAGTCAAGCGGATTTTGTAAAAATATGGCTGTTCTCACATTTTTTGCCGTAATATACGTTCTGCAGCAGGCCACCACTGAGGGTAGCGTACAAACACATCAGGATGGGAGGGTTTTTTCAAAATACTCTTATCTCTTGAAAATGTATCAAAGCTGTATTTGCCGTGGCAGGCGCCCATGCCGCTCTCGCCTGTGCCGCCGAACGGCAATGTATGGGATACAAGATGGAGCACTGTATCGTTGACGCATCCTCCGCCGAAATGACAGTGTTTCAGAACCGCCTGCTCATGTTTTTTATTTTCCGTAAACAAATAGAGCGCCAGCGGACGCGGCTGTCTCCTGACTGCGGCAATCGCCTCACCGATTGTTCTAAAGGTCAGCACCGGCAGCACCGGCCCGAAAATTTCTTCCTGCATCACGGCAGCTTCCCACGATACATGCGTCAGGACTGTAGGCTCTATTTTCAATGATGCCGGATCTGTATGGCCGCCGCAAACAATCGTTCCA
This sequence comes from Candidatus Scybalocola faecipullorum, assembly GCA_018716485.1. Lineage (GTDB taxonomy): Bacteria > Bacillota > Clostridia > Lachnospirales > Lachnospiraceae > Scybalocola_A > Scybalocola_A faecipullorum. Next base: position 8,684 of record DVJY01000047.1, read on the forward strand.
TCCTTTAAAAATGCGCTGACTCTGTAAAAATGGCGTTCATTGATCATCTTCGGCCATTGTTCCTGTTCAAGAGGCTTGTCCCCATAAAATTCCTCGATTGCTTTTTTCATTTCTACGAGCAGCCGCCCTTTCGCTTTCTCATGAACGAGCACATAATCCGGCGCCACGCACGTCTGACCCGAATTCAGGCATTTGCCCCACATAATTCTGCGGGCAGCCATCCGGATATCTGCCGTTTCGTCCACGATACATGGACTTTTGCCTCCCAGTTCCAGACTTACGGGTGTCAGATGGCGCGCTGCTTTAGCCATTACCTGCCGTCCCACACGGCTCCCTCCGGTATAAAAAATATAATCAAAGGATTCATCAAGCAGCCGCCGGCTCACATCGGCATTACCGCACACTGCGGCCACATAATATTTCGGAAAAATCTCGTCCAGCATACGGCTGATGATATCGGCCGATGCCGGCGACAGTTCCGACGGTTTGACAACCGCACAATTTCCTGCGGCAATGGCGCCCACAAGGGGCATCATCGTCAGCTGAAACGGATAATTCCACGGAGATATAATAAGCACGCTGCCGTAAGGCTCTTTATATATTTTGGAAATTCCCGGAAACTGCAGCACTGACGACGGCACAACGCGTGTACGCATCCACAGCTTCAGTCTTTTTTTAACATAGCTGATCTCCGACAAAACAATGCCGATCTCTGTGACATAACTTTCCATATAAGACTTATTCAAATCTTTTTTCAGTGCCTGCGCAATGGCCTCTTTATACTTGTGTATAACGTGCTCAAGCTGGCACAGACGGCGCAGACGAAATTCATAATCCAGTGTTTTTCCAGTGTGAAAATATTGTTTCTGATGCCCGATAATATCATGTATTGCTGGCATATGCAGTCACCTCCTGCTTTTTATTACATATATTATATGCCATCATTTTATAAAAGTAAATTTTTCTTACGCCGATGTGGCATGAAGTTCATAAAATCTTCCTTTCAGTGCCATGAGTTCATCATAAGTGCCGCTCTCCGCTGCGCGGCCATGCTCGATCACCACAATTTTATCTGCATTTTTAATCGTTGAAAGCCGGTGCGCCACAATCAGGGTTGTACGTCCTTTTGCCAGAACCGCCAGTGATTTTTGAATCTTGCCTTCAGAAATCGGATCCAGCGCCGATGTGGCTTCATCAAGAATAATAATCTCCGGATTTCTGATCAATGCTCTGGCAATGGAAATTCTCTGCCTCTGTCCGCCGGAAAGATTGCTGCCGTGTTCATTAATCATCGTTTCTATGCCGTCATCCATCTGATCGATCATATCTGTAAGATTGGCCGCCGCAATGCATCTGCGTAATTCTTCGTCACTGACATCATTCATTCCGTAACAAATATTTTCACGGATAGTTCCTGTAAATAAAATTGTATTTTGCGGCACAACCGAAATATGAGACCGGTAGCTTCTTAAATCAATATCATTTAAATTTTTTCCGTCAATTTCTATACTGCCTGAAGTCGGCTTTAAAAAGCCGATGAGAAGATTGAGCAGCGTAGTCTTTCCGGCGCCGGAGCCGCCCACAAATGCCACCGTTTCTCCCGGATGAATATGCAGATTCAGTTCTTTGAGCACATCATGATTGTTGTCATAGCTGAAGCTGACATCTTTAAACTTCAGATCTCCGGCAACATCGCCGATTTTTTCTTTATCAAAATTATCTTCAATATCCGGCGCTAAAAGGACATCGCCAACGGAACTGACCGATTCAAGGCCTTTGGTGATAATCGGCACCTGCGTCACAATATTAGAAATCTGGCTGATGATCGACGTAAAATAACTCTGATATAAAACCACATCACCGACGCTGATCTGTCCTCTAAATGCCATATAACCTGAGAACCCGAGGCAGATGACCTGAAACAGCTGAAAGACGACCCAGCTGATCGAGGCGAAATAGGACTGGAATACATCCAGTTCATATCCTTTCTTCGCCACCTTTACCAGCTGTTTATCCATTTTTCTGATTTCACGGTCTTCAAGCCCATGTGCCTTTGTAACCGGAATCAGTTCAACCATTTCCATGACCTTCGCTGATGTCTCCTCCATCTCCTGACGGAATACTTTGTTCTTATTTTGTATCTTTCCCCGAAACGGCACAATAATTGCAACCGCAATCGGAATTGTACATATAAAAAACAAAAAGACAACCCAGCTTTTCGAAATAACCACCGCCAACGCAACAGCAATGTTGAGCGCAATGCTCAGCCCGGTCACAAACAGCTGCTGCGACAGCACTTCAATCTGTTCCACATCTCTCATAATCTTAGACTGCAGCCTGCCCGACTGGGTGCTGTTATGATAAGACAAAGACAGCTGCTGCAGCTTTTTTACAAGGGAAACTCTCAGATTTGCCTCCACATCACGAATCGCCTTACTGTAAAATACCGCATGAACATAGTTTGTCGGGATATTCTGGGCCACCATAATGCCGAGCACGACCATATTAATAATGATAACTCTCAGCCCGTCGCTGCCGCCGGATGTCGCCGCATCTACAATATTGGCCGTCGCGATCGGCACGACCCATACCGGTGAGTTTTTTATCACAAAAAATATGGTTGAAATAAACAGCCGGTAATAGTTGCCATGGTAAAGATTCAGCAGAATCTTCATATTATGTCCCCGATTTCTCACATAATTTTTCAGGAAAGCATTGCTTTCAAAATAATTGTCCGCATCTTTTTGGCGCTTCTTTCTCATCGTATCTTCCTCCCCAATCATGGAATTCCCTGTCATTTAAAAACCAAAGACAATATACCTCAGACAGCACCAATAGAAAATGGCTCAGGCCGCTATTTTTTGTCATATAGCGACCTGAGCCGTATTTTACCGAATATATAAAAGGCCGCTGCATTTTCCCCGAACAACAGCCTTTCTGTCATCGATTGAGACCGCGCCGCTGGCGCTCTCAATGATCAGCGCTGCGTCTGTGCCTGCAGGCAGCGTCCATATAAAACTTTCTTCTGAAAAATTAATGACTGCGGCGGCTTCATGTTTAATACCTTGTCTGCGGCAGATAATCACGCCCTGCCGAGGGCTGGATACACTGCAGCTTCCAAAGGCCAGTGTCTCGGAACAGCTTCTGAGCCGGCACAGCGCCGCCGTATAATTAAGCATTGAATCCCTGTCTCCCATCTGAGCTCTGGCGCTGTCCCCCGGCTGTTTTTGCCACCCGATCCAAGGCATTACATCCGAGAATCCGCCATATATGCTGTCATCCCAATACATTGTATTTCTCGAATGATCTCTTGTTTCCGCATTAAGCCGGCGCAGCGCTTCTTCTTCATCAACGCCTGAAGCTTTGGCCTGACGGTAAGCAATGATCCCCTGAATATCCCGTGCGTCATCAACGGACGCACATTCCATATTTGCCATAGCGATCTCGTCACCGAAATAAATGAATGGCACCGCCCTGTAAGTCATCATCAATGTCATCAGATTTTTAGCCTGATCGATATCAAAGCCGAATCTTGACATATATCTGGGCATGTCATGACTGCCGAAAAATATGGTTGGGCAGCTGTCTTCCGAATACAAGTCAGTCATCCTCGAAAGTTCGCCATAAAACCGCCCGAAATCAAAGGTTTCCTGACTGCCAAGATTAAAATTAAAGGTTGTATCCAACTGTCCTGCTCCTGTAAAAGAATGGATCAGTTCCAGCTGATCACTGCTGATCTCGCCGACAAGAAACATGGGCCGGGTCTTCTCAAAGTGGGCTTTGAGCGTTCTCATAAAATCATGGATGCCCGGCTGGTTAATATCATATGCGTGGATCTGAGCGCCGCTGGCATCTGTCGGATTGTCGGTCATACAGTCTGTCAGCGACAGATTATTGATTACATCCAGTCGAAAACCATCCAAGCCCTTGTCTGCCCAAAAATCCAGCATTTCAAATATAGCCGTCTTCACCTGCGGGTTCGCCCAGTTTAAATCTGCCTGTTCTCTGGCAAACGAATGGTAGTAATACATCTCTGTCGTTTCATCAAAAGCCCACGCTTTTTCGCCAAAAAAAGACTCCCAGTTGTTTGGTTCCTTACCATCCTTAGCCTCTCTCCATATATACCAGTCCCTTTTCGGATTATCCCTGCTGCTTTTGGACTCAAGAAACCACGGGTGTCCGGTTGACGTATGATTGATCACCATATCGGCAATCACACGAATTTCCAGTTCATGTGCCCTTTCCAAAAACATTTCAAAATCTTCCATCGTACCATAGTCCGGATCGATATTGTAATAATCCGAAATGTCATAGCCCTGATCCGCCTTCGGCGATGGATAAAACGGCGTCAGCCAGATGCCTCCCACACCCAGCTTTTTTAAATACGGCAGTTTTTCACAAATGCCTTTAAAATCACCAATGCCGTCATGATTACCGTCAGCGAAGCTTGGCATATAAATTTGATAGAAAACCGTCCGTTTCCACCACTGTGTTTGGTATGTCATATGATTTTAATATTCCTTTCCTCCACTTTCACCGGATTTTTCACAGAATCCCGTTCTACAATATCCACATTTAAAACAAGCTTCTCCACACTGTCATGGGGATGGCTCATACGGTACAGCAGACGCTGCACTGCTTTTTGTCCCATCAGCTTTTTGCCGACATGCACCGTTGTCAGCGCCGGAAGTACCATACGGCTAAGTTCTATATCATCAAAACCAACGATACCGATATCCTCCGGAATTTTATATCCATGCTGCTGCAATGTTTTCATAAGGAGAATGGCAAGCTCGTCATTGGAGCAGATAAGCACTTCCGGGATTTCCTCGATTTTCTCAAACAATGCATAAAGACCATCCATATCCTGTTCAATAACTTTCCGTTCAATATTATCTACACCCGAAAAGCGGAACACATAGTTCAGCGTTTCTGAAAATTCTTCAATCTCAAAATTTTGCTGAATCGCTTCATAATATCCCTGAAAGCGTTCCATTGTGCTCGGCGTATACCGGGCATCGCCAAAATAGCCGATTTTGCTGAAACCCTTTTGAGCAAGATAAGTTGTCATCTTAAATGTACCCAGCTTATTGTCCGACATAATACAGTCTGTCGCTTCACCTAAAGAAGTATGGTCAGCCAATACAATAGGAATGTGATACTGTTTGAGCATTCTCAAGTAATCGTCGCTCAATTTCCCTACAACGATAATTCCCGATACTTTTCTGTTTTCTACACACGAGGGAATAGTACCTTCTTCTTCAAAAGAATTGATAAAAACGTCATATCCCGATTTCTTTGCCTCTTCCTCAATTCCAAGAAGAATCCGCCCGTAAAAACGAAAATCACGGAAAAATCTATATTTCATCAACACACATATGTTTTTATTGGAATATGTCTGAATATATTTAATAGACTGATCCAAATACCCCATTTCCTCAGCTGTATCTAAAATAAGCCGCCGCGTTTCTTCTCCCACACCAGCTCTGTCATTTAACGCCAGTGAAACTGCGTTGATTGACAGTCCAAGGCGCTGCGCAATGTCTTTCATTGTCACTTTCTTCTTTACCATGATGCTTCGCCTCTCCATTATTCACTCTCTTTCTCTGTTTATATCATATCATCTGTCTTCCGGGCAGGCAACATGAAGTCACGGCAATATTTCAAATTGTATCGCAAATACTGCGTATTTTCAGCTGATGCCTAAAGGTCGTTATATCAATAGTTTCGCCTGTGCACATATCCGTCTTTTGCGCGTGGATAACCATACCTTTTTGAGTACCCATGCAAAAATAATTGTCCGAAAACAATACATCTCTCTCTTCCAGATCAAGATAAACAAACGGCAGCCATGTGTCTGTACTCAGTTCTATTGCAAAGCTATCCTGTAATTCATAAATATCATATCCGATGTTCGGTTTCCTGAGATTTAAATATTTATATGGTACAAACACTTCCGTCTGATATATTTTAGTACCATCATCAAATATAAATTCCGCCTCGGCAAAAACGTCTTTTTCTATACCTGAAATTCTCCTGCTCCAGTCTTTTTCCCCCAATTTGACCGCAGTGAGCGCCGCAAGTCCGGCATCAAAACGGCACTCTTCCAAAACTTCCAGCTGCATATTTTTCAGACGCAGCACAGCGCTGACTTTGCAAAAATCCCGACTGTCATTGACTGCATGCACATACACTATACCGTCTTCCACATATATCGTGCCCAGCTTCGGCGCAAAAAATTTTTTCGACATATACTGCAGCGCTTTCCAGCGGCCGAAATAATCCACACCGGACCATGAAGCTACCGGCCAGTTATCATTAAACTGCCAGTACAGCGCCCCCATACATTCGCCGCGATGGCGCCGCCAATGTTCAACGCCATATTTAATAGCCAGTCCCTGAAGCACCTGACTGACATACAGCAGACTCTGAAAGTCTTTGGGATATTTAAAATTCTCTGACAGATAATACAGTATCTTTCCATTGGCCGCGCCGTTTTTTTGATGGCTTTCCATGACTTCGGAAAAGATGTTCCGATCTTCCTGTTCTGTAAATGTTTTAACTGTTTTAAAGGATGGAAACGACTGAAAGCCGAATTCTGAACAAAATCTGAATTTATACTTTCTGTAATCCGAAAATGGTTTCTGCCCATGCCATACGTCCCAATAATGGGCGTCGCCCCGGTGCTCATCGTTTGGCGCATCGAAACTTCCGCCTGATGACGGCGATGACGGCCAGTAAAAGTGTTCCTGATCTTCTCTTTGCAGTATTTTCGGCAGCACATATTCAAACTGTTTGATATAATCTGCTTTCAGACGGCGGCTGTGTCTGCGCACATCTTCCCATATAAGCCAGCCCATTTCCATTTCATTATTGCCGCACCAGAGTCCGAGGCTGGCATGATGGCGCAGACGCCGTACATTATCTGTCACCTCGGCAGTTATATTTTCTTCAAAGTCCTGTGTCATATCATAAATATTGCATGCAAACATCAGATCCTGCCATACAATCAGTCCATATTTGTCACACAGATCATAAAATTCGTCCGACGGATAATACCCGCCGCCCCAGACACGCAGGCAATTGAAATTGGATTGTACGGCTGTCTCAATAAGCTGTTTAATACGCTCCGGCGTAATTCTTGAATAAATACAGTCCTCCGGAATATAATCGGCGCCCATGGCAAACATTTTCACACCGTTGACGGTCAGCGCAAATTCACTGCCGACAGCGTCTGTTTGGGTACTGACAGTGATTGTCCTTAATCCGATATTGTATGTTTTTTCTTCAATAATACTGTATGCCTCATCACGAAGGCGAACACTCACCCGATACAGCGGCTGTCCGCCAAGACCGTTGGGCCACCACAATTTTGGCTGCTTTATGTCAAAAACCGCCGGCGGGCACTGTCCCTTACGGATAGCACATAAAGCTGTACCGATAGAAGCGCCGCTGTCATCTTCCACAATGACTTCTGCCGTACCGTCTGCGGCCGTCTGTTCCAAAACCACTGCCGCTGTCAGTGTTACCGCTGCCGTTTCTCCAGACTCCTGATGATGTTCCTGTGAAAATCGGACTTGTTCAATCCGCAGATCATCCCATGCTTCCAGTCGGATATCCCGCCATATGCCCATATCCGGAAGCTTCGGACCCCAGTCCCATCCGAACATGGCATGGGCTTTTCGTATATATGAAGTATGCTGCATAGAGCCCTCTGCCGCATAATCAATTTCCTTTCCCGGTGTCTGAGGATGCCTTTCAATCCACCGCATAGCCGATGTTATGCGGACTTCCAAATGATTTGTACTGCGAAGATATGATCCGCACTCAAACCGCCATGTCCGGTGCATATTATCTGCGTGACCAATGTATTGGCCATTCAGATAAATGTCTGCAATTGTATCCAGCCCGTCACAGACAATAGCCTCATGCATATATTCTTTGGAATTCCATTCTTCCGGATATTCAAAATCATACGAAAAAATATAGTCCTGTGACAGCACATCCATCATTTTATATTCATTAGTCCTGTAGTATGGGTCCTCAATTTCCCCATGGGCCAACAGTCCGCCAAGTACAGAACCGGGAATCTGAACCGGGTACACTTTTGCACCGCCCTCCCGGCACATCTGCCATAATCCGCATAAACTAAATGTCTCCATCATTTCCTCCATGATCCGTTGCCCGTCGGATGCCTGCCTATGCAAGCATGGCGGGTCTTCGCTCCGCTTCGGTCGTCGCTAAACGCGTGCCACTGGCACGCAGCGCCCCTTCGGGCGTATCACGCATAAAGCCCCGCTTCACCATAAGATGAAACGGGGCTCCAAATTTACGCCATTGCTTCAAAAATATCGTCCAGACGAATATCTGCCCGGCATATTTTATCATCAGCCGCCCCATAATAAATGATTACCTGATCATCTTTGAGCAGGCAGCCGCATGTAAAAACGACATTGCCGAAAAAGCCGTATTTTTCATAATCTGCTTCCGGCTGCAAAATCGGTTCTTTTGTTTTGGCAAGAACCATTGAAGGATCATCCTTATCCAAAAGAAATGCGCCAAGACAATATCGGTCGTTTTTGTCTGCAGCATGGTAAATCTTTACCCAGCCTTTTGATGTTAAAAACGGTACGGCGCCGCCGCCGATCCGGCCATTATCCCAGCTCTCCTCACTTTCATCGGAAATACCGCAGAAATGTTTCTGCTCTCCCCAATGGATCAAATCCGGCGATTTTGCCAGCCACATCTCCGGATTGCCGATGCCGCAAGGCACCGGACGATTGAAGGCCACATACATGCCGCCGATTTTTTGCGGAAAGATGGTCACATCTTTATTTTCCGGAGCAAATATAATGCCGTGTCTTGTATAGTCTTTAAAATCCTTCGTGCTCATCAGCGATGTTGCCGGGCCATTTTCCGTCACCGAAGTATAATTAATATAGTAAGTATCTCCGATCTGAGTAATTCTCGGGTCTTCCATGCCCCAGCTTTCTTCCTCGGCAATCGGAAACACGGCCGGATAGTCTTCTACCGTAAAATGAATGCCGTCTTTGCTTCTTGCCAGTCTCAAATGAGATAACGATGTCAGGTTTACAGATTTCTTTCCTTTTTTTCCATGTTTAAGCACATGCCTTGAATCAGAAAAATCCAATTCCGGATGTTCTGATTTTACATAAGTAATGACATCTAAAACATCTTTACCGCCTTTATTAACCACAATCGGAATTTTTACTTCATCCGGATTATCACATTTTACCGATTCAGCCACACGGCACAACAGAAGAACTTCTCCGTTATATTCGGCAACGCCGCAGTTAAATACACCGTCTACCTTAAAATCCGGGCGGCTCGGCTTTACATCCTCCGGTGTAATCAGAGGATTATTGGGACATCTGTTAATTTTCATACGCATAAAATCTCCTGTCAGCAAAATTATTTCAGCATAAAGCTGATACCCTCTTTAAAGTACTTTGAGAAGCAAAGGAACAATATGATGATCGGCAGTGTCAAAATGACGGAAGCCGCATACATCGGTCCCGGGAAAGCACCCATTGGCTTAAACTGTGTTGAAATGAGCACGTTTAATGTCTGCATGTTAATATCCGGCGAAATCAGCATATCCCACATCAGTTCACTCCAACGCTGCATAAAAATGGACAAAAATACAATCGTTGTGACGGATTTGGTGATTGGGAAAGCAATCATTGCCAGAATCTTTAAATTGCCGGCGCCATCAATTCTTGCCGCCTCAAAAACATCGTCAGGAATTGTTTTAAAATAGTTAATATACATGAATACCGCCCAAATAGAAATACACAGTGGTATGATCATACCGGCATAACTGTTGGCCAACGGTCTTGTAATCATATATCTCGGTACAAGCAGGATGATGGTCGGGAAGAACATCTGGAAAAGCAGCGTATTCATAATCATGCGCTCACCTTTAAATTTCAGCTTGGACACAGAATAACCGATAGCAAGGCCGACAGCGACAGAAATCACAGCTGTAGGGAATGAAACTACAAAAGAGTTCCACAGCGCTTTTACCCACATCAGTGAGTTGGTTGAACCTCCGCGTCCGATAAGGTATTCGTAGCTGCGCAGAGTAAATCCTGCCGGCACGAGTGTTTTATCGACTAAATCCCATGATGTAAATGACTGGACCACCATATAATAAAAAGGAAAGAGGGAAATGGCGAGTAAAATCAATGTGATGATTGTGATAATAATTGTTTTTATACTTATTTTCTTCTTCAAAACTTTCCCCTCCTTAATTAATATCCGAATTTGTGATTGAGTTTATCAGTTACAAAGTTGATAATTCTCAAAGTAATAAAAATCTGGACCGCACTGGCAATGGCCATTGCCGCTCCATAGCCGGACTGGAAACGCGTAAATGAAGTGTTGTAAATTTCCAGCTGCCATGATGTTGTTGTCAGGTTCGGACCGCCGCCGGTCAGCAAATATGGCTCAGTATAAATACCAAATGCAAGACCTGTTGCCAAAACGATAACTGTCGTCAATGTCGGCATGATAATCGGCAATGTCACATGAATCAATTTGTGGAACCCTTTAGAACCGTCCAGTGCGCAGGCTTCATTAACTTCCACATCAATACTTTCAATACCGGACAAAATAAACAGTGCGTAATAACCGGACATTTTCCAGACAACGATGCCAACCATAATCCAGAATGCAAAACGTTCATCGGTCAGCCAGTTAATATTCAGATTAAAATGTTCTCTTAAAAAGGTATTGAATACAGAGTTATAGTTAAAGAAATATTTAACAACAACCGATGTTGCAACGCCTGATGTCAAATATGGAATAAAGAATAAAACCGCAACGATGCCCTTAATCTTATCCGGAAGCTTCGACACAAGCAGAGCAATGATCAAGCCGCCAATAAAACACAGAATGACGATTGGCACAAGATATTTAAATGAATTGACGAACGCCGCCTGAACACGCGCATCTGTAAACAGTGCTTTAAAATTATTCAGGCCAACAAATGTTTTGTTTTTCGACATCAAATTCCAATCCATGACAGACAGCCATGCCGCCCAGATCAAAGGAATCAGAAAAAACACTAAAGAATAAATCAAATACGGGGCGTTCAGCAGCCATCCGACGATGCCCCTTTTCTTTCCCGGACTCAGTTTGAATTTATTTTTCATATGATTCAGCGCTCCTTAAAATAACAGGCTGCACATCTGTAATCCCTGTGCAGCCTGACGTATTGCGGAATTATGAAAGTCCGCCTGCAGTTTTCATAGCTTCCATGCCTGCCTCTACAAAAGATGTTGCATCCGGTGCATTGCCCGGTTCTGCACCTGTCACTGTACCAATGTACGGAGACATCGCAGATTCTGTAAATGCTGTCCAGATATCGGCATCTTTATCTGTTGCAAGACCCGGCATTGAATATGGTACCCACTGTGCCAGTGCTGATAATTCCGGATATTCTTCCATAACGCTTGCGAATGTTTCATTTTCATTCAAATCGCCTCTGACAGGAAGCATCGTTGTTGCATTGAGCCATTCAAGGTCTGTCTGTGCTGAATTTTCTGCGTTGTAAACCCATTTAACAAACTCTACAGCGCCCTGATGCTCGTCTTCTGAGATATTGTCTGTTTTATAGAATGTCAGACCTTTGGAGTCTGCGAAGCAGTATGGTGTATCGCCTTCGTTTTCAACTAATGCCGGTCCGTAAACATAGTCTTCGCCGTACACTTTATTGCTTTCTCTATATAATGAAATTTCCCAAGGTGCATTGATTGTTACAAGTACTGATGGCTGATCTTCAATCCAGATACTGGAAAGTTCGCCCTGCTGAATCGTATTTCCGAACAAACCGAGCACTTCCATCGCTTTTACAGCAGCATCCTTATCCATCGTTAATGTTGTGCCTTCAACAATAGATTTACCCTGTGAAATTGCATCATATGGCATCATAAAATCATACCATCTGTCCCAATACTGATCCGGGCGCTGCAGAGACGGTCTGTAGAAAGAATGTGTCACGCCGATTGCTGCCAATTCGTCAGCTTTATCATTCCACTGTGACATAATATCCTGAAGTTCAGCAATCGTTGTCGGCGCTTCATCATAGCCGAAAACTTCCAGTGCTTTCATATTCCACTGCCATGACATTGGATTTACATAAACCGGAAGTACATACTGCTTGCCGTCGATTGCCCAGCTTTCCATCGTATCTCCCATCTGACGTGCTTCGATCACATCATTAAACCAGTCTTCTGCTGATAAATCATAAACAACATCGGAAGCTGCCAGTGTTGCTGCAAAACCTCTGTTGATATTTTCAGAAACCGCCGGCGCTGTACCTGTAGCGATCGCATTCTGAATTCCGGCTTCCGATGATGGTGATTCCGGCATCTGCTGAACATGTACTTCAACAGTCTGGCCATTGACCTGAGTTCCCGTTGCATTAAAGGCTTCTGCTTTTCCTTCCCAGAAGTCGTACTGAACCTGCTGAGGCGCTGTCCAAAAATCAACGACTAATGTACCTCCTGAAGCCTCTGCCTGTGTTTCTTCTCCGCCGCCTGAAGCGGTTGTCTGTCCGTCATTGCTGCCACCGCCGCAGGCCGTCAGCGCTGCTGCTGCCATTGCGCCTGCCAGAAAAAGTGCTATTGCTTTTCTTGATTTCATAAGTTTTTCCTCCTCTTATTTTAGGCAGTTTTTAAAACTGCCGAAATTAACTTTCATACGTCACAAACGGATCATCAATTTCAATACTGTGTCCCTGTGCATCACTTACACCACAGTAAAGTCTTGCTTTGCCTTCGCCTGTTCTGACTAATCCCCCTGAAAAAATGACATCCTTTAAATCCGGACGTTTGCTTGGCCCGTCGGCAAAATTCGCTCTGACAGCAATCATCTTCATCGGAGAATATGAACATGTTTTTACATCGAAGCAAAAACATGTTGAATAATAGTGTCGGTCTCCTGCCCCATCATACTGAGCAATATGGGAAAGAACGCCGATTTTTCCGTTGTTCAGCAAATGCAGTTCATTACAGCCGCCCCATTCCTCATCAATAAACTGATGCTCCAGAATAACTGCCTGTTCAATATGTTCACTGTCCAGCTGTTCCAGCGAATCAATAATCACATAGCCGATTTTTCCTCTGCCGCCGATTGTTCCCTGCGGACGCGTCATCACAAGAATTTTTCCGTTTTCCAGTTCACACAAACGAATGTCTTTCATCTTGTCCGGCCCATTTGCAAAACGTGTCAAGTCTTTAAGCGATGTTCCTTTGTAAAAAATAGTTCTGTAATTCAGCTGTCCCGGCATTTCTTCATCATCGAAGATCTCCACGCCGCCGATGACCAGTTCTCCGCCGATCCGAGCCACAAAAGGATCCTGAAGCGTCAATGTTCCTGCCGTCAGATCCGCCGCCCATGTGTCGCCGATTTTTTCAAAGAAAACAACTTTGGAATGTTCGCTGTCTCTTGCTTCGACCCTGCCTGCAATATACATTTTGCCGTCTGCTTCAAACGGAGCTGTAATGTTGTAGACATCTTTACCGTCTGCGCCTGTAAACTGAATACGACTTGAATCATCTTTATAATTCAAGTTTTTAAACTCTTTTTTCAAGTCTTCACAGGTTCTCAGTGTTTCTTTGTTCTCTTGTGCCATTTTTACTCCTTTCTCCCGTTTTTACCAAAACCTTTCAGCAGTTTGTTTGGTCTGTTCTGTCTATGGTTAGATAGTATCACCATATTAACTTGAAATAAATACATTTTTACTTGAATTTTACAAAATATTTTTCAAGTTTTTATTTTATGTTTTCAAGTAATTTTACCAACAGCTGTCCGGCAGTAAAATATTACCACATTTAATATAAAAAATCTCTGCAAACCTTTCGACAAACAGACAGGACTTCGCTCCGATTCGTCCGGTGGCGAACGCTTACCACTGCACACAGAGCCTTCTTCCACGCGGGGAAAAATAAAGAACTTTTCTGCAACATAAAAAAAGCTGAACTTTGATGTCATTATCGCAGTTCAGCTTTTTAATATTTGTACTAATTTTATTTTAAAGTTACTTCAAACAGTCTTGCCTGCGGCGCATGAGTCAGTGTTACTGTCAGCACGCCTGTCTTTTCATCCCATGTGTAATCTGTCGGTTCCCCTGACGGATAAGCGCAGCGCGCCTCTGCCGTATGTCCGTCAAGCGGCAGCCGGATTGTCTTTGTATTTTCACTGCCGCTTCTGTGCCATACAGCCAAATACATCTTTTTCTCCGTTTTCAGACCAAATGCCAGCCACTCATCATGATATCCCGCCAGACCAAGCGGCCAGAACGGCAGCGCTTTCTTAATATCCCCCCGGATTGTTTTGTAATAATCGATAGCTTCTTTAATCAAACCAAACCGCTCACCCTGCATTTTAACAAGATGGCCGCTTTGATGGATTCTCAGGAGCATCGCATTGACCATATTAAAAATGACAATCTCTTTATCCGCTTCCGTCATCGGATAAGACCATACCGCCGCCTGCTCCGGCGTCAGCGCCGCCGCCGCATTGGCAGACACTGTCGCATATGCCATAAAATCTTCCTGATCACTTGTCGACTGAATACTGTAACGGCTAAGCATTGCATAATCCATACGAAGTCCGCCGCTGGAACAGTTCTCAATGACCAGATCCGGGTATTTTTCAAAAATTTCATCGAGCCATGAAATATATGCCCGTTCGTGTCCAAGCAGACCGTCTCCCGGATTCTCGGCATTAATTTCCGTGCCGATGCCCGGCTCTATATTATAATCCATTTTTATATATCCGACGCCATAATCTTCCACAAGACGGCGCATAACTTCTGTCACATATGCGCGAACTTTCGGATGTCTGAAATCCAACTGATAACGGCTCCGGTCATAAACTCTCTTTCCGTGACGTTCAAAAAAGCATTCCCTCGGAAAATTTTTCAATTCCGGGCACTTGATGCCCATGACTTCTAATTCCAGCCAAACGCCCGGCACCATACCGTATTTTCTCACTTCGTCAAGTACTTCTTTCAAGCCTCCCGGAAAACGTTCCCTGCTTTCTTTCCATTCACCGACACTGTCCCACCAAAATCCCGGCGCGTACCATCCTGCATCAATAACATAGTATTCGCATCCTGCCGCAGCAGCCGCACGAATCATCGGCATTTCTTTCTCAGTCGTCGGATCCCCCCACAGGCAGTTCATATAATCGTTAAAAATAACCGGGAGATTTTCATCATCTTTATTTTTGCGGCGGATTATTCGACGGTATTTTGTCAGTTCACCCATTGCCTCATCAATGCCGCCCTGGCATATACCTACAGCGGCAGGCACTGTCTCAAACGATTCTCCCGGTGCCAGCGTTTTAAACCAATGGCTCTCCCGCTCTGTCGGCCCGCACAGCTGTACATACATATGTCCATTCTGGTCTGAAATTTCCCAGTGCCATGAACCGTTATGCTCAATCTGCCAATACATCATCGTCTTTGTTTGCGTGTTTTCAATGCATCCCATCGGCAAATATTCTTTTGCCGACCAGTTTCCTGTGTTCGTTACACAGATACGTTTAGACGTTCTCTGCTCATTGACCGGCTGTGACTGAGCCATTCCAAGTTCAGGCAGGGTATATCTCTGCCATGACATCTCTTTCTGCCAGCCATTATGCGGAATATAAACGTTTATCTTTTCATCTCTCGGCAGACTGCCTTCTTTATCAATACCAAGATAGTTAAAAGTTGAAATATGCTCCAATGTCTGCGCTTCGGTCCCCTTATTTGTAATCACATTTTTACAGCGCATAACTTTAACATTGCGGTAAAACTGCAGATATGTGGTCACTTCCAGTCCGGTTTCGTCATCCTTCGTCACAATTTCAACTGTCTTTCCGTCCTCATTTTCGCCTTCACTATGCGATACATAAGTCATCCGATAGCCGGGTGCCGTAACAATATATTTATTACCGTGGCGTTCCAACGGCCGATCCAGACCCGAAACAGAAATTTCATTGAGCAAAAATCCTTCGCCCTCACGGTCAATATGGAAATCCGCCTCATTCATCGGCAGGCACGAAAAATGCATCAGATTTAATACTCCGTTGTCTCTGATGGTGAAATTTAAATACATCCCCTGTTCTTGAATACAAAATGTTTTCATCTCTTCCTCCAGTCATCATAATTCTTTAGCACAATCATATACTTTATTTTGCAGAACAATCAAACCCGCCGCAATTGCGGCGGGACACACTTTTCAATCGATACAGCTTAATGTTTTCATATCCTCTTATTCTTGATTCTTATTCTTCCGGCATCGTCATGACCTCAAAAATCCACTGTACAAAGGCTTCATGGCGATCTGTATGTTTACTCCCCAACGGAAATGCGAGTACCTGTTTCCCATAGGCCTCTATCATCTCTTCTCCGGCATTGCGCGCAAAGTACGATGCATCAAATACTGTGCCATCGGTATATAAACCGCACAAATATTCTTCACCGGTATCATCCGTACTGTAACAAAACCGATCTTCATACCGGGAAAGAAAATCTTCAGAAAAAATATCCCGTAAATCGCTGTAATATCTTCCAAGCCCGTTGCAGTACGTCATAAAGCTTTCAGGCATCACAGCAGCATCAATGGCATTGACCGACATATTTAAGAAAAATTTTTCATACGTCGAGTGATCCGAAGAGGGACTTCCGTCCAAATTGACCGTCACTCCTTCTTCATTCTGCATATAAGGTATGTTATACATCGAATCCACCGTCACTTCTTCGCGTCTCGGATTCAAATCAAAATATTCAGTCAAAGAATCCATCATCTGACGGTCTGACTCTGTATTCATTTCCTCATTAATAATCGCGAAATGATATACAACTTCCCGATTATTAAAGAACACCTGCCAGATCACGCCGATTATCAGCGCAATTAAAGCAATGCCGATCAAAATATGTACCTTATAATAGTCAATAATATAGGCGATTTTCTCCTGCCGGTTCATGGACGACATCTTTTCCTTTTCAGCCGCCATTTTTTGACGTATACCTTCAGTCAATATCTTTCAGCCTCCTGTCAATTTGTCTGGTTCCCCGAAGTATTTTCACGGATCGTATCTGCGCTGCCCCGTTCTTCCAAATATTTATCGAAACGGGAGCGCACATAAAATGTCCATGGATATGCCAGAATGTTAATGCCGATAAATAAAAACGGAATCATCAAATTAAAAAACCATTCCAACACAATGACAACATAACCGACAACCACAATGCCCATTGCCAAACTGATAGGAAAATATTTAAAGGCAAAGATGGCGGCATTTTTAAACATATTTTTGACCGTATTATCAAATTTCGCCAGCAGCGGAAACAGCCAGCAGCCCAACATAGCCAGCAGGACAATTAAAATAACAGTTGCTGTCACAAACAGAGGCTTTGTCTCCGTCTGCGAAACCTGCCAAATTTGAATATCGAAAATGAGCAGCGCCATAATGGCTGTATAAATCAGGCCGACAGCCAACCCTTTTTTGAAATTTTCCTTAAACGCTCTGAAAAACATTTTTGTCACAGGTGCTTCCTGATCTTTGCTCATGGCCAGCAAAACCGTATACAGCGCCGTAAAGGCCGGTCCGATTGTTATGATTGGAATACAGGTAACCAAACATAAAACATTCAGCCAGCAAAGATCAAACAGCTTTGTCATCTTTCTGCTGAAAAAGCTATTTAGTGAAAACATAAGTGTACCTCCTGTATCATCAGCGAGGCAGTTCCCCGCCGTTTGTTTCAATTAAATGTTTGTACCAGTAAGCCGAATCTTTCCAAATTCTTTCCTGAGTACGATAATCAACAAAAATCAATCCGAATCTCTCTGAATAGCCCTTTGCCCATTCAAAGTTGTCCATCAGCGACCACTGGAAATAGCCGCGGACATCCGTACCATCTTCCGCACTCTTTCTAAGTTCATACAAATATCTTCCGAGGAAGTCAATACGGTTCGGATCATGGACTTTACCATCCACGGAAATCACATCGTGACAGGACATGCCGTTTTCTGTAATATAGATTGGCAGCCCGTAACGCTCATACAGGAATTTCGGTCCCCAGTAAAGACACTCCGGCGTAATCGGCCACTGTATACCTGTCTTTGGAAATCCTGCATAACGATCCACATATTCCGGTTTTCCATCCGGACCCGCCTGCATGCATGTACCGTTGTAGATGTTTTGTCCGTAAAAATCAAGCGGCTGCTGCATAAGTTTAAAATCTTCAGGTTTCATATCCGGCAGCCAGCGCTCGTATAATTTCAGGCCATCTTCAGGATAATGTCCCAAAATAACCGGATCACTCCACCATGAAACATTCCAGCTCCAGCGGTAAGCATCTTCCGG
Source organism: Candidatus Scybalocola faecipullorum (assembly GCA_018716485.1). Lineage (GTDB taxonomy): Bacteria > Bacillota > Clostridia > Lachnospirales > Lachnospiraceae > Scybalocola_A > Scybalocola_A faecipullorum. Next base: position 27,071 of record DVJY01000047.1, read on the forward strand.
GCAGGCAAACAATGTCCGGCGGGCAGCCTCAATATCTTCCGGGCTGTTTGTCTTCGGATAGCACATAGTGCCTGTCGGCGCATAACCGATCTGGATCGGCTGCTTCGCCGCTGCGCGCATCGCCTGGACCGCTTTACCGTGAGCCATCAGCACATGATGAGCCATCAAAAATGTATCCGTCAGAGGATTTTTCAGAGCCGGCGCATGTTCCGCAGTCACATGTCCAAGGCCGATAAAGCACTGCGGTTCGTTAAATGTCATAAAATGTGTCACTCTGTCAGAAAATGCATCAACAACGACACGGGCATACTCGGCAAACCAGTCCACACTGTCCGGATTCATCCAACCGCCGCGGATATATAACTCATACGGATAATCCCAGTGGAACAATGTAACATACGGTTCAATGCCTGCCGCCAGCAGCTCATCGATCAAATTGCTATAGAATTCAATCCCCTTAGGATTAATTTTCCCTTTGCCCTCCGGCATAATTCTGGGCCAGCTGATTGAAAAACGATAAGCTTTCAGTCCCATCGCCTTCATCTGCTGCACATCTTCTTTATACAATTCATAGTGGTTACATGCCACATCGCCATTATGATCTCCGTAAACTTTTCCCGGATCTCTGCAAAAAACATCCCAAATGTTCAGTCCTTTGCCATCCTTGTAAGCCGCACCTTCAATCTGATAAGAGGCTGTTGCGGCGCCCCATACAAAATCGTCTCTAAATCCCATAACTGCTCCTTTCGTACTGCTGTGTCAGGCTTGGCTGTTAAAGCCGCCTCCGTCGGCCGGCATCTTTCCTGCTGCAGCAAAACTGCCGGGGCGCTGCCTGACAGAACATTTTTATCGTCTGTTTCGGCCCTTGCCCCGGCAGTCTGATCTTATCATTCTTCTTTATACAGTTGTCAGCAGTGCATCACAAACGCCTGTGATTTCATAGCTGCCGGTACCTGCAGGTATAAAGAGGCTGTCGCCCTTTTTAAATTCTGCGCTGTCACCGCCGGCAGTCACTGTGCCGCTGCCATCCAAAATCAATATACTTAAAAATGAACGGTCATCTACACAGCCTGAAACTTTTGCCACATGGCAGCCATCCATAACAAGTTTATCCACCGTAAAATATTTACATGAACCAAGATGCGGCGCAAAAGACTTCTGGCAAGTCATCGGAGTTGTATTCGTTACTTTAATTGCCTGATCCACATGCAGCTGACGCGGTTTCCCGTCTTTGTCCAGACGTCCGTAATCATAGACACGGTACGTTACATTGGAATTCTGCTGAATCTCTGCAATGACGATACCTGCGCCAATGGCATGCAGTGTACCTGATTCAATAAAGAATACATCACCTTTTTTTACCGGCACCTTATTGAGCACTTCCGTCAATGTATTATTTTCAATTCTCTCACGGAACTCTTTTTCGTCTACTTTTTTAGCAAATCCAAAATAAAGGAACGCGCCTTCTTCACAGTCTACAACATACCACATCTCTGTTTTGCCGTACTGATGTTCATGTTCCAGCGCATAGTCGTCGCTTGGATGTACCTGAATGGACAGGTTGCCTTTTGCATCAATAAACTTGATCAATACAGGGAAATTTTCAAAGCTTTCACAGTCTTTTCCCAGCACCTGTTTACCGCAGGCATCAATATATTCTTCCAATGTTTTTCCTGCAAATTCACCATTTGCGATACGGCTCGGTCCATCCGGATGGCAGGACAGCTCCCATGTCTCTGCAAGGATGTCTCCGTTATACTGCTTTCCGAAATCTGTCTTCAGCTTTGTACCGCCCCAAAGATAATCTTTGCAGGCCGGCGTTAATTTTAAAACAGCCATTTTATATGCTCCTTTCACACAACTCTTTGAATGTCAGTCTTTTAATGAATCCATTAAAGCTGCCAGTTTATTTTCAGCATCTTCAAGAGATGTGCCTTTAACGCCTGCATAATATTTAATCTTCGGCTCTGTACCTGAAGGTCTGACGCAGAACCATGCATCATCAGCAAGATCAAAGTAAAGTACGTTGGACTGAGGCAGACCGGTCGTTGTCACTTCGCCTGTTTCCATGTTCTTCACTGTGTCGGCTTTATAATCGCGGAAAGCAAGTACTTTATAGCCGCCGACTTCTTTCGGAGGATTATTTCTTAATTCATCCATCATCTGTTTCATCTTCTCAGCGCCATCTGCACCTTTGAATGTCTTTGTAAACAGATCTTCTTTATAATAACCGTATTTATCAAAAATGTTCAGCATCTGATCCCACAGTGTCAATCCCTGCTGCGCATAATAAGCCGCTGCTTCACACAGAGCCATTACTGCAACGCAGGCATCTTTATCTCTGGCATGAGTGCCCACAAGGCAGCCATAGCTTTCTTCAAAGCCGAACAAATATTCATGGCTGTGGTTCTGCTCAAAGAACTTAATCTGTTCGCCGATATATTTAAATCCGGTCAATGTTTCAATGCATGTCACATCATAGGATTTTGCCACAGACTTGGCCATGTTGGAGGACACGATAGTCGTTACAATCGCGCCGTTTTCAGGCATGAGACCGAGGGCTTTTTTCTGCGACAATTCGTATTCACAGATGAGCATACCGGACATATTTCCTGTAAATACCTTATATTCGCCTGTCTTCGTATCTTTTGCATACACACCGAGACGGTCTGCATCAGGGTCTGTCGCAAGTACAAGATCCGCATCTTTTTCGGCAGCCAGTTCCAATGCCAGTTTAAACGCTTTTTTGTCTTCCGGGTTCGGATAATCTACTGTCGGGAAGTTGCCATCCGGCTTTTCCTGTTCAGGTACAACATATACCTGCTCAAAGCCAAGTTCTTTTAACACACGGCGCACCGGCACATTCCCTGTACCATGGAGCGGTGTGTATACAATTTTTAACTTGGAAGCCATCTCTTTAATCGCTTCCGGATGAAGCACCAGTTTTTTCAATGCTTCCATATATAAATCATCGATCTTTTCGCCGATAACTTCATAAAGTCCTGCGGCCTGCGCATCTTCTCTGGACATCGTCTTAATTGCACCGAAGTCTGTCACTTTGCCCACTTCATCAATGATCTCCACGTCTTTCGGGTAAGTGATCTGAGCGCCGTCTTCCCAGTAAACCTTATATCCATTGTATTCCGGCGGATTGTGGCTTGCTGTAATGACAATACCGGAAACGCATCCGAGCGTTCTCAGCGCAAATGAAAGTTCCGGTGTCGGACGAAGTGCATCAAAAATATATGCTTTAATGCCGTTGGCTGCCAGACAAAGCGCAGCTTCATTGGCAAATTCAGGGGACATCCTTCTGGAGTCGAAAGCGATAGCAACACCTTTGGCCTGTCCGTTCTGCTTAATAATATAATTTGCCAGTCCCTGAGTCGCTTTTCTGACCGTATAAATATTCATGCGGTTTGTTCCCGCACCGAGAACGCCTCTCAGACCGCCTGTGCCGAATTCCAGATCCTTATAAAAGCGATCAAAAATTTCAGTTTCGTTGCCTTCAATGGCTTTCAGTTCTGCTTTTGTTGCATCGTCAAAAATAGAATCGGTGCACCAGAACTCGTACTTTTTCATGACTTCTGCATTCATCTTCATTACCTCCACACTGGGCCTTGACGGCCTTAAGATGCTATCACCGAGACAAGATAAAATGGTCTGACATCATCGTCATGGGTCTCAATGATTGAAATTTCAAGCGTATGCTTTTTCTGTTCCGCATGATGTAAAAGCTTCTGCAGATACAGGCAGTCTCCCCATGTTTCCTCAAAATTCCCATCGAGGATAACCGGATGTTCAGTATCGCCGTCAATAACAGCCGAAGCCACCGGAACCGGCTTCTGAACAGACTTTCTGTACTGCACTGCCATACAGCTGCAGTCAATTTCAAAAGTTATTTTATCATTCAAATGCGATGCCGTCCAGCCATTTTTATATAAATCCAGCATTCCTTTTTTCTCGTCTGCATCTACTTGAAATCCTTCAAGTGAAAAACAGTTATTTTCAATCTGATACAACTTGCTGTTTTCATAGCTGTTAGCCGTCAGAGGCGCCGGATAATCCGGTTCAGATTCTTCACTGGCTAAGTCGTTTCGTACTGTATCAAGGAAATATTTAATTGTGTCAGCAACATAACCATGACCAAGATCATTTGGATGCAGATTATCCGGAGTCAGTTCCGGCGCTTCATACAGCCCGTCACCAATCATCGGATAAACTGCCGCTTTCATACTGACACACGGAATGCCGTAGTAGGCGCCAATCCTATTGTGGAAGTCCTGTGCATTATGACCGTCATCATAAAATACATTGTTCATAATGATAACCGCCGGGCGGGATGGAGCCTGAAGAAGCTGCCGGATCACGCCTTCGTAAGTTTCTTCAAAGAATTCATCGGCATCATCATTGACACTGAAATCTACAACAACAACATCCGGCCTGTACTTAAGTACATCTTTCCACGCTCTGGCGCCGCCATAATGTGATGATGTGCCGCCGATGCCGCCGTTAATATACTTAAACTGTGCCTGCGGGAATTTTTCCTGCCACCATTCAAATACTCTGTAGGCGTAACACAGTGTATCTTTTGTCGCAAGGCTGCCCTGAGTAATAGAACCGCCAAGAAATCCTATGTGGAGTGTTTCGCCCTGACCGGCGCGCCTCATACATTGTTTAAGGCGCGCCCAGTTTCCGCGCACGACAAGTCCCTGTTTAATCCATTCGCTTGCTTGCATATTTACCTTCCTTCTTACTGCTGTGATTTTAAAAATGCCATATTTTTTTCAATTAAAGCAATTCTCTGTTTCACACAGTCTGCGGAGCGCAGCGGATCAGACGGCGTATTAAATACATAATCAACCAGCTTATCAATGGTTGTTGTCGCCACATGCATTCTCGTATCAGAAGATGCATAATAAATGAAAACATCACCGTTGTCTCTGGCAATCGCACCGTTGGTAAATACAACATTGGACACATCGCCAAGGCGCTCATGTCCGAGAGGTCCGATCAGAAGACCGGAAGGCTCTGCAATAACTTTCTCAGGATGCTCTAAATCTGTGGCAAATGCATAAATTACATATCTCAGGCCGGCAGCTGTATTTCTGACACCATGGGCAATGTGGATCCAGCCCCTGTCTGTCTTGATCGGTACAGCGCCCGCACCGTTTTTCGCTTCTGTAATCGTATGATATTTACGGCGGCTTGTCATGATTTCTTCATCAATCACCGCATGCTCAATATCATCGCACAGACCGAAGCCGATACCGCCGCCGCTTCCTGTGTCAATAAAGTCATCCATCGGACGTGTATAAAACGCATATTTGCCATTGACAAACTCAGGATGAAGCACAACATTTCTCTGCTGAGGGCTTCTGAGTGTTGTTAAGTTGTCCAGACGTTCCCATGTCTTTAAATCTTTCGTGCGGACAATGCCTGCGGCAGCTACTGCTGCAGACAGATCGTTAACCGATGTATCTTTACTTTCTGAACAGAAGACACCGTAAATCCAGCCATCCTCATGCTTTGTCAGACGCATATCATACACGTTTGTTTCTTCCGGGCATGTGTCCGGAAGTTCCACAGGTTTTTCCCAGAAATGGAAACCGTCAATACCTGTATCGCTCTCTGCTACTGCAAAGAAAGACTTTCTGTCTGCGCCCTCCACGCGGACAACAAGATAAAACTTGCCGTTCAGTTCAATGGCACCGGAATTCATCACTGCGTTGATTCCCAATCTTTCCATAAAGTACGGATTGGTCTCCGGATTCAAATCATATTTCCATTCTACCGGTGCATGTTCTCTTGTCAGTATCGGATCTTCATAACGGTCAAAAACACCATTATAAAAATTACTTTTTCTATTCTTTTTCGCGATTAATTTTTCAAGTTTTGCTTTTTCTACATAATATTGCGGATGCAGCATCTTTCTTCATAACCTCCTGTGATGATCTATTTATGCAAGTCTTTTTATAACTTCAAAACACATTCTGCCGTTGTGATACGGACACTTCCACGGTTCAACGATCGGTTTTTTCGTTGATGGTTTTCCATCATCATCCAAATCCCAGAACCATTCCGAGCCTTCTCTCGGATCGACAAGATTTGTCTTAATATACTCCCATATATCAAAAACTGCCTGAAGGTATTCTTTATGTTCCGGAGATTTCTCGTATCCGTTGAGGAATCCGACCAAAGCCTCAGCCTGTCCCCACCAGATTCTTGAGACATTATCGATACCTTTTTCACATTCATTTAATAAGGAATGTTTTCTGTACGCTGTCTTATAGACTTCTGCTGTCAGATCCTTTGTAATCACAAGCATTTTTTCAGTAAGTTCTGAATCACCGAGAATTTCACATCCACGGTCAATAAGCCATGCAGTTTCAATGTCATGTCCGTAAGAATGAAGATCAATCAGCGTATTCCAATGTTTATCAAAGAAAACTTCCTGACGGTGACGTGCCGGATTATATACTTTGTCTGCAAAAATTTCCATGATCCAGCGCAGACTGTTTCCCACACCTTCATCTTTTGTCACACGGTACAGTTCCGTATAAGCTTCAAAAACATGGAGCAATGTGTTCATTGTCTTCTCAGCCATAACACCGTTTTCTGAGAGTTTTTCATTGCTGATCGGCTCAAAATTTCTGTCGAATGCTTCCAGATAGCCTTCGTCATCTTTACATTTGCTTTCGATCATATCATGAAGTTTCCATGCAAGTTCAAGGGCTTCTTTATTGCCTGTAGCATCATAATAAGAAGAAAGTGCATAAATTGCAAACGCCTGATTATATGTATGCTTCATACCGTCAGCAATCTGACCGTCGTAAGTTACAGCCCAGTAAATGCCGCCGTAAGTCGTATCAAGGCAGTGCTCTTTAATAAAAGCAAATGCATGATCAGCATACTCCAGCAGTGATGAATCTTTTAATGTCATTGCCGCATTGGAGAAGAACCACAAAATGCGGCTGTGCAGGATACATCCCTTAACTGCCTTTTTGTCTACATTTAAATCAAAATCCATATATCCGTAAAATCCGCCGTTTTCTGTATCGCGCAGATTTTCCCAAAACGGCAGAATTTTCGTTTCAAGATGATTTTTAACTTCTGATCTTAATGTCTGCGTATCCATCTTAAAAATGCTCCTTATCTTCTTCCGATTTCAGTATCAGCTTCTCTTACAACACTGTGTGCTTTAATATAATCTACAAGTTCATCTGCATAAGCAAATGCAAGGCCTACATAGCTGTCTGCAGCGCCATAGTAAATTGCCATCTTATTTGTTACGCTGTCATGAATTGTTGCGCATGGGAATGTAACGTTCGGCACGAATCCGCGTTCTTCATACCATTCTTCCGGTGTCAGAAGGAAGTTTTCACAGCGGTATTTAACGATTGACGGATTATCAATATCCAAAATTGCGCCGCCAAGGCTGTATACATAACCGTTGCATGTGCCGGAAACGCCGTGATAAATGAGAAGCCAGCCTTCGCTCGTTTCAATTGGTGCAGCGCCGCCGCCGATTTTTAAGCTTTCCCACCATTCACTGCTCTTGCCCATCACATGACGGTGTTTGCCCCAGTATACAAGGTCCGGGCTTTCAGAAACAAAGATATCGCCAAACGGTGTATGTCCGCTGTCTGAAGGTCTTGAAAGTATCGCAAAGTTACCGTTGATCTTTCTCGGGAATAATACAGCATTTCTGTTAAACGGCAGGAACGGATTTTCGAGGCGCACAAATTTCTTGAAATCTGTTGTTTTTGCAAGGCCGATGGAAGCACCATAAAAATCCTGACACCACATAATGTAATAAGTATCTTCAATTTTCACAAGACGCGGATCATAAGCGTAAATCGGCATAAACGGTTCATCGTTTTCATCAACGAACTGAATTTTTTCTTTTTCAATATCCCAATGGATAGCATCTTTGCTGTGTCCAAGGTAAATATACGGAATACCGTTTGTCTGTTCAGCACGGAATACACCAATAAACTCATCGCCGTAAGGCATTACAGCGCTGTTAAATATTCTTGCTACACCATCTACAGGATTACGTCCGATAATCGGATTTTCACTGTATCTCCAAATCGGTGCACCTTTAATATTTTCCGGCTTTTCCTGCCAAGGTACGTTTTTCACTTCCGGTGTTAATAATTTAAATTCACTCATCTTTTTATCCTCCATGATGTTTTATTTTATTTTTTAATTATTTTTCCAGATGTCTTCACCAAAGGAGCGAATAAATGCCGTCAGTTCTTCCGCCATTTTTTCTGCCTCCGGAATACGGATATGTCCCGGTGTTCCGGAACCGTTATTGCTGTACATAAAGTGAACGATTTTATCGTCATCAAATCGTCTGCATACTTCATCAATCGATTTATCCCAGTTTGCATCGTGGTTCAATATTGTTGTTGCCAAAATAATAAGCGCATTCGGATATTTTCCGCGGATATTTTTTATCAGCATTTCATAATGATCGCGCCAGTATGCAGATTTTTCACTGTCATAATTCTCTGCCATATAATCGACAGGATGATTATCATTCTGTCCGATAGCCACAATAACAACATGGGGCGTATATCTTGAAAAATCCCATGATGTCGTCGGCCCGGTCTCTGGATTATACTGGACTTTATCCCACACGCTCTCCATACCGAGAAATACGGGATCACAAAACCAGCCGGTGCCGTCTAAAAGAGCAATGCCGCCCTGAGCCACATCATGCAGCTGGGCATTCAGTTTTCTTGCTGTAATTGCAGAATAGGCATACCAGCTATTGGAATACTGGCCCTGATGCTCAGGGTCTTCTTTGCCCACATAGTCAACAGCTTCCGAAACTTCACCTGCAGAAACCGAATCTCCGTAAACTTCAATTTTTTTCTCAGGCTTTGCTTCAGGTGCCTGAAGCTGTGCATCCGCATCAAAAATCAGCCCCAAAAACGTCACTGTATGGCATGAATCCATGCGTTTAAACACGGTCAGATCATGCCATCCGTTTTCCAAATCTTTGGCCAGTGTCAGGCATACTTCTTCATCACCGTGAGGCAGCAGCACCTTGGTCTGTACTCCATCCACAATAACACCGAGATAGTTATCCCAGCATCCTCTGTGATTACAAAGCTTAATGGCTGCTTTTGTCCCGGTAAACTTTGTTTTAATCATGGTATACGGGTACACAAGTACCGGTGCATTTTTATCTGCGTCATCAATACGTCCCATATACTGTAAATGCTCATCTGTAGGTAATATCAGTTTTTCGTTTGTACTGCAGGTCATGATATTTTCCTTCCTTAACTACAATTTTCTTATGGCTTATGCCAGAGGGCATTTTATCCCTCCGGCACGCTTTTGTTAATCCTCCCGGGAAGCAGATTCCCTGTCACATCCCGATCGTCTGTTTATCAGCGGAATTTGCGTCTGAGCAAGACAACCACTGCACCGCCGGCCACTATCATCAGCGACGCTACTGCAACGAGCGGCGCATTATCACCAGTCTTCACAGAATCGGAATTTTGATTGCCGTTCTGCCCGTTATTGCCTGATGTTGGTTTTGTTGTATCCGCAGGTTTATTTGTATCTTTTGTTTCATCGGTATCCTGTGTGTCTTCAGTGTCCTGAGTATCTTCGGTATCTTGAGTATCCTCAGTATCCTGTGTGTCTTCTGTTTCACCCGGTGTCTCAGGTGCATCTGTTTCTTCTGTCTCGCCCGGTGTCTCAGGTACCTCAGTTTCCGTTTCTTCTGTCTCGTCCGGAACTTCCGGCTCATTTGTTACCGGTTCAAATGAAGCTTCTGTCTGGCCGCTGGAAACAGCTGTGATCTTATCATAAATGATCGTACCTGAAACCATGCCGTCTGTGATGGCATCTGATCCCGGAATTGCATTGACCCAAAGACCGAAAGAGTTAATATTGCTGCAATCTGTGACAAGGCCGCCCGCCGGATTGCCTGCTGTATCTCTCTGAACAAAATCTGCGAAAGGAATTGTTACAAGTAGCGGTGTTTTGTCTGTATCTGCCGCATAATCTGCATACTCATTCAAATATGCTTCATAAACGATGCCGTTGGCTGTAATCTGAATAACAACTTTTTGATTGTTGCCATCCGGAATGGTATAAAATTGAAGTGCATCACAGTCTGACCAGTCAACTTCTTTTGTGATTGTCGCACCGCCCCAGCCTGTTTCTGTTTCTTCATAATTAAATACCATCGCATAATCGCCGTCATATACAAGCGATTCATCCGTCGTCAAATTCAGAGAAATTGTACAGCCGCTGTCTCTGTTCATTGCCCATGCCGTTGTCAGCATAGAATCTACACCGTAGTAATTTTCAAAACCGTCAATTTCGTACGGATCTTCCACAGCCTGTTCAATATTAAACAGCACTGAAATTTCTGCGATTTTCTCGCCGTTTGCTGTCACCGCCAGTGTGCCTTCTGCCGATTGTCCCACAGCTTCCAATGTCTGCGCATCAAGCTGGGCTGTCAGTACGCTGCCCTCCAGCTGTCCGATGATCGTCTGTTGTGTTTCGCCGGTCAAAACAAATGCCAGTTCTGTGGAGGCGTCAGCACCGCTGATTCTTGCAGTCAGTTCCATCGGCTCATTGATTCTGTTGCCTGCCACCGGCGCTGTAATATAACCTGCCACGCCGTTGATCGGTGAGGATACACTCGGTGCGCTGATCGTATTCAACACGCCCAGCTGATCTGCTGCAAAAATAGAACGATTGTCATTAAAGAAGGAAATAAAGCCGTCCAGTGTCTCATGTCCGTGTAAAGTGCCGTCTTCATTCACGCTGTCCACATACGGTGTATAGTAGCCGCTTGTCTTTCCGAAGTTTGCCCAAAGTAAATAATAAGAAGCATCACTTGCGGATACGGCATCAAGTACCATGTTATACCAGTTCAGGTTATTGTTGCCTGTTTCATGAAGCGCTGTCTGAGAATGTCCCGGATCTGCAGAACTGGAAGCAACACCTGTTTCTGTCACGGCCATTAATTTGCCGTGAGCATCTGCAAATGTCTGAACAATATTTAACTGACTGCGCAGATTATTAAACCAATTTACTTCCTGTGCATCCACCGGATCAGAATCATACATATCAAAACCGATCAGATCCACATAGCCGTCGCCCGGATAGCGCACTGCATATTCTTCTACTGAAGCTGCCTCACTGCCCGGTCCGTACAGGTAAAGCATGTTGTGAACGTCTTTTTCATCTCTTAAATATTCAACTGTATACTTAAATACACTCTTATAAGTTTCCGCATTACAGAATGCTGCGCCCCACCAGAACCAGCTTCCTGTTGCTTCATGGAACGGTCTGAACATAATCGGCCCGTCAACTTGTTTTGCATAAGCTGCGATCATATCAAGATATGCCGTATACTGTTCATTGTAAGCGCCGCCCGGAAGGATATTGTTCATCACATCACCGGTCAAAGTATTCGGTGTATAGCCGCTGAAATCATATTTTTCATATGTTGCATCTGTGGCCGGATCATAATCCGGATTTTCTGCAACAATTGAGAAGTTCGGCATATGCGCAGACAATGTAATGATAGAACCATTGGCAATATTATAGTTTGTTAATTTTGCCGCAGCTTCGATATTGGCGTCAATAGCTGACTGCCCCGCAGTATCTACAGCTGAGAATCCCGCTGTTCCTGTCATCTCACTGTTATATCTGTCAGCGCTGTATTCATTGCCTGTCAGAGAAAGTGTATCAAGTCCTACAACGCCTGCATACATACCCGTCACATCATATGTATCTGAATTGGATAATTCGGAAGACCCTGCCTTATGCCATGTGTCATTCTGATGTCCGTAAATCACGCTGTCTGATTTGCCTACAGCCTGAAGATACTGGTACAATGCAACAACGTCTGCATCTGCCTCAGGATCGGCAAGTGATACACTTGTGGCATAATTCACTGTTTCACTGCTGCCATCCTGCTTTGTCACTGTCAGGCTGCTGCCGGAAGACTGTACTGCATTGCCGCTGTTTGCCGTCAATGTGGAATCAACGCTTGTATCTTCTGACGGATCTGCTTTAGCCGCTGACAACTGAACATTATCAATGTATACATCACCTTCAAAATCCGTATTGACACCGATCAGACAAATTGTAAAATCATTTACAGCCGCTCCGCTGGCTGCTGTAATGGCATCAAAACTAATAGATATATGATTTTTCAGCATCCCTTCATCTGTAGTTTCTGCTTTTGCCTCATCTACAGAAACATAAGCATCAACCCCGGCATTTGTAAATGCTTTCACAGAAAACGTTCCCATCGTTCTGTTCTCTGGATTATAAATCAAATCAAACGAAGCATTGTTTACACCGGTTAAGTCCATCGCCTCATCTGTCCAAAAGTTAATTCCAAGCTGGCTCCAACTTGAATCAACATCCTTGCTGTAGTCCACAGACGCTTTTAATGACTGTGAGGCTTCATCCCAAGCCACGCTTACATTATCTTTGCCTGCACAGCTATCGTTCCAGCCGTTATTTGCATCATAATACCAGCCGTCAATGCCTTCGGCAAAATCCCAAGCCATCTTCACATCTGCAGCATCTTCATCGCCTTCTGTCTCAGATTCTCCGGTTTCGCCTGTCTCGCCCGTCTCGGATTCGCCAGTCTCACCCGTTTCATCTGTACTATCGGCATCCTTATAAATAGTTACATTATCAATAAGAATATCTCCCTGATAATCTGTATTCACACCGATCAAAGCCAGCGTCAGATCATTGACCGCACTGCCCTGTTCTTCTGTCAATGCTGTAAAGTCAATGGTCACCTCATTTTTAAGTAATCCGTCGGATGTTGTCTGCGCCGCACTTTCATCAATTTCTACATATTGGTCAATACCTGCATTTGAAAATGCTTTCACAGAAAATGTACCTGTCGTTTTGTCTGCCGGATTATAAGTCATATCAAAAGTTACCCGCTGCGCACCTGTCAGATCCATGACCTGATCTGTCCAATAGCAAATGCCCAGCTGACTCCAACTTTGATCACTATCCTGGCTGTAGTCTACTGTTGCTTTTAACGACTGTGTTACTTCATCCCATGCTGCACTTGTAGATGATCCGCCGCTGTAACCGGAATCCCAACCGGTATTGTACGACCAGCCTGCAATATCCTGTGAAAAATCCCATGTCACTATTGCCGTCATGTCTTCGGCTGCCCAAGCGTCAAACGAACCGCCCACACTGCCGACTGTTGATGCCGTCAGCACTGCCGCCAGCATCAAGGCTATCCCTTTTTTCATCAAATTTCCTTCCTGGTATACCTAGGCCTTCTATCAAAGCACCTCGTGTATACTCTAAAAAAGGACGTGCATCTCCGGTTGCTTATTTCTTAACCATTTGAACTTAAGTAACCAGAGACCTCACGTCCTTCGTCAAATAAAGTTTCACAAATAATTATCAAACGGCCTTTTTAAAGCATCAGCCTTTAACAGCACCCGCTGCAAGACCGCCATAAATCTGTTTCTGGCAAAGAATGAAGATAATCAGCGCCGGAAGCAGTGTGATAATAACACCTGCACAAATAAAGTTATACTGATTTCCAAGCGGACCGGTAAATGTGTACAGAGATGTTGAAACCACACCCATATCATTACTCTGCAAATACAAGTGCGCCATGTAGTATTCGTTATATGTGCCTACACCCTTTAAAATCATAACCGTAACAATAGCCGGTTTTAACAGTGGGAACAAAATCTTAAAAAATACGCCAAAATATGTACATCCATCCATGATGGCCGATTCGTCCAGTGACGGTGAAATATTTTCAAAAAACTGAATAAATATTGTCACCGATATAATATCCGTGCCCATCATCAGGATAATATAACCATATAAATGATTGATAAATCCAATATGGTACATAATGTAGTAAACCGATACCTGCATCGCGATGCCCGGAAGCAAACTTGCAAACAGGAATAAGTTTCTGATCAGGCCATTGCCCGGGAATTTAAAACGGTTTAATACATAAGCAAGCATAGAGCCGATTAAAATAGATCCTGCCAATACGCATACAAGCACAATAATCGAGTTAATAAATGCTCTGCCCATGTTCGCCTGAGTCCACGCGCCCGTAAAGTTGTCAAAGTAGAGCCATGACTGCGGCAGTTCCATAACATTGGTCTGCGCATATTCTTCAGGTGTCTTAAACGCTGTAATTACACAGCTGACAACCGGAAGCACGGCAATAAATGAAGCCAGACACAGCATCAAATATTTAAAAATTGTCCAGATAACCTTTCGGAGCATCATGCCGGCGGTTCTGCCGGATACAACTGTGGTATTCATGCTGTCACGCCTCCTTTCGCTTCTGTTGTGATAGAAGCTGCAGCTGTTTTTGCCTGTTTTCTTGCCAGTTTTGCTTTTTTCTTGCCGTCACGGCTGCCGTCGTCATCTTTCGGGAATAACTTGTTCATAATCACTTGCTGAGCAATCGTACAAATAAAAATTAAAATGAACAATACAATCGCCATAGCCGAAGCAAGTCCAACTTTCTGCGATGTGTATGCCAGGTTGTTCATAATAACGAAATAAGTTGCCGTACCGAACGAACCGTTGGTAATAACGTATGGCGGTTCGAATGCACTCAGAGAACCGGATACAGAAAGAATAATATTCAATACAACAACAGATTTAATACTCGGGAGCATGATATATTTAAATTTATGCCATGAGTTAGCACCGTCAATGGCTGCCGCCTCATACAGCGTATCATCTACGGACATCATGGCGCCAAGGAACAATACCATGTTCTGACCCATATAACGCCATACAGAAGTACCAGCCAATGAGAAATTGTTGATTGAGGTATCTCTCAGCCAGTATGGAAGGCTATCCATATTAAAGCCGACCCAACTAAGCACTGTATCAAACACAAAACCTCTCGTAAAGAAGAATTTAAAAATAAATCCGATGGCAATACCGCTGATCAAATATGGGAAGAACAAAAATCCTTTGAAAATAGCGCTGCCTCTCGTCTTAAAGCAAAGTATTGTTGCAAAAAACAGCGCCAGCACAAGCTGTACCAACGCACCCGCAATGTAAAAGAATGCCAGTTTCAAAGAAGAAAAGCAATCATCACGGGCAAATACATCGATATAGTTATCGAAACCGACAAATTCTCTCGGTCCGATATATTTCATATCAAAGAAACTGAACTGGATCATCTGAATAAAAGGATAGTATGTAAATACGATCAAAAGAGCAAGGGGGATTGCCATAAAAGCAATCATGACTAGCATTCTCTGGCCTTTGCGGCTTTTCAGCCATTCGCCGAAGCCTTTTTGCTTATGCACTGTCTGCGGCATAAAGCTCCTCCTTTCAATCAACAGGCTGCTGCATATACATTATGCAGCAGCCTTGTTGTCAAATCATTTTTTATGTTTTCCTGCTGATTATTCTGAAATTGCAGCCACGTAGTCATACTCTTCCGGAGTTACGCCGTTATCCTCCTGAGCCTGTGTCCACTGTTCATTCCACTGTGCCATAATATCATCCAACGACTGTGTGCCGCTCAGCGCAGACTCAACGATTGTCTGTTTCGGTGTGTTGTTGGAGTTCAGGCCAATTTCAGAACCATTATTGATATCATTGTATAATGTTTCTTCACCTGCCGGCGCCGGATTATCAACTACCAATTCGACATCTGCCAGGTCGGCTAATGTATCCGGATATTCTTCACCGACTTCGATTGGAAGACCACCCTCATCATATGAGAAATTAGATTCTTCTGTCAGCCATTTTACATAAAGCATAGAAGCAATCTTCTCATCGTCTGAAGAGTTGATATTGATACCAAAGTTGTAGTCAGGGCCAGCTGTTGCGTACTGTTTGCCGTTGACTGTGATCGGGAATGACATATAGCCGATATCATCTGCATTGTCGCCTGCGCCCTGGATCTGAGTGATTGCCCATGAACCAAGAACCATTGTAGCGATCTCGCCATTGTTCATCATACCTTTGCTGCCTTCCCAGTCAGTTGTTGTCGGGTCATCTTCTGTAAGACCACGGGCAACTGCTTCATACAATACATAGTAAACAGCGTAAGGGCCTGTCATATCGTCATGTTTTGAGAACGGATTCAAACCGTGTGTCAAACCTAAGTTTACAAAATCAGGATCGCCTGTTGCAGAGCCTGTAATATAAGCATCCCATGCGCCCATCGTCCAGCCTGCTGCAAAGTTTGTATACATAGGAATTGCATCTGTGTTGTCTTTGATCAGCTGAAGGTCTTCAAGGAACTCATCCGGTGTTGTCGGAAGTTCTGTGATGCCTGCTTCTTCAAAAACAGCTTTGTTATAAACAATACCCTGCGCGTTTGCTGTAGACGGAATACCATAAACCTGTCCGTCATAAGCATAGTTGTTCAGCATAATATAATTTTCAGAAAGTGTGTCCACATCGCCAAAGCTTACAAATTCATTTGGAAGCTCTGCTTTGTCGATTGTTGTAGGGATCATACAGATATCGCCCCAGTCGTCAGTTGTCAGACGAAGCGTCATATCTTCTGCATAATCAGTTACAGCCTGATACTCAATATTAATGTTCGGATACAATTTCTGGAATTCTTCAACATATCCGGCAAGTTTTGTATCCACAATATCAGTTCTGTGTGTTAATACAACCAAATCTGCTGATAAGTCTGTATAGTCTTCACCCAATGTCAGTTGATCGATTGTCGGTAAGCCGCTGTCCGCAGTACTATCTGCAGCGCTGTCACCTGCTGCATCTCCGCCTGTGCTGTCGCTGGCCGGTGCCTGTGTTTCTGAGCTGCTGTTTCCGCAAGCTGCTAAGGAAGCCGCTGCCATGAGCGCTGCCATACTGATGGCAAAAAGTCTTTTCGCTTTTTTCATAGTGATTCCTCCATTTTTAAGTTTTTTAAGTAAATTTAACTGTAAATGTATATTAGCATATCATTTAGCACTTTTCATCACAGAATATTGTTATTTATATTACATTCTTGCACCTCAAAAGCAATTTTATCACTTTTCACAGTTTTGTCACACGTTTTTTGTGCAACATGTTTTGTTTTTTTCTTTTTGTTCGCACAATTTGAATTTTTTAATGTCATCCGTTTTTTTTACAACTTTTTACTTTTTTTATGTAAATTAATTTTATATTAATTTCAATTAATTTTTCCCCTTGATTTTTTACCTTGTTTTTGTTATGCTTAAGCTAATCATTAGTTAACAACCGATTAAATGCTCTTAAAAAGGAGTGTGCCGTATGGATACAATCGAAAAAATTTTGAATCTAATGAACTTAAAAGGTCTCGATGAAGCTTCTCAGGCATCTTTAAGCAAAAATCGTCATATGTTTGAAATTATCAGTTATTGTGACGAAACCAATGATATTCCATATATGTATATGAAAATTTTTCTTCATATACAGGCACAATATCCGTACCATTATCAAAAAGACAGCAGTGCCGGCCAGATGAAAGGATATCTTTTTATCTATACTTTTGAGGGCGAAGGCTTATTGGATATTTCCGGAGAATCTGTTCACGCTGATTCCAAGTCCATCTGCTTTTGTCCGCTGGACTCGGTTTCCAGCATACGTATTGTCTCTTCTCAGTGGCAGCATGTATCGATATTTCTCGACGGAAGCCAGGTTTCATGGTTCTACAGTCATTTTAACCCTGTGGAGAATTATAAAATTGCCGTGCCGGACAGTTCACGTATCAAAGACATGCTGATCGCTTATGAACATCAGCAAAACTATTATAAAAATTCTCCGCTGCATCAGTTATGCTTTATTACATCATTGTTATCCGAAACGCTCAGCATAAACGTCAGCAAACAAACTGCAGCGAATATACCGAAATATCTGACAGACATCAAGCAGCGTTTCGATAAGCATTACAGTGAATTTTTCTCTCTTGACATGCTTGAAAAAGAATATAATGTCAGCAAGTATAGGATTGTTAAAGATTTTACCCGTTATTATAAGACATCACCGATTTATTACCTTTCCAAACGACGCATTGAGGCCGCTAAAGCGTTGCTTTTGTCGACTGATTATAAAATCAACGAAATCGGCCGCATGGTCGGTTATGAAAATTCAACCCATTTTATTAATTCATTCAAAAAGCAGACAGGTTCAACACCTCTGCATTATAAAAAAGAAAATTCCAATAATTTTTGATATAGAGATACTCCTCTGTAAAACGTTGTAAAGCAGAAGCGGCTCCGGTTTGGAGCCGCTTCTGCTTTTAACGATTTTCATAGTTCGTGTTTTGCTGTATTTACTTTATCCTACCTTTTTGTACAACTCATTCACTGCAATCTTCATCAGACGCATATCCGCCTCCAGCATCTCTACTTTATCTGCAGCGGTATCGTACTTTTTATTCTTCTCGTTAATAAGATTAATATTTTCGTTGACTGCCTCCAAAGTTTTTCTGAAACCGTTTTCCATCTCGACTTCCACCTTCGTCAAGCGGTTCTCAACCTTTGTCATCCGTTCTTCAAGCGAAATAACCTTTTGCTCCAGCGAATCAACCTTCTGCTCCAGTGAATCAACTCTCTGCTCCAGCGAATCAACCTTCTGCTCCAGTGAATCAACTTTCTGCTCCAACGAATCAACCTTCTGCTCCAGTGAATCAACTTTCTGCTCCAGCGAATCAACCTTCTGCTCCAGTGAATCAACTTTCTGCTCCAAGGATTTTATCGAATCCCCTATCGGCTTTAACAGCAGGGCGATTGCCTGCAAATCCTCATTTGTCAATGCCATTTTTCACGCTCCTTAATCAAATGCTGTTTGGTCCGCACTCCTGTATATGATCTTCGTTACCTTTATACATCAAAAATAAATCGTACATACATCATATCACAGCCCAAACATAAAGTCTATGAAATTATCAAGCTTCTGAAGAAACCGGTTTTTTCATATCTCTATTCTACCGCATACACCAAATATTTCCAGAAAATCCCGTCGACAAATTACGCTACACCCCCCTCTAAAACTCTGCTCCATAAATACGTCAGATCACCGCCCGTGCAGGCACGGCAGTCGCCCCGCCGGCCGTATTGTGCAAAAAAGCAGAAGTATGCACAACTTTCTGCACATTCTTCTGCTTTTTACGAAATCATTAATTTACACTTTTTACGCTTTCCTTAACGACCATATGCCCGGAAACAATCCGTATTGTTTCTGAGTCCGACTGACGCCCTTTAAGACGGTTTAATATTTTTTCCAGCGAGACTTTAACCATCTCTTCGATATTGACCTCATAGGTTGTAATCTTTATATCGCACAATCCTGTATAAAGGTAATTATCATAGCCGACAACCGAAATATCTTCCGGAACGCGGTAGCCTCTCTGCGCCAAAATTTTAATCAGTTCACTGGCTACAAGATCGCAGTTGCATGCAAATGCCGTCGGCATTTCTTCCGGCAAAGACAAGCGGTCGATTTCCATCTTTCCAAGAGGCGCCCTGTCATCGATGATCCAGTCCTCACGAACAGGAATATGATTTTCCATCAGTGCTTTATAATAACCGCAGTAACGGTCTTTAATACTGTTATTCGCAAGCACGGTCCCCACATAGGCAATATCTCTGTGTCCATGTTCAATCAGATAGTTTGTCATAAGATACATACCGTAAAAGTTATCGGACACAACGGAATCTACCCTGATATCTATTTTGCTGAAGTCTACAAATACTATCGGCATCTGGGACACTTCGATAAGCATCTTTAAATATTCGCTGCTGATTTCCCCAATGACAACGATACCTTCCGCTGTTTTCTCTTTGACGCTGAGCGGTATCACAAAATTTTTTTCGTCTTCATCCTTAAGCACTTCATACAGCAGCATACAGTTTTTTCGTTTAACTGCCAACGCAAATTCCTGATAAACTTTCCAGTAGAAAGAAGGATAGGAACCGAGATATTTATCCGCGATAATGACCGCAATATTTACCGGATTTGTCTTTTCCAGGATAATCGGCCCCTGACGCGTCTGATATCCCATCTCAGCAGCTGTACTTCTGATTTTTTCTCTAAGTTCTTCGCTGACGCCCTTCTGACCGGCCAGCGCATTAGAAACAGTCACTGTACTGACATCCAACCGTTTTGCAATGTCGGACAATCTGACAGCCTTCTTCATATTCCTAACCTCCTCCCCGCAATTTTTTTATATTTTTAAGTTTTTTTAGCTATTTTTTTATATATTATATTAATTTAACTTAAAATTGTCAATAGAGTCCCGGGTTAAATTTAATTAATAACAGCTTAACAAATATTTATTTAACCGCATTTAAAAATGCCGCCAGAAAAATGGCCGGTGAATTCCAATAAATTGTAATCTCATTCAGTGAATAGCATTCCCATATATCCAAATAGCATTTCATCGGAGGTGTTCCCGGGACGATCAGCCATTCGGCTTTTTCGTCTACCGGATGTCCGTTTGGACCGCCGGACACAAATCCCGGAATCGTCTCATCAATACCATCGGCAACAGTCACTCTGTTATGAGGATTTTTGAATGCATGCTCGCCGGCGCCGGTCACATAACTGTAATCTGCCCCATTGACGCCAAGCAGATAATCCATCTGGCTGACAACAGCGTCCGCATAGCTTTGATCATCAGTCAGTACAGCTGCTGAAGCTAAAATCATGGCTCTGTTTAAAAGCACCATATTGCTGCCCCAGCCATAGTCCTCCACAGACATCGCCGCCTTGTAGCCGCACTGCTGTGACAATTTCAAAATATCATCTGCTGCCGACACAAAAAGCTCAACATACTTTTCTGACAAAAGCGCCGCCTGCCGGCAGTCTCTCTCGATCACCTCAGAGCCTTTGCTCCGAAGCGCTCTCATCATATCCTCCATAAGCGCCCAGCCTGCCAATCCGGCCACATCTGTCCACCCGAGAGCCGTCGGGTCGTTTACCCCGTCCAGCAGTGCCTGAGCATCTGTAAGATAAGCCGCTTCGCGGGTCGTTCTGTAGAGCTCTGCTGCCGCCCACAGCCGTTCATCGCGGTCATCGATATCTTCATATCCGCCGGTATTGCATCCTTTTGGATTTTCAAAACCAATAAATTCAGGATGGGCTTTCAGCCATGCAAACGCTTTCTTTGCCGCCGCCAGCGCTTCCCGGGAAAATTCCGGCGCAAATGTTTTGTAGATTCTTGATGCCAGCGCCATCACTGCCGCAAATGCTCCTGCTGCCATTGTTGACGGCGGGAATAAAATCATCTGCCGATGATCTTCACACGGCATCACAAAATTTGCATGGCGCATGGATGTCAATTTATGGCTCACACTGCCGTCGGCCATTTGGACTTTCAGCAGCCATTTCAGTTCGTACAGACATTCATTTAAAATATCCGGCATGCCATTGCCGCTTTCAGGAATATTCAGACTGTCCTCAAAACTTTCCGGAAACAGTTCCCATGCATAAAGCATATGCGCCAGCGCTGTTGCCGCCGCTGTCGGATAACGTCCGAAGTCGCCGGCATCATGCCATCCGCCCTGTACATCAAACATTTGTATTTGTGCTTCTGAAATATTTCCAGCCTGTAAGTTTACATAATCTTTAAGCTGCATTGCCTTGCCTGTATGGCAGCATTCCCGCTTAAAAATACCGGCATATTTTTCATCAAGCGCTGTGCCGCACCGCTGAAAATACAGCGCCTTACTCATCATATTGCCCAATTTTTCATAAATATCCTCAGAAATTTGAAAGCTGTATGAGCTGCTGCCTTGATCATCTTCCACATGATATTTCCCCGGTGCTGTAACTTCCGAAAAGTCCGCCTGCCATACATCGTCGTCAGACGCTGCGTCATGTCCGAAAAATACGGCTTCCTGTTCCAACACACAGCTGTCCTGTTCATTAATCACACGGATTTTGACCGGCTGGTCACTGCCGTTTCCGGCAATGACCGCTGTCTTAGGACTATTCGGCAAATAGCCCCATTGATTTACATAAACTTTTGACATGTTCATTATTCCTCCGTTTTTACGAAATGGAATAACCGGCTGGAGAAATCGCGGTGATCTCTGCGTACAAGAAATCCGGCACGCATAAGCACATCGCCGCTGTAAACATCTCCGGTTTCTTCCAAACGATAGGAAGCTTTAGGCTCCAGCCCTTTCAGGCGGATTTTCCGGCTCTTAAAGTTTGGCTCTGACATTACCTGAACGAAAGTTACAAGCGCTTCACTCCGGTCTTTGGCAACAACTTCCCAGCAGTCATACAGATGATTCTGCTGATAGGAAGCGATTCTGTAGTAATCGCCTTCTCTGACAAGCGGATGGTATTTGTGATACAGCTTCGTCTGGAATTTAATCGCATCCCGGTCTCCCTCGGAAATTTTTGTAATATCCAGTTCATAGCCGAAAGTTCCCGCCAGCGCCACATGGCCTCTTGTCATAAACGGTGTAATACGTCCTACCGTATGGTTCGGACAGTCACTGACATGAGCGCCCATGCATGAAAGCGGATAAATAAGCGCTGTGCCTTCCTGAATAGCCAGACGCTCAATGGCATCGGTATCATCCGAGCACCAGATCTGCGGGCTGTAGTAGAGCATACCGGCATCGAAACGGGCGCCGCCGCCGGAGCAGTTTTCCAGAAGCAGATCCGGGAATTCTGTTACAAGACGCTCCTGCATTTCATAAACGCCGAGTACATATCTGTGCATCAGTTCTCCCTGTGTATGTGCATCAAGATAAGCACTGCCGATATCTGTCAGCTGACGGTTCATATCCCATTTCACATAGGAAATATCGGCGCTGCGCAAAATTGAGGCTACACATTCATACGCATAATCCACCACTTCCGGTCTTGATAGGTCAAGCACATACTGAGCGCGGCTCATGCCCGGCGCCCTGCCCGGAATCTGAATCGCCCATTCCGGATGACGACGGTAAAGTTCCGAATCCGGAGAAATCATTTCCGGTTCGAACCATATGCCAAAAGCAAGTCCCTCCGCTTTGACTTTATCCACAAGTGTTTTTAAGCCGCCCGGAAGTTTTTCTTCGTTGACAAACCAGTCGCCCAGTGAACTGTCATCATTGTTGCGGTGTCCGAACCAGCCGTCGTCCATGACAAGCATTTCGATACCGTCTTTTTTCGCCTCTCTGGCAATCGCAACAAGCTTTTCCGTATCAAAATCAAAATATGTCGCTTCCCAGTTGTTGATCAAAATCGGACGTTTTTTATGCAGATACGGACTGCGGATCAAATGTTCCCGATACAGATCATGGAATGTGCGCGTCATTTTTCCCAGACCTTCATCAGAATATACACAGACAACTTCCGGCGTCTGGAATGAAGCATTCGGATTCAGTGTCCATTCAAATCCTTCCGGGTGAATACCCATGACCATACGCACTGAATTGAACTGGCTTACCTGAGCCATTGCCATAAAGTTTCCGGAATAAATAAAATTCATTGCATAAACTTCGCCCTGATCCTGTGTTGTTCCCTCTGTCATCAGCGCTAAAAACGGATGCTCCTGATGGCTGGATTCGCCTTTTGTTGAAGAAATCAAATGGCGTCCGTACGTTACCGGGCACTTTGTCATGTGGCGCTCTCT
Organism: Candidatus Scybalocola faecipullorum; assembly: GCA_018716485.1. GTDB lineage: Bacteria > Bacillota > Clostridia > Lachnospirales > Lachnospiraceae > Scybalocola_A > Scybalocola_A faecipullorum. The sequence goes on from DVJY01000047.1 coordinate 50,655, forward strand.
CGCCCATGAACCGGTCAGCGCAAGCATCTCGAAATTTTCATCATCCATATCGATGCAGGCGCTCAGCGCCTTTTCAATATAGAGCTTTTCTGTGCCTTCATTGATCAGACGTACACTGCGGATCAGCGCATCGCTGTCCTCAAAGACACTGTAACTGAGTACAGCCTTCAGCCCGATACATTCATCTTTGCATGTAATCTCAAGGGTCTTTGCTCTGCCCGCCTCTTTTGCAAACGTGGAAGGAAGTCCGGCAAGGGCTGGTTTTCCTTCTAAAATTTCATAGCCTTCAAAGGAAAGTTCGCAGGCACGGTGGCCGCCTGTTGTGCGCACGTCAAGGCAGCTTTCTCTGTAATCGCCTACGCCGCTGGTAGAGTATTCCGCCGGAAATGTGTCCGCAAAGGAGCATTTTTCCCGCATGTTGACAGACGGCACAAACGGCGCTTCACCGGTGCGTAAAAGCGGATAAATACCTGTAAGATCTTCAATCTTTCTGCCATAGTATACATGTCCTACATATTTTCCGTCGGCAATGCCGATCACATAACTTGTATGCTCTGTATTTATCTGAAATAATTGTTTTTGTTCGTCAAATCTAATATTCATGGGCTCCCCTTTTCCTATCGAATCGTATCGTACAAATGTGTTATCGTCAGCTGCTTCTTGAAATTTTCCAGTGTCATCTCCTGATCTGAGCGGATATCACTGTATTTGACTTCAATTTCTTTACGCGGACTTCCCATACAGAAATAGTTGTCACTGAAAATGGCATCCGCTTCTGTCAGATCGAGAGCTGCAAACGGCGTATAGGTATCGGTTGTCAGGCTGATTTTAAAGCCGTCGTTTGTCTCGCTCACTTCAGTCTTTATATGAGGTTCTTTCAGCGCCAGATGTTTATACGGAACAAAGATATCGGTCTGAGTCATCACAGTACCGTCGCCGAAAGTAAATACCGCTTCCACAAAATATTTTGACTTTCCATCTGCGATCAATTCGGAATAATCTCTGTCCATCAGTTTCACTGCGCTGCATGCCGCCGCTTCTTCGGTGAATTCCAGTGTATCGCACACATTTAACTCCATATCCTTTAATGACAAACGCACATGAACTGTCGTATCTTCCAGATCGTCATTAACTGCCGCAATATAAATTCTGCCGTTTTCTTCATAAATGGTGCCAAGCTTCTGTGCAAAGAAATGGCAGGCCATATATTGAAGCGCTTTCCATCTTCCGAAATAATCAATGCTCGCCCATGACGCCACCGGCCAGTTGTCATTGAGCTGCCAGTAAAGGGCGCCCATGCACCGTCCCCGGTTTCTCCGCCAGTGCTCCACACCGTATTTGACGGCTATTCCCTGAAGCACTTGCGTCACATACAGCAGGCTTTCAAAATCTTTCGGATATTGGAAGTTTTCGGAAAGATAATAAAGCATCTTGCCGTTGGCCGCGTCATTTTTCTGATGGCTTTCCATGACTTCCGAGAAAATATTTCTGTCATCCGCCTCTGTGTATGTACGGACAGTTTTTATTGACGGGAATGACTGGAAGCCAAACTCTGAACAAAAACGGAAGTAGTGATTGTGATAATCTGAAAATGGCTTCTGTCCATGCCATACATCCCAGTAATGGGTATCTCCTCTGTTCTCATCATCAGGATCATCAAAGCATCCGCCTGATGACGGTGACGACGGCCAGTAAAATGTCTGGCTGTCATATTTTTTGACAGTTTTCGGCAGGCAATATTCAAACTGTTTGATATAGTCAGCTCTCAGTTTCTCAGAATGTCCCTGAAAAGACGACCAGTGATGCCATGCCGACTCAATTTCATTATTGCCGCACCACATTCCCAGGCAGGCATGATGGCGCAGACGTCTTACATTGTCTTTTGTCTCCGCAATAATATTTCTTTCAAAATCATCATTAAAATCATATACATTGCAGGCATACATAAGATCCTGCCATACAATCAGACCATTTTCATCACAAAGATCATAAAATTCATCTGACGGATAATAACCGCCGCCCCATACGCGCAGGCAGTTGAAATTGGATCTTACCGATGTATCCACAAGCATTTCCAGACGCTCTTTTGTAATATGTGAGTAGATACAGTCTTCAGGAATGTAGTCTGCGCCTTTTGTAAAAATTTTAACACCATTGATTTTAAATGCAAATTCACTGCCCCACTGGTCTTTGTCCTGACTCACAGTCAGTGTTCTTAATCCGATACGGTATTCTTTCACTTCCTGAAGAACGGCGTTCTTGTCTGCCAGTTCAATGCGCACTTTGTAAAGCGGATGCGCGCCAAGTCCGTTGGTCCACCAAAGCTTCGGCTCACGGATTTCAAAAACTGCGGCTTCACTGCACGCCGGGCTTACTGTCATGCCAATCTTAGCACCATCCGGATCAAATACACTAATCGTCATATTTCGGTCCGTCATCGCCGGCATTTTGGAAAGGTCTTCTGAATTACCGTCATAGACATCGACGCCCCAGTCCTGAGTCAGAGCCACGCTCATCGCCAGCTGTGCCCTTACTTTCAAAGTCACGCCTTCCGGGCTGTGCTGCTGCTCGATCAACGGTTCTGTAAGTCGCATCCGGTCGAAAGCTTCAATACGGATATTTCTCCATATGCCCATATCCGGGAGCTGAGCGCCCCAGTCCCAGCCAAACATTGAATGGGCTTTTCTGATATACTGATTGCCTTTCATCGCGCCTGCTGCAATATTTGTAATTTCGTTGCCTTCCGTTTCTTTGTAATTTTCCACATATTCAATCGGTGAGCGGAAAATAATCTGAAGGATATTTTTTGCCTCTAAAATGCCTCTGCAGTCAAAACGCCATGTTCTGTGCATATTATCAGCTTTGCCGATACACTGGCCGTTTAAATAAATTTCGGCAATCGTATCCAGTCCGTCGCATACAAGCTCAATATCATTCATTGCAAGTATTTTTTCGTCAACATCAAAAGTTTTTTCAAAGACATAATCTTTGCGCATCATTTCTCTGACTTCGTATTCATTTGTGCGGTAATACGGATCATCGATTTTACCGTTTTCCAACAGAGCGCTAATGACTGACCCCGGAATGTTAACAGGCATCCATGTGCCCATCATCATTTCCCTCATCTTCCACTGTCCTGTTAAATCATGCTGTATCATCATTCTTCCTCCTTTAACTGATAAAAACTTTTAATAACTTCACACGCCGGTTTTCCATAAACACTGTAGCCGTCGTTGATGATCGGATATTCTGTATAATTTGACATCCAATCCCAGCATACGAAGCCCCGCATCCACGGATGCTTTTTGCTTTCCTCAAACATTTTTTCATAGTAACGCCGCTGCTCTTCCAGATCAAACGGCCCCTGAAATGTCCAGTCGTTTGGGATCTGAGCGCTGCCTGTACGGCACGGAATTCCGCACTCCGCAAAGAAAAACGGTTTCCCGAACTTTTGGACGACGCGGTGAATACGCTCATAATTTTCCTCCCAGCGGTCAATCGGATAATAGCCGCTTGAAGAGATCACATCTAACGCATCCCACCACTGTACCTGATCTTCCTGATATTTGTCTGTATTGTATGTCAGCAGGCCGCTGTAGACACCGCGGACTTTCCCGATCAAATCTCTCCAGTATTTTTCCTGACGCTCGGACATGACCAGTTCGCAGCCGACAATAAGCATCTCGCAGCCCGTTTCCTGAGCGACTGCTGCGTAATGAAGCATATATGCTGCATAATTTTTAAACCACTGGCTCCACTTTGGCTCACAGACAACATCCTTGTCAAAAAAATTAATAAATGCCCGCCATACACCGTTGCGGCAGTTGACCATCGGTTTCAAAATCACTCTCAGACCGATGCTTTTGGCATAGCCGATCATCTCTTTAAGTTCATCATCGGAAGGCATATGGCTGCCTGTATAATCTATCTGTTCAGAATGAGGTGTATCCTGAAGGGCGACGATTGCTATGACTGCCGTATCAATGGCCGTTGACGCTTTCAGCGTGCGCAGAGATTCCTTTGTCTTTTCATCGGCAAAGCCCTGTGCCTTCCCCGGGCAGAGGCGAAAGGTAAAGCCCTTAATATATTCCAGTTCCTGTTTCACTTTGATTTCCTCCTCGATCTCATGATTTTCGCTGATATTTAAGTCATGTATGTAAAACATTTCATTCCGTCCTTCATACCATATCAACTATAATCAATCCGATACAGAATGGAAATGGAGCATTGCGCCATTTTTTGTCTAATAGCGACCCAAATCATTTGAAATCAGGCATTGTTTTGTCCAAGCAAATGTGCTATAGTGTGTTGGAACTTATTTTTGAACTTCCCGGAGGTGCTGCTATGACTTACTATGAATTTAACTCGGATATGCTGCCGCATATTTCTTTTATGAATCTGTATTCATCGCCGGAGCCCTACAGGCATCCCCGGCGTATTCCGGGGGAATACATCATCTTTTTTATGAAGTCGGGAAATCTGTTTTTATCCGAAAGCGGTATTGACTATCATTTAAAAGAAGGCGATATGATCATTCTCGATCCTGACGGCGTCCATGAAGGCACGCTGCCCGCAGTTTCCGAATTCTACTATATCCACCTGAAGCCAACTGTATTTAAGCCCTTTGAACTGCCGACGGATATATCACTTACGGAGTTTTTGGAAAACAACCGTCATCTGACCAATAACATTTCCCCTTTTTCACAGGAAATGTACGATCATTCCCGGCTGATCCTTCCTAAAACACTCCATGTGGCCGACGCTGCTGTGCGCAATAAATTTGAGCTGGCTATGAATCAGGCGATTTTTGCCTCCGAACACCGGCAGGAGCATTACAAACTCACATGCTCTTATTGCTTTATGCAGATTTTGATTGACTTCGCGGCCTGCTTCTCCGCTCAGGTACTTGCCGGGGCCAATCTGAATTTTTCAAAATCCCAGCAAAGAGTATTGGAAGCACTGACAGATTATCTGCACTTTCATTATAACAAAAAATTGACCAGTGTTGACCTTGAAAACGAATTTAAAATGAATTTTGATTATCTGAACCGAATGTTTAAAAAGAAAACCGGCACGCCGATTTTTGCTTATTTAAACACCCTCAGAATTAATAAGGCAATCGAACTGCTTGCTTCCGGCCAGACGACCAAAATTTATGAAATCGCCCGCGCCGTCGGCTACAGCGATGAATACTATTTCAGCAAGGTTTTCAAAAAACAGACCGGTATGTCGCCGAAAAATTTTTTAAAATTATATCAATAGACGGAAAGCCGATTACCGCATTTTTACGATAATCGGCTGATTATTTTAAATCTCATGGGCCTTGAGCCATGCCACAGATTCAAACATATATTCCAATTGTTTCATGCTTCCGAAATGCTCTGCTGTGTAAATGCCGTCATAGCCCATTGCCTGAAGACGGCGCACAATTTCCTCCATCGGCAGAAAACCGCTGCCCACAGGCGACGCATACATCATATGACCCCGCTCATCCATTTTGCCTTCTTCTGCGTCAAATCCTTCGATCCTGCGGTCTTTGCAGTGTACATGAACAATTTTATCTTTCAATCTTTCAAAAGCTTCCAACACATCTTCCCCACAAAAAACAAAATTGCCTGTATCAAATGTGATTTTCAATTCCGGAATCCGCTCTGCAAAGTACAAAAGCCCCCGGGAATTTTTAATCGGAGACCGGCTGTCGTCAAAATCTTCCATTGTAACTGTCAGACCGTTGGCCGACGCAAGCTGACAAAAGGCGCCGGTCATATGTACCATCCTATCCAAAGCCTCCCGGCGCGCTTCTTTTTCTTCCGAATAATAAAATCCCGGAATCACCATCACTTGGCGGCACCGCGCCTGATGCGCTGTCTTGATGAGCTGCCAGACGCGATCCTCTTCTTTGCGCAGAGCAAAATCAAAAAAGCAATAAATACTCGACACAGACAGTCCGGCTTCATTAAGACGCACTATCATTTCCGGATTTTTTACCAGATCGTCAAAATCTGCCTCTGCATAACCCACCCCCGCTTTGCGCAGCTGTACAAGCACTTGTTCTTCTGTCATCCCGGCTTGTTTTGCCGCTTCACGGATATGGTGATAAAATACAGCTATTTTCATTGATCATCACTCTCTTTACTGTCTTAATATATTTTCGATAGCTTCAAGCTCCTGTGCCGTAAACACAGTTTTATGCACTGCTTGGACATTATCAATAATCTGCTGCGGACGGTTGGCGCCGATCAGTACAGTTGTGACTTTGCCGTTTCTTAAAATCCACGACAATGCCATCTGAGACAGTTTCTGTCCTCTTGCTTTAGCAATATCATTCAGCTGATTCAGTTTTTTCACCATCGTCTCATTCAGTTCGTTTCCAATCCATGTACTTCCCCTGCCGACGCGTGAATCTTCAGGCACACCTTTCAAATAACGGTCTGTTAAAAATCCCTGATACAGAGGCGAAAACACGGCAAGACCGAATCCTTCCCCCACAGCAAAATCATCTAGACGGTCGTCTTCGATCCATCGGTTAAGCATAGAGTATGACGGCTGATTCATCACAAACGGCGTTTTCAGTTCTCTGAAAATCTTCAGAATTTCTTCAGTTTGCCGCCGGTTATAATTGGAAACGCCCACATACAGCGCTTTGCCCTGACGGACAACATGATCCAATGCTTCGGCAGTCTCTTCCAGCGGCGTATCCGGGTCAAAAATATGATGGTAATAAATATCTACATAATCCAGCTTCATCCGCTTCAGACTTTGATCCAAAGAGGCGATCAAATATTTTCTTGAACCGTTCCGATCTCCATAAGGTCCCGGCCACATCTCATAACCGGCTTTTGTGGAAATGCACAGTTCATCTCTGTAAGCCCTCAAGCCTTTGTCAAGCACTCTGCCAAAGTTTTCTTCAGCTGATCCGTTATATGGATTGCCGTAGTTATTGGCAAGATCAAAATGATTGATGCCAAGATCAAAGGCTGTACGACACATTTTTTCAATATTTTCAAAATTGGCTGTATAACCGAAGTTCTGCCACATCCCAAGACTCACGGCAGATACTTTAAGTCCTGTTTTGCCGCACCGGTTATAAACCATCTTTTCGTATCTGTGCTCATCTGCAATATACATCGTTTCCTCTTTCCTGACGCACTTGCTGCGTCGATAATGGTAGATTTGGAAGTTTGCTTCCAAACTTTCCTCTTTCCTGACGCACTTGCTGCGTCAATAATGGTAGATTTGGAAGTTTACTTTCAAACCTTTTATCTCCTTTGTTAATACTCTACTTCCTGAAGAAACAGGCCCTGAGGCGCCGCCGTCGGCCCTGCCTGCTCCCGGTCTCTGCTTGCCAGAATCCGCTTCATATCTTCCGGCGCCCGTTCAGCTTTGCCGACCTCCATCAGAGTCCCGGCAATAATGCGCACCATATTATAAAGGAAGCCGTTTCCGTGGACATAAATTTTAATTTCCTGACAGTCTGTTTCTATATCGATGCTGTAAATTTCCCTCACCGTTGATTTATTTGTCCGGCGGCTCGAAGAAAATGCTTTAAAGTCATGGCGTCCCACAAGATAAAGAGCTGCTTTTTTCATTGCCTGCACATCCAAACGATTAAAACAGTAAAATGTATACTTACGGTCAAATACGCTTGGCACTTCGCCGATAGCGATTCTATATACATATGTTTTAGACTTTACATTAAGACGGCTGTGAAACCGTTCATCCACATCTCTTACGTCAAACACGGCAATATCTCTCGGAAGGTATCTGTTTAAATAATGTTTGATCTCATAACACTTCATATCTGTATTTGTATGAAAGTTCGCCACCTGAGCATAAGCGTGGACACCGGCGTCAGTACGCCCGGAGCCGATCAGTTCAATATCTTCGCCGGTCATCTTCTTTAATACTTCTTCAATTTTCCCCTGTATGGTGGTCTGCCCGCTGTTTTTTCCAAGCCGCTGCCAGCCGTCATAGCGGCCGCCGTCGTATTCCATCGTCAGTTTTATGTTTCTCATTAAGTTCTCCTTACTTTAAGGCGCCTGCCCGGCACCGTGTCTCATGATTATCCCCGCACAGCCTGAGCATCGGCTTTTTTTTCCGACAGCTGTTTTTTCGGTATGGGCAGCGCGGATAAAAAGCGCAGCCTGCACCTTGGGGCACCTCCTGTGCCTCGGTATCTTCACTGTCATCATTATCTTCAATCTTATGCCCGTCCAGCGCCGCGCTAAATAAAAGGCGCGTGTACGGATGCTGCGGATTTTTGTACAGTTCATCACTGTCCGCCATTTCTACAATCTGCCCGAGATACATGACGATGACCCGGTCACAGACGTGCCGCACGACTTCAAGATCGTGGGAAATAAACATCATCGTCAGATTCTTCTCTTTATGGAGCTGCAGGAGCAGTTTCAAAATCTGGCTCTGGACAGTCACGTCAAGCGCCGAAACAGGCTCATCAGCCACAATAAATCCGGTATCCATCAGCAGCGCCAGACCAATACTGATTCTTTGGCGCTGTCCGCCGGAAAATTCTCTGGCATACCGCCCTTTAAATGACGGATCCAGCCCGATTTTAACAAGCATTTCATCGACAAGCCGCAGCCGCTCTTTTTTATCTCTGATTCCGCGGGCTTTCAGCGGTTCCTGAAGAATCCAGCCAATCTTTCGGGCCGGATTCAGTGACCCGAACGGATCCTGAAATACCATCTGAGGCCGGCTGCATGTCATCTGAAGCGAGCCTGTAAAATGTTTGTTCAGACCGACAATTGTTTTTGCCAGTGTGGATTTGCCGCAGCCGGATTCACCGACCACGCCGAGAATTTCTCCCTCATACACACAAAAACTGACCCCTTTGAGCACCGCTTTTTGATCTTTTCCGGAAAACACGCCATCCTTTTCCTTAAAAGAAAGCCTCAGATCCTTCGCTTCAAGAACAACCGAACTTCGATCCGACGGGACATCATTATCCGGAATTGCGGCCACAAGCGTCTTGGTGTAATCATGTTTCGGATGGCGCAGCACTTCCTGTGTATTTCCCATTTCCACAATATCGCCGTTGTACATGACGATCACACGGCTGCAGACCGACTTGATCACGTTCAGATCATGGGAAATCATAAGCACAGAAGTCCCTGTTTCCTCATGAAATTTTTGAATAAGACGCAGGATCTGCTTCTGCACCGTCACATCCAGCGCCGTCGTCGCCTCATCGGCGATCAAAAGTTTCGGCCGGCATATGGTTGCCATAGCGATCATGACTCTCTGGCGCATACCGCCCGACAACTGATAGGGATACTTCCCGTAAAGTTTCTCTGGTTCAGGCAGTCCGACGCTGGTCAGCGCCTCAATGACCTGTCTGCGTATTTCGTCTTTTTTCATATGGGTATGAAGAATCAGGCTTTCTTCTACCTGTTTCCCGATTTTCATTACCGGATTCAGCGATGTCATCGGTTCCTGAAAAATCATGGAAATGTCATCTCCGCGCACGGACTCCATCTCTTTTTCGGAAAGCTTCAGCAAATCTCTGCCTTCAAATAAAATCTCACCGCCGGTGATCACTGCCGCCGGTGATAACAGACGCATCATCGACAGCGCCGTCATGGATTTCCCTGAACCGGACTCGCCGACGATACCCACAATTTCCTGTCTGCCGATGTCCAAACTGATATTTTTCAGGACTTTTTGTTCAGCGCCATTTTCATAGAAGCTGAGTGAAAGATTTTTAATTTCCAATAAATTTTCCATATTAATTTTCCCCCCATTGCAGCTTCCGCAGTCCTTCGCTGATCATCGAAAAGCCGAGAATAATGAGTATAATGACAATACCCGGAAAAATAGCATACCATGGCGCGTTAAAAATCAATGACTGGGCCTCAGAAAGCATACGTCCAAGACTGGCCTCAGGCGGCTGCACGCCCAGACTTAAATAACTCATGCTTGCTTCCGAGAGCACTGCATTGTTGAATCCGATCATTGCCGCGGTCAGCATGCTCACCCATATGTTCGGCAAAATATGGGCGAAAATAATCCTGAAATTTGAAATGCCCATCACACGGGCGCTCTGCACATATTCCAAAGATTTGCACCGCAGCACTTCGCCGCGGACAATACGGGCAAAGCTGGGAATAAATATAATGCCGAGCGCAATAATAATATTTAATTTGCCCGGCCCTAAAAGACTGATTAAAATCAGCGCCAGCAAGATACTTGGAAATGACAGAATCGCGTCATTGATACGCATAATAATCTCATCGATCCATCCGCCGTAAAAGCCGGTCAGCGCCCCGATAGCTGTTCCAAAAACAGCGCCGATGCCTACTGTACAAAACGCTACTAAAAATGTATTGCCGCAGCCGTTCATCACACGGCTGAAAACATCGCGCCCGAAATTGTCGGTTCCCATAATGTGGGCAAGACTTGGAGGCGCGCTTCTGGCCGCCGCATCCATGGCCGTCACATCGTATGGTGTCCAAAACTGGCCGACGATCGTAAAAAGCACAAAAAAGCCGGTCAGTCCGCAGCCGATGATCAGCTGCCAGTTATGTTTTTTTCTGAATTGTTTTTCTTTCATCTTCTGACCTCCTATGCCGCTTTAACTCTCGGATCTGCAAGCTGATACAGCATATCGACCACAAAATTAATAATCACGACAACGGCCGTCACATAAGTCACCACTGCCTGAACTACAGGGTAATCTCTCGTGGAAATAGCGCTGATAAGCAGGCGTCCCACGCCCGGCACACTGAATACCTGTTCCACAATAATACTTCCGGCCAGTATTTCGGCAACGACAAGCGCCATAAATGTGATGACCGGGATAAGCGCATTTTTCAGGATATGGCGGGACAGCGCTCTGTTTTTGCTGCTGCCCTTGCTGTAGGCTGTGCGCACATAATCTTTAGGCATCTCGCTCAGAACAGAATTTCTTAAAAACTTGACAACCATCGCAATTTTAGGAAGAGCGATAGCCGCTGCGGGGAAGATCAAATAACGGATACTGCCCCATAAATTCTCAGACGGGCTGATAAAAAGTCCCGGCTGAAACCATTTTAAAATAAGTCCGAATATATATGTTAAGATGATACCGAGAAAAAAGGACGGTATCGCCATTGTTATCTGAGTCAGCTGATTAATGGCTGTATCCAGCCATTTTCCCGAATGTTTTGCCGCCAAGATGCCCAAAGGCACTGACAAGACAAGGATCATTAGAAATGAAATGACAGCCAGAAGCACTGTCACCGGCAGCCGGTCCGCCAGAAGAGCAGAAACCTGCTGTCCTTCATACTGATAAGATTCTCCGAAATCGCCGCGAAGGGCATCAGAAAGCCAGAGTATATACCGCTCTGTCACCGGTTTATTAAGCCCCATTTCCTCTCTGAGAGCTTCAATCTGATCCGGGGTCGCCTCGGTGCCAAGTCTCGTCATCGACGCATCCCCCGGAATGACTGAAAAGGCAGCAAAGGTAATGACCGAAATGAACAACAACGTAATAATGAGAGTAACTGCTTTTTTTATAAAATATTTCATAACGCATCTCCTTTGTGCCTTAATGCTTATTCTGTAATATACATACTTGCCAGATCCGTCGCCGCTACAGGATAAAACTGATAGCCGCCGATCCGCTTGTTCACAGCCACAAAATCCGCCGGATCTTCAATATAAACACTGGCTGCATTCTGGGCAAGAATCATCTGAAGTTCTTTGTACAGCGTCACTTTTTCGCTGTCATCGACCGTTGCCAGCGCTTCGTCAATTTTCTGATCATATTCGTCATTTTTAAAATTGGCAATGTTGTTGGAAGCATCTGAACGGTATTTTGCCAGCCAGTCGCTTGGCGCCAGTGTGCCGTCAAAACCAATAACTGTCGCCTGATAATTGCGTCCGCTGTAAACTTCATCCAGCCATGTGCTCCATTCTACAAGGCGGATTGTTGCATTGATGCCCACTGCTTTTAATTGTTCCACAATAATCTGCGCTGTATCCACATGCTGTGAATAGGAACTCGGCACAGCAATCTCCAGATCAAAACCATCTGCATATCCTGCCTCGGCAAGAAGGCTCTTGGCTTGTTCCGGATCATAAGTATACACATCTTCTGCCGCGCTCTCATAGTATTTCTCAAGTGCAGGGATCATATGTGATCCGATCAGCTGACTCTTGCCGCCGAACAGAAAATCGTTGATCGACTGCCGGTCTACGGCATAACAAATGGCCTGTCTGACCCTTACATCAGACAGCGGTTCGTAATCGTTATTTAAAAACATGGCATGTACAAGATGCATGCTTCCCTCAACGATATTGAACTGATCGCCAAGGGCGGATACCTGATCTGCCGTCAGGTAGTTGAGCACGTCAATGGTTCCTGCCTGAAGTTCCATAAATGCTGTCTCCATATCGGCAACGATTTTAAATTCAGCGCTGTCCAGATATGCCGCGCCGCCCCAGTAGCCGTCATATCTTGCCAGCTGGATGCTCTGTCCCGGTGTGTAGGATACAAACTTATACGGACCGGTGCCGACCGGCGTCGCATTGATATCTTCTACATCATCAGGAATAATCACTGCCTCGGCCAGATCAGGAAGAAATTCAGAATACCCTTCTGTGAGCTCCACTTCGATCGTATGGTCATCGACAATGACAACGTCCGCTAAATTAGAAAAAGCGGAGGATTCGCTTGAATTCTCCGCAAAACGTTCAATGGAATATTTAACATCTTCTGCAGTGACAGCGCTTCCGTCATGGAAAGTCACGCCATCTCTCAAGGTGAAAGTATATGTCTTCGCATCCTCTGAGATTTCGTAATCACTGGCAACTGCCGGCTCCAGATCACCGTTTACTGTCGGTTTCACCAAGCCTTCATACAAATTAAATACCACCGCTCTAGTTCCTGCGTCCGTTTCTACATGCGGGTCAAGACTAACGATATCCTGTGTCATACCTACAACAACGCTGCCGCCCTGCGCCGGTTCTCCCGATGCTGTCTGCTGCGCCGTCTCGGTCTGGCTCTCTGAAGAAGTATTACTGCTTTGTGTATTCTGTGCATTCTCGCCGCCTCCGCACGCGCAAAGTACAGCAGAAGTCAGAAGAACCGCCGTGCTTAAAAGGATTCCACTTTTCTTTTTCATGACATTTACCTCTTAATTTCGTAATAATTCTCCCATCATTCAATTGTCACTCATCATTATAGCAATTTCTGAAAAAAAAGCAACATTAAAATTTCGCCCGTCTTTTTCGCCGCACACGCAGACGCCTTTTAATTCTCTATAAAAATACCTTTTATGAAATATCTACATTTTTAAAGGCTGTCTCAACGATTGTATCATCCACCTGCGATCCGCCCTCAAAACTCATGTAGGAAATATCACAGGCAAACTGGGTCATATCATCAAAACTTACCCACGCATGGTATTCTGTAAACGGTGTGTCCATGTAAATGTATGTTTCTTTATACCAGGATACAGGCATGCCGTTCACATCAATCTGCTGCAGTTCGCCGATGGCGTAATCGCTGCAGTTCTCATCTTCCTGAATCCATGAGCCGTGATTATAAACGTGCAGCATATCTTCCGATGTGGTAAAATTGTAAAAACTGTAACTCAGGTTTGTGCTGTCGTCATTGTAGCTGACAGATGTCTGTGATGCATAGCCAAGATTATAGCCCTCCAGAGGCCCAATGGCAGCTGCATAATTGCCGTCATAATCTCTCAGCACATAATTGCCGTTTTCATCGGTTTCCGCCGTACTGACATCTTCTGAGCCAACTTCATTTTCCAGTTCATCAATCAGATTATCTGACGACGAACTTTCCACTGCCGCCGCCTTAACTTCTTCCGGCACAGTGATTTCGTCAACTGTATCAAAGTCGTTATAGACGATTGAAAGCTTCATCGAACTGATTTCCGCCGAGACATCTCCTTCCATCGACTCATACATACGGTTAAGAAGTTCTGTCATATCTGTTTCAACTCTGACCGGAACTTTTTCCTCTGTATCAATATAAATCAAACAGTCCTGGCTGGCCCCCGACCAGTCCATAGCTTCAGCCTCCAGTCCGTCAAGGGCTGAACCGGCCATATTCATCGATGCTCCAAACATTTCTTCAATAGCTTCCCCCTGCAGAGTCATCGTCACTTCATAGCACTCTTTACCTTCAATCTGTTTTGTCTCATCACTCAGCACGACAGACGCGCTGCCATCCTCGATCAGTGATTCATAATCGCTGTCAAACAGTCCTCCGTCAAGACCTGATGACTGATCATTATCTGCCGACGACTTAACCCATTGATCCTGAACACCTGTGTAGGAAACTATGGCGCCGTCTTCAGGCACTGAATACACTTCCATCGGTGTGGCTATGTTTATTCCCATTACAGACATATCAAGTGTGCCATTAACATAGCTGCTCTGCACATCGCCCAGCATTAACTGGATATCCGCTGACAATTCCATATTCATATCTACACTGACTGATGTTCCGTCGGATTCCTGAGCCACATTGCCTTCAAAGCTGAAACTCATCGTGCCTTCCAGTGAGTTTTTTGCTTCCATGTTTTTTGACATATCCGACAGGACACCTTCAGCTGTTGCCTGCTCACCGCATCCGCCTGCTATACATACAGCTGCGCCCGCGGTGAGCAAAAGATACAAAAATCTTTTTTTCATCACATTCCCTCCTGTTTCCTGCTGTATATATTTAATTCTATTATCCTATAAATTCTGTCATAATTCAACAAAATCCTTAAGAATTATTTAAGAAGTGCTTTCAATTCCTGCAGTACAAACTTAAATGTTTCCAACGCTTTTTGCACAGGTACTTTCGTACGCATATCCACACCTGCATCTGCCAGAAGATCTACAGGATATTTGGAACATCCGCCCTTTAAGAATTTGTTCTTATAATTTTCGGCCGCCTCCGGACCATTTTCCAAAATATCCTTTGCGAATGCACTGGCTGCCGAAATGCCTGTGGCGTACTGGTATACATAAAATGGCGTATAGAAGTGCGGGATTCTGGACCATTCCATGTCAATTTCTTTATCAATGACCATATCCGGTCCGAAATAAAGTACGTTCAGATCATGGTAAACTTTGCAGAGCGCATCCGGTGTCAGCGTCTCTCCCCGCTGAGCCATTTCATATGTAATCTTTTCAAACTCCGCGAACATGGTCTGGCGGAACAGTGTTCCCTTAAATGTATCCAGATAATGGTTTAAAATGGCTGCTTTGACCCGGTCATCTTTTGCCGTATTGATCATATGGTTCATCAGCAGCACTTCGTTGCATGTAGATGCGACCTCTGCCACAAAAATGCAGTAGCCTGCATTGACATACGCCTGATTGGTGTCTGAATAATGGCTGTGCAGCGCATGTCCCATCTCATGAGCCAGAGTAAATACATTGTCCAGTGTTCCCTGATAGTTCAAAAGTACATACGGATGGACGCCGTACACGCCCCATGAGTAAGCGCCGCTTCTCTTGCCTTGGTTTTCATAGACGTCGATCCACCGGTTTTCAAAACCTTCTTTTAAAAGCGCCGTATAATCGCCGCCCAGCGGTTTTAAGCCTTCAAGGACAATTTTTTTAGCTTCTTCAAATGAAAAATGCAGTTTAACATCTCCGACAATCGGTGCATAGACATCGTACATATGCAGTTCATCCACGCCGAGCATCTTTTTTCTCAGCGCCACATACTCATACATCACCGGCAAATATTCATGCACTGTCTCAATCAAACGGTCGTAAACCGACACATCAACGGCGTTTGCATCAAGACGCATCTGCCGCGGCGAATCATATTTTCTTGCTTTTGCATAAAAAATTTCTTTTTTCACATTACCTGCGTAAACAGCCGCCAGTGTATTTTTGTATTTTTCATAAGTATGGTACATGCCTTCAAAAGCCGCTTTTCTTACAGTTCTGTCACTGCTTTCCATCAGTGTGCCGTATCTGCCGTGGGTAATTTCCACCTCACTGCCGTCTTCATCTTTGACTGTCGGAAATTTTAAATCCGCATTATTAAACATGGCAAAAACATTATACGGCGTATCGGCGAATTCACTCAGCTGGGAAAGCATGGCTTCCATCTCCGAAGACAGGGTATGGGGCTGCATACGCAACGTATTGCTCAAAGACTGACGGTACAGTTCAAGTCCTTTTTCTTCACTGATAAATTGCTCAATTTTCTCCCTGCCGACCGAAAGCAGCTGGGGATCCTCAAAAGAAGCTGCTTCCATTAATTTTGATGTCAGCGATGCCGCTTGACTGACCAAATCCTGATACTTGCTGTTGCCCAGATCTTCGTGAGACTTTTGTCCCGCATAAACACTGAGCCGTTCCGCCATCAGCGACAGGCGGTCGCGCAGCTGCAAATATTCTAAAAGTACCTTGGCGCTCTCTCCGAGACGGCCTTCGTATTGGCTGATTTTCGGGATTTGTGCTTCTAAGGCTTCATATTCTTTCTTCCAGTCTGCATCTGACGGATAAATATCCTCCATTTTCCATGTATTTTCTGTCTGCACCTGGCTGCGGGCAGGTAATTTTTTTGCTGGCATATTATCTCTCCGTTTCCAATAAATTTGCGCCGGCAGTCTCCCTGTTCAGTGTTCTGCCGCCGCATCTTTAACTATACTATAAAATTGTCAGAAAGTAAATCTCG
Source organism: Candidatus Scybalocola faecipullorum (assembly GCA_018716485.1). GTDB lineage: Bacteria > Bacillota > Clostridia > Lachnospirales > Lachnospiraceae > Scybalocola_A > Scybalocola_A faecipullorum. Next base: position 67,309 of record DVJY01000047.1, read on the forward strand.
CTGACTCGCCGCCTCATCCATCTGCCGGAATACATGTTATTCAATCAACTTTTTATCATGCAGCATAGTTTCCACACAATACAATGCCATAGACGGCGTTTTCCCCTGTTTTTCCACCAAAGCAACCAAAAACTTTGTCACCATACGTGATGCTCCGGTTTTTTCCAGCAATTTCAACGCCTGTTCCAATGTCTGTCCCGCGAAACCCGCCTGTTCCAATTTTTTGCGTTCTTTTTTGAAATCACTCATATTATTTTCTCCTAAAATCAACATCTTCTTATTTGTCTGCAGCTTACACTTATCCCATTTTGAAAATGATTTGTTTTTATTTTACTTTACATTCTGTAAAAATATCTACCGCCACAGCATAAAGCCTGTGTAAAATTTATATTATTGCTTTCAAGTATGAACCACGCCTGCTTCTAAATTTATCCGCTAAAAAAAGAAAGAGACACCCTTAAGGAACTCAGACCTGAAAAGGCCGAATTCTGCATGAGTGTCTCTTTCACATATGTCAGGGCTAAAAGAAAGTATTCACCGACTGCCCCATTTTTTATTTATTGCTCAAATATTCATGAATGCCCGCTGCTGCCGCTTTTCCGGCGCCCATGGCAAGAATGACAGTCGCAGCACCTGTAACTGCATCACCGCCGGCAAAAACGCCTTCTTTCGTCGTCGCGCCGTTGGCTTCTTCAGCAACAATACATTTCCACTTGTTTGTTTCAAGTCCTTCGGTCGTGGAAGAAATGAGCGGATTCGGCGATGTACCCAGCGCCATAATGACTGTATCCAGCTCAATTTCATATTCGGACCCCGGAATTTCCACCGGACGGCGTCTGCCTGAAGCATCAGGCTCGCCAAGTTCCATCTTAATGCAACGGATACCTTTGACCCAGCCATTGTCATCCACAAGGATTTCTGTCGGATTGGTCAGCAAATGGAATTCCACGCCTTCTTCTTTTGCATGATGGACTTCTTCTGCTCTGGCCGGAAGTTCTTTTTCGCTTCTTCTATAGATAATATATGTATCCGCACCAAGCCGCAGCGCCGTTCTGGCTGCATCCATAGCCACATTGCCGCCGCCGATCACAGCCACTTTCTTTCCTCTGTGGATCGGTGTATCATAATCATCTCTGAATGCTTTCATTAAGTTATTTCTTGTCAGAAATTCATTGGCCGAGAATACGCCGCTGGCCTGTTCTCCCGGAATTCCCATAAACTTCGGCAGACCGGCGCCGGAACCGATAAATACGGCTTCAAATCCTTCTTCGCTCATCAGCTGGTCGATGGTTACTGATTTTCCGATAATGACATCGGTTTCAATCTTAACGCCCAGTTTCTTGACATTCTCAACTTCATGGGCAACAACCGTTTCTTTTGGCAGACGGAACTCAGGGATACCGTAAACGAGCACGCCGCCCGGCTCATGAAGCGCTTCAAAAATCGTCACATCATAGCCCATCTTTGCAAGATCGCCTGCGCATGTCAGGCCTGCAGGGCCGGCGCCGATGACAGCCACCTTTTTACCGTTTTTCTCCTTCGGCATCACCGGTTCAATGCCGTTTTCTCTTGCCCAGTCAGCCACAAAACGTTCCAGCTTGCCGATGGCTACCGGTTCACCTTTAATGCCAAGGACGCAGACGCCCTCGCACTGTGTTTCCTGAGGACATACACGGCCGCATACAGCCGGCAGTGATGATGCCTCTCCGATAATTTCCGCAGCTTTGGCAAAATTGCCTTCTTTGACCTGCGCAATAAATGCCGGAATATCGATGGATACCGGGCAGCCCTGCCGGCATCTCGGGTTTTTGCAGTTTAAACATCTGGAAGCTTCCATCATCGCTTCCTCTGCTGTATATCCTAAACAAACTTCATCAAAATTGGTTGCTCTTACCTTTGGATCCTGTTCTGCCACAGGGACTCTGCCGATTTTTGCCGCCATTATTGATCACCTCCGCAATGTCCGCATCCGCCGTGATGTGTTTCTCCTTCTGTGAGTTTAAGCATCGCACGGCCTTCTTCTGTTTTATACATCTGCTGGCGTTTCATCGCCTGATCAAAATCTACAAGATGTCCGTCAAATTCCGGCCCGTCAACGCAGGCGAATTTCACTTCTCCGCCCACTGTCAGACGACAGGCGCCGCACATACCCGTGCCGTCAACCATAATCGGGTTCATGCTGACAATCGTCGGAATTTCCAGCTTTTTCGTCAGCAGGCACACAAACTTCATCATAATCATCGGACCAATGGCAACGCATACGTCATAGTGATGACCTGCTGCCGCCAGTTCCTCGATCACTGCTGTCACCATGCCGTGGCGGCCGTAAGAACCGTCATCTGTTGTCACATATAAGTTTCCGGCAACTTCCGCCATTTCTTTTTCAAGAATCACAAGGTCTTTATTTTTAGCGCCGACAATGACATCAGCGTCAATACCGTGTTCATGCATCCATTTTACCTGAGGATACACAGGTGCTGTGCCGACACCGCCGGCAACAAATAAATATTTTTTCTTTTTTAATGTTTCAATATCTTCTTTGACAAATTCCGATGGCTGTCCAAGAGGACCTGTCACATCAGCAAAAGCATCGCCAACCTGAAGTTTGGCCATCTTTGCCGTCGATGCGCCCACAACCTGAAAGACAATCGTTACTTTTCCGGCTTCTCTGTCATAATCACAAATTGTCAGAGGGATTCTCTCCCCGTGCTCATCTGTCCGGACGATCAGAAATTCTCCCGGAAGGCAGGATTTGGCAACACGTTTTGCTTCAACGTCCATCAGATAAATTTTATCTGCAAGCTTTTCTGCCTTTGTAATTCTGTACATACTATTCCTCCTTATAAAATCCATACCCCATAGTCTCTGTCTCACTACAGAGGCCATTAGTTAAAGTATACATAGATTTTTATAGTTTGTAAACGGTGACTTTAGTGTTTTAAAGTATTTTTTTGAATTTTTTTCTGTACATACCTTCATCTCTAAGACATAAATGCCCAATTGTTCGCGATTATAAAACGAAAAGAGGAGCTGTTTTTGAAAAAACTCCTCTTTAAAAATTCATATTGCTTTATAAAACTTTTGACAGGAAATCCTTCAGCCTCGGATTTTCCGGATGTTCAAAAAATTCTTTCGGTGTATTCTGCTCCACAATTCTTCCGTCATCCATAAACAGAACTCTTGACGCCACTTCGCGGGCAAATCCCATCTCATGAGTCACAACAACCATTGTCATACCATCGTCTGCAAGCTGGCGCATCAGATCAAGTACCTCGCCGACCATCTCCGGATCAAGCGCTGATGTCGGCTCGTCAAAAAGCATAACATCAGGATTCATGGCAAGGCTGCGCACAATGGCAATACGCTGTTTCTGTCCGCCTGACAGCTGTGCCGGATAAGAAGCTGCTTTGTCAGCCAGTCCGACGCGATTTAACAGTTCCATCGCTTTTTTCTCGGCATCCGGCTTGGTCATTAATTTTAATTTGACCGGCGCCAATGTAATATTGTCCAAGATTGTCAGATGGGGAAACAGGTTAAAGTGCTGGAAAACCATGCCCATTTTCTGGCGTATCTGATCAACCTCTTTTGGCTTCGCCGCCGTGATATCTTTACCTTCAAAAATAATCTGTCCGCCGCTTGGCCGCTCAATGAGATTTAAGCAGCGCAGAAACGTACTTTTCCCCGAACCGCTCGGTCCGATGATAACCACTTTTTCACCTTTTTCAATGGTCTCATCGATACCTTTTAAAACTTCCATATGTTCAAAGTTTTTAGTCAGTCCTTTAACGTTTATCACTTTGAGCCAGCCTCCTTTCAAAGATCGCAAGAAGCTTTGTCAGTCCCACAACAACGACAAGATACATCAGCGCGGCAATAAAGAGCGGAAGTAAATAATCATATGTAATATTTCCGATATTCTGTGCCACTTTTGTTACATCGGTCACAGACATAAATCCCATGATCGATGTCTCTTTAATCAGTACGATAAACTCATTGCCAAGGGCCGGCAAAATATTTTTTATGGCCTGAGGCAAAATAATATACCGCATCGTCATTGTCCCATTGAGGCCCAGTGACCGCCCCGCTTCTGTCTGTCCTTTGTCAACTGCCATAATTCCCGCGCGGACGATTTCCGCCACATATGCGCTGGAATTAATACCGAATCCCAAAGATGCCGCAAGGATCGGCGAAGAATTTCTGGATGTAAACACCATAAACCACAAAATCAGCAGCTGTACATACACCGGCGTACCTCTGATAATCGTAATATAAATATTGCAGATCCACTCCAAAAAACGCAGTCCCCGGTTTTGATGCGCTGTCACTTTTATAATCGCAATCAGTGTACCGACGATCACACCGATACATACGGCAAAAAGGGAAACTTCCAATGTCTGTCCGAAACCTCTCAGATAGGCCATATAGCGGTCGCTTTCAATAAGGGCCGCATATAAGCGTTCTCCTATGCTGCTGAAACCTTCGCTCATCGCTTTTTCTCCTTCCGTCCGACATCAGATTATTTCGTTGTATGGTTCAAAGTGAACTCGTCAATTTTACCTTCATCGATTAATTTCTGAAGAATCGGATTAATCTTATCCAACAGTTCCTGATTACCTTCCTGAACAGCGATGGCATATTTATCTGTCATAACTTCACCGTCTAAAATCGTCAGATCATCATTTTCCTCAACCATCTGCTGTGCAGGCAGTTCATCCATAATAATGCAGTCCAGCTTATCATTTTTCAGATCAAGCGCTGCTTCCATAAATTTATTATAACGCTTCGGTTCATAGCCGTTATCTGCGCAGTATGCGGTATCTGCCACTGTGCCTGCCTGAACGCCGATAATCGTATCCCCATTGATGTCATCGATGGAGGCCAGACGCCCGGCTTCTTTATTGACAACCGCAACCTGTCTTGATGTGGCATATTCGATGGAAAAATCCATCGTTTTATCACGTTCTTCTGAAATGGAAATACCTGCTGCCGCAAAATCGGCTTTTCCCTGCTGTACGGCAGTCAGCGCACCGTCAAATGTAGTATTCTGAATTTCCAGTTTCATACCAAGTTCATTGGCAATTTCATTGGCAATATCCACGTCAACGCCGATGACTGTCTCACCATCTTCAGTATATTCATATGGAGCAAATCCTGCTTCTGTCACCATGACAAGCGTATCTTCTTCAGCTCCTGAAGCCTGCGTCTGCCCGCTTCCGCTGTCACTGCCGCATCCTGCAATCATCATTGCCGCCATTGCTGCTGTCAATAATAAAGCTGCTGATTTTTTCATTTTTCTTTTCCTCCTCTTTCTTATCGCACAAAAAAGCAGCCCCCTGACTGCCTCTTTGCACTAATGTAACACCTTGTATTTTGTTTGTCAATATAATATACATAAATTCACAATATTCATGTATATTTATTCTTCATAGACACATTATCCTTGAGAATCTATTCATTTGTGCCCTTTCCTGAGTAATATTTGATAAATTCATCAATTTTTCCGTTTTCTTTCATTACTTCAATCGCAGCATTGATGTCATCAAGCAGCTCCTGATTGCCTTTGGCCACCGCAAAGGCATATTCTCTCAGCTTTACTTCCCCATCGATGATTTTCAATGGCGCTGCATTTTCTTCGATATGTGTCTTCGCCTCATATTGATTACTGAGCACGCAATCGATTTCTCCATCTTCCAATTTTTCCCACATCATATCTGTATCAGAAAATGATACATACTCATAGCCCTGCTCGCGGCACCATTCATATGCGGTCGAATCATCCTCGACACCGATGACCATCTGTTCTTTAAATGATTCTAGTTCATCTGCCGATTCCGGAAGTCCCTGCTGATGTTCCGGCACAACAACAACTGTGCTCGAGGATGCGTATGGCACTGAAAAATCCACATATTCATCTAATTCTTCCGATATAGATATGCCGCTTGCCGCCGCATCCGCTTCTCCTGAAGTCACCGCGCCGATCAGTTCACCCCGTTCCATGTCCTGCACCTGAAGTTCGACGCCATACACTTTGGCGATATACCAGCCGATATTAATATCAATGCCGTCATACTTCTCGTCTTCATTTATAAATACATACGGCGGATATTTGGCTGAAACAGCCAAAACAAACGGATCCTCATCGATGCCGCCGTTAGTCTGCAATGTTTCTGTCCCGCCGGCATCTGTTTGTTCTTCCTGACTGCTTTGTCCCTGATCGGACAAGGCGGCCGACTGTCTGTGATCCGCCATACAGCCGGAGAGCGTCAATGTCAAAATCAGATTAATTCCAAGCCATATAAGCAGCAGAGACCGTCTGCGCTTCTGTCCTTTTTTCATATAAATCTCACTCCTTTTTTACATCATATGCTTTTGCAAACCCAATCCAACATGTTCTTCTATAATCTCATCAATTCTTCCTGTATCTTTCAGCCGCTTGATACCTGCATTTATCTTGGCCAGCAACTCCTGATTGCTTTCTGATACTGCAAAAACGTAATCTTCTGCTGCTAATATGCCATCAAGGATTTTATAGCCGCCATATATATCCATATACTGCTGCACCCATATGCAGTCGTCCGCCGCACCGTCCAATAAGCCCGTTGCCAGATCTCGCCACATAGACTCCCTGTCTTCATATATCAATGTTTCATAGCCATGCTCCTCGCAGCTGGTCTGAGCCAGAGAATTCTGCAAAACGCCAAAAACACCTGAACCATCCATTTCGTCCACTGACGTCATCGTTGAATTTTCCGGCATGACGATGACAATTTGGGCAGAGGCATAGACATCCGAAAAATCCATGACCTGATCCCGCTCCTGCGTCTGTGTAATTCCTACAGCGGCAATATCCGCCTTACCGGAATCAAGAGCCGTTGAAAGCTGTCCAAAAGACATATCTTCAATCTTCATCACGTCCGTACCGTCTTCAACCAATATCTCTTTTAGAATATCTATATCCGCACCGTCTACAGAATCCTGATCATTATAATACGCATACGGCGAATAATCTGAGGAAATAGCAACCACGGGAATTTCTCCTTTGAAATATTCGCCGTCGCTATCCGTTTCTGATCCTATGCTGCCGGATGTTTCAATTTTTTGCCCCTCAGCCTCTGCTACTGCATCTTTGGCCAAAAAATAGCCGTAGCCTGCCGCAGCAATTATAAGAGCAGCAAAAATTGCCATCTGTTTAAAAACTTTCCCTAATCTTCTCATCGGCACTTTCTTAAAGTCCTTCTGATACTCATTTGACACAAAAGATTCTTGAAAATCCCAATCATCCTGAAAATCTAAATCTTCCTCCCATTCATGGTAATAACTTCTCGGAATCTTCAGCCCTGATTTTATAAGGCTTTCCGACCCCTATCTTAAAAAATCACCCACTTTTTTCAAAAAACACTTGACAAATCGCTCAAAATTTGTGGCGAAGCCGATTGATTATATTTTATTTCAATCGACTGGAGGCGATTTCTTTGTTACCTTGTAATCCTGGCGGTCATGCCGCCTATCAGGATACTTTCGTATCCGATTTTCTGAAATTTTATCCTGATCCCTTTGCACTTCCAAAAAGCACCTGGGATTTTATCGTGCAGTTCTGGTATCTGGATCTCTCCCTGACTGATTCCATTATGCAGGAATGTTACTCTGTTTTTGGCCCTGAGCCCCGTCTTCCTTCCTGCATGCTTCGCTCCTATCTGCTTGCTTTGAAACTGAAAGTAACTTCCATCACGGTCTGGTGCCGCATGCTCAGGGAAACCCCTCTTTATGCCATCCTCAGCGGTTTCTCTTTCGGGGATACTCCCGGTGTCGGGACTTTTTATGATTTCTTTTCCCGCATCTGGCAAGGCGGCTCCGACAATCTTTCCCCGAAAGACCGTTTCCCTAAAATGAAACCGCCCAAGGGGGAAAAAGAAGGGGGATAAGACTCCCTGCAATTCTTCCAGTATCGCATCCAAACTTCTTCCTTTACTGGAACACTGGCCATTAAAACCGGAGAATCCTTTTTTTCTCATCTTTCGGCTTTATCAACAGCAGTTCCTGGATCGTTCGATCCAGAAAGGATTGATCCATCCAGACCATCTGGCTCTTGCCGGTGACGGCACCCCTGTCCGGACTGCTGCGCAGCAGCGGAAAAAACGGATCTGTGATTGTAAGAAAAACGGCCGTCCTTCCTGCAGCTGCAAACGCCATTACTCTCAGCCAGACTGCAACTGGGGATGGGACTCTCATCGGGAATGCTATTTTTTCGGTTACCACCTCTACATATATGTGGCCTCCGATTCCTACAGTGATCTCCCTGTATTTCCACTTTTGGAAAGAGCTTCCCGGCATGATATGCTTTCTTTTCTGCACTCTTTTTTCACCATGAAAGCATACCTTCCGGAGTTCCATATTGAAAAACTCCTTCTGGATTCCGCCCATGACGCTTATGCTGTCTATGAATACTGCAGACGGGAAAACATCACGCCCTTTATCGACCTCAATCCCGGCCATACCGGACATTTCACTTATAAGGACGATTTCACCATTGATGAGGATGGCGTCCCAATCTGTAAGATGGGCTTACGTATGCATAAAGATGGATATGAGGC
>DVJY01000048.1 GCA_018716485.1 Candidatus Scybalocola faecipullorum
GAAGTCGCCGAAAAGACGGAAGCTGCCAGAAAACAGAATCGCCGGGTTTCCGTCTCCGGAATGCTGAAATATTTAGGCGTTTCACGGTCCGGATATCGTTCATGGCTAAACCGTACTCCTTCTGATACAGAAAAACGCAGGGAATACATCAAAGCCAAAATACAGGATATTTATGATCGATCAAAGCAAAACTACGGAGCACCAAAGATCACCAGAAAGCTCCGTCAGAAGGGGGAGACCATCTCAGAGCGCACTGTCGGAAAATATATGAAGGAAATGGGGATCAAAGCCCAATGGGTGAAACCATGGACGGTCACTACCATGGATTCCGATTTCAGTAATGAACTTCAAAATATCCTGGATGAACAGTTTACTCCTGAACGCCCAAATGCGGTATGGTGCAGCGATATCACATATATCTGGACAGTCGAGGGCTTTGTGTATCTGACAAGTATTATGGATCTGTATTCCCGTAAGATCATTGCATGGACGCTCAGCCGGACTTTAGAAGTAGCCTGTGTGATTGATACCATCAATAAAGCGAAAGACAGACGTAATACACAACTGCCGTTGATCATTCATTCCGACAGAGGAAAACAATATGTATCCCATGCATATCGGGAAGCTACTGCAAAAATGCAGCGCAGCTATTCGAAAAAGGCCTTTCCATGGGATAATGCATGTATGGAATCGTTTCATGCGCTTATCAAACGGGAATGGCTGAACAGATTTAAAATACATGATTATCAGCAGGCATATCGTCTGATATACGAGTATATTGAAGCCTTTTATAATACCAAACGGATTCATAGTCATTGCGGATTTATGTCGCCAAATGACTTTGAAAAACTATATGAACAGACACAGACAAGTGAACGGTTTTTAGTAAGTTAAGATGAGGGAAAATTTCTCATTTTAATTTGTACTAAATCTTGACATAGGACCACAATCCACGCTCCCACGAGGGGAGCGACCTTTTTTATATCCATCTTTTACATATTCTTTCTCTATTTCAATCCACGCTCCCACGAGGGGAGCGACAGCAAAATTAACTAATTTTTATACAATAATTTTATTATTAACTATATGCTATATACAATCAATTATTAAATTTTTAATCTGATCAATCCTTTCTCACAAATTTCATCTCTTTTTATGCATATTTCAGGGTGCGAATATCCCAGTAAATTCATGTACATATAACATTCGCACATCGTTTATAAAATTAACGTCTGATCGACTGCGATCCCTCGATCCACACCAATATGCTCAACTTTTGTTTTATATTTATTCCCAAGATAATAAAATCTTAAGCTATCAACCTCCTCATCAATAATATCCTCTAAAGCCGTCTTCAACATTATACATTGAGCATTATCTACAATACACTCAAATACAGAGTTCTGAACACGCCTTCCATAATTTACACATTGTTTTGCAACTTTTCTTAGTCTCTTTGTTCCTTCTGCTGTTTCTGTATTAACATCATAAGTAATCAATACAAGCACTATTCCACCTCATTTCCACAAAAAGACGGGATATCCATCTAAATCGCCTCTCAAAAATCTGGCTAAAAGCATCGCTTGTATATAAGGAACCATGCCCCATTCTACTTTTTCTTTCAAATATGGATGAGTCAAAGTTTCTTTTTTCTTATTTTGCCATTCTGTTAATACTTTTTTTCTGAGGTCATCATTCATTAATACAGCGCCATTTTCCTTTTTGGAAAAATTTTTTCCATTAATTACTCTTTTATTAATTAATGATAAAACAAACCGATCTGCTAAAACTGCACGTAGCTCCTCTATTAAATCCAAAGATAATGAAACTCTTCCCGGCCGCTCAGTATGTAAATATCCAATATACGGATCCAGTCCAACGCTTTCTAATGCAGATGTTATACTGTTTGTTAAAAGTGTGTATACAAATGATAATAGCGCATTAACATTATCCAAAGGTGGTCGTTTATTTCTCCCATGAAAAGCAAAATCCTTTTTCTGCTGGAGTATGAGTTGATCGAATACTCCAAAATAAATACTGGCCGCTTCTCCTTCAAATCCTCTAAGCTGATCCTTTGATTCACATTTTTGAATGGATTCTAAAGAATTTTTCAAATAATTTGAAGCCTTTTTTACTTGTTCTGCATCAATCTGTAAAGAATGATCTCTTATGGCCCGTTCTAATACCCATCGTGCATTATACACTTTTCCTAAAATACAATTTTTAGCAATATCAAGACTTACTTTTTCATCTTTACTGCTGGCATACTGTTGCTGTCTTAGTATCACATTCCCTTTAATTTTACCGGAAATTCTTGCTAAAAACTTTCCTTGAGGTGTCATATAACATAAAGAAATATTTCTTTCAGCACATGCTCCCATTAATGCGGGGCTGGTACCACGATATCCAAAAGAAACGATACCTTCCAGATTATGCATCGGAATTCTTCCTATTTCTATCTTCCCATCAAGAACAACAACATTTTCTCCATCCAAAGATAAATAACTATTTTCGGAAGTCACATATAAAGTATTTAATAATTTTTTCATGATTCCTCCGTATTTAACATTTGTTGTATGTATGTCTTTACAGAAACTGCTTTTCCTAATTTTGGCAAACAAATTTCTTTCAATGAACATGCATTACATGATTTACTGTACTTAACCTTTGGTGTATACTTTCTGTCATAATATTGATGCATTTCCTGAAAAATATGTTTGACCTCCCTCCGCAAATCCAAATTAATTTCTACAGGTTCTCGGCGTCTTGTTTCTCCATAAAAAATTGCACCTTCTTTTATTTGTGTAGAAAACATCTCCTCCAAGCACAATGCCTGTGCCGTCAGCTGAATCTTATCTTCGTCTGACAATTTTGGCTTGCCTTTCTTATACTCAATAGGGTACACTGAATATAAACCTCGATGCCCATAAAGTTTTATACCATCATCACACTTACGAAACTCTACAACATCACATTCGCCGCTAACACCCATTTCTCTGGAAGCAACGGGAAGCGCTCTGGCTATGATCAGCCCGCTTCTCTTTTCAGTTAAATATGGATCATGGACTTTTTTATGCATTAGTTCTCCTAAAACAGTATGTTCATTTTCTGACCATTGCTGCTCAATATGAATTAATGCCCACTGACGTCTGCAAAATTTAAAATGTTGTATTCCGGAAATCATCAAATAATCATCTTCAGCATATTCCATCATATCATCCTTTTTATCTCAATCGACTGCGGGATATTTTCTTCATGAATCTTCACACAATAGTCCTGATAACGCCGCGGATATTCTACATCATCATTCTTTTTCACCTCGACAGCATCAAATAATTTATATGCCGGACAATCACCCAATTCTTTGCTATGTTTAAATACTATAAGTTCCCTCACCGCCATTTTACCTCTTGCCGCTGAATGATCATTTTCAAACATATTGATTATAGCTTCCCACAACAATTCAAGATCATCTTCTGAAAAGCCTGTAACTTTACGAGCCAAATTCGCGGAGATATACCCCTCAGCGCGATACAAACCATATGGGACGATGCTCTTTCTGCCCATTTCTGTGCTTTTATTCTCAGCATCTTTTTCAGTTGTGATAGCAACTCTTGTAATCGTTACTTCCTGGCTGATAATCGGATCAATACTTCTTGCAAATCCTATCTGAACTGGTCCTCTAACTTGCCCGCAATTTAAAGAAGCCTTTACAAAAGTTGTCATCACTGCACCAAATGTTCTGATATCAAAAAAGTGTTTACACATATAATCTCTTAATTTAACATCTGCATCCGGATCATTTTTCTTTAATTTTTTTAATCCTTCCGTAACTTTTTTGTCATCGCTCTCTGTAACTCCAAACGCTGCACATGCTTCCCGATCGCTTCGATTTAAAGGAATATCTTCTTTAATATAAATTTTATATCCGTCTTCATCTTCTTTGACGGTTTCTACATAATTTCTTATTTTGCGCTTTAAGCATACATCTGTCACAAGTCCTAAACCGCTTTCAGGGTCAATTCGCGGCATATTTCCGGCATCCGGATCGCCATTAGGATTTCCGTTTTCCACATCGAATAAAATAACAAATTCATATCTGTTTTTAATAACTTCGCTCATTTATTTGTCCTCCCTTTTCTCATACTTTTTTTGTACTTGATGATAATATCCCAAATCAAACATACCCTGTTCCTCTAAAGAAAGTCTGTTTGGAAATTTTTCCAGTTTCCCCATAAGGTTCGTAATAAGCCTTTCATAATGAATTTTTATCCCAATTTTATCTCGTTCCAATTTTTTTATATGACTGTTTTTTAATTTAATCAAAATAGGAAATACTGATGCCGGAGCCGCACAGGCAGAATTAAAATATCGATCTCTAATTGTCGTATTAATTCCCGGATTAGCATCCATTTGAATCGATTCCAAAACAGAAAATAGCTGCCCCAAAATATATGCTGTTTCGTTACTGTTATCATTAAGAGTCATATACGCCTCTCCTTTCTCAAAATTAAAATTTCTTATTAAAACAGCCTTAATTATACTTGCCCGTCCCCATGTCACTTTTCCTTGTTCAGCCCGTATACGTATTAACGTATCTGTATATAAACTCATCGGATAACGCGCCCCTGATAAAATAGACTGCAATACCATTGACGCCATATTGGGAATCGGAGATTTATCTTTTGATTTCTGGTTCACAGTTTCAAAAAGCATATCCCGAATCCCTAAGTAATCTCTATTTTCCCATGATGGTTTGACTACCCGCATCCGCTCATAATGTTTTTCAATATTACTAAGTATATTGCCAAATGAATTTTGATAAAAAAACCGAACTGACAAACGTGCCGCATTTGGTGCCAAACAAAGAATATAAAATTTCTGTTCCATATTCAGTTGAATCCCATCAATTTGAATCGGCTGATGCTTTTTCAGATGGTCAAAAATGCCTTTAATTTCCTCGCTATTATCGATAGGAGGATCTATCGACAAGCAAAAAGCTTTTTGATATGCTGTTTTTCCGCTCTCGGCCCAAAAAACAACCATAGAATCTCCCAACTGAAATGTATATTCCCGCTGGCTCAGCAAATAATTTAATGCTGTCGTATACGCAAATTCTGCATATTTCCCTACCGGCGCATTATAACTCTGTTCTTTGCCATATGATTCAAAGGCAGGTGCGTTAAAAGAAACCAGCGCCGCGCCACTAGATTGAGCGCCCGGAACGCCTTTAATCACTTTATGGATTCTTGAAATTTCTTCCCGCTTACCTGTCACCATGCATATACCGCTTTGTTTACCGTCGGACGTCGTATAATTTTCGTCCCACAACCTTTTAATCTCCAAGTCATCCTGAGCATACTCTAATCCCATACAAAAAATCAGATTACTTCCATCCGTAATATCCTCCCAATTTTCTTTAACCGCACTGCATTCGGATGCATGCTCAGGATCCCAGCTTTCAAAAAACTTTCTGATTGCTCTCGCCATTTCACCAGCCGCATTTTTGAGCAACTGTAAATGCTTTTCTTTGCAAGCCTTAAAGCATTCAATCACTCTCTTATTTGTACCGTCTGCATCAATCCCAAGCATATATTTTGAATTATCACACAAAAAGTTGGAAGATATTCCCGACGATCTTGTAACCATTTCCGGCACTATAAGTATTTTAGGAATCCATACTTTCTTTTTCCCCCGTTCTTCCTCATCTTTCAATGTAATAATTCCCGTGATTTCTCCATTTTTTGACAAGTGAATTGCATATGAAACTTTTGCCTGATACCATCCCTCTCTGGCCACCTTTCCCATATCCGCCAGATTTTCATAATGATTTACAAGTGCCTGCAGTATCATCGTATCACCTCGCATTCTCTTAAATCCAGAATGCCATGTTTTAAAACTGCTCTGAAAAACATTGGCTGTATATTCTCTTTATCCGTATAATCCATATCAAAAAGCATAAAGCCTAAATCTTTCTCCTCAACTTGATCATATGCAGTCTCAATTTTTTCATCTTCACACAGGCTAAAATGCGCCGGAAACTCCCTGCAGCCAAAATATGGCATATGAAAACATTCTCCTCTTTTTAACCGCCGCATAATAATATCTTTAAATTTTCCCGGATTATCGCTTTCATTAGCCTGCTTTGTCATTTCAAAATGGGCTTCTATCACATAAGATACATCTTTTAGTATCAAGGATGCTCTTTGTACAATATCCACCTTTGAACTAATATAAAGCGGTCTATCAGCACCATTATAGACCTGAAGTACATTACTCGCCAAAATTTTACTTTTCACTTCATTTCGCCGTACGCTTGTAAATTGTATAGGCTTCTGGACATAAATTTTGTCAATAATCCACTTCATACCAGGATGCCAGTACACTGCCTCCAAAATGCCTCTCGCTGCCGACGGTGTTATCACATCATAGCTGCAGCGTTCCACTTTCATTTCCGGCCTTGTAAATAGTGCATAGTCACCCCATACTTTGACCTTTACTCCCATTCCCATAAATCCATCTCCTTATCTGTACACACTAAAGAATCTCCCCTTCCTCATAACATGCCGCAATGTAGTCCCTTGGCTGATAATAAAAATCGGTATTGTAATCCGAAATATAATTATCAATCCATGAATGGTAAACTGCCCATAATCCTTCTAAGATGTTTCCATCGCCAGAAATATCTTCAATCAATCGTTCATAAACTTCTCCTATATCCCAATAGTCTGGAACTGTATACCGACACTGTTTGACATTATCAAAATTGCCGCTTGTGATTTTGCATTCCTCTATAAACTCTGAAGCAACTTTTTCAATCGGTTCACAATGAAATACATCCGCATAATTATAAATTCTCTTTATCCTATCTTTTCCGAGAAATTCAGTGACTTCTTTCCTTGTTCTTTTTACATTTCTCCCGATATACTCAATAAGACTGCACGTATAAAACAAACAGTCATTATTCTTTTTCCCCATATACAACCTCACTCCCTATAAACTTCAATGTGTCCAATGCTGAAATTGTATGAAAACTTATTTGATGGGTAGGATATTTGAACTTCGCTAATACCCAAAAAGCTTCTCTTGAAATCTTTCCGTCAATAAAATTTTGGATATAATTGTAGATTGTATCATCAGCCATCGGTCCTTCAACGATATCATATTGATGTGCCTTTCCGCTCCGGCAATCTACGACAAAATCCAGCCATTCTTCTGTCATTTCAGGAAATATTAAATATTTTAATTGGGGATTAGGAATATATTCATATTTGTTTACATAACCTATTTCTCCATAACGTGAAGCCCACCGTTTGGCCTGCTCTTGAATAGATGTGCAATAAAAGCCAAAATAGAAATCTTTATTATATTTTGCTTTTCTTATTTCTGGAAATTCAACAATTTCACGACTTCCATGATATAAAATCATATAATCTCCTTTCAAATATTTATATTTTTATTATTAAAAAGGTCATTTTCTTGTCTAAACTTACTATACTATGATTGAGTCAATTTTTCAATAGTTTTCTTGTTGAATTTTATTTTAAATTTTACTGAAATTTATTATATAAAAATATATTTCTACTATGTTTTATAATGAATTTATTTTCTGCTTTTGTTATAATCTATAATGTCAGGTTAAACCTGTGGATTGAAATAGTAATATTTACAATAATGTAAACAAGGACAGCAGCGGTATTAAAGAATTCAATTTCTTTAACACCGCTGCTGCCTTTTCTCTCTTTATGCAAAAAGTGCCATTCCCGGCTGTATATTAAGCTTCAATCCCATATCATTCGTATATTGTTCCGCATCCATCAATTCATAAAAATCTGTCATATCCTCAGAGACAAGCTTAAGCATACCTGCATCATACATATTTTGTAAATCATTATCATACACTTGAATACTATATTGAGCTGCTCTTCTCATATTTGCTTTGGTATACCCCTGATTTCTTATTTGGTTCAGTAAACAAATGGCTTCGGCCTCTTTAGGAATAAAAATCGTTTTTGTATTCTCCTCAATCAATTTAAATGTCTTTCCGACTTTTGCAAAGTTAAACTGAGCAGTAGCAAATTCATCCATAATTTTCTTTTTATCAAGACTTTTGCCGCGGTAATGATAAAGTGCCTGAAAATAAGCCTCAACACCCTGAAATGAAAAAATATCTTTGCCTTCTGCCAGCATTGTTTTTGAAATATCAATCTGCTGCTTCTGACCCGGAACATTTTCTTTTTCTTCAAATTTGAAAATCGAGACCACACTTTCTTCAACACTTCTGCTGCCTTCCCGATTACAGCGTCCCGCTGCCTGTATCATAGAATCTGCACCTGCAAGTTGTCGATAAACTGTCTTAAAATCTAAATCTACGCCCGCCTCCACAAGACTTGTTGATATAACAATACACTTTTTCTTTCCAATCAGCCGTTCTTTGATTTCCCTCAAAATTCGGCTTCTATGTTTTGGATACATCGTAGTTGACAAGTGATACACGCCCTGCCCTTTTAATTTTTGATAAATTGCCTGTGCACGCTTTTTTGTATTTAAAATGCACAACGTCTGACTTTCATCTTTTAATCGACTGATTAAGTCTTCTTCCGTAACTGTACCGATATTCTTGAAACATGTCCTCTCAAAAAATCTAAACTGTTCTTCCATTCTCGGGCACAATTCCGTTATCGTCATCTCGTCTTGAAAAAAACGGTTTAACGCAGGCTGTGTCGCTGTACATAATACAATACTGACACCGTAATGATTGACCAATTCCTCCATCATTGCCACACAAGGCTTCAAATAATCCAATGGAAGCATCTGCGCTTCATCAAAAACAACAACACTATTTGCAATATTATGTAGTTTTCTGCACTTAGAGGATTTGTTTGCATACAAAGATTCAAAAAACTGCACATTTGTTGTCACAATCACTGGCTTGTCCCAAT
Source organism: Candidatus Scybalocola faecipullorum (assembly GCA_018716485.1). Classification (GTDB taxonomy): domain Bacteria; phylum Bacillota; class Clostridia; order Lachnospirales; family Lachnospiraceae; genus Scybalocola_A; species Scybalocola_A faecipullorum. The sequence goes on from DVJY01000048.1 coordinate 8,943, forward strand.
TTTCTGCTGCCAGCTGCATTGGCTTAAATTCCTCTGAACTCTCATAATCTACATTGTAATGATTTTCCAAAACATTTATATCACCTAAAATTTCACGAAATACCTTTGCATTTTGCTCAATAATACTTGTATATGGAATGACATAAATAATGCGATCCATATGATTCCAAACCGCATGGCGGAGCGCAAAAGCCAACGATGCAACAGTTTTTCCTCCGCCGGTTGGTACTGTCAAACGGAATATACCTTTTGGCATTGTGCCGCATTGTAAACAATGCTTTAAAATTTCTGTTCTTCTTCCGTTCACTGTATCTAATGCTTCATTGGCCAGCCATGCTGAAATATATAACTGCAATTTATCTAAAAGCGATGTCATGCTTTCTCCGCATTCTCGACCGGTTTGCCCATTTTTCATGAACCTTTCCGTGTCTAGGAAATCCGCATCAACTAGGCAAGAATATAACATACGTATAAAGACACTTAAAGAAAATCCCGGCTGTTTCATTCTTTCAAAATCAAACGGCACCGAATTCAATTCAGGTACCTCGATTTCTTTCTTATAAGCCTGATAATCTTCAATTTTCTTTCTCATTCTGCCTTTAAGTGTTGAATCGCTCCCCACATCGGCGTTACTTCCATAATCAGGAAGTCCCGCATGATGACCTGCAATGCAATAGCTGATAAAAGCATATAAACCTCCCATATTATAGCAAAGCTGAGCTCCGGCAGTTGCATGATCCACCTGTATATCCGGATCCTGATGAATTTTTCTCTGAAATTTTTCTGAATACTTTCCAATGTCGTGCAGCATTCCGCAGCAGTATCCCCAATTACTGCCTCCAAATTGATCCGCGAATTCAGATGCCAACTTAGCTGTTCCCTTCAAATGATCTTTTATCGTCTGCTCTCTTTCATTTTCAATATGTGCTAAATATTCCATACAGCAAAATCCTCCAACACCTTCTTCTCATCCATTCCCCAAATCTACATTTTCCACCTCCACTCCGTCAATTTTCCACTGTCTGTCTTCCCGCAGCATCGTGATATTCAATGACCCTGTCATTTTCCCCTGATAATCAAAATCAACCGTCACTGTGGCCTGTTGGCCGTCTTTTGTCACGCCCTGAAGTGTCCACGTCATATCAGACAAGCCGGCTTGAAGGAGGCCGCTAATATCCTCCTGCTGCGTTATGAGCGATAAAAGACCGGAAACGATAGCATTGTCCGACCATTCTGTGACTCTATCCGCTTTCTCACGGGCATTTGACGTCAAATGGGCTTTCAGTCCGTCCATGCCCGATTCCCGGATATCCTGCATTGTCTGATACAGCGCATATTCCGGCGTTGTCGTTTTATAAAATATATATCCGCCTGCGGCAAGTCCCGCAATAAGCAGTATGGAAATTACCGCAATGATTACTTTTTTTATCATCAGCCGTTTTGCCCTCCTTTAAATTTTACAGCATCACCGCTGTCTCCTGAACATATTTTCATTCCACAAATGACATTTCCCACACGTCCGCATATGTTGCCAACGGGTCATCTGACAATATGCACATCAGCACAAAACATTCATATGGATTCTGAACATACATTTTTCCCATGAAGCATTTCTCAAGAAGTTCATCCACAGCATCCTGAAACTGCACATAGCGCTGTTTGGGATCCGGATAGACATCTAGCTTTTGAGAAAAGATAAAAAAATTCAGTGTGATCAGGTCGAACCGCGTCACTTCGGCTCTGCCGGACAAAATATCGCTGATCCGCTGCCGGCTGAATCGTTTTCCCGCGAACTGTTCATTGAGTTTTGACCTTTTCCCCGGCGTCAGATTGCCGTGATGATCTTTAGGTATCGCCGAGCAGAGCACCTGCTCCATATCGCTTTCTGTGATGTCATGGCGCGTCACTGCTTTTTTTCTGCTTCGGCTGCCCGACTGCTGCGCTGTATCAGGCTCGCTGTTGTACATCTTGGCAATCAAATCCCTTGCCTCGCCGTACAGCGTGTCAAAGCATGCTTTTGCCGTCGCGCTCATTACAGAAATATTTTTTCCGGCTTTCAGCTTTGAAAGATGCGCCATCAGCATCCGGTCATCACGGATATCGTACATACTGTTTCGCACGCCGATGGTCTTCTCGCCGTCCTCTGATACACCATCAATGGCATTGACCGGCATTTCATTATAATCTTCCCACAGTTTTTCAAATTTCAGATAATTAAAATGTTTTTTATAACAGTACCAGCAGATAACTTCAAATGGATTTTTCGGATTGATTTCCGGTTCGCGCAGCGCTTTTGTCAAAAATAAATTGACGTCGTCTGCGCTCATATTCAATCCGAATCCCAGCAAAAAGACGACCTGCCGTTTGACCGTCTGCTGGGTCAGCCAATTTTTGGATAAAGCGCTGAGCTTGGCAGTTGTCGGCTTAAATGACGGCGGTGTATGATTATCTGAAAATGCGCTTCGTATAATTAACTGATATTCCTTTAACGGTATGTCCGCAAAAGGCTCGGTGAGCTCCGCTTTCAGATAAATATACCGCTTCAGATAATCACCGAAAGATATGAGTTTCATCCGATGCTTCAGCGTTGTATAAATCAACTGGGCATCACGGTCATGGAAATGGCTGTCATCGACAACATCATACAGCGATTCCCATGCCGCTTCGGTAAAATCATAATCTCTTAAATCATCATTTTCCATGTTATGCCTTTTCCTTTCCAATACTGTTAAGAACGACCCTCGCCAGAATGAGAAATGCTATCGTAAAAAGAATCAAAATCCCCCATGACATACACAGGTGCGGCACTGTAAAGTCAAAAAATGATTCCGCATCATGAGGGATTGCCACGCCCTGCTGCTGAAGTTTGAGCGGCAGTTCATTCAAGTTTGCTGTCGTTCCATAGCCTTCCATACTCCATCGGCAGACTGCAAACCATGAAATAATTTCTGTCGCACCGCTCAGTTTAAAAATCAGACCTGAAAATAAAATCTGAGGCATAAGCAAGATCGGCGCAACGGTCATCGCTCTGTCCGCATTGGTAAAAAGTGATGATACAAATAAGCCCATGGCCGCCGACGCAATGGCTGTCAGGAAGGTTGTCACCAAAATTTCAAGCACCGGCGCCATAAGTATGCCTTCGTCTGGCATACCGACCATAGCGCCAAATACAGCAGTGATTAAACCGCTCTGAATCAGACACAGCACGCCTAAAATCATAATTTTAGACGATATATAAGCGCCCAGCGACAGACCGGTCATATATTCCCGCTTTAAAATCGTACGCTCTTTGCATATTTCCTGAATGGCATTGAGCATGCCGACCCAAAAGGCGGAACAGGACAGGGCAAATAATAAGCTTTTTGTCATCTCATACTGTTCAAACTGCTGCCCGTCTGCAACCAGAGAAATCAAAACCGCAAGCAGCGGCGCCTGAACGAGAAGGAGCAGCAGACGCTGTCTGTCGTTGATGACAAGTTTTAAATAACGGCTGCTTAATACGCCAAGCTGCCTTACATGATTTTCTTTGGATTTAGCGGATGAAGCAGCAGACTGTCTGACTTTGCCCGGCGCCGGTCTGGACTTTTCAAACCGCGCGCTCCACTGCTTGGGCTGCTCTGTGATCATATTGTAGACATCGACCACATCCGAGACACCGAAGAAAGACAATGCCTCATCGTAAGATCCGTAGAAACACAGATTTCCGCCCTTGCCCATGAAGACAATTTTATCACACATTTTCAGCTGAAGTGTACTGTGTGTGACCATAATCACTGTTTTGCCTCCATCTGCCATTTTTCGCAGCGACTGCATCAAGTTACGTTCCGTGCCGGGATCCAGTCCGGATGCCGGCTCATCTAAAAACAGAAGATTAGGATCTGATAAAAGTTCAACGGCAATGCTGGCTCTTTTCCTCTGGCCGCCGGAAAGTGAACGGATCAGGCTGTCCTTCTTTTCCTGAAGTTCCACCATATCAATGGCACGCTCAATCGCCGCTTCCCGCTCCGCCCGCACTGTATCTTTTGGCAGCCGGAGCTTGGCTGTATACATCAGCATATCCTTGAGTGTCAGATTGTCATACACAATATCTGACTGGGGCACATAACCGATCAGTTTTTTCAGTGAATCAAAATTTTGATATAAATCCACGCCGTTGATATAAACTTCGCCCTGCGTCGGCTTCAAATAGCCGCACATGCAATTCAGGATCGTAGATTTTCCTGCGCCGGAGCCTCCGATAATGGCGACAAGTTCGCCCGGTCGCACATTCAGGCTGACGTGATTGCTTGTAATAAATGACTTTTTGCCTCTGCCCCGTCTGATCACAATATCCGATGCATCAACGGAAATACCGCTTTTATAGCAGCAGTAAAAAATCATATTTTTTGTAAAAATCAGCTTGGAATTTGTGATCACAATGACATCTTTTTCATGAAGCTTTTCTCTTCCGGAAATGCGCCGGTTATTGACGATCACACCGTTGGTGCTGCCGTTATCGGCAATGTACCAACCATCATTTTCCCGGATTATCTTTGCATGACATCTGGACACTGAAACATGGGGCAGCGTAATATCGCATCCCTCTCCGCGCCCGATCGTCACTGACCGTTTTTCTGAAATCGGCACGCTGATCCATTGATTTTCCGAATCCGAAGCAGAGAAAACAAACAGTACGCCATTGGCCAATGTCTCGACACCGTCGTCGATCCGGATAAAATCGCCGTCACTGACCTGGCGGGAGATCACGGAGGCGTTATTGTAAATCAGGCCGTTTGTACTGCCTTGACCGGCATAGACCGCTTTGTCTTCTATCACCCATGTATTTCCGTCAAACACAAAACGCCCATGTTCGGAAGAAACAATCTGCGATGTCAGAACGATATCATTTTCAGAACCGCGGCCAAAATATATAAAGTTTTTCCTAAACGCGTCAAGCCGGATGGTCTTCGGTTCCATGCTGCCGTCAAAAATTGTGACAAGCGCGCCGGACGTTTTTCCGGCACTGCCGGAAAAACGTATCGTTTTATCCATATCATCATAATCCATTTTTCATCGCCCCTCTCCAAACATTACTGCAAAGCTGTCAGCTGCATCTCGTAATTTTCTGATGTGATCTCATCATGAGCACTGTTCATTGTCGCATAAAGATTCAACATGTTCGCCCTCGTCGGCTGATTAATCCACTCATCACCCACCAACGCGATTGTCAAATTTCCATCCGGAGATACACTGGCAATTTTTCCTTTCATCGTAAACCGTCCGGTTTTTGCCTCCGAGCCAAACTCTGTCGGGTAAAAATAACATTCTGCCTGAATCTCTCCGGTATTTTCATCACAGGAAAGAATCGTTAAGTCCATACCGGCAGTGCCCCAGTTCGGCTCATACGTTCCGGAATATGTCTTTATAATATCTGTATATGGATACATTCCCGACGCATCTTCTGCCACGCCATAGAGATCGTATTCTTCTGATGTTACAATCGTTTTTTCGGCATTAATTGTAATATCAAGGTCAATCATAGAATAAGTTGCCGGCTTCTCAATCCACTCTGTTCCGGTCAGTGATATATTCGTACTCCCGTCGCCGTTTTCGCTTGGGAAAGCACGGCCGTTAAGTTTATAGCTGCCATACAAATCTTTCGTCAAATCATATGTCCCTAAGCCATAAAACGAAAAAACAGCTTCAACATTGCCATTATCATCATATGAGGTAATTTCCAGATCAAAGCCTTTCAAATCTCTGATATCACCCTCATCTGTGTTATACGTTCCTGTATACTTTTTAACAATAGTGTCGCTGACAGTCTGCGCTGCGGCGCTTTCTGAAGACGTCTGTCCGGTTTCTTCTGTCTGAACCTGTGTCTCCTGTGTTTCTGCGGCCGTCTCGCTCTCTGTTTCCGGCGCATCTGTTTCCTCTGGCTCTGTCTCTGGCTCTGTCTCGGCCACAGTCTCTGCAGCCTGTACCGACTCGTTTGTTTCTCCATCACTGCTGCCGCCGATCAGTCTCGGTAAAGCCCAAACACATGCGCCGGCAATAATCGCGATCACCAATATTGCTGCTATAATCTTTGGAAACTTACTTTTCTTTGGCCGTCTGTCAAAGTTATTAACCGTCTGGCTGTTTTGTCGGCTTGCTGTTTCAGGCGCTCTGCGGACAGAAACGGTCTGATCACCGGATGCCGGCGCTTTGCGGACAGATGTTGTCCGATTCAGCATATCATCCGCCGATACCCGGTATGTACCATTGGCAACGCTAAGCAGTGCCTGCTTCATCTCTGATGCCGTCTGAAAACGAACATTCGGGTCATAAGCACAAGCGCGCAAAACAATCTCGGCCATTGCCGGGGAAGCTTCACACGGCGCTTTCAGCCTTTCCCCTCTGATACGCCGCTCCATGGCAATCCGGCGCTCATTTGGATTTAAAAGCTGTTTTTCTGTATCCAAAAACGGCAGCCGGTTGTTATTCAGCAGACGATATAAGACAATACCAAGTGAATAAATGTCTGCGCGGGCGTCATACGTTGTGCTGTTGGCCACTTCCGGCGCCATATAATTATAGGTTCCTTTTTGTGACAGCCCGCCGGTCATGTTTTCCAGTTTTCTTGCGATGCCAAAATCACCCAGCTTGAAATCGCCGAAATCATTGACAAAAATATTTTCAGGTTTAATATCTCGATGAATAATATTGCGCCTGCTGCATATTTCAAGCGCTGTGCAAATATCTGTGCCAAGCTTGATGACTTCTTTTTCGGTCATCTTTTTATCACAGATATATGTATTAAAAGGTGTCAGCAATTCCATGCGGATGTAAATATTCCAACCAATCTCTCCCGTCTTTTCCACAACCTTGTAGTCTTCCACACTTACAATATTTTGAATACCTTTTAAAGATTCCATCAGCTGGATTTCGTTGACAAAGTCATTCACAATCCCTTGCAGATAAGTCCTTGTGGCATTCATATCCAGTCCTTCTGCGCGCAGAGAATCTACCTCTGAAGTTTCTGACGGAATGGAAATGACTTTAATCGCCGCATGGCTTTCCACATGATTATCTTTGCGGACAGCCTGATAAACGACGCCGTAGGAACCCCGCCCGAGCTTTTTTTCAATCTGCCATTCAGGCCAAACATTGTTTAAAATATTATCCGACATGGTTGTAATCTTCCTTCCTATTTTCTTTTAAGTTAAAAATTCTTTTCAGCAGACTCTGCCGTTCTATTTTACATAAAATCATTGTAATATTATCTTTGCCGCCATTGGAAAGCGCCTGATCAAGCAGCGCCTCAAGCGCCGCGTCAATTGTATTTTTTTCCAAAATCTCTGAAATCTCATCTAAAGACATCATGTCAGTCAAGCCGTCCGAGCAGATCAGATACACATCATTGTGATGATATTTTCCGACAGCGATATAAGGATCAATCAGCATCTCTGACGGCGGTATGCCCAGATTTTGTGACAGCGGCGGTTTTCTTCCAAACACACCGATGGCCACATGATCGACCGAAAGCTGCTCTAATCTTTGATCGGAAAATCGAAATATTTTACTGTCTCCGATATTGCACAGCGCAATTTTATGATCTGCAAATGACAAGAGTGCTGCCGTTGTGCCCATGGATCCGGTATCATTTTCATCTGCATATCGGTAAATTTTTTCATTGATCCTCTGGCATAATGCTTTCAAATCCTTTTCAGGGCTTTCCGTCCCTGCCATCTTTGCGGCCTCACTGGCTGCCAGCAAAGATGCGATCTCGCCGCAGGCTTCTCCGCCCATACCGTCAAAAATTCCGATCACCGGCGATACGCCCGGTGTCAAAGATCCGATCAGCGGAAAGGTCATGGGCTCTTTCTCAGGATCCATGTATTTTCCGTCACAAATGAAATTATCCTGATTCATGCTTCTGCAATGACCGACATGACTTGTACATGCGTATGATATATGATATTTCACTGTGATCCCTCCATTGCTTTGATGATTCTATTATACACACTCCCGCTTTAGAACTGTAGGATGAATTTTACCTGAGGAACAGATTTTTAAGGGCGGCAAAACAGCCAGCCCAAACCGGCCGGCTGTTCAATACATAGTCGTCTTCATTTAAATATTTCTTCCTGCCACTGAGCTTCCCGAAATCCTACCAGTACATGTTCGCCGGATAAGAGAATCGGCCGCTTAACGAGCATTCCGTCAGAAGCCAGCAGCTGAATCTGTTCATCTTCGGTCATATCTTTCAATCTATCTTTCAGCCCCATGGAACGATAAAGCTGGCCGCTTGTATTAAAAAAACGTTTCAGCGGAAGTCCGCTTTTTTCTTTCCAGCTGCGCAGTTCCTCTGCTGTCGGATTTTCCTCCCTGATCGGACGTTTTTCGTAACTTATGCCTTTGTCCTGAAGCCATTTTTCAGCTTTGCGGCATGTACTGCATTTTTCATAACAAATAAATGTTGCCATATTTTTCCTCCTTTTCCCAGATTGATCCATCGTCAAATAATGTCATCTGATATTCTTTACAAGATACGATTTTCCGCTCCTTAATAATGTCATCCGGGCCGATTTCTCCAAATAAAAGCGGCGACGCCGGATGGTGGCTCCGGGCATTTCTGACTGCCGTGTCATAACGGTCATTGGCATAGCAATATAAACAGCCGTTTTCGCATGTATGATACGTCCCGATATCAATGCTTTGGACACAGCCGCAGGCCGGCCGCTGATTGACATCTTTTTTCACAGACAGACGGTATTTTCCGATACGTTCCAGTCTTTCCTTGTCAATGCAGCGGGCGTGTCCGATGCCAAGCTCTCCAAGATCAATTTCTTCGGCACACGTATCGATATCGAAACCATATGTTCCGGCAATCTCGGCAAACCGCGCCATCAGTTCCATCTGCTGCGCTTTTGTTTCGTGAACGACGTTTAACGTCCGCATATTTCGAACCGTACTGCGGTAAAAATCAAGAAAACTGACCGTACATTTTTCTGTATAATCGCCCAATTTTGCCGCCAGCACTTTAAAATATCTGCAATGATAGTCCATCGTATATCTGTCATTGAAAAATATCGGATCATACCGCCAGACGACTTTTTCTCTTCCGATTTCCTTGGACAGCCGCTGAAATACCGGTATAATCACTTTATTTTTCGAGGGCAAATGTGTTTCGGCCTCCGGCCCATAGGCGGTTAATGTGAATTGAAAATAAAAAGGCCAGCGGTCAAGTTCTTTTAATCTTTTCAGCATCGGCTCGGGATTTTTCGTCCAAAATACAATCCCGTCAACCACATCCGGTGACAGACTGATTTTCCAAATCTGATGTGCATTCATCGGATTTCTCACCAAAACATATCCTTCTGACAGCCGATTCATCATCCACTCTGAATAGTATGCCGGAATATCGGTTCGGCGGCTGGCACTGATAATCATTATATTATACCCTCCTGTTCCTGAACTCCGTCTCGTAAATATGCAGCATCATATATTTCCTTTATCCTGACATTATATCTTATGAGCACTGCTGTAGCAACTATAGTTTATATCTTCAATTTCATTTTCTTCTGTTTCCCATAAGTGTCACTTATGATTTTATTAGATTGCTGAAGGAATCAGCGCACTATTTTCGAAATGCTTGTAAAACAGAAACTGATATGTTAGAATAACACATTAAATTGAAATACTTTAACCAATCAATATACGGATCATCAAACGACACAAAGAAGGACTTGCTTATAAATCATCAATATAACAGCGGATATTGCAAATGCCTCGACGGCGAGACAGTTATGAACAAAAAAGATGTCAATGTATAACTTTTTTAGTTAATTGGAGGTAGTGTAAAAAACTTTGTGGCTTTGGTAAAAAATAGCTCCTTTTTGGTAAGAATTATAGATATGACAATTCTTATCGAAAAGGAGTTTATTTATGGCAGTAGCAAAAGACCAAATCCGACAGATTAT
>DVJY01000049.1 GCA_018716485.1 Candidatus Scybalocola faecipullorum
CTTATTGAAGAGCCGTATGCCTTAATAGGGCACGTGCGGTTCTGTGAGGGGCTTTTGAGACTTGAACCTCTCATCGCAAAGAAATTTGAAATGAAAGGAAGTGAAAAGTCGAGACAAAGTCTACTCGACGAAAGAGTGCGGCGTATTGGAGGAGATCCGCCGGGAAAAAGGCTGTCTCGGGTATGACTATTATTATCCGGTGGATAAAAGCGATGAATTATGTATATTGGAAAAATGGGAGAAAGAAGAAGACCAGATACGGCACTTAGATCAGCCGCATATGGATAAGATAAAGGCTTTAAAAAGCCGTTATGTCCTTGATACCCAAATGGAAGGTATCAAATGTTAACAGAAAACAGAATGAACATACGATACGGATGATAACGATTTTCCGGGAATCGGGCCTGCCGCCGCGCAGGTTTCGGTTTCCGGATTTTTTTCTTAAAATTTTTCCCAAAAGCTCTTGACCGATTGTAATTACCGGATAATATAATCGGTTGTATAAACCGATAGATTCAATCGTATCACATGAACCTGAGAGATGTATATGAAATCGGATGATCGGAAAATTCTTAAATATATTGACACAGTGTCAGAACAATGGTATATTATATATGCTGACATAGTGTCAGAACAAATCAAGCCGGGGATATAAATTTTGTTCAGGAAATTTTATCACCCGCGCAAATGACCAAAGGAGGATTTTTATGTTAGGTAATTTTTCGTATTGTAATCCGACAAAGCTTTATTTTGGGGAGGATTCACTGAAGTTTTTAAATACAGAGTTGCCAAAGTACGGCGATAATATGGTGCTGATTTATGGCGGCGGTTCTATTAAGAAAAATGGGATTTATGATGAGGTTGTCGCTATTTTAAATCAGAATAAAAAGAAGGTGGCGGAGATTTCCGGCGTTATGCCGAATCCTACAGTAGATAAATTGTATGAAGGCGTAAAAATTGCCCGTGATCATCATGCGGATTTGCTGCTGGCTGTAGGCGGCGGTTCTGTCTGCGATTATGCCAAGGCTGTTTCAGTTTCTGTAAACTGCGAAGAAGATCCTTGGGAAAAATACTATGTACGGTTTGAAGAACCTTCCTGTGAAACGCTGCCGGTAGGCTGCGTACTGACAATGGTAGGTACAGGTTCGGAGATGAATGCAGGCGCGGTCATTACCAATCCTAAGACAAAGCAGAAAATCGGCCATGTTTTTGCAGATGAGAAAATCATGCCTAAGTTTGCCGTTTTGAATCCAAAATATACGCTGACACTGCCGCATTATCAGATGGTATCCGGAATTTATGATATTTTCAATCATATTTGCGAGCAGTATTTTTCAGGCGAGGATGATAATACAAGCGATTACATCAGTGAAGGGCTGATGCGTTCAGTGATTTATGCAAGCCGGATCGCCAATAAAAACCCGCTTGATTATGAAGCGAGAAGCAATATTATGCGGGCGGCAACATGGGCGCTGAACACACTGGTTTCACGCGGAAAGTCTACAGACTGGATGGTACATATGCTGGGTCAGTCTGTCGGCGCATATACAAATGCGACACACGGTATGACACTGGCAGCTGTATCATTGCCTTACTACCGTCACATTTTGCCTTATGGCGTACAGAAATTTAAACGTTTCGCCGTGAATGTGTGGAATGTTGATCCGGCAGGCAAGACAGATGAGCAGACAGCACAGGAAGGTTTGGCAGCCATGGAAAACTGGATGCGCGAACTGGGACTTGTGATGAACATTTCAGAACTTGGAGCAACTGAAGATATGATTGAAGGCATTGCAGACGGTACTTTGATCATGTCCGGCGGATATAAAGTTTTGAACCATGATGAAATTGTTGAGATTTTGAAGGAAAGTATGGCGTAAACCGCCTAATCTCACAGGGAGCGGTTTTGCCATGCTGCGTCCTGAATAAAGGAAATGGAGTGGCAAAAATGAATAAGAAAACATTGATAGCGTATTTTTCTGCCAGCGGCGTGACAGCCCGCACAGCAAAAGTGATGGCGGAGGCCGCAGGTGCGGATCTGTATGAAATCCGTCCTCAGGAACCGTATACGGATGCGGATTTAAACTGGATGAATAAAAAGAGCCGGAGTACAATTGAAATGAATGACCCGGCATGCCGTCCGGCAATCGCGCAGCCGGTGCAAAATATGGCGCAGTATGACTGTATATTCATAGGATTCCCGATCTGGTGGTATGTAGAACCCCGGATTATAGATACATTTTTGGAAAGCTATGATTTTTCGGGAAAAACATTAATTCCGTTTGCAACTTCCGGAGGCAGCGGCATAGAACGGGCCGAGAAAAGCTTGCAGGACCATTGCCCTGATGCAGTTTGGGGAAAAGGGCAGCTTTTAAACGGCGGCAATGCTGCAGAATGGGTTAAGCGTGTATTGACGGAAAATTGATTTTGATGTGCAATCAGTCGGATAGGGATTTGGTTTCCCTATCCGATTCTTTGTGTTTGACACAGTGTCATGAAATTACTATAATAAATGTACGATTGGCCGTTTTTTGCCCGGGTCATTCAAAAAAATTCCTGCAGGGAAAGAAGGGACAGTTATGCCAAAAGGATCAGAAGCATTAACCAATGCCAGAAAAGAAGAAATTATCAATGCCTGCGCAAAGCTTTATGAAACAATGGGATTTAAAGATATTACCATTCGTGATATTGGGGCGGAGACATCTTTTACCCGCACGTCAATTTATAACTATTTTCAGACAAAAGAGGAAATATTTCTGGCATTGCTTCAGAGAGAGCATGAATGCTGGATTGCGGATATTAAAGAAATGATGATGGAAAATGACACAATGTCTGTCGAAGAATTTGCAGATGCACTTGCTCGTTCACTGGAAAAACGGGGATGTATGCTCAAATTAATGTCAATGAATCTTTATGATATGGAAGGATGCAGCCGTATGGAAAATCTTGTGGAATTTAAAAAGGTATTTTCCGGAGCGATAAACGCAATAGTACAGTGTTTGGAAAAATTTTTCCCAAGTATGGCTGCCGATGATATTCAGGGTTTTATTTATGCATTTTTTCCGTTTTTGTTTGGCGTTTACCCTTATACAACGGCGACAGAAAAGCAAAAAGAAGCGATGCGGATTGCCAATGTTTATCATGCCCCGTACTCTATTTATGAAATTACAAAACCTTTTGTTGAAAAGATGCTATGAGGAGGGAAAGGAGACAAGAACCATGAAAAAATGGCATCGATGGCTGTTGACAGCCTCAATAATATGCTGTTTGGGTATCACCGGCTGTCAGGCGGAGGATACAAATTCCGATGAAACGGCCGCTTTGGCTGAAACGGTTGCAGAAAGCGAAACGGTTGCAGAAACTACTGCGGAAAGTGAGAGCGCCGCCGAAACTGAGACGGAAAGCGAAAGTATTTCTGAGACTGCGGCTCAGACCGAGACAGAATCCTCAGCGCAGGCAATAGATGCCGGAGATTATCTGGAGGGTTTTTCACAGTTGGTTCAGCTGCTGAACATGGAACCGACGGAGAGCTGGCAGTTTTCAGGAGAAAATTCCTATGTTAAAGACCGGTTTTATCTGGAATGGGACGGCGATGCGTTCAGCATGAGAAATGACGGGACAGATAATGTGCTGCTGTACGGTACTTGTCCGGGCGATGACATGTCTAAAGTCGATGAAGCGCTTCAGGCAGCGGGCTGGACAGTGTGGACCGGCGATGATTCAGGAACGACATATATTGCAATTTTTAACCAGCGCAAATTTATGCTTTCTGCGACATCCGAAGCAGGTAAAATGACATCATGGTATTTGAATAATTGGCCTCAGGGAGAATGGGTCAGTGAAGCGTACTCGCAGCTGGAAGCGGCAGATTAAAATAAGCATTAAAATAGGGCGGCAGGCAGCATACGCCCTATTTTAGTGCCTGTTAAGCGTCAGAACAGATTATTTTTTACGATGGAGACGACTTTTTTTAAAAGCGGATTGGAAGCGCCTTTTTTATAGAAAATACCGTAATGCATCAGATCCGAGTTTTCCAATGGAATGTACCGGATAAACGGATCGTCAAATCTGGCTTTTGGCAGTATGGAATATCCGTAGCCGGAACGGATCAGTGTCAGAGCAGCGTGAAGGCTTTCACAATTGTAGACGGAGGCCGGCGGCAAATATTCGGCAAGGCGCCTTTGACGTTCAGCAGCTTTTAAAGGGATAGCAAAAGAATTACATGTGACCAGTTTTTCTGAAAGCAGATTCTGTGTGTTGATGAATTTCTGGTCTGCGTACTTATGGCCGATGGGCAGAGCGCAGCATAGGGGCACAAGGAAAAGTTCGGTGAAGATGATTTCATCTTTCATCGGAACGTCATCTTTAAATCCCAGAAGAATGTCAATATCTCCCTGATAAAACAGGTTGAGCAATGAACGGTGTGAAATGACGCGCAAAAAAGGATGGAATGAAGGGATTTCTCTTCTGCATATATTAAGAATTTTATAAAGGTAATCAAGGTACATCTCGTTGCCGCAGCCTATGGATAATATTTGTATATTTGAATCTGTATGATGCTGGATTTTGGCGGTGGCGAATTTTAGCCGTCCGAGAATGTATTTGGAATCCTCAAGAAAGCTGAGTCCTTCCGGTGTGAGAATGACTGTCCGCGTTGTCCGGTGCAGAAGTTTTATGCCAAGTTCGTCCTCCAGGGAATGAATCTGGCGTGAAACGGCGGATTGGGTAATGTTCAGTGATTCGGCGGCTCTTGCAAAATTAAGGTGTTCGGCGACCTGTACAAAGGTTTCGAGCTGCTGTGTATTCATAAGATGGACTCCCTCCTGCTATTATTGCATTTTCATCATTAATAATACCATTTTTTCATTTTCAATTCAAGGAAAAATGTGATTTAATAATAAGGAAAGACTAAATACAAATAGCAGGAGGTTATGTTACAGTGAGGAAAGTTTTACAGCAGCTGAAACAGTATAAGCGGGAGACCTTTCTTTGTATCGGTTTGACCGCCCTAGAAGTTATTATGGAAATACTGATGCCGTTTATCACTGCCATGATCATAGACAAGGGTATCTCAGTCGGCAATCTGCCTGCAGTATACCGCTATGGTGCCATTATGGTTATCATGGCCTTTTTAAGCTTGTTTTTCGGCGCATTTGCCGGTAAAAATGCTGCCGGTGCGGCATCAGGTCTCGCAGCCAATCTGCGGGAGGCGATTTACGCCAATATACAGACATTTTCATTTTCAAACATCGACAAATTCAGTGTACCCGGTCTGGTAACCCGTATGACAACAGATATCACCAACGTGCAGAATGCATTTATGATGTGCATCCGTGTCGCTGTCCGCGCGCCGTTGAATCTTATTTTCAGCTATACGATGTGTCTGATTATCAGTCCGCATTTGAGTGCCATGTTTTTGATTGCCGTTGTCTTCCTTATTATTGTCATCGGATCGATCATGGTTGTCACACTCAGAATATTTAATCAGGTTTTCCGCAGATATGATGATTTAAATGCCAGTGTTCAGGAAAATGTGACGGCCATCCGTGTCGTTAAAGCATTCGTGCGTGAAGACTATGAAAATGCCAAATTCTCAAAAGCTTCTAAAATGCTTTATGATCTGTCTGTTAAGGCAGAAGGCCTTCTTGCCTTTAACAACCCGGCCATGATGGTCGCTGTTTATTTCTGTATTATTTCCGTATCATGGTTCGGCGCCCAGTTTATAGTCGGCGGCTCAATGACAACCGGTGATCTGACCAGTCTGTTCAGTTATATTATGGCTTTGCTGATGAGCCTTATGATGCTTTCCATGGTCGTTGTTATGATCAGTATGTCTTTGGCAAGTATCCGCCGTATCAGCGAAGTGCTTACTGAAAAACCGGATCTGACGGATCCGGAAAATCCGGTAATGGAAGTTGCAGACGGCCGGATTGATTTTAATCATGTGTCATTTGCTTATAAACAGGGCAGCGGAAAAAATTCTCTGTCTGATATTGATCTGCACATTAAGAGCGGTGAAACCATCGGTGTCATCGGAGGTACCGGTTCAGGCAAGAGCAGCCTTGTGAATCTGATCTGCCGTCTGTATGATGTCAATGAAGGTTCGGTATGTGTGGGCGGCGTGGATGTCCGTCAATATGACACAGAAGTGCTTAGAAATCAGGTATCTGTAGTGCTTCAGAAAAACACCCTGTTTTCAGGGACGATCCTTGATAATCTTCGCTGGGGCAATCCGGATGCGACAAAAGAGGAGTGCATTGAAGCATGTCAGGCAGCATGTGCCGATGAATTTATCGACCGTATGCCGGAAGGCTATGAGACCCATATTGAGCGCGGCGGCAATAACGTATCCGGCGGACAAAAACAAAGACTTTGTATTGCCCGCGCGCTTTTGAAAAAACCGAAAGTACTCATTTTGGATGATTCAACAAGCGCCGTAGATACAGCAACTGATGCGAAAATACGTGCGGCATTTGCTCAGAAGATTCCGGGAACAACAAAAATTATTATTGCACAGCGTATTTCCAGTGTTCAGTCCGCAGATCGTATTCTTGTGATGGAAGATGGAAAAATCAACGCTTTTGACACCCATGAAAACTTGCTGAAGAATAACGCCATTTACGCCGATATTTACAATTCACAGCTTGAAGGCAGCGGCGATTTCGACCAGCCTGCGTAAATAAGGAAGGAGGACATGAACTATGAATCGTAAAAAATCCAGACCTGAAGTTACGACAGCGACAAAGCTGATCAGCCGGGTTATCCGATATATGCTGCATTATTATAAAATCCCGTTTTTCTTTGTCATCGTCTGTATTTTGGCGACGGCCATTACAACGGTTATCGGCGCGACCTTCCCGCAGACCCTGGTAGATGATTATATTACGCCGATGCTTGCCAACGGATCCAAAGATTTCAGCGGGCTGGCTTCCAATCTTGTCCGTCTGGCATGTATTATGGGCGTCGGTGTACTTACTGCATTTACATATAACCGAATTATGGTTAATGTGAGTCAGGGCACAATGCTTCACCTCAGAGATGATCTGTTCCGGAGAATGGAAGCGCTGCCGATCAAATATTTTGATACACATGCCCACGGTGATATTATGTCCGTGTACACAAACGATGTTGATACATTGAGACAGCTGCTCAGTCAGAGTATTCCTCAGATTATTAACTCGGTGATTTCTATGGTGGCAACACTGGTGACAATGATTATTTTAAATCCTGTGCTGACAATCATTTCTGTTTTAACAGCTGTTGTTATGCTTTTAGTGACAGCAAACTTTTCAAGGCTTTCCGGTAAATATTATATCCGCCAGCAGATCGATCTCGGTGCGGTCGACGGTTTTATCGAAGAAATGCTTGATGGACAGAAAGTAGTCAAAGTGTTCTGCCATGAACAGGCGGCTATGGATGATTTCCATAAAGTCAACGAAGCACTCAGGAACAGCGCCAATAAGGCAAACAGTTATGCTAACCTTCTGATGCCTGTCAATGCCAACATTGGCTGGATCAGCTATGCTCTTGTGGCTATTGTAGGCGCGATTCTCGGTATTAATGAACTGGCCGGTGTCACGATCGGTACGGTCGTCACTTTTGTAGGTTTGAATAAGAGTTTTACAAATCCGATTACTCAGGTCAGCCAGCAGATAAACTTTGTTGTTAACGCGGCAGCCGGCGCACAGCGTGTATTCGATTTGATGGATCAGACGCCGGAGACAGATGATGGCTATGTAGAACTTGTCAATGCGGAGGAAGATGAAAACGGCCAGTTGAGAGAAGCGCCTGAAAGAACGAATATATGGGCATGGAAACATCCTCATAAAGCAGAAGGCACTGTAACTTATACACGTCAGGAAGGCGGCGTTGTTTTCGATGATGTAGACTTTGGATATACAGACAACAAGATTGTTCTGCATAATATCAGTCTGTGGGCCAAGCCGGGACAAAAAATTGCTTTCGTCGGCGCTACCGGTGCCGGAAAGACGACAATCACAAACTTGATCAACCGGTTTTATGATATTGCGGATGGTAAAATACGCTACGACGGCATTAATATCAATAAGATTAAAAAGGCCGATCTGCGCCGCAGTTTAGGAATGGTTCTTCAGGATACCCACCTGTTTACAGGAACAGTCATGGAAAATATCCGTTATGGCAATTTGGATGCTACTGATGAGGAATGTATCGGCGCGGCAAGACTTGCCAATGCGGACGGATTTATCCGCCGCCTGCCCGACGGCTATCAGACGATGCTGACCGGTGACGGCTCCAACTTAAGCCAAGGCCAGCGTCAGCTTCTGGCAATCGCCCGCGCGGCTGTTGCGGACCCGCCGGCGCTGATTCTTGATGAGGCAACATCTTCCATTGATACGCGTACTGAAAAACTTGTTCAGGCCGGTATGGATGCCCTCATGAGAGGCCGTACAACTTTTGTTATCGCCCATCGTCTTTCAACTGTCAAGAACTCCGATTGTATTATGGTTATGGAACAGGGCCGCATTATTGAACGCGGCACCCACGACGATCTGATTGCGGCAAAAGGCAAATATTATCAGTTGTATACAGGAAACTTTGCTTCATAAATATGATTTAATTTGTAAATAAAAAGCTCTGAACAGGCAATGCTTAAAGCGTTGACACTGTTCAGAGCTTTTTGATTGTGAAAATGATTCAGGCAAATATTACTTAGAAGCAGACGGCACGCGAAACAATTTTCGGAAAAGAAAACGAACGAGCGGTCCGCAGTAAAATACCTGCCAGAAAAAGGCCATCGGAAAATTGCAGGCAATCGTCTGGAGCCATGCCGGAATAAAGTTGATACCGGCGTGTTTGAAAATCAATGTTGCCCAAAAGCTCATGATCGGACACATAAATGCCACGGTGACACATGCTCTTACCGTGGTG
Organism: Candidatus Scybalocola faecipullorum; assembly: GCA_018716485.1. Taxonomy (GTDB): domain Bacteria; phylum Bacillota; class Clostridia; order Lachnospirales; family Lachnospiraceae; genus Scybalocola_A; species Scybalocola_A faecipullorum. Next base: position 8,911 of record DVJY01000049.1, read on the forward strand.
ACGATGATCGGCTTATCTTCGCCGGGCGTAACCATCTTGAAGGCGATTTTCGGAGCCAGACGGTCAATAAAGAAAAATCCCATCACAAAGCATATCGGGAACATAAAGCGCATCTCCAAAAGGGCCGATGGAATTGCGTCATAAGTCAGGCCGCCATTGCGCATTCCCGCATTATAAAGTTCCATGGCGAGCACCATAAAAAAAGTCATCAGCACGCCGTAAATAAATTCCTGAAATTTTGTTTTTGGCATTATTGTCTTCCTCCTTTGTAACTATAAACCAATGTGCTGTTTGCCGGGTCTATTGCAAAAAAATAAAGGCGCAGCCTATACAAATAGACTACGCCTTAAAGACTTATTTCTATTGTGATATGCAGACATGCGCCTGCCCCGTTTGCACAATAGATTATAACAAAAAAATTTTTAAAGTCAAGAAAAAATCCCAACTGACCGCAGCGTATTATTTAAGTAAATTGTCATGATCAAAATAATCAATACGCATGGCGTGACGGACATCGGCCATTGTTTGGGCAGCGACAGCTCTCGCGGTTTTTGTGCCTTCTTTTAATATTTCATACACATCCGGCAGACGCTGCTCCCATGCTTTGCGGCGTTCACGGATCGGCCCCAGTTCTTCCTGCAAAACGTTGTTGAGGAATTTTTTGACTTTGACATCGCCAAGGCCGCCTCTGCGGTAATGGTCTTTTAATTCTTCAAGGCCGCTGTACTCCGGCAGAAATTCGGCAAAATGTTCCGGCTTTGAAAAAGCATCCAAGTAAATAAATACCGGATTGCCCTCTGTATGTCCCGGGTCTTCTTTGCGCAGATGTGTCGGGTCAGTAAACATGGACATGACTTTTTTCTTAATTTCCTCCGGTTCATCGGAAAGGTAAATACAATTTCCAAGAGATTTGCTCATTTTTGCTTTGCCGTCGATGCCCGGCAGACGCAGACATGCCTGATTGGAAGGCAGGATAATATGCGGCTCAACCAGTGTCTCTCCGTAAACTTCATTGAACTTGCGGACAATTTCACGGCACTGTTCCAGCATCGGCTCCTGATCCTCGCCGGCCGGCACAGCAGTGGCGCCAAATGCAGTGATATCGGAAGCTTGGCTGATCGGATAGCAGAAAAATCCCACAGGGATGCTGGCTTCAAAATTGCGCTGCTTGATTTCTGCCTTGACCGTCGGATTGCGCTGTACACGTGCGACAGTCACAAGGTTCATATAATAAAATGTCAGTTCCGTCAGTTCTGGAATCATAGACTGAATAAAAATAGTAGATTTTTCAGGGTCAATGCCGCAGGCCAGATAGTCAAGCGCTACCTGAAGAATATTTTGACGGACTTTTTCCGGATGCTCCGCGTTGTCTGTCAATGCCTGAGCATCAGCGATCATGATATAAATTTGGTCGTAAATGTTGGCATTCTGCAGTCTTACCCGTTCTTTCAGCGAGCCGACATAATGCCCTACATGTAAGCGGCCGGTAGGCCGGTCGCCGGTTAAAATAATCTGTTTCATTGTAC